>JAQXDW010000104.1 GCA_029251165.1 Myxococcota bacterium
ACCGGTTACCATAGCCAAAGGCATAGCCAAGGCGTGCGCGCGCCTGAGGGCGTTGGGGTACACAGCAATCGATACACCAGCGGACACATCCAGCTAACGAAGATTTGGACTTCGAAAAAACCACTTTGGATGCCGACCCAGTCGACCGACCCCAATGTGTGGGTGACACAAATACTGGGACAATCCAACCCCCTGTTCGCAACATTACGCCATTCACCGGTTGAAGGTTCCCCTTCAGGCGCGAACTGCGGATCGGCGTAGGCGGTTGCGCCTAACGCCTCGGCATAGACGCCAGCCCTCCGCTCCGGCCCGTCGTCTATGCCACGGGGGTTGAGCGACATCAGCCATCGGGCTTGCGACCACCCCGCACAACCGCCTTCGCCGTGCCTCGCATGAGCTCCAACTCTGCGAGTTGTGGATACACTGGGTTTCACCACGACCCACCGAAGAACGCCCCATGTCCCTCGCAGCCACCTCTGAGACCTTAGCAAAGCGCATCCTCGCCGTGCGTCGGCCCCTTCTCGCTGCGCTCCTGTTGCTCGTTGGCTGGTACGTGTACGAGCTGGTGCAGATCTGGCGAGAGCTGTCGGCTCTTCCTTCGGTAGATGTGCTCACCCAGTCGGCCCTGCGGGAGTACCCCGACCTGATCTGGAACCGCTTGCGCATCACGCAGGAGGCGGAGGGTTTGCGCGTCGCGACCATTCCCAAGTTCGGGGGGATGCTTGCAGTCACGGTACTCTTTCCGGTCTGGTGCCTGCTGTCCCGGGGGCACATTTTGCTGGTCGGATTTCCGGCATGGATGGCTCTCGTGACCGCCCTTTCCCTGGTGTTCAACTTGGATCCGTCGGCCCACCCCTACCATTGGATGGCCCCAGTGGGAGTTGCGGTGTTCGGTGTGCAACTTGGCTTGTCGGCGGTCTCTGAGTTTCGCCTAACGACGACGAGACTAACTCTCCGCGGCCCGATGGAGGCAGATCTGGGCATCAGGGGTTTGCTCTTTGGGTGCTGGGTGGCAGGCCTTGGAGTACCGGGAGCGCTGATGCTTGGGCTTAACCAGCCCACGGGCTTTGCTCTGGAGGTGGTCGATGGGGGCCAGCGACTCGTGGTCTCCCCACAGCATCCTCGCGGGCGGCGGAGCCGGGTGCTCCATCGCAGAGACGTACCGGTGTTGCAATGGCACAGCGAGCCCGACACGTACGGCAATTGGCTCCAGGTGTTGCAGGCCCGAACCACGAGTGGCACGCGGCCGTCAGATGGGGGACCAAGCGCGGACTCGGTCCTCTTCTGGACCGGCGAATCCATAGAAGAAGCCGACGCCGCAGACGCCTTCAGCTTCAAGATCTTGCACGACGACCCCCCGCCGGTCCAGCGACAGGCAGGGTACCAAGTTCTCTGCGAGCTGATGGCCGCCGAGCTGAACGTGTCCTGCGCGGAGCCCCGAGTGTGGCCGCTACCCGAGCCGGTCGTCGGTTGTGCGTCGGAGTGAGCCAGTACCTTCCGTCCAGCACTGGCTACAGCATCCATTGGCATGGTCGAGGGCCAATGACAATCAGGCCCCACTGCGGGCTGGGATGTGTTCTTGGGCTGCGGAGGCGGGGCTGGCAAACAGCCCGGAACGCGTATTCCGTGGACCAACACCGCATAAACGCCAGGCCTCCACTCCGGCACCCGCGCTCCGCGCTCCACGACTCGGCCCGTCGTCTATGCCACGGCGTTGGGCGCCATGCTTCCCGTTCCGAAAACCAGGAGGCACCGGAGATTTCGAAAAAAACAGGAAGCTATGACCTACAACAGGAAGCTCGTTGTGGAGACCGATATGGATACTGACGGCTTGAAAGGTGATCTATATCAGCCAGCTTACTCGCTTCATGGGGAGTGTCTGTACAGCTTAAAGGGTTTTAAGAAGTCGTACTTCGTTCCACATACGCCCATTCCACCAGATTCGATTGAGTCTCCGTTGAAATTCTGTATACCCACGCCGAATAAAGAACGAGAGTGATGGCGCGTTGTATTCAAAAATACCAGCCTCGATACGTTCTGCACCTGCATCGACAGCGAGGGACTCGAGGTCATCGATGATGCGCGTACCCAGCCCACGTCGTCTAAAGTTTGGATCTGCAATCATCAGGTAAATCCAAGCCGTGTTCGGCCGCTTCGTGAGCAACTTTGGAGGATCCATTTCAATTCTTGCCTCCCCAGCAGGGACGCCATCGACAAGCACCATTAGATCGTGGCGGGTGCTCTCAGCGGAAAAGCCCTGTCCCATACGTTGAAAGTGCTCAGGGGTGAAGATCTCCGCGGCGTTCTCGGCGCTGGTAAAGAGGATGTGGAGGTGTCTCGAGGAGCGATCGTTATACCAGCGGGCCAACAACTCACAGTCATCAGCGCTATTGTAGTCTATGGTGCGATAGGTGGGGTTCATGAGGTATTATCTGGGTTGAATTTTTATGTCTGCGCTTGTTTTTGTTAACACCGTTCCCTCCTTTTCTCGGTGGTGATGCGTTTTGGCCCGGACGTTTTCGGGTAGACGCACGGTGCTTCGCTCATGGGAATCGGGTGGCGGGGCTGGCTGGTGGGACGGCTCCTTGTGGGGGGCTTCCACGATCCCAGATACAGCTAAGCTCTGAACGTCGTGAAACTCCAGTCCCTCCGTCGTCGCCTCCAGGAATCCATCGGATCGCTTCGTGTCCCGACAGATACCTTCCAGCTTCTCCTCCGCGACCGTCGGCTCCCGTTTGGCATTCTCCGCTACGCCCTTCTGGCTCGAAGTCGGGCTTCGGCTCTCGTACCGGCGCGAGACGCGCATGGGGAAGCGATGGCGGGTGGTCGGTGACCTGTACATAGACGAGTCGGAGATGCCAAGCCCGCTCATCGATGGAGCCGTCATGCTCGCGTGTCGGCTGGCCTGTGCTCTGAGCCTCTTCGGCTGCAGCCACGAGGTCCAAGGGGAGCCTCTGCCGAGCGTCGCAGCCGCTTCCAGGCCTCCGGCACGGACATGGACTCACGCATCGAAATCGGAGAAGGGCTCTACGCTGACATCGCAGCGCTGCATCCCGCTGGGCTCACGATGGCGCCCATCGTCTGGGTGGCGCTGCGCGGCCGATACAGGGGCGAGGCGCCCGACGTGGACGATGACTGGACACGCCCCGATGAGGGTCACGGCGTCCGGGAGGGAGGACTCGGGGCGTGAACGCCAACCGCCACGAGCACCCGCTCGGCTGAGAGGGCCGTCACGATCCCGTGCGATTCGCAGGTCACGACGATCGCTTCGCCGCGCCGGGCCCATGCAGTCGCCCGGGTCTTCAGCCGTGCCTGCACGCCGCCGTCGCGGAGCAGGGCACGCACCGCAGCGCGTTCGCTGGCGTCGTACTGGGGCAGCAGGCGGTCGCCGCGCTCGATGAGGGTCACGGCTGCACCCGCTGTCGCCCAGCCAAGGGCCACCTCCGCTCCGACATACCCCCCGCCGATGACGACAGCCGTCGCCGGAGCAGGCCGCGTGATGGCTTCTCGAAAGTGGATGATCTGATCGGAGAACGGAAACCCCGGCAGCGAGACGGGGGCGCCGCTGACCACCGCCATCTCCACCTTGAGCGCCTGAGCCACGCGCGGCGGAAACGGCACCGCCACACCCAGCGGGTGGTGCGGGGGCGGCGGAGGCAGGCGAGGCCACTGAGCTGGAGCGGGTGCGGGGCGTGTGGCCGGGAGCGCGTCGTGCGGGGAGGGAGACCTGTGCGCCAGGGTGGCCAGCTGGCGAGCGAGGTGCTGGTGGAAGTCCGGTGCGCCGAACACCCTCCGAAGGTGGGCCAGCCGCTGCGCATCCAGCGCGGCGATCGTCTCGAGCGCGCGCCACGACAGCACCGGTCCTTCTTGAGCCAGGGATGCCGCGAGCTGTGGGGGTGGCTCTGGCTCACCAGCAGCGTGGTGCAGCGCCACCAGCAGCCACGCCACCTGCGCCACCGGCAAGGGCAACGAGAGCACCACCTGGTAGGCGGCCAGTCCGGTGTCTGGCTGGTAGGGGGTGCGCACGGCTCTCCGGAGGGTCTGGTTGCTGCCGGCCGATGGCCTGGCGCTGTCCGCGGGTCTGCTGCTGGAGGCGGGGTACACCATGAGCATCGCTCGAAGGAGCGCGGGTGCCGTGGTCTGCCCGCTGGCTCTGATCAGGCCCTACTCACTGCACTCCGCTGTGTCACAGGCAAACGAGGCCGCATCTCCATAGTCGTAGATGTCGATTCCGAAGAGGTAGACGTCATCGTCGGCGTTGTCGTCGCTGCCCTCGCCCCAGTCGGAGGTGTCGGAGGTGATGGCGCTGAGGTAGGCGGCGTAGAGTCCGGCGCCGTTGCTCGCGGTGTTTCGCTGGATGGTGCTGGTGGTCAGCTCGATGTCGGAGCTGGTGTAGTCGCTGTCGTAGCCGTAGATGCCGCCGCCGTAGGTGGCGTCGTTGTCGGTGAGGGTGCTGTCGAGCAGCGAGAGGTTGCTGTACTGGATGTAGATGCCGCCGCCGTAGATGGCGTCGTTGTCGGTGAGGATGAGCCCATCGCCGGTGAGGCTGTTGCCGTAGGAGCCGTCGTGCCAGATCCCGCCGCCCCGGGTGGAGTCGTTGAGGGTGAGGGTGGTGTCGAGGAGGCTGAGGCTGGCGTAGTTCATGATTCCGCCGCCGTAGCTCGTCGACTCGTTGCCGCTGAGGGTGCTGGCGTCGATGGTGAGGTCGCTGTAGGGAGCGGCGTAGAAGGCGCCCCCGCCGGTCACGGCGACATTGTCGGTGAAGGTCAGGTCGGTCGCCTCAAGGGTGAGGTAGGCACCGTACATCCCGCCGCCGGAGTCATTGCTGGTGTTGTCGGTGAACTCCAGCGACTCCGCGATCACGTCCGCCAGATACAGAAACAATCCGCCGCCGTTGATGGTGACCTGGTTGTCCTCGAAGGTGAGGCTGGAGAGGCTGCTGGTGGCGTCATAGATGTAGAGCCCGCCGCCGTAGATGGCTGTGTTCTGCGAGAAGCTCAGCGAGTCCAGGGTGTTGTCAGAGGAGCCGATGTAGACCGCGCCGCCGTAGAGCGCGGAGTTGCTGTCGAAGGTGAGCGCGCTGAGAGCGACCTCGGAGTAGCCGCCGATGGCGATCGCGCCGCCGTAGGCGTCGGCGTCGTTGTCGCTGAACGCCGAGTCGCTCATCGTCAGCTCGGTGCCGGTGGTGTAGATGGCGGCGCCGTCACCGGCGTCGTGCTTGCTCCAGGTTGTGTTGGAGATCGTGACCTCGCCGCCCGAGGCGAACAGTCCGCCGCCGGAGTAGGCCGTGTCGTTGTCGGTGAAGGTGGCGTCATCCATCGCCAGCGCGCTGCCGGCGGTGAGGTAGAAGACCCCGCCGTAGCTGTCGGTCTCGTTGCCGTCTGCGGTCAGGTCGCTGACGTCTGCGTCGGTGGCGTAGAGGTAGAAGGCGCCGCCGTAGTACAGGGCATAGGCGTCATCGACAGAGACATCGTTCATCGAGAGGGTGGTCGCGTTCGTGTAGAGCACGCCGCCGTAGTAGTCGGTGCTGTCATCGGTGAAGGTGACTGCGTCGAGGTCGATCTCGGAGAAGCCATCGGCGTAGACCACGCCGCCATAGTAGAGCGCATAGTGGTCGGAGAAGTCGGTGCCGGTGACGCTCAGCGTGCTGCCACCCAGCCCGATCGCGCCGCCATAGCCCAGCGCGCTCTCGTTCCGAGAGCAGGTGCTGTCGGTGAGGGTGACCGCTGAGTCATCGGCGTAGAGGGCCCCGCCTTGCCCGTAGGTGGCCTGGGCGAGGTTGTCGGTGAGCGTGCTGCTGGTGAGGGTGAGCACGCTGTCGTTCTTGATGTAGAAGCCGCCTCCGGAGCCCGCGATGTTGTCTTGAACTGTGGCGTCGGTGAGGTCGAGGTCGACCTCGTCGGCGAACAGCCCGCCGCCATAGGTGCTCTCGTTGCCCGAGATCGTGACGGTCTCCATGCTCAGGGTGGCTTCTTCGGCGTAGATCGCACCGCCGGATGTGGTGGCGCTGTTGTCCTGGAGCGTGACGTTGGTCAGCGCTGCGATGCCGTCCTCGCCGAGGTAGATGGCGCCGCCGTAGCCCGTGACGATGTTGTCGATGAGCGCTGCGTCTCGGAGGATGAGCGTGCTCTCGGAGTCGGCGTAGATCGCGCCGCCATACACCCCCGCGCCGCCGGTCAGCGTCGTGTCGGAGAGGGTGAGGGCAGCGGCATCACCGAGGGTCAAGATGGCGCTGGTGCCGTCGCCGCTGAGGGTGGTGTCTACGGAGCCGCCGCCGATGAGCGTGAGCGCGACGTCGTCGTCGATGGTGATCGCGGCGTAGAAGTCACCCGCGCACAGCGTGAGGGTGCCGTCTTCTTCGACGGTGACGGCAGCACCCTTGGCGAGGGCATCGCTCCAGTCGTCGATGCTGCCGGAGTCGGCGGTGAAGTGGCCGTAGCCCTCGCCGCCGTCGATGCTGCCGTCGCAGTCGTTGTCCAGACCGTCGCACAGCTCAGCGGCGCCGTCATAGACGAGGGCGTTGTCGTCGTCGCAGTCGCCCTCGCCTGTGCCGTAGCCGCTGGGGGCGCTGCAGGCGGTGACCGGTGCGCCGTTGGCACCGTAGCCGTCGCCGTCTGCATCAGGGTAGTACTCCTGCTGGTCGACGGCGCTGTCGTCGATGTCGCCGCTGCAGTTGTTGTCCACGCCATCGCAGACCTCGGAGGCTCCCGGGCTGATGGCTGCGTCGTCGTCGTCGCAGTCTTCCGCCCGGTCGTAGCCGTCGCCGTCGAGGTCGTCGTCGGGGGTTTCCTCGTCGCAGTCATCGTCGGTGCCGTTGTAGGTGACCTCGGAGGCTCCCGGGTTGGTGGCGTCATCGTCGTCGTCGCAGTCCTCACAGACGGACCAGCCGTCTGCATCTGCATCGGGGGCGTCGAGGGTCTCTGGATCGCAGTCGTTGTCGATGCCGTCGCAGCTCACCTCGTCGGCATCGGGATGAACGGTGGCGTCGGTGTCGTCACAGTCGCCGTCCGCCAGGCTCCAGCCATCGCCGTCTTCGTCAGGGCTGGCGATGGGGGCGGTGTCGTCGCCGGGGGACGTGGAGGGGCTGCCGGTGTCGCTGGAGATGACCACGCTGCCTTTCTGAGGGTCGCAGGCGGCCAGCAGAACGAGCAGGTTCAGAGAGGCGAGTCGAAATGTGCGCATTGTCCACCTCAGGGCTGGGTGGAGACTCTACCAACCAGGAGCATGGTTGGTTGAGGCGTTTCACGTATGCTGCTCCGACAACACGCGCTCGGAGCAGTGCTCTGGCATGTACCGCGTGGCCTATGCGGCGCGTGGCCTATGCGGCGGGAGCACGCCTGGCGCAGTCGATCCAGCGCGCAAGGACGACTGGCACTGGCGCGTTGAAGGGCTCTCTTGCGAAACCGTATTCCATCGAGTCCTCGCTGCGCTCCCGTGTCCACACGGAGCGGACGCTCAGGGAGACCGGCTCGCCGTCTTTGCCCATCAGCAACACGCGAATCGGGGTGTTGGAGAGCGCGTGCTTTGGCAGGATGCCGTTGCGGAGCCGCAGACCGGAGGCGGACATGTCGACGACCTCTGCGCTGTGGACTTCCTCGCCGAGGTCGAGAACAGCCCGAATACCGCGTGCGGCGACGCGGGGAGCACGACGCCGCTCAGCGGGCGACTGCTCGGTATCTGGGCCTTCTTCACTGACTGGGGAGGTTGAGACCTCCGTCAGCTTGTCCTGGAGGCTCGGCATGTGGAGTGGCTTGGCCACGACCGGGCGTCCCGCCTCCTGTAGCCGTGCCGCTCGGATCGGGTCCAGGGTTCCACCGGTCATGATGACGACTCGAGGCACGAGCTCTGGAGCATCTGCTTGCAGCCAGTCAAGGAAGGAGGGGCCGTCCATGCGTGGCATCTCGACGTCGCAGAGGATTGCATGGGGAACGAGTCCGCCCTCGATCAGCACTCGGGCCTCGCGACCGTCTGCGGCCGTCTGTACGTCGAAGGGGCCACGGAGTCTTGCGGCGAGTGCCCGGCGAAGCGCAGGCTCATCTTCGATGACGAGCAGGGTACGGCGAGCGGCGAGCGGGGAAGCCTCGACGGCCTGTGACTCCTCCAGCAACTCGACAGATTTCGCGAGCGGCAGGTAGACCTCGAAGCAGGCTCCGTTGGGAACATTTCCGAGCGATAGTGTTCCCCCGGCCTCATGAATCAGGCGACGGATGATGCTCAGGCCCATCCCTGTTCCCTTGCCGGGTTCCTTGGTCGTGAAGAATGGCTGGAAGATCGTCTGATGGAGCTTCTCGGGGACGCCCGGTCCATTGTCCTGAACGAACATTCGGACGCCGTCTCCTTCCTTATTGGCTGAGATCTTGACGATACCGCCGAACTGTCCAGACTCTTCGATGGCATCCCCGGCGTTGACGCACAGATTCATGATGATTTGAGAGAGCGGACCGACCGAGATGGCGACAGGGGGGAGATCGAGCGGGAGGTTGACCTCGATCTGCACGGACGATGGGATCGCGAAGGACGCGAGCTGGATGGCGACCGCTGCAGCATCCTCCAGCCGACCGACGGCCTTGGTCTCGTACCCCTGGTGTGCAAAGAGCCGGAGCTGCTGTACGATCTCAGCAACCCTCTTCGTGCCGGTGAGTGCGTCGGTGAGCTTCTGCTTGAAGCCTTCGTACTGGGACCGCTCGGTCTTGGGGCGGAGGGTCTCGATGTCCTCGGACAGCATCTCCAGGTTGAGCGCGACGTACGTGAGCGGGTTGTTGATCTCATGCGCGACACCTGCCGCCAGCCGGCCGACGCTGGCAAGCCGGTCACCCGCTGCGACACGGAGCTCGGACGCCCGCCGGTCGGTGACGTCACGCAGGGTCACGACCCGCATCGACGAACGAGATGGAAGGTCGGCGCTGAAGACCTCGACGAAGCGGTTCCCGGGAATGTCGAGCGGGAACGTGGCGGGCAAGGTTGAAGCGCCGGTGCGCGCGTGGCGGGCAAACTCTGCCCGGTGGGAAGACTCGACGAGCGCGAGGAAGGGAGCGTGGGGGGTCACGCTGTCTCCAAGAAGACTCCGTGCTGCCAGGTTGGCGAGCACAACGCGTCCGTTCTCAAGCAGCAGCACGGCCTCTGGTAGGGCCTCAATGAGGGCTTCTAACTCAATGTTTCGGTCCTGAGCTTTCTGGCGTGCTGTGACCTCTCGCGTGACGTCTTGAGAGAAGCCAAAGAGAGAGTCTTCATCATCATCGTAGGTACCTCGGGCCATTCTGGCGCGAAAGTATCGAATACCACTTTTATCTGCCATGCTCCACTCCACATTTACCTGAGGTGTCAGTCCGAGGAGGAACTGCTCCACCTCAATCAAAGCGCTCGCAAGCGGTGGCCCATGGAGACCAGGAAGCGCTTTACAAAGGGCTTCATCAAGCTTCTTGCCTACCAGATTGACCCGCACCGGCTGGAGTCCCAGCTGGTCCAAGCAGTCTCCCCATGGCGTCTGAAGCACACCCATTTTTTCGTTACAACTCTTTGAGGTTTTCTATATATGCTGTTGACATGAAAAGACTATACCACAAGTACAACGGTTATCCGAGGGTATTGGGTGTTTGAAAATTGTGTACTTTTATTACAAGAGGGCTGGGTTGGTCCCTGTGGATAGCAATAAATTCGTCACGTCAGCCTCCAAAGGCCCCGTTCGCAGTCGCCTGCAGTGTGCTGCGGGGAGTTGACTGAGGGGGCTGGCTTTGCTGAACCACCAGTCCTCGATCTGCTGCTGGCTGATGGCACCGCTGTCACTCCTGAAGCGACAGAAGGCCGCGCGCCGATCAGTCCTGAGGCATGACATCATGACGTGGGCTCTTGGCTCACCCCGACAGCTGTGTCGGCGACTTGGGCCGGATCGCGTGCGCGCTCTCTTGTCATCAGCACGATGGGCAGAGAAGTCGTGCTCGACTGCTCAAGCCACAGAGATCACAAGCCACAGAGATGCTGTGGCGGGTGAGGACGCTGTGGCGGGTGAGGAGTGGGAACGCCGCAGGGCACAGCAAGGCGAAGCGGGGCCTTGCCACCAGACTCGGGAGTCGGTCGGAAGCTCACGCGATGAGCTGAGGTTGTCGAGCAAGGCAGGGCTGCCTGAGCTCTCGTTACCGTGGGCCACTGGCCTGGGTGGTGCCCTCGAGAGGGAACCCCTGAAGCTCTTTCCTCCCCAGTGCTGCGGGACGTGGCGGCATGTCGAGCAGCCGTGACACGTGTGTCAACGATGGTTGATATTTGACCGGCGCAGTCACGCAATTTCCTGGAACATTGTGTGCATCTTTGCCGCTCATCACCTCTGGAGTCACTGTGCAAGCACACGTCTCGACACCTTCTACACCCACGTCTGTCTCGGAGCCTCTTCACCTCCTGGTCGCCCACACGGGCTGGCCGGCGGTGCTCGGCTGCTCGATGCTGTTCATGTACGCCACCATCACCGACGGCATGCCCAGCTGGCTCGCCACATCGCTGGCCATCGCCGGTGCTCTGATCGCCTGCATTGGCCTGGAGAGGCTCATCCCCTATCGCGATGACTGGCGCGCCAGTCAAGCTGCTCAGCAGACCGATCTGGTTCACATCGTGCTGACCGAGCTGACCGGCCAGGGACTGGTCCGCATGAGCATGATCGTGCTGGGCTTCGGCTTTGGGGCCCGCATCAACGCTGCAGGACCGGGTGTGTGGAGCGCACTGGGGCTCTCAGGGCTGCCCATGGTGGTTCAGCTGCTTCTGGGGCTGGCGGTGTTCGACCTTGGGCTGTACTGGCTTCATCGGATGATGCATGAGCGTGCTGCGCTCTGGCCCATTCACACCCTGCACCACTCCCCAGAGGCGCTCAACGCGGTCAGCGCCATCCGCAACCATCCGCTGAATTCATTCCTCTCCGGCTGCTTCTCAGTCTTGTTTGGTCTGCTGGGCATGCCGATGGTCATCTTTGCGATGGTTCACGGCTGGCTGGCCATCAAGGGCTTCCTTCAGCACGCCAATGCCGATCTCCGCACACCGCTCTTCGACCCCTTCTTCCAGACCCCGCGGGTCCATCGCTGGCATCACTCTGAGCGCCCCGCAGAAGCCGACAACAACTTCGGCATCCTGCTCACGCTCTGGGACCGCATCGCCTGGCACCGCATCCCGCTCCTTGGGAAATTCCTTCGCTTCCATCGCGTGACCTTCTTCCTGCCGGAGGGAAGCGACTCCCCCCTGAAGATCGGCGTGGGCGAGACGTTCATCAACCCGATGAAGAGCCCGCTGGCCAACTGGGGCGCACACTTTGCCTATCCCTTCCGGGTGTGGCGCGAGCAGCTCCCTGGCCCCCTGTGGAAGGTGGCGCTGACGTGGCTGGGCTGGCCGGTGGTGATGACGTCCTCTGTGGCTGCAGCCTGGGTGCTGTACAACCACGGCCTGCCGTTTGCCGTAGCGGGACTGTCGGTGGCGTTCACCTCCTATGGCGTGGCTGGGGTGATCCAGCACCTCAACCCCCTGCGTGAAGAGTGGAAGGGGCGGGGAAAGGATCTTGTCCTGGATGCGCTGCACATCACGCTGTCGATGGGCACGGTCAATGGGCTGACCTCGCTGGCGCTCTCCGCGCTCGGTGCATGGCTCGGGGCTCAGGTCCACATGGAGATCGGGGGCCGGCTGTGGGGGCCCATGGGCGGACTGCCCATCGCGGCGCAGTTCCTCGCGGCGCTGTTCGTCCTCGACTTCCTGTTCTACTGGCAGCATCGGGCAATGCATGAGATCCCTGCGCTGTGGACCACTCACCGCATCCACCACGCCGCCCGCACCCTCTCCCCGACTCGCGCTTTTCGGCACCACCCCGTCAGCCCGATGCTCACCGCGGTGATGTGGGCGATCATTGGACTCATCGGTGTTCCGCTTGAGATCTTGGCGATGTGTCAGGCCTTCCATGGGGCCAACGGGGCGCTGTCCCACTGCAACGCTGACCTCCGTCTGGGCAGGCTGGAGTACATCTTCGCCAGCCCCACCTTCCACCGCTGGCACCACTCTCGCAGCCTGGAAGACGCCGATCTCAACTTCGGTCCCAATGTCTCCGTGTTCGATCTCGTCCCGTGGCACAAGACCCCGGTCATCGGTAAGCTCTTGCCCATCCAGCACACGACCTTCCGGCGCGGCAGCGACGCCGGCCCCGCCCTGGTCGGCCTGGACGAGCACATCGAGGATCCCGATTGGTCTCCCTTCTACAGCTGGTGGTTCCAGGTGAGCAATCCGTTCCGCATCTGGCTGGGGATGGACGCCCTCTTGGAGCGCAATGACGTGCTGCTGGCGGCCGACCAGGACATCGAACAGGCTGCGAAGTGAGCAGTCTGCTCGCCGGCATCGTGCTGCGGCCATGGGGGGGACTGGTCAGCGGCCCGGTGACCATGCACTACTCCGGCTCCATCTCGGAGACGCCGGCTGGAAGCACGACGCGTGCCTGGCAGGCCTCAAGCGCCGGCACCGCTCCAGCGCTGGGCGGCACGGTGGCCTGGCGGCGGCGCCCAGACCTGGAGGTAGGCCTGACGCTCGGGGTGACGTTTGACCGCTTCCAGGCTCGCTTCACCCACGAGACCACCACCGCGACCGGGTACGTCTCCCGAGACACAAGCGAGGCCTACCGCAACCGCACCGTTCCGTTTGGGCCTCAGGTGCTGTGGACACCCGGAGCGGACAGGGCTGTGCGCCCGGTGCTCGGGGGGCAGGCTCAGCTGTGGATTCCCTCCACGCTCCAAGAGCACGGTGAGGTCCGCGATGGCTACCCGACGTTCTGGCCGCCGGTCTTCTTCGTTCCCGGCCTCACAGCTGGTGCCGAGGTCCGCCTCTCCGAGCACCTCGACCTGTTCATGCACGGCGCCGGCTGGGTGATCGCCGGTGGCTATGAGGTCGGGGTCTCGCCTGCCGATTATCCTGCAGAGTCTCCGGAGCTCACGCGGCTCGGCGGCGGGGTGTTCTTCGGCCTCCAGTGGCGACACGAGGCCGGGTAGCGCGAGAGCGCTCGGCTTGGGCACCACCACGGCACTCTCTGAGCATCAGGCTTCACGGTGAGGTCTGGGCTCGGATCCAGTGGAGGCGCTCTATCAGCAGGTCTGCGGAGCACGGCTTGTGAACGATATGTCGTGCAGGAAGGCCCAGCTTCTCCGCTGCAGAGTCGTCAATGTGACCGGTGATGAAGAGGAACGGTGGCGCGTCAGTGCAGCGCCGCTGCACCTCCTGAAAGAGCTCTGGTCCGCTCAACTCTGGCATCCGGACGTCCGACAGGACAACGTCAAAGCTCTCCTCTGCGTTGCTGGTCAGGAGCGTCAGTGCCTCGTGTGAAGAGGACGTGGGGTGGACCTCACATCCCTTTCGCTTGAGCATCCGGCAGGTCGCGCGGAGAACGCGAGGCTCGTCATCGACGACCAGCACGCGGAGTCTTTCTACTGCCACTGGAGCCGCTCGACTTTCCAAGAGCTCTGCTTTCTCTTCGTGAACGGCCTCTTCCTCTGCGTTGGGAAGGGTCAGGGTGACCTTTGCGCCCACTGAGCCTGGCAGGTTCTCGATTCGAAGCAGCCCACCAGCGCGGATTGCGACTGCATACGCTGTTGTCAGCCCGAGCCCGCGACCCGGCTCCGTGCGGGTTGTGACATAGGCATCCACCACGTTTGGAAGCAGGTCCGCTGGAAAGCCATGACCCTCATCGGTGACCGTGACCGAGACCAGGTCGCGCTCCTCAGGAACCCGCTGAAGCGAGAGCGTGATCGGGGAACCGTCTGCGGATGCTTCCGCTGCGTTGGTGAGAAGGTTGCGAATGACGAGCACGAACTCCGCTGCGCTGATGCGGACGCTGACAGGCACATTGGGTGTGACAAGGCGGAGCGTGTGCCGGCCTTCGAGTAGATCCAGAAAGGCTGGCTCTGCATCGCGCAGCAGGGCATCCAGCTGGACCGGCTCCACAACTGCTGCCTCGCTCTGTGTCAGGAGGAGCAGGCGCTGACCGAGGCGACGAGCACGCTTGCTGCTCGCCAGGATGTCGAGCGCATCGCTCTGGTGCTCGCCGGTGAGATCCTCCGCGAGCTGCTCGCTGAGTGGCTGGACCACCGCGAGCAGGTTGTTCAGCTCGTGGGCCATCGCGCCGGACATCCGTGTTGTGGCTTCCATGCGCTGCGCCAGCTGTCGTGCTGTCTCTGCCTGTAGCTTCACGAGGAGCGCTTTCTCTCTCTCGCGCACCACTTCGAGGTCGAAGATGAGGCCCCGCCATCGGTCCGAGAACATCACCAGCAGCACACAGCTCGCCAGCAATGAAGGTGCCAGGCGCCACTCGGACAGCACACTCGTCATGAGCTCTGGACGCCCGACCCCCCACAGCGCCACAGCGGAGAGGAGGGCGCTGGTGCCGAACACGGCGGTGCGCCGGATGTCAATTAAGAGCGCGATCGCGACCAGGAATGGCAGATAGAGCACGACGGAGATGGTGGCAGTGTAGACCGCTGCGGGTGCTCCCCAGCACCAGGCGCTCAGCCATCGGGCAACGCACAGGCTCACTGGTATGCCGTAGGCCCAGGTCCGCTTGGCTGCCGGTAGCCACAGCCACAGACCCAGACCCGCCATGGAGAACAGGAAGGCGACCCCCTCCCACTGGTCGAATGTCTCCCAGGTTCCCATCAAGGCTGCCGCTGCGGTGTTGGCGCCATGCACAACGCTCGCGACCACGAGCAGGTCTCTGAGGAGCCTCTGACCTACACCCACGCGCCCAGCGTACGTTGTTGTCGGAAGAGTGGATGCACTGTTCATGAGCCATCAATGCCTGTCGTGAAGTTCATAATAGATGCTGACCCGCTACGTGTACGACACCTCTGGTGATGGAGGGCGTCCAGGAGGCTGGCTCTGTCTGCATGGTGTGGGAACTACGCCTGAGATGCACGGGTGACGTGGGCGTCGTGAAGTTTAAGTGGTGGGACGACTCGTCCGCTGATGCTGGAGATGCATGTACTATCGACTCTGGGCAGTGCTTCATGTGTCAAAGACGAGTAGGGTTTCAGCTTGAATCAGTCTGGCGACCTGTGTTGCAGACAAGCATTATCCTGAATGCCATGTCGTGGACCCTTGCTGCCCCATGACGTGTGTGGGCGCCGCCCGATGGGGAAGCGTCATTAGCTGAGCGTGGATGACGTCGGCGTTGCATATTGCCAGCCAGCATTGCTGCTCACAAAGTAGGATCAGAGAATGAATTCATCGACCCGCCGCGAGATCTTGACTGGCATGGTCGCAGCGACTGGCCTTGGCCTGTCAGGCTGCGGCTACGTCATCTATCCAGAGCGTCGCCACCAGCCCCTCACGGGAACAACACTGGATCCAATGATCATCGTGCTCGATGGTCTTCTGATCCTGGTCGGAGTTCTTCCAGGCATCCTTGCATTCGCCATCGATGTCTCCTCGGGCTGCATCTACATGCCCGCAGGAACCCAGGGGCAGGCCCGAGGGTTTCGTCGCTTCCGCACTCCCGGCAGGCGCCGCCATGACTTCGAGCTGGCCCTTCAGGAGGCCACTGGCCTGCCGCTGGCCCTCGATGATCCCCGCCTGCAGTTTGTGGTCGAGCCGATGGAGCTGAGTTCGTCAGACCTCGACGCCATGCATCTCACGACGACAGGGACCTCTCCTGCGTCAGACGTACGCATGGTGCTCGGAGAGAACGGCGAGCTGCTGGCCTTTGATGTGGACTGCTAAGACACATGGTGTGTGCAGCGCCTCGCTCCCGTGACGTGTGATGCAAGGCGTCAGTGCAGTCACTGGTCGCCATCAGTCTGTCCACGCAGGAGCCTGCCGCCTCGATGGCACGCAGGAGGCTCGGCGTGCCGTGACGGACATCGGCCTCCTTCTCCGTGTCCGCTCAAGCGAGCCGATTCTTTCCTCGAAGAAGAGGCTCGTGTGGTGAGGCTGCATTACGGAGTGGCGTGAGAGCCACAGTAAAGAAGTACTCTCCAGCGTATGTCGCCACCGGCTTGGTTTAGCGCTTAGGCGCATTGTTCGACCTTGACCGCTGACCTCGCCCCCTGTCGAAGCGGAGCATCCACCTCGACTTACAATCCGTTCCAACTAAGGAAGACGATGAAATCCCTTGAGCGTCGATCCCGTTCTCTTGCTCCCATCGCTGTTGTGCTGCTCAGTACACTCTTCGTTGGCTGCATCTCCAGCCATTCGGTCAAGCAGCCCCACGGTATCGCCCCATCGGCCTCCGTGATCGCTACCCCCGGCATGATTCTGACCCGGCCCACAGAAATTACCTGGGAGATCGGCTCGGAGCGACTGGTGATTCAGGAGAGCGTCCGGTCCGTTGAGTTGAAGGAGCCTGATGAGGAGGGTCTGTCACTGACCAGCAAGGTGGTCAGTATCCATGAGCGACAGTTTCACGACCTCTCGCTGCCGGAGCAGGTTGTGGTGGATGGGGTTCTGAACACCATGTCCCTGGACGGATTGCTCGTGCTTCGGGTCAGCACGATTACCCAGGATGATCCCGAAATGGAATTTGAAGATATCTACACCGTAACAGTTGTCGGTTATGCGCTGACGATGAAGCCCCTGGGGCCGATGTCTGTTGAGCGGGCGGATAGGCTGTACGCCGATGTACGGTACGTGGGGGACATCACATCCTCAGATGACCAGACACCCACCGATGCCAGGTCGCCCGCCGACACTCCGAAGAAAGACTGACTGCATGCTGGCCACCTGTTCCTGAGCTGTGTGTCGCGAACTCAGAGGGTTAGCAAGCGCGGCTGCGAGGTGCCGCGCCTTCCCATTCTGAGGAGCGGCGAGGTCATCGAACACACTCAGCACTGAACGCTCGCTCAGACGAGCCGATCCTTTTCTCGAAGAAGAGGCTCGTGCGGTGAGGCTGCACCGCTGCCGAAGGCGGGAGAGGGGGTGGTTTGCGGAGTGTCTGGTCCGCCAGCTACTCGCCGGTATGCTGAGGAGCACGCTGCATGTCCTGGCGCTGGATGAATCGCTCCACTTCGCTGTCCGCCTGCAGCACCTCCAAGGCCTGATGGACTCGGGACAGCTCTATCGTCTCGTCTGCCTGCGACTCCAGGGAGATGACGGCCATGTGGAGGCTCTTGACCGCCTCCAGAGCCGAGACAATCCGCTCTTCCAGGCCACGCTGAACACGGACAACCTCGTCCGCTTCTTCCGCACCGAGGACGGCAAGGGACGTGTCGCCGAGTCGCAGTCGCGCCTCAAAGCTGCGCCGCAGCACTCCCTGGAGCGCATTGGCTGCCTCACGCATGGGAGCGGTCAGCGCACTGGACTGACGAGTCAGTGTCAGCAAGCGGCATGCCGCCAGCCATCGGTCGTCTCCCAGGGGCTCAACATGGGTGTGCTCCAGGCTGGACCAGTACTCCTCCGCATCTCCCGTTCGGGTTCGCTGCAAGATCAGCGCGCGAGGTCCCTTCCACGACTGCTCCAGCTCAATGAGGGGCACCCGCTCCTCGCCGATGGACATCATCATGGTGAACTCTCCCTGGCCGCCGATCGAATTCTTGGACAAGCCAATGGTGGTCTCTCCCAGTGCGGGATGAGACCATGGCCGTGTGTACTGCTGGCGAAGACTCATGCGCGACTGCTCCAGCACCACCTGTCCGTCGATCTCGACCAGAACGCGCCCCTTCAGGTGGCGCAGCAAGACCCGATGGCCGCGCCACATTCCAACCCATTGGCGATCGCTAAACCAATGCTGGAAGCCTCCCATGCTCGCAGCGGCCAACAGGATCCCACCGATAATTATAACGTCCATGTCTCAACTCCAGGCCCACCTTATCGCAGTCATACTTTGCTGAATCAGAATCTCAGTTCCCCAGCGCGTGGGGGCGTTTCTGTTCGACGACGGAGGACGCTGTTCGACAACGGAGGACGCTGTCGTGCTGACGGAATTCCTCTTCGCCATCACGAACTGCCGGTCGGGCGCTGTGTGGGAGGCCGCATTGTGAGAGCGACCTGGGCTTGGAGATGCTGCAGCTGGTACGCAGTAGATTTCGTATAACGGCAACATGTACTTTATTTCCAAGCTCCGTGCTGTGAGGTGCCATGGACTCCCCTGACGGCCTCCTTCCGTTGGACCGCTACCAGTATGTGCATGAACAAGGCACTGTGGATGTTGCTTGTTCGACTGACCTGAGGCCTTGCACAACGATGCTTCCAATAAATGAACACGTGGGTCACGCCCAGCATCCGGCAGTCCTGCCGCATGTCTGCCGCTGCGCTTCGGCTATCGCTGCCTCGAATTCTGATTCGTTAATTCATTTTTCGCGAACAATTAAGGTTACTCAATGATTTAATCTGTAGGGCTTGGCTCCAGCCTGACGATTCGCTTTTTCAGCGCAGGCACTTCCCTATCCAGGTCTTCGAGCAGGGAAACTGGCAGCGTGCCCAGTTCTGTTCCGCAACGAGCAGCGGAACGCGGCATGCCGTGTAGCCATCGCCACGATGGAGTACCGGGTGCTTCCCCGTGAGGAGCATTGATTCTCCCGCTGAAGGCAGGGCCGTCACACCGTGCAGCCCTCGACTGGAGAAGCCTCTCGAGGCTCTGTTCGATACGGTTCGTAGATAAATAATGACTTCAAAAGATAATTTTTTGATTTACAGCTGCATATCGGGGCTGATCTTCACCAATTTACTTTGGATATACATTTCTTGTGATAACTGTCGGGCAACGACCACGACTTCGTGTGTCACTACTCACGGGGCGTTCAGAATGACTGAGGTGAGTCCTTTCACCAACGGACAACTTTCCCACACACTCCAGAACCTCTCTGTCGGGGAGCGCTCTTGGTTCTGGTTCTGCTCAGCGACTGATGCTGTCGAGACTCCACTGGTTCTCTCTCCACTGAGGGGCGACCCCATGATGCGTACGCTGCGCGCACAGGTCGAGCTCATCCACCGGCCAGCACAGTCCGAGGCATACACAGGCCTCGCCAGCATCAATGCGGACGGAACCATCGCGCTCGGCGCGCCAGGCGTGTCGACGGATGCCCTCTCTGCGCTGGCGTCGTGGGTGCTTCAGAACGTCCGAGCCTTCCCTAATTTAGAGCGGCTTCGCGATGCCTGCTTCGTACGCATCGATGGTGATCGCGTTGTCGCACAGTACGACGACCCGGAGCTATGGCTTGGCATGGATGCCGGCCCCCAGCCCGGCAGCATCGACGAGGCTGCGGCTCGGCTCGTGGCGGCCCCGCCCCTGGTTCCCTACTGGGTGTGGATGACCGACTGTGGCCCAGGCAATGCGCCCTTCATGCTTCTGGACTCCACCACAGATGACCCCGGTGGCGAGGCGTTCGCCTCACAGATCTCCAGTGTACGGCTTCGATCTCCAGCGCTCGGGAAGACCTTCAGCGGCACGCTCCACCAGTCTTCCGACGGGCTTCCCGTCCTCACCACCCCCAGCTCCACCGCAGAACAGGCCCCTGCCATTCTCGACGCCCTCACCGTGGCCCACCCCGGTCTGTCCGCGCTACAGCGAGCCCGAGTTTTTCGCATCAAGGGCCAGCGTCGGCAGGAGATCAAGCGCGGTCCGGACCTGACGCGAGAACTGGCTGCACTCCAGGCGCTCTCGGGACCTGGCCACCAGATTGGATTCTTCTTCACCAGCGGTGGGGACGGTCACCCCGCTGCGCTGCTGCTTGCCACTGAGCCTGCCGCACTCAAGGCGGCGGCCCGTGCGCTCGTCACAGGTCCAAACCACCAGAGCATCCGCGGACGGGTGGTGTGCAGCAAGGCCGGCTGGCTGGAGTTCCGCGCCCGAGGAGAATTCGCCAATTTCATCGGGTTGCTCGCCGAGTGGACCGCGCAGCACATCATGCGTCACCCCGGTCTCGGACGCCTGCGTGGGGCGCGAATGACCCTCCGTGACAACGAAGACAACATCCTCTCTCGACACAAAGACGACAAGGCCTGGGCAATCGTTCCCTGAGCAGGAGCCGAAATCATGAGCGCAAAAGAAGAAGCCATCGCCGCCGCCACCGCCAGTCTGAAGAAGATTCAAAGTGCAAAGGGCAGTCTACAGGGCAGTTTTTACGCCTACGCGACCAAGGACGATGCCGCGCTAGCGGTCACTCTGGTCGCGCGTGACCCAAAAGGATCCAAAGCCCTCGGGTACGGACGGGCTCTCAAAAAGGAGCATCCTCGCGGAAAGTTCCTCCGAGGCTCCGTCATCTTCGATGAATCAGCCGGTCGGCTGGTCTTCATTCCAGGCCCCGGGAACTTGAGCGGAAACATCCTGAAGACACACCTCAAGACGGGCTTTGACGACACGAACCTGAAGCGCTTCACCAAGCGCGCCAAGATCGACATGAGCAAAGCCAATGAGCTCAAAGCCCCCAATGAGCAAGAGACGGTGGTCGACGACGTCGAGAACGACGACAACGACAACGAGGCACCCGAGCTGTTCGCTGAAGACGATTCCGCTCTCTTGGAGCTCATTGCACGCCAGGAAGAGCTCGGGAAGCTGCACCAGTCGCTGGGCTTCTTCCTCAAGAACCAGTCCGATGAGAACGTAACCCGTGACCTCATCAAGGCGGGTGTAGAGACGATCACGGCCCTGAACAGCACGCATTCTGGGGACAACACCGAAGCCATTGAGACAGAACTCACCCAGCTGGTGGGCTTTGCCTGCGTCGGGGATGATCCCTTTGGCGGAGACACCATTCCGCCTGAGGTTGGCCTCCTGATCGAGCACGCAGGCTCGATCATGAACGCGCGCTCTACCGAAGCCGAGAGCACCCACACCCAGCAGCTTGCACCCATCTTTCAAGAAGTCGAGGAGATCTTGGCCGAGCTTGGAGGGGGGCTCCTGAATAAGGCGGTCAAGGACCACAATGTCAAGGTTCCCGATAACGAGTCGGTCACCTACAGCACACTGGTCAGCCAGGTGGTCCCAGCCCGCTATGCTGAGGCTCGGAAGGCACTCTACAAGAAGTTTATCCCTCCGGACAGCGGCACCCTCGGCAGTGGGCAGTGGAAGAAAGGCTTCCTACAGCTGGTCCGTGCTCAAGGTCTGAAAGAGCTGGAGGAGGTCACCCTTGTGCCACAATTGAAGCAGCTCTCGGACAACGCAAACAGGGAACGCCCCATTGGCGGGCAGGTCTCCAAACCCCTCAAGTTTCACAAGGAGGTATGCGACAGCTCTTGGAATGCCGTCAAGAAGGCGCTCTCTCAGGACCCCGTAAGCATGTGGCAGATGGTGCTCTACCGAAAACGGGTCGTGGACGGCCTGCTGAATGCGCAGCGTACACTCTACCCAGCGCTGCTGGCCAAGTCCGTTGGGAGCCAGAATCTCACCAGTGACTATGACCTGACGCTTTCGACCCGAGACGCCAGCGGGAAAGAGATTGAGGCCATCCAGAATTTCAACAAGAGCGTCAAGGAGGCATACACCAAGCAGCCAGGTGTTGTTTTTGACACCAACCTGTATGCGAAAGACTTCTTGAAGGTCAAGGACACGGTCTTCAACACCAAGACCGAGGACGGAGGAGACATCGCACCGGTCCTTCGATATCTGGAGATGGACCGCTCAGGACAGGACATCGCGGCCTTGACCAAGATGCGCCAGTATATGACCCAGCAGGAGTGGGAAGACTACTGCAGTGGTCTCCAGGGCGACGAGAAGACGAGACGGCAGCTGGACGAAGCCGATGCCAAGTACCACCTCAAGCTCAACACTGTCTTAGAGGGCATCCTTCAGCAATACGACACTGGTATCGATGAAGGGACTGTCGAGAGAGACCACGCGATCGATCTCAACGTCAAGAACCTCTTCGACCTTAGAGCGCGCGCAGACGGGGGAGACCTCTCGGCCCTGGTCAAAAGCCAGCGCCTCACAGAGACAATGGTCACGTGGTTAAATGAGCACTTTGAGAACCTGACTCTGGAGACACGCAACGCACTCTACCTGTCGAAGATGACATCGCTCCGAAGCGTACAGGCGCTCCACGGCCAGCTGGAAGATTGGGTTCTCAGTAAGAGCAACCCACTCGGCAAGATGGTCACGCAGATGGCCGGGCTACACCAGCTGGACCCAGAGGTGGCTCGAAAAGAAGCCCTCCAGCTTATCAGTGCTGAGCTTAAAGACACCAAGCTCATTAAGCTTCTTCACTCGGACATCACCCGCTTCATCACGCTCGCGAAGGACGACCCAACAGGTCAGAAAGCCCGTGAGTACCTGCTCAGGAAGATCGATGCCCTCAAAGAGGAGGCGCGTCACAAGCTTGGGGACGCCAATTACTACGCTGCGGAGGCGTACCTGTCCGAGGGGCCGCTACAGCACATCGTCAACGGCAACCAGTCTGACAACCCCGAGGTCTTTGAGAAGCTCAGGCCAGAGCATTTCCTGGGGTCGATCAACGAGCAGACCGGCGACTTCTTCAAGGATGTCGGTCACTATGCTGGAAATGAACATCCGGGCGTGGCATTTTATCAGACGGCAAAATACCTCCATCGAATGTTCGAGGGTATCGTGAAGCTCTCGCTCAAGGACGACTTTGAGGACGTCGAGTCCATGATCGCAAAGCCCAGTGGCTGGGGGGCAGCGGAGGAGATGATGCAGCGCATCGACACCTACTTCATGCCCATCCGAAGCGCCAAGGGCGACTATGCCCTCATGAACGAGTCTGAAAAGTCAGCGGCAGCGATGAGCAACCTCTCTGTAGTCTACGGCAGCAGCATCACGACCATTGGTCAGCTCAAGTCAGAGGTCATGAAGCTCTCGCAGTCAATCAACTCAGCGATCCGCGAAAAGATCGCGATGCGGCCCAGCGCCTCAGACCGAGCGCAGACCATGGGCATGCAGACCGGCACCGCTTGAGCCCCCACGCGGATACGACGCTCAAGGCGTGCTTCCGGTACGGTGCTGTGTGTGAGGTTGTGCCTGACCTCATCGTCCCCGCCCCGGGTTCTTGGGTGCTGTAGCCGGGCGGCTGCGCTCAGGAACCCGCTGGGCTGGTGCCCTAAACCACATCGGTGCGCTGCCCTCAGCAACGTCGAGGACCGGGTGGGCACTGAAGGAGGACTCCAGCGGCTGCGGTCGGTGGGCATCAGCTGGAATCGAATCCCCCTGAGCCATTGCTCCTCTGCTGAGTCAGAGGGGCACTGCTGGACGCCTTTTTTGACTGCTAATTAAGCCGTAACCTTGGCTTACGGTGTTCGCTTTACTGCGGCTTCGATCCTGTGCCGCCTGGTTCCAGCGGTTCTGTCATCACTTGCTGCACGCGGGGAAGACTCAGGGTGAAGCTGGCACCGCCGTCTGCCCGGGAGGCATACGACACCGAGCCGCCCAGGTGAGCGGCGATCTCTGCGACCAGACTCAGTCCGAGTCCGACGCCTACATCGCCTTCCGCATGCCCGGCGGGACGGTAGAAGGGCTCGAAGATGCGGTCCCGATCGGCCTCTGGGACTCCTGGCCCCCGATCCAGAACGGCGACGGAGAGGTCTGCGGGGGTCGATGCGAGGCGGATGGAGATGGGCGGCGCGCCGTGGTGCTTGGCATTGCGGAGCAGGTTGGTGAGTGCACGCCGCAGCAGCCGTGCATCTGCCGTTGCAATCCAGGGGCCGCCGGAGGGGATGCACAGCGCGGCGCCTTCAGCCTCGGCGGCCGCAGCACAGAGGGAGGCGACGTCGATGGGCTGCAGGGTGCGCGCCGTGGTGACGCCGCCGCGCAGGCGACTGGCCAGGAGGACATCCTCGATGAGGTCGTCTAGGAGCGTGATCTCTTCGACCGCTTCCGCGCTGAGCTGGGCGCGTCCCTTCTGGTCGTCCGTCTCCTTCAGGAGCGCGATCTGGAGCTGCAGGCGTGCCAGGGGGGAGCGCAGCTCGTGGGAGGCATGGGCCAGCACGCGTCGCTGCTGGTCAACCAGGGTCGAGATGCGGTCGGCAGTGGCGTTGAAGCTCTCCGCCAGCCTGGCCACCTCGTCCTGCCCCTCGACCGCGACCCGGCACGTCAGGTCTCCCCCTCCGAAGGCCTCCACGCTGGACTGCAGGGTCTCCAGCCGGCGGGTGATTCGACGGGCGAGGGGATAGCAGCCGATGGCAATGCTGAGGACGATGGCCAGCAGCATCGCGAGTCCACGAAGTGCCCAGCTTCGCGTGGCGGCGTTGCCACCCGTGAAGGCGACCCAGTGCCCGTCCGGGATCTGGAAGCACAGCCCCAGCGCACCCTGGCTGGAGCGAATCCAGGTCGAGGGGCACCCCTCGGGTGGAGGGCGCCGGCGCTCACCGACCTGAGCCAGCAGTCGCCCCGTCGCTGACCAGATGGAGACGCTGATGTCCATCAGCCCGGCAATGCGGACGACCTCCTCGCGATACTCGGCCGGGGCGTTCTGGGGGTCAGGGAGCGTCTTGAGCAGGACCTCAGTGGCGACTCTGATGGGCTCTGGGACGGAGAAAGTCTGCCGGATGCTCACCTGGAACGCCACGATACCCATTGCCAGTGTAAACAGCGAGACGCTGACAAACGAGGCGTAGATCTGGAGAAAGAGCCGACGACGCATCAGGTCTGTGGGGGCGTGAAGATGTAGCCCGCTCCCCGAACGGTCTTGATGTAGCGCGGGTGCCGTGGATCGGGCTCAATGGCTGCCCGGATGCGGCTGATGTGGACATCGATGGTTCGATCCAGCGGATCGTCCGTGCCGTCGTTGATGGCGACAGAGAGCTGGCCGCGATCCTGGACGCGACCGGTCCGGGATGCCAGCGCCCAGAGGAGGTCGAATTGGTGGGCGGTCAGCGCGCATGGCTGACCGTCACGCAGCACCTCTCGGCTGCTGCGGTCGATGACCAGGGGACCAAAGACCAGGCGGGCGCCGAGCGCCGGTCCGCGCCGCGCACGCCGCAGCAGCGCTCGGATCCGGGCGAGCAGCTCCTGGGGGTCGTATGGCTTGGGCAGGTAGTCGTCTGCGCCCAGCTCCAGTCCGAGGACGCGGTCGAAGGGCTCCCCGCGCGCGGTCAGCATGAGCACCGGGGTCTCTTGATCCGCCGCCCGCAGCGTGCGCAGTATCGTCAGCCCGTCTCCGTCTGGGAGCATGATGTCCAGCAGGACCACGTCCCACCGTCGTCGACGAAGCGCCGCGAGTCCCGCCGTGGCGGTGTGGCATGCTGTGAGCTGGATGTCTCGCGTGGTCAGCCACTGGGAGAGGTACTTCGCCAGCTTCCGGTCGTCGTCGATGAGCAGGACCTGGTCAGGCATGCTCAGTATCCTATCGTGTGCGTGCTCGAAGATACGCAGCCGCCTCATCAAGCAGGGCCTCACGCTGTGCCTGGGTCAGCACATTCCCGGCCTCTACGACAAAGGTGCTCACCGGTGTGGAGGCGGCATCCAGGACGGAGATGGTGTCGCTGCGCAGCTCTTCGACTGCCTGGGGCTCGATGGTGGGTGCGGTCCAGGTCTGGGCCAGATCCAGCGCGAGGGCCTCGCAGTCCTGCGCGATGGGGCGGAGGCTGGCCGCGAGCCGAGCCCCCGCGTCTTCCACGGCGCGGCGCTGCTGCGGGCTGGCGTCGACGGCATCCAGCGCGCGAGTGCCGATGCGGTAGCCGGCGCTGGCAGCGCGATGGTAGGTGGCCTCGAGTCTGGACTCGGCCGCGTGTGCGGGCTTGGACAGGGTGAGGAGGGCGAGGAGGGTGAGGGGAAGCATCCGAGCGGACATGGCGTCTCCTTGGGGTTGGTCAGGCTGACGGCGACACCGCCAGTGTGAGCAAGGTAGGGCGCCGCTGTTGCGGTCTCGTGAACGGATTGTGTCGAAGTGTGAAGCGCGGAGCTGGGGTGGTGGAGAGCATTCAGAGAGAACCTGCAGCATCTGTGTGGGTGTCTCGTTGGAAATTGCCCAGCGGCTGGCATCGGAATTAGTCAGGGCTGAGTTTATGTTGAGATCAATTTAAAAAATCGACATGGGGGGCATGTCGGTGAGCTGGCCGACATCTGTATGGCTTGGTTCAGAACCTTCTGAACCGACAAGTGAATCTCTTCCGATTCGACGGTTTACTCCTCTTCCTCCATTCTGCACCCTGCGACCCGCTCCTCCGCCGACACCGCAGGACTCGCCTGCTCTGCATCCGTGCCGCGCTGCAGCGACTGCCCATCCGCAACCAACACTGTCCATCCACAACCAACAAAGACCCACTGAGAACGGTGGGCCTGAGGCTGGGATGGCGGTGGGAGTCGAGCCGGTGGTGTGTGCTTCAGCGCATGCGAATCGCTTGCGTCGGTGTGGGACTCTGTGCTCCGCCTGGGGGCCATCAGCTTCGCTGCCTTTTTTGAGGATGGTGGCCGGTGAGTAATGGCTAAATAATCGCTTATCTGGACTTTTCTTGGCGCAATGACTGCTCATTCATGTGTACTCCAGCAACCTCACAGGCGAGCCAGGATCAATGAAGTCAGTGCGCGATAAGCTGTCCGCGCTTGTTGGCTCGGTCTATCCCATGAGATTCCAGCACCAGGTAGCGCGCTCGGCCTGATCTCTCCGGCTGAATTCACGCTAAGTTCCAGCCATAATGGGGTCTGATTCAAACGGACCCCTCATGTCGGCCTTCTCTCTTCGTCCCGCAGGTACTGGTGCCATACGGCTCTTGTCGAGCATGGCCGTTTTTGCATTCACTACTTTTGCCGCAGTTGATCCATTTATGGTCGAGGGCTCGATTGCCGCTCTGGTCCAGGTGAGGGTGATCTGGATTCTGGGTGCATGTCTTCTGTTCTGGTCTACCTGGACACGCATCGCGCTCCACCATGCCACAGCCATCGGCATGGTCCTCTGTGTCTGGACAGGCTCGGGTGTCGTCTTGCTGACAGAGATGACAGGTGGGGCATCGAGTCCCTACTGGACCATGGTCATGCTCACCTTCTTCACTGTGGCCTTGGTCTTGCCGATGAAGACCTGGCAGGCCGCATTGAGCTTTGGAACGGTAGCGGTCTTCTACTACGCCTGGATGATGGGGCACGATGCCACTGGTACCAATTATACCTGGGTCTCCAGCAATGCGGGCATCTGGCTCGCTGCACTGGTCAGTGTCTGGGCGGTCTCTTTTCTCGATCGACTTCGTATGCGCGAGACTCAGCATCTTCAGCACCTGGAGACGCTCAACCAGCAGCTGCGTGCAGAGATCGCGGAACGGGAGAAGGTTCAAAAGATCGCCATTCGAACCCAGCAACTGGATGCCGTGGGACAGCTGGCTTCAGGCCTTGCCCATGAGCTGAACAACGTGCTCATGATCATCTCAGGAGCCGCCGAGACTCTCCAGCGAGACTCCTCTACGTTCACCAAGAACACCGAGCGAATTATTCTGAGCGCTCAGCGCGGAGGACGGCTCACTTCGGACTTGCTTCTCTTTGCCCGGAAGGGCGCGCGAGAAGATGAGCCCTTCTGTGTCGACCAAATGGTGCAAGACGTTGCTGAGCTGGTCCAGAGCTCCCACCGTGGGCGGATTGATGTCCGCTACAGCAGTCCAGCCGAGACATGCTGGGTGAAGGGTGATGTGCAGCTCTTGTCCCAGGTGATGCTCAACCTTTGTCTGAATTCGATCAATGCGATGAATAACAACGGCACGCTCCAGCTGGCGATCCATCCGACCTCTTCGACCGCAGCCGAGGGCGTCACGTCCCTGACGTGGGTGCAGATCGAAGTCATCGATCATGGGAAGGGGATGGATGCAGAGAGTCTTCAGCGTGCATTCGAGCCCTTCTATACAACCAAGGCCCCTGGAGAGGGCACAGGGCTCGGGCTCTCGATGGCGTATGGAACGATTCAAGACCACAACGGTACGCTGGAGCTCGAGAGTATCGTCGGCCAGGGCACGCGTGCCGTGGTCAAGCTCCCACGAATCCAAGCACCAGTTGCTGCTGTTGTCCGTAAAGAAAGCGAGAAGTATCCCGACCTGTCTCCTCGATGTGTCCTCTTGGTCGACGACGATCCCATGGTCCGTGCCGTCATGCAGGAGGCCCTCCGGAGCTTTGGCTTTAAGGTCATTCCAACGCGGGACGGTGCCGATGCGCTCACGCAATTTCAGAACGCGGACCCTTCCCCCGACCTCGTCATTCTGGACATGATGATGCCGGTCATGGGAGGGGCAGAGGCCTTCATTCGACTTCGGAAAATTCAGCCAGAGGTTCCCATACTGGTGTACTCCGGCTTTGCTCTGGACCAGTCTACGAGAGATTCGTTTGCCGGAGGAGGGTGGAAATTCCTACGCAAGCCATTCACCAACAACGAGCTCCATGCCGTCGTGAGCCAGTTCTTCGCATCTCCCGCTACGACGAGTACGGAAGAAGGCACCAGGAAGAGTGAGTCGTCCCCCTGAGAGCGGCCCACTGGCGACCGAGCTGAGAAAGGGTGGTGGGCCTGTGCTGACTTCCCCGTTCACAGCCGTCTCGTTGTCTGAGGAAGACATCCAGCAGGTGCGCTATACCAGCGATTCTGGGGAAATCAGCACAGGGCGAAGCCGCGGGAACCGAGAAGTGGTTGCCTCTGGGGGCTCGACCACACCTTGCGGCCTCCAGTCTGGCATCGCGCTGCTTGAAGACCAGCTTGTGCGGCCCCTCCAGCCGAGTACAGGGTGCGGCGCGACCGATTGCGCTGTGAAGCCGATTTCACTGTGGTTGACCACGAAGCCTGTGATTTGTACTTCGGTAATACGAGAGCTTAAACGAGGTCAACAGACGAATCTAAGCCGGTGTCTACGTCTCTTGATGTCTATCGGTACTGGGCCTTTATTTTTTATAGTACGATGCAGTCCGGACATGATTCCTCCCTTCTGATGACGGTCTTGAAGTCCCAGGCGATGAACTGGGGAGCGTCGTCGCTGATCATCCGAGGGGGTGCGCTGGGGGACTTCTCGACGGCACGGTGCAGGATTCGCTTCACATCGGCCTCCTTCATTGCCACCCGCATTTCGTGGTGAACGATGAATCGGCTGCAGTCATCCATAACGGAGGACAGGGTCGTCAGCTCCGCGTGTAGTCAGACCACTTCTTCACCTCAGCCTTCTGCTCCGTGGCTGCGATACTCCAGTCAAAGCACTCTTTTCCGTTCGAAGCGCTGACCTTGTATTTGGAGATGTCGGAGAGATCGATCTCGTCCAGCTCTATGATCTGGAAGGTCTTGGCCAGTCCGCCGACCTGCAAGCTGAACAGAATCCGGACGGTGTAGCCGTGCTTGTCTGCCATGCGCTTGAGGAACTTCATCTTGTTCGGCTTGGCATCCTGCTCGTCGGTCATCATCAGGATCTGCTTGTTGAACGGCTTCTTGGGCATCGTCTCGGGTGTCGGACGGTCAATGAGATGGGCGATAACCACATCGATGCCAGATTCCCGCATCGACACCTTTCCTTCGTGGATGGACTTCGCGCTCTTGGTGGCATCGAACGCTTCGTCGGTGGAGGTGTCCTCGCCGGCTTCGGCCAGGACCTTGGCGGCTTCACTCGGTGTGCGACCGGTGAGGCTGTCGTGGAAGCTCATAAAGGCGCTGCGCGCAGCCTTTAAATCCTTGCCTCGGGTGATCTTGAGTTCTTGGTTCGCGGTGGTGTTGGCATCTTTCAGTGCATCAACGACGACCTGGTAGGCCACCATTGTTTCTTTGTAGTCCTCGAAGAGCGCGCGGTGCTCGGCGCGCTCCTTAGTGGTGGTCTTGTTGGACGGTGGAGTTGTGTACTGCGCCGAGAAGCCGGAGTCGTGGTACGTGATCAGGTCGACCTCACCAGAGACATTGCCGGCCCCCATCAGCCCGCCGAGCTGGCTCATCTCGCTCGCCATGGACCCGCTGATGTCGATGAATGCCAAGTTCTCATCATAGCCCTCCAGCTCATCGTTGCCGCCTTCTACGACTCCGAGGAGGTGGCGGGTGGTGAGGGTGGTGGCCCGCCCATGGACGCCATCGCCGATGGGAATTGTGATGTCGGTGTCGGGGAGGGTGAAGGTCTCCTTCGACATGCGTGTGTTGCTGTTTGAGGTCTTGACGATCTCGGAGTCGATGGCGAACAGAATGCCCTGCATCTGGGCGATGTCTGTGTTGCCGGTCGAGTCCGCCCCCCTGGTGGCGTAGCTCCAGAGTTCTTCGCTCAGGGCAAGGATCTTGAGCTGCTTGGGGTCGTCGGGTTCGGTTTCGGGGGCATATTTTGCGAGCATGTCATTGAGGAAAGCCCGCCGTGCTGAGCCTCCTTTCTCCAAGTAAAAGGCGATGACGCCGCCGAAGTCAAAGTCTGCAATGAGGCGATTGCGGTAGGCTTTCATGTCACCAAGATCGAGATCAGCCGCCATCTTGGCGTCTCCATCGACGGAACGCTTGGTGCCGTCTTTGCCAACCTTGGTGACGACGTCCTTCGCTCCGGAGCCGACCATCTTGGGCACTTTCTTTGAGGTTCCGTCTGGCTGAGTCTCCTCAACCAGGATGATGCCTCGACTCCACTCGTCAGGCTTTCTGCCGCTGGGAAGGGTGAGCTTGTCTGAGTCACCATTGACAGAGTCCCAGAAGGGATCGCCCCCGTTCGCCGCAGCCACGTTGGAGCGCCGCACGACGTCGGTGGCATCTGCGATCTCGATGGAGCTGTCACCTGGTGCGCCTTTACCGGTGCGAGAGTCGGACACCCCGGGGAATGATTCTCGTTTCTTGTCTCCAGGGCCCTGAGGTGCCCAGAGACCTGGATCGGCGAGTAAGCCGGTCACGTTGGTGGCTCGGCTCTGATCGAGGCTCTGCTTGCTGTCGGTGCTCATCGTGGTGCTGAGGTGATCGTCAACCATCGGCGCAGCGGTGACGGTGCTCACATCAGTGGTCTTGGTTGTTTCGACAGTGAGGGGCATGGTGTTCTCCAAGACACATCAGAGAACAACGTTGGGACTGTAGTGGTGTTCATGTCAAGCAATAAATACCGATTTAGCTATGCTATATCGTATAGTGTTTGTTCGTATATCCAAGCCGCCGTGAAGCTGATCGGAATAAGTAAGAGACCGTTGTCTCCTACAGTGATTCTCCCCACATGTGGTGCTCCCCGGTCGTTAAACCATTCGCACCGCTTGTTGAGGTTCTTTCCTCTGGCCGGTTTTCCGAGTAGTTGGCGGGAGTCAGACACCCCGGCATAATCGCTCCGGGAGCGGTCATTAAGGCTTGGTCTGTCAACGATACTTAGGGCTTACGTCGAGCTTCCTGCTCCCTTCTCGTTCCGGTCTGTTCCGCATGGAGGCTTCAGCGTGCTCACCAGCGACGAGTGGCTGCGCGTTCTGGTCGAGGAGAAGGAAATCCGGGCCGAGCGCCACCGGGCCCTGACTGCTGGCACACCCTCACGGTTGTGGCCATCGAGCGAGAGGCGGGCGGGTGTAGGCGCTCTGCGTCTGGCGCGGCCAGGACTCTAATGCTGACTACATTGTCCGGTATAAAGACCGTATCAGGCCAGGTCCGCTGCGAGAGCATTGAGCACCTCGGTGGCTCTCTTCTTCTTCTTCAGTCCCTTGATCCACCTGCCCAGCTCAGGGTCTGGCACGTGCACGAGGAGCTGTCGGAACTTTGACAGCACCTGCGCGTCGCCACAGAAGAGCCCCTCATAGGCCCGCAGGACCTCGAAGAGATGCGCTGCCAGCTCGCAGCGGCGGGCCTGCCCACTGGGGCGCGCGGGCGCCTTCCCGCGGATTCGCTCGAAGAGGCGTGGGTCGGAGATGGCCCCTCGGCCGAGCATCAAGCCCGCCGCGTTGGTGTGCGCCATGACCTGTGCTGCTCGGCCTTCGTCGCAGACATCTCCATTGGCGATCACGGGGAGAGCGCTGGTCTCGACCAGCTCCCGGGTCAAGTCGTGGTCAGCTCCCCCCGTGTATTTCTGCTTCACAGTTCTGGAGTGGATGATCATGAAATCGACCCCCGCCGATTCAAAAGCTGGCAGCACCTCGAAGATCTTGCGTGGGTCTTCGATGCCGAGACGTGTCTTGACCGAGAGTGAGCCTGGCACGAGCGCCCGCAGCTGAGCAAGCATGGGCTCGATGGTCTCTGGGTGCTTGAACATCCCGCCGCCCGCGAGCACCGAGGTCATCCGCCCGAAGGGGCAGCCCATGTTGACGTTGATGTGTTGGACACCCCGGGCGACCAGCTCTCTGGTGGCCTCGACCACGCCGTCCTCTGCGCTGCCGATGACCTGGACAACCAGGGGGACATCTGCGCTCGGCGTGCAGGCTTCGACAAGGTCCGCCTGGGTGATCAGTCTCTTTGAGCGTGGTTTGACCCGAACAAACTCGGTAAACACAACGTCAGGCCTGACGGTATTTGCGAAGACATCCCGGATGCCTCGGTTGGTCAGTCCCTGCATCGGGGCCAGCATCACCGGTAGAGTGTCTTCGGGCCAGGGCAGGGGCATTGTGTCTTCTCCTTCTTCCGTGTCTCGGGTGCTCCCACCATGGCGCTGCGCGCGTCAGTGAATCTGGCCCTCGATCTGGGCGGTGACTCTCAACGGATCTTGGCTCCAGCCACAGCGTCGAGGCTGTCTATCTTCATCACCACGCGGTCGTCGAGACGGATCCAGCGGGTGTGGACGGGAGAGCGAGAAAGGCCGCTTGTATCTCCTGTCAGCGACAGCAAATCGGTCCGGACTCCGAGCAGTTCAAGGTGCTGCGGACCGTGTCCCACGCTTTGTTTAGCTCCGGACCCTTGCGGTGGGCAACCTCCCGGAACTCCGCAGGAAGATTGGTGTACTTGTCGGTTGGTGTACTTGTCGGTTGGTGTACTTGTCGGTTGGTGTACTTGTCGGTTGGTGTACTTGTCGGTTGGTGT
>JAQXDW010000125.1 GCA_029251165.1 Myxococcota bacterium
CAGCGTAGAAGGTCGTGGTCACGCCCTCATCGACGCTTCCGTCGCAGTTGTTGTCGATGCCGTCACAGATCTCGGAGGCGCCGGGGTTGACCATAGAATTGGCGTCGTCGCAGTCCTCGGATGTGTCGTAGCCATCCGCGTCCGCGTCCGCACCTGACGCATCAAGCTCTACTGGACTGGATGTGTCAACGGTCTCGAGCTTCTCACTCCGACAAGCGGCGAGGAGTATGGCGAGCAGGGGGGAGTAGCGCATTGAACGTTCCGATGGAGAGCGTAGAGTCTGGGCGATGTTCGGGCCGCGAAGCTGGGGCAGGGCGACCTTCAGTGGCATCGTATTCGCTGAGGAGATGTCCTGAACAAGACCGCTGATGCGCAAGGGGGGCGCAGTGCGCTCTCTGCTCAGGGAGTGTTGGGTGTTGCTCCGCTGCGGAGTTGGTCTCCACATTCGGCAGCGTCCTGCTGAGTGTTGAACTCCTGCGGCCGCTGAGCACGGCACGCAGTTGGTACGTTCACTCTCTCTTATCTATCTGCTTGATGGGACTATTGTGGATCATCGCGGTTTCAAGCTCCAGTAATTCTGGGCGATACACTCGCTTGAGGTGCGCTGGCGAGCCGTGCCCCACGGGAATCCGCACCAGTGAACAGTCAATCTCATCCCCTTCACTGCCAGCACGCCTTCTCACGCCGTGCGTGCCTGTAGCCCTTCGCGTCGGGGGTGCTGTGCCGAGAACGGCTCGTCAGCGGCGCTCGCGGAGGAGACTTGCTGCGGTCGCATGTCAGCCTGGGCATGCGGCCGCAGCAGTCACCGCAGGGCTGCCAGCGGTGCTGGACTCAGTAATGGACCATGATCTTGCCGTCAGTCCGCGCGCAGCTCTGATCCAGCGCGGACATGAACTCTGTGAACGGGCGCCGCGCGGTGATCATCGCCTCCGCATTGATTCGCCCATGCTCCAGCAGCCGGATGACCTGTGGGAAGCAGCCCATTCCGGCATGTCCACGGGCACCGATGATGGACGCGGCGCCGGAGACGAGCACGTCGAGCATCACCGGAGCGCGCTCGCCGGTTCGGCCGAGGTAGATCATCTTGCCGCCGGGTGCGAATGACTTCTCGATCTCTGGCATCGTCTTCAGCGCAGCCCCGGCGCATTCCACCAGGATGTCTGCCCCCCACCCTCGGCTGAGTCGGCGGATCTCTTCGGAGGGAGAGGTGCCGTTCTGGGCGAGCGTGATTGGATTGTGGGCTTCGTCTGCTCCCAGCGCCTTGGCGAGCGTGCACCGCTCATCGGAGACGTCGAACGCGATGACCGTGGCAGCGCCGGCTGCCCGTGCCAGCGCGATCGCACCGAGTCCGATCGGACCGGCGCCGAACACTGCGACGTGATCGCCGGGACGCATCCCGCCGCCAGCCACGAAGATGCCATTGAACGGACACGAGATCGGCTCGACCAAAGCCCCGATCTCCAGGGCACGCTGGGCATCTCCGAGGCGCTCTGCGATGCCGTTGAGCTTCCAGCAGAACCGCTCCTCGACGGCGATGTACTCCGCATAGGCACCGGGGCTGGAGAAGCCGACCATGTCGAGGTACGGGCACTGGTTGGGATGACCCGTGCGACAGGCCTCGCAGGAGCCGCAGTTCAGCATCCCCTCAGCCGCGACCAGATCGCCGATCTTCAGCTCGCGGACCTCCTTCCCGACGGCGACCACCTCTCCGGCATACTCGTGGCCAGGTACGACCGGGAGCTGAACGGGGCCAGAGAAGATGATGTAGCCCTCATCGTCCGTCTCGTAGCAGTGGGTATCGGAGCCACACACACCGCAGGCTCTCACCTTGACCACGACATCCCGTGGGCCGGGCGTGGGATCGGAGACGACGGCTTCGGCATAGCGTGGATTCCGCCAGACCTGACTGGCCATGGTGGCCTTCTGAGAGTCGATCTCCAGCTGGGTGATTGGGTAGTCCGCGCGCGGCTGCCAGTCTGCTTCAAGGACAATTGCCTTCATCGTGTGCCTCCGAGGTCCGTCTCAAGGTCTATCGTATGTGATCGGGCTGAGCAGCAGCGTCATCGAGAGCGAGCCGAGGTCTCCGCCGAACAGCCCATCAGTCAGCACGCCGACCAGATCGTCTCCATGGGTGGGCTGTATCCGAAGGAGCTGGCCTGGGGGAGGCGCGGGCATGGAGAGCACCAGGGTGGTTCCAAGCATCTGAGCGGTCGGGGTGAGGACTGCGCTCCCGCTGATGAACTGGATGTCCTCCATCAGCCTGGCAACATTGGCCTCCATCGGCACACCCTGGAGGATAATCTCGATGAGGGCTGGATTGGTGGGGGGCTGGATCCGAATCCGGGCGGTGGGGTTCTCGCGCAGCCGGGCCCCGAGGTCGTGGCTGCGGGTGGAGGTGACCGGATCGAGGTGGTAGTCCAGCGTCGGTCGGGTCCCGTTGTGCGGCGCCAGCTCGGTGGAGAGTCCTGTGAGGCGAACCGCGCCGCTGTCGAGGTGCCCCTCAACGGAGACCTCTTCATCATACAGGCCCGCCACCATCGTCTGCAGTCCTGCGGGCATCGTGGCGATGTGCACGCAGAACTGGTGCGGATTGTTTACTTCTGTCCCCATGAACCAGGCATCACGGCAGCCACCATCGGGGGCGGCGCGCTTGAGAATTCCGACTGTGTTGATCTGTTCTGCGGCATGAAGCGGGAGCAGTGTGATCATGAAGAGCATGGCGGCACTGTAGAGAGAGATATGCTGATGTGCGATGGAGACACGTGAATTCTACGATGTGCGCGCACCGAACATCCACTCTGGACTGTTCGACCTTCGACGATGGCCGAAGCCGATGCGAGAGGGCCTGATCACCCGAGTCAACACGCAGTTCGGCACCATTGCCGCTGAGATGGTGCTCGATGCGGCTGGCTACGCTCGGCTGCCTGAGCCGGAGACCGGACCGCATGTGCGGTGGAGTCGCGTTGCCCATGAGGTCCAGCGTACCCTGGAGATTGCGGTGGGTGCACCCATCCCGGTCCTGACCCGGGTCGAGCGGGTCTATCGGTTTAACTTCGCTGCCTTCCAGAAGAGCCACTGGTCCTCGCTGGCGACCCTGTTCTCACAGCTTCCAGGCTGGAAGGGCGCGAAGCCGTCACCCCACTGGTTTGGAGTTCCCAATGGGCCGCCGCCCGTGCTGTGGGGCACGATCGAGCCCCCCGGTCTCCGCATCCACGGGGAGATCCAGTCGGGGCGATGGGCGGGCTGGGACACCTGGCTGCGTCGAAACATGCACGAGCTTCCCATGCAGTAGCCGCATCGGGCCTGGGCTCACTCGCTGAGCAGAGCGCCCTCGCCCAATGACTGCATCCCGGCGAGCATCAGCCGCGCGGCCTGGGTCACCTGCCGGACGGCCTCATCGGGCTCGTGCAGTCCGCCCATCCAGCCCACCAGTCCGGCGAACCAGATCTGCTGGAGCATGTGCGCCAGCAGCTTCGCTTCGTCCTCGGTGAGGGTTGGCTCGGTGGGGGTGTTGATTGCGCCGACGATGAGGGTGACCATCTGGGAGTGGAAGCGGAGGACCTTGTCGGCCATCTCCGGCTCTCCAGAGGCGACCGCGCGGATGACGGCCTGGCTGAATTTCGGACGCGCGGCGAGGATGGTGGTCAGGGTGGAGAACAGGCTGCGGATCCGCTCCTCCGCGCTGACACCGACCGGCGGGGTGATGTTGATGAGGCTCTGGAGCCGACCGACCTCCATCGCGAGTGCCGCGACGAGCATGTCCTCCTTGCTTCGGAAGCGCTTGTAGACGGTTCCGAGGGCGACCTTGGCATGCGCTGCAACGTCGCGAAGTCGGACAGCCTCAAAGCCTCCTTCTTCAGCGAGATCGATGGCGGTCTTTACGATGCGTTGGGAGCGTTCATCCATTCTGAGAGGATCGCATAGCTGGAAGGAAGTCATGAGCCGCTGGAGGGTTCGGAAACCGTAAAAATCAGTGGAAGGATGTATTTAATCCATTAAATGAAACGTGTTCCACTTTGTGACCCCGCCACCCTGGTTCGCGGAGCATCCCGATGTCTCTCTTCGTTGTTCTCTCCACCTTGACCGCTCAGGCCACTGAGCCCATCGTTCAGCCCGATGGATCCGTCATGATGAGTGTTGTTCTTTCTGCCACCGAGGGGGAAGTGCGTGCGGAGCTGGACACCGCAGCAGAGGCCTCGGCGCTTCACGGAGACGCCACCATCGTCTCTCAGGAGCGCCAGGGCTCCTGTGAGCAGTCCACCTTCAAGACCCGCGGCCTGCTCAGCTCGATCTACTACGTCGCACAGCGCTGTCCGACCGCCAGCGGCTGGAAGCAGACCCTCATCAGCAGCGACACCTTTGAGCAGAACGAGGCGGAGTGGTCCCTTCGACCGGTCGAGGGCGGAACCGAGCTGCGCTACCGAATTCGGGTCAGCCTCGATCTGCCGGTGGGCCAGGGCATGGTCAACGCCCAGATCTCTGAGTCCATGACCCGCGCCATGGCACACCTTGAGAGCCGACTCGGGCGCAAATAGCGGTTCGGCTGGCGTTGAATCCGAGAAGCTGGTGAAATACCCTCCCGGACGGCGTCCGTACTCTCGGGCACCGCGATGCAGGTAATGGTCACATGAGCAGCTTCCTCCGAGCCCTCGCTAAGGTCGGACTCGTAGAACTCAACGAATCCGAGACGAGCTCTTCAAAAAAAGAAGGTTCCAATGTGAACTCTCCGTCAGGGGGAGCGCCCGTCGGTGAGGACGAGATCGAGCGTATTCTCCGCGAGACGCAGGAGGCTCTGGCCGCCAGCGACGGCAGCGCCTCCGCAGCCACGTCGGCGTCGTCTCCGCCCGCCGTCGACGCTACCCCGGTTGCCCCGCCGTCGGCGCCCCGATCTGCTCCAGTGGGTGCGCTGGCTGCTGAGAACAGCCTCGCGGAGATCTATATGGCCTCCGGAGTGCCGGACTCCCCATTTCCCGTCGAGAAGCTGCTCAAGATGCTCGATGGACTCCAGGCTTTGCCTGTGGCCTCCCGCAAGGCTGCAGTCCTGGCGCTGGACTCCGCAGATGACAATTGGAGCATCGCCGACGTCATCCTCGATGCGCAGCGCAAGACCCGTGCGCTGCGCGAGGAGCAGGCCCGGCTCGACAGCCACCTCTCCGCGACGGATGCCCAGGCACAGACCGACATCGCCTCCGCAGAGGCGTACTTAGAGCAGGCCACCGCGACCATCCGGGAGCAGATCGCAGAGCTGGAGACGATGCTCCAGCAGGAGATCCAGCAGGTCGCGACTCAGAAGGCTGAGATCACCCACACCCTCCAGTCCAGTCGAGATGCCGCTGCACGTCAGCGTGCCCGACTCGACAACGAAATCGCACGTATTGCCAAAATTCCCCTTACTTTTGGCAATATAGAATCTTGACCTCACATCCTCCGGAGCGCTCTGCTCCGGCAGCGCAGGAAGCATAGAACATGGCAAAGCTTACACCGCTTGCAAAGGGCCTCATCGCCCTGACCATCCTCTCGATCACCGCCGCCGCCGCCTGGCAGCTGGGCCTCAAGGACATTGTGCTCAGCGGCGACGCGGATCCGGTCACAGATCCGGTCACCGGAAACACCACCAGCAGCGGCGGCAGCAGCGGCAGCAGCGGCAGCGGTGCGCTCGGCAGCGTCGGAAACCCACTGAAGGTCTCCATCGTCAGCTTCCACGGCTACGCTCCTGCGCTGGTCGCCAATGGCAACTCCCTGACGACTCAGGCCGGCTCGCTCTTCGCGCAGAAGGGTGTGAACGTGGAGTTCATCATCCAGGATGACATCCCGCCGCTTCCCACCATCTTTGGCAGCGACACGGCCCACTGTGCCTGGCGGACCAGCGACTTCTGGGCGCAGGAGCATCCCAACCTCCGCAACGCCGGCTACGACGCCAAGGCGGTCATGGTGGTGGACAACACCCAGGGGGCTGACGCGGTCATCGCCCGAGACCCGTCGGTGCAGTCCATCGAGGATCTCGCGGGCAAGAGCGTTGCTCTCCTGGAATTCACGCCCTCCCACGGCATGCTCATCGATGCGATCGACAACTCTTCGCTCTCCAAGCGCAAGAAGGACTCGATTAAGATGAAGTTCATCAACGTCGATGAGGGTACTGCTGGCGTCGGTGCCGCCCTGACCGCGGGTGCAGTGGATGCAGCGGTCCTCTGGGATCCAGACCTCGCCCTGGCGGTGAAGAACACCCCCGGTGCCCACGTCATCTACTCCACGGCCACCGCCACGAACCTCATCTACGATGTCATCGTCTGCGACAGCCGACACCTGGACAACCCGGCGAATGAGGCTGTATTTGAGGGCTTTGTCGGCGGCTGGATGGCCGGCGTTGATGCTGCGGAGGCCGACCCGGACAATGCGGTCCGTGCCCTGACCGAGAACGAAGAGTTCTTCAAGCTCCTGGCGGGTGATGAAGGCGATGCCTTCGTCAAGAACCTGTTCTCCAGCCTCGTCTGGACTGGCCTGGAAGACAACGCCCGGATCCTCGGCCTCGCCGGTGGAACGAACCACTACGAGCGGGTCTACAAGCGGTTTGATGGCATCTACCGAGGAGCTGGCGCGCTGGCGAACCCGAATTCGCCGGTCATCAATCCCCAGAACTCCTTCGACTATCGCTTCATCAACCGCCTCCTTGCCGCCGCCCCGAGCGCGCAGACGGAAGCTGCCAAGCCGGAGTTCACCTTCTCGGAGAAGGATCGCGACGTCGCCGCGACCTCCGAGGCGCTCCTGACCAAGCCGGTCACCGTCAACTTCAAGACCGGCAGCGCTGACCTCACCAAGCGTGCCCAGCAGACCATCGACGAGGAGATGGTGCCCCTCATCGAGAACAACGGATCGGCCTACTTCGAGGTCTCTGGCAACACCGACTCGACCGGCTCTCGTGGCACCAACATGCGGCTGTCGAAGCAGCGCGCCGAGGCAGCGGTGAGCTACCTGGTCAACGAGTGGGAGTTCAAGGCCGAGCGCTTTGTGGTGGTCGGAAACGGTCCGGACAAGCCGCTGTGTGACGAGAAGAACCCGGACAGTGAGGGCCTGACCCTCGAGGAATGCCAGGCCGCCAATCGCTCCACGCGCCTCGCGATTCTCTCCGCTGGGAACTGAGCGCATGTGGAATCCCTACGAGCCAATTCCCAGAAACCTCCGCACTGGACTGGGGATTGGTGCTGCGGTCTCGGTGCTGCTGGTCTGGTCGCTGCTGAGCGGCCTGGAGATCATCGGACCCGCCAAGCTCCCTGCGCCCTGGGCGGTCGCCAGCGCGTTCGTTCATCTGGCCTGGGATGCCGACCGTGGCGAGAGCCTCCTGCTGACTGCGACCATCTGGTCGATGAGCCGCGTGCTGGTTGCCGGCATGATCGTGGTCTGCCTAGGGGTTCCAGCGGGAATGCTGATGGGCTCCTCGCCCCGGGTCAACGCCGCGCTCTCCCCGCTGGTTGATCCCTTCCGCTCCGCCCCGATTGTCGCGATCAACCCGATCCTGGTGATGTGGCTTGGCATCGGAGAGGCGATGAAGATCGTCTTCCTGGTGCTCGGAGCAATCGTCTACCTCATCCCGATGGTTCGAGATGCTGTCCAGGCTGTTCCACGGACCTACTGGATCTCTGCCCGAGATCTGGGGGCCACCCCGTTTGAGGCGGTCCGTCACTCGGTCTTGCCGATGGCGATGCCGCGAATTGCGGATGCGATCATCGTCTCGATCTCGGTGATGTGGACCTACATCACCGTCGCTGAGTACATCAACGCCGAGAAGGGCCTCGGCCAGCTCATCCAGAACGCGCGGCGGTTCTCTGCAATGGATCAGGTCTTTGTGGGGATTGGTGTCATCGTCTTTCTCGCCCTCATCACCTACTCGGCGATGACCTGGCTCAAGAACGCCCTGTACCCTTGGGAGGTTGAGGCATGAGCGAAGATTCCTCCATTCATGTCGAGCTGAAGGGCATCGTCCAGGAGTACCCCGCCCCGCAGGGGGAGGGTGTGGTCCGCATCGTTGACGGCGTGAGCGTTGCCCTGGAGCGTCCCGGCATCACCATGCTCCTCGGCCCCTCCGGCTGCGGAAAGTCCACCATCCTCCGCATGCTCGGTGGCGTGCGTCCGATCGGGGTGAAGACCCCGACGGAGGGGGAGGTCTTGATCAACGGGGTCCGCTGTGACGGACCCCACGACGACGCTGTGATGGTCTTCCAGCGGTATGCCAACCGCCCTGACCTCACCGTCCGAGACAACGTCGCCCTGCCGTTTCGGTTTGCGCTGTGGAAGAACAAGGTTCCCGAGGCGGAGCAGAAGCAGCGCATCGATCAGATTCTCGAGGCGGTCGGGCTGGCAGACAAGGCTGATCTGCGTCCCAGTCAGCTCTCCGGTGGTCAGAACCAGCGGGTCGCGCTGGCCCGTGCCCTGGTGCTGCGGCCCCGGATCCTCTTGATGGATGAGCCGTTTGGTGCGCTGGATGCCCAGACCCGAGAAGAGATGCAGCTGCTCCTCATCGAGCTGTTCAATGCCCAGCCCTGCGTGATCGTCTTCGTCACCCACGACGTCGACGAGGCCCTGGCCCTGGGCGATCGGGTCCTGGTGCTCTCGACCCGGCCCGCCCGGCTCGCCATCGACATCAACATCAGCGAGCCCCGCCCGCGCTCTCCGCTGTGGCGGCGCTCAACCGAGGCCATGCGGATGCGTGAGAAGATCCTCCATCAGCTTCATGAATCCGGGCAGGAGCGGTGAGCCACTCGGAGCGCATTGAGACAGAGGCGGGTGAGATCTCCTACCTCAAGGAGATGGTCACTTCTTCGACCAGCATCTATGGCCTGCTCGGCACCCTCACCGTTGCGGCGCTGCTCTCCATTCCGCTCGGGGTCGGGATCGCTGCGATTCCAGTGCTGTTCTTCACGGCGGTTCAGGCCATCGCGGCGCTGTTCATTCCGTCCTCGCCAATCTTTCAGGCGGCGGTGCAGAAGCGCAAGCGTGCCGAGCGTCGGCAGAACAGCCGAGAGCACCTCGTCGAAGAGATCGAGCGGCGAGACACCGGAGAGGGGCAGTTTCACTGGCGCGCCTACCACCGGATGCGAGAGCGGGTCGAGTCGCTGAACCAGATCGCCGGCAACCGGCAGACGGCGATGTCCGAGCGCGATGTCGAGCGGCTGGACGATGCGACGGTGGACTATCTCGGGCTGTGGCTGGCGTGGCTGGTGATGGCCGAGCGCTGGCAGAACGTCGACGAAGACGGAATCGCCAAGCGGGTCGAGGCCATCAATCGGCAGCTCGACAAGCTCGATGACTCCACGGAGCGTCGGCGTCTGGAGAAGGCCAGGATCGATCTGGAGCGCATCCTGGCGCGCCGCAAGACCCTGTGGGGCCGAGCGACGGAGGTCGAGGCCAAGATGCTCGCCATGACCGACACGCTGGAGGAGGTCTACCAGCGGGTCATCACCAACCCCAACTCCGACGACGCCACCCAGCAGCTCCAGGATGCGCTGGAGCGGATGAAGGTTGAGGAGAAGATCGACATGGCAGTGGACGCTGAGCTGGACACCCTGCTGAGCAAGGGACGGAAGGCCGCCGCAGCCAAGGCGCGCGCCACGCACTGAGCGGGCAGGGGATGCTCCCGGCGGTCCGCGATGGACCACCGGTCATCTTCCCTGACTGACCCCAGCGCGCCCGCGCTCAGCCGCACGATGCTGGCTCAACGCGCTCGGCTACCAGCTCATCATCAGGTATGCCGCGCCGGCGTTGCTGCCGCCGGAGTCTTCCTGGTAGGCACCCACGAGCACATCGTCTGCCCCATCTCCATCAACATCCTGGACCAGGGCCGTCGAGAACCCGGCGTAGTCGAACGAGGTCTCGCCGACCAGCTTCACCACTGCAGTGTTGAGGCTGTTCTGACCGGAGAATGGCCCGTAGAGCACATACGCGGCACCGGCTGCGCTGTCGGTGATGTCGTCACCATACGCGCCGACGACCACATCGTCGTAGCCGTCGTCGTCGATGTCGCCGCCGCCTGAGACGGAGTAGCCGGCGTAGTCGCTGGCGATCTCACCGACCAGCATCGCATCGGCATCTGAGAGGCTCATCGTCCCGGAGAACGGTCCGTAGACGATGTAGGCCGCGCCTGCGCTGCTGTCGGACTCGTCGTTGCCGTAGGCTCCGATGATGACGTCGTCGTAGCCGTCGTCGTTGGCATCACCGGCTGTGGAGACGCTGTGGCCGGCGTAGTCGCTGGCGGCCTCTCCGGTGAGGATGGCATCTGCGGAGGAGAGGCTGTGGGAGCCCGTGGTTCCGCCGTAGACGAGGTAGGCGGCGCCGGCGTTGGTGCCGCCGGAGTCCTCCTGGTCCGCGCCGATCAGCAGGTCGTCGTTTCCGTCTCCGTCGACATCGCCCGCGCCCGCGACGGAGATGCCGGCGTTGTCATCGGCGGCCGCTCCGGTGAGGACGAGGTCCGCATCCGCCAGGCTGTGGGTGCCGGTGGCGCCACCGTAGATGAGGTAGGCCGCGCCGGCGTTGCTGCCGCCGGAGTCTTCCTGGTCTGCGCCGACGAGCAGGTCGAGGTAGGTGTCGTTGTTGGCATCGCCGGTCCAGCCGACAGAGATGCCGGCCCGGTCATCGTCTGCGCTGCCGGTGAGGATGAGATCAGCATCGTCGAGGGACACCTCGCCCGAGACCGGACCGAAGACGATGTAGGCCGCGCCGGCGTTGGTGCCGCCGGAGTCTTCTTGGTAGGCACCGATCATGACGTCGTCGTAGCTGTCGCCGTTGACGTCTCCGGTTCCGGCGACCGCGAAGCCTGCGGAGTCGTTGTCTGCTGCGCCAGTGAGGATGGCGTCTGCATCGTCGAGAGACAGGGAGCCGCTGGCGTTGCCGAGGACAATGTAGGCCGCGCCGGCGTTGGTGCCGCCGGAGTCTTCCTGGTAGGCGCCGATGATCAGATCGCCGGCACCGTCGCCGTCGATGTCGCCGCCACCTGAGACGGCGTACCCAGCGCGGTCGTTGTCCGCAGCACCGTTCATGATCAGCCCGCTCTCGTCGAGGCCGGGGATGCAGTAGGTGTAGCCGTCGCAGTCGGTGTCGACGCCGTTGCATTCCTCGACAGCGCCGGGGTTGATGCCGCTGTCGTCGTCGTCACAGTCGTTGTCGTCCTCGACGTAGCCGCTGGGGGCCTCGCAGGCGGCGGTGGTGTCGTCGCTGTCGCCGTAGCCGTCGGAGTCGCTGTCGGCGTACCAGTCAATGGCGTCGGTGAGGTCGCTGTCCTCTTCGTCGATGGTGCTGTCGCAGTCGTTGTCCTGATCGTCACAGATCTCTGGTGAGTTCGGGCTGACGGTGTCGTCGGTGTCGTCACAGTCGGTCGAGAAGTTGGAGTACCCGTCAGGAACCGTGCAGGCCTCGATGGTGACGGTGTCGTTGCCGTAGCCGTCGCTGTCGGCATCTTCGTACCAGGTCCGGAGGTTGTAGACGTTGTCGTCATCCCCGTCGATCAGGCCGTCGCAGTCGTTGTCGAGGTCATCGCAGTACTCGGTCGCGTCTGGAAAGACTGCTGGATCGTCGTCGTTGCAGTCATCGGTGTTGTCGGTGAACGCCTCGGGCTGTTCGCAGGCCGTGGTGGTCTTGTCGGGGATGCCGAAGCCGTCCTCGTCTGCGTCTTGATACCAGACCAGTGCATCAACGGCGGTCGCATCATCGACCTGATCGTCGCAGTTGTTGTCTAACTTGTCGCCGCAGACCTCTTCGGCATCGGGGTTGACGTCGGTGTCGTTGTCCAGGCAGTCGTCGGCGTTGTCGACGTAGCCGCCCGGTTGGCTGCACGCGAGCACCTCGACGCCGTCCTTGCCGTAGCCGTCGCCGTCGCTGTCCTCGTAGTAGATCACCGCGTCCGTGATGGAGTCGTCGTCGGTGTCGACAAGCCCATCGCAGTCGTTGTCCTGACCGTCGCAGATCTCTGGAAAGTCGGGGCCGACGGTGGCATCGGTGTCGTCGCAGTCTAGGACCGACGTCACGCCGTCCCCGTCCTCGTCGAGACCGACGCCGCTGGGAGGCGCGGTGTCGGTGACCTCTTCGTCGTCTTCCTCTGGGGCATCCTTGTCGCCGCAGCCGATGAGGAGCGACAGAGAGAGGGCAAGGCTCAGGGTACGCATGGGATCCTCCGAGGGGTCAGTCTATTCGTGATGTGACCTGATTGTGCCCTGTCCTCGACAAGGCGCTGTTAAAACCCGCTACCAGGACCGATGCGCTCAGCCCTGTGGTGTGTGACACGCGGCTCAGTAGCCCTCCGCCAGCTTCACAGTGGCGTTGGTGAAGTCGTAGTAGCTGATGTAGACCACGTCGCTGCGGTCGATGGTGATCGCTGGCTGCTGGCCGACATTACCGGTGGCATCTACGGTCAGTGTGCTCCAGGAGGCACCGTCGTGGTGAGCGACCTTGAGATCGCCGTTGGTGTAGTCGTAGTAGGCGATGTAGGGCTCATCGGACGTGTTGAACGTCAGGGCCGGGTAGTCGCCGACGTAGCCGGTGGTGTCGACGGTCTGGGTGGCCCAGGTGTCGGTGCCGGTCCGGCAGGCGTACTCCAGATCGCCGCCGACGTAGTCGTACCAGGTGATGCATGGGGTGTCATCGGACTTCAGCGCCAGGGCGGTCTCGATGCCGCCAGAGGCGACCACCTCTGTGAGGCTGGAGTCGAGGAGGCGGTAGGTGACCTCGTCATCTTCACCGTCGTAGTAGGCAACGTGCGCGGCATCGCTGCTGTCGACGGCCAGCGATGTGTAGTAGCCGTCGGTGCCGTAGCTGGAGAGCTCCAGGGCGGAGTAGTCGGCCTTGGTGCTGCTCATCATCTCGCTCAGCATCGGCGCACCGAAGGTGTTGTCGAAGTAGGCGAAGCGGGGAAGATCCGAGGAGTCGACGTCGACGGAGACGAAGTACCCGACGTCATATGACTGCGCGAGAGCGTAGTCCTCGACGATGTACTGGGTACCCCAGCTGGAGCTGCTGTAGGCGATGTAGTGCAGCTCGGTGGCGGTGGTGTCGTAGACGGTGAAGCCGAGGTGGAAGTCATCGCTGCTGTCGTAGACGCCGTGGAGCCACTCCCCTGAGATGCTGGTAATGCCGGTGTTCTGTGCACCAGCCCAGGTCCCGGCAGCGCTGCGGGTGTTGTAGCGGATGGAGCCGGTGGTGGCGTTGAAGTAGGCGACCATCAGGTTGCCAGCGCTGTCCACGCCTGCGGTGGACATCGCACCGCAGGCGCAGCTGGCGTCGACGCTGGAGACGGAGAAGCGATCGTCGACGGTGGTGGCATCGCAGTCGTTGTCGATGCCGTCGCCGCGGAGCTCTTCAGCATCGGGGTGGACGTCAGCATCGGTGTCGTCGCAGTCACCGGGGTTCGGCTCGATGTAGTAGCCCTTCGGCTCGCAGGCGCAAAAGGAGCCCACATCGGTGTCGCCGTAGCCATCGAGATCGCGGTCCTGGTAGAAGGCGCTGCAGTGATCGGCGTCCCAGCTGTTGGTCTCGCCGTCGCAGTTGTCATCGTGGACGGTTTCGCAGTCCTCATTGACGCCGGGATTTACCGCGGCATCGGTGTCATCGCAGTCTTCACCAAGGGGATAGCCGTCG
>JAQXDW010000126.1 GCA_029251165.1 Myxococcota bacterium
CAATCAGGCTCTCTCCTCGGTCACCACCGGCTCCCGGTAGCGTCACAAACTACACATGCAGGACCCGTGCCAGCTTTCCAGGAACGGTTGAAGCTTGGTTTTCGACGACAATGTGTGGAATCTAATTTCCCACTGGAGCGGCAGGAATTGACCACTGCTCGGCCAGAGCTTCAAGGTCACGCCGCGAAAAATTACCTAATAAGCTAATTTTAAAATATCAGAATACAGATTCCCGACGAGAAAAACGATTCCCGTCACTCCGTTCTGAGAACAATGGCACGCCGGGGCTCGAAGTCGGCCTGCTCCAGGACCGTGCCATCTGGAAGGGTCACGGTGAGGCGCTCGACAGTGCTGGCTTCCCCCAGGCCGATGTGGGTGATCGGACTGGAAGAGGCCCAGTAGCCGGTGTGGGTGGTTGCCCAGCGGGTCTGGATGCTTCCGCCAGCCTCAACCTCAATGCGACTTCCGGAAGGAGCATCGATCGTCAGCCAGCCCGCCTCCGTGCAGCCATCGGAGACAAACAGCACGGGACGCTTCCGCACATCCGTGATCAAGAGGTCCAGCACGCCGTCGTCGTTGTAATGAAAGGCGACCACTGAGCGCCAGGAGCCCATCTCATCCAGCCCCAGCTTTGGAGCGACCTCGACAAAGACGCCATCTCGCTGGGCCAAGAGGCTGATCGCCTGGTCCTCACGGACCGGCACGGGGTCATCTTCGAGGTACTGATCACCGCCAGCCACCAGCAGGTCCAGGACGCCGTCGCTGTCGTAGTCAAGGAAGGTCGACCCCCAGCCCATCTGCCACTCGTCGACCAGGGTGTTGGCGCCGGTGACCTGAGTGGTGTCGGCGAACGCACCAGAGCCGCTGTTCGTGAGGAGGATGTTCTTTGAGGTCGCTGTGATGAACAGATCCGGGATCCCGTCTTGGTTGTAGTCTCCCGAGCTGACACCCATTCCGCTGAGCGCCAGATCGCAGAAGCACGCCTCAGATCCATCGCTCAGGCTGCCGCCGTCGTTGACGTAGAGCTGGTTTGGGCCGTACTGAGGCCCCTTGTCGTTGACCACATAGAGGTCGAGATCTCCGTCGATGTCCCAGTCAAACCATGTGGCATCGAATGCCATCCGGGTGCCCAGAGCAGGATCGATGGCCTCGCCATCCTGCGCGAAGGAGTGCTCGCCCTGTCCCCACCACATCCGATCGGACTCGTTCTCCGCGAAGTGGGCCAGCCCAGCGAGATCCATCACTCCGTCGCCGTCCGCATCCGCCGGGACCAGTCCAATCAGCGGCGGAGGCTCGAAGTCCTGGTTCCATGGACTCCCCAGGAAGAGTGGCGTGCGGACCACTCCGTCGCGGAGGTGAATGCTCTCCGGAGCCCGAGAGGCAATCAACGCCTCAAGCCCCTCCCCCTCCAGGTCCGCAAGCCCCAAGAAGAACGACTCGACCTGTGGCTCTGCCAGGATTGACTCAAATCCGCCCTCGCCTCCCTGATAGACGCGCAGGATGTCGTCGTAGGACAGCAGGATATCCTGCCGACCATCGCCGCTGAGGTCGTGCACAACGACCGCTCCACCAGCGCTGTGGTCACCCAGCTCCGCCAGCGCGCCCTCCAGCCCAAGCGCCTCGCCGCGCTCGGTCCAGGAGGGACCAGGCAGCGGAGCCTGACAGGTCTGCACCGCACCCAGAACAATCGCATCAGAGATGACGATGGGATCCTCCGTGTCCGCCGAGACTCCGGTGTCTCTTCCACCGCATGCAACCAGACAGAGCAACGAGAGGGCGGGGAGAGATGTGCGCATACACACGATGATAGCGCGTCCCTGTGCCGTCAGCGTTTCTGGGCTCCCCCTCAGGGTTCGTCGTGCAGTGAGGACCGCTCTTCGAGCGCACAGCCCACCGGCTCGAGTCCACCAAGGCATCGACCACGAAACGACGGCTGACGACAGCGCGCAGAGTCCAGGTCAGAACGCACGAGCGCCGACCCAATGGATCGGCGCTGTGTGACGAGCTGCTGTGTGACGAGCTGCCGCGATCAGTCGATGAACATGCCCGGGTCTGCGATTCCCTCATCGATGGACAGCACGGTCATGTCGGGACCGAGGTGGACGATGGTGGGAATGTAGAAGTCCTGCTCGAACTGAACCCAGATGCCGGAAGCATCTGCGAGCACTGGAACGGTCTCCATTTCGCCGGCATCTGCCCACTGCTGGAGCTCCTCCTGGCTGGGGACACCGCCGTTGTTGTTCTCGGTCACGATCTCGATGGTCTGGAAACCAGCTTCGCCGTATGAATCCTGAGTGGTCTGAGCCTCACGGGCCAGAGATTGACAGGAGGGTCACCAGAAGGCACCGATCGCGAGCATGACGTTCTGCCCGCAGAAGGAGTACAGCTCCACGTCCTCACCGTACTGATCCGTGAGGGTGAAGTTCTCCACCACGTCTCCTTCCACGTAGGAGTCGTTGTAGCCGTTGTTGCCAGTGGGCCCGGTGGGCACGGGCTCGCTCTCGCAATAGCCGACGTTGTAGCCGCCGGTGTAGGGATGGCTGGGCGCGTAGTTCGGGTTGGTGCCAGCCTGCTGCTCTTCAGAGCTGCTGTAGCCGTCGCCGTCGGCGTCACCGCCGCTGCCACCCTCCTCATCATACAGACCAGGCAGTCCCTGGTTGTATAGACCGGGCATTCCCGCATCGTCGGCACTGCCGTCTCCGAGGCTGCTATCGCAGCCAGCAAGCAGCACCGCCAGGATCATCATGTGTCTCATGAACGCTCCAGGGTAGTGTTAGTCTCCAGGATACCAACTCCCAGAGTGGAAGTCGATGACGAACAAGACCTCTTGGGTTTAGTTCACGATCCTGACTCTCGCCATCTGTCGCGCCCTGCTCGCGGCATCGAGGCGCCGCCGGGGAGACGGTCGAGAGACACCATGTTGATGCGCTCAGGGTTGATGCGCTCAGGGTGCGCGCGCGCTCTGCGCGCGCGCACCCTGAGCGTCTCCTAAGGGCCGTATTTCCTGTATTTTTTCCCGCGACGTGCAGGCACAAATCTTGCTGATAGCCACTGGCATGAACCGACTCCTCCTCCTGACCACGCTCGTCGGCTGCTCCAGCGGCAACATCACGACCACTGAGCTCGACGCAGCGCTCAGCCAGTACGACGGCATGCCCTCCGAGGAGACGGTCAAGCCCCGCAACGGTGACTGGTCCTACACCTCCGTCGACATCGCCAGCGACACCTGCTCCAACCTCATCGACATGCTCGATATCGGCAGCGGCTTTGAGGTGGAGCGACTCGGCACGAGCTTCACGATGAGACTCGATGGTGGAGACGATGCAGACTGCACGGTCGGCGGTGACCTGTTCGACTGCGCGGCGGTCAGCGACTCCGTCAACTCCCAGGATGCCGTCACCCTGCGCACCAGCATGGACACCCGAGGCGTGCTGTACTCCCCGGATGCGATGGAGGGCGTCCATGAGGTCAACCTCAGCTGCGATGGGGCCGGCTGCGCGCTGCTCGAGGTCGCGCGCGACGTGAACTTCCCCTGCACGTTCGGGGTGTTCTACACCGCAGCAACGCAGTAGCCACCGCAGGACATGCTGGGGCGTGGCGAGACTCCGCCCACTGCACCGTGCTTCTGAGGATGCGGCCGCTGTCAGCCAGCCCACTCAGGGCTCACCGGTCACAGGACAGCAGCCCGCGACCAGCGGCAAGCCACCGGGGCAGAGCACGGGGGTGCGGCTGCACGGCTGTACATTCGAGCACTGCAGCGAACCGTCCGCTGAGTCCAGCCAGGAGAGAGGGCTCGTCGAGCCTCAGAGAGTGTCGCTCGACGGCAACAGGACACACTCTCGAAGGAGCCCCGCGCCTTGCGCGCCTCGTCTCAGCGAATGCCCAGCAGCTCGATCTCGAAGACAAGCGTAGCGCCGCCGGGAATCGGGCCGGTGCCGCGTCGGCCATAGCCCAGCGAGGATGGGATGGTCAGCTTGCGCTTCCCGCCGACCTTCATGCCCTCGACCCCCAGCTCCCAGCCCGCGATCACCTGTCCGGCACCGATTCGAAACGAGAACGGCTGCCCCCGGTCGAGCGAGGAGTCAAACTTGCGTCCGCTGGTGAGCCAGCCGGTGTAGTGGACACTGACAGTGCTGCCCTTGACCGCCTCATCGCCCTCTCCGACGACAAGGTCCTCCGAGATGAGCTCGCCTTCATCTTCCGGCTCACCGCCGCCCATCAGTCGCTTGATCACATCACGCAGGCCCATGCTCACCTCCAGACAACCAGGATCGTGAGTTAGGACTATCTCAGCGCGCAGGAGCTGGAGTGTACGGATCAAGCGGCGGCTATGGCGGGTTCTCAATCTTCTGGCTGATCATTGTCTTTGTCGGCCCCGTCTTCGCGGTGGCCCTCAGCGGCGGGCTTCCCGACGGCAGCAACAGCAACCGTGGAATACCGCCGATCTTCATCGTCGGAGGGGGCCTGAGCATCGCGGTCCTCGTCGGCTCCAAGCTGCTCCAGGAGCGGGTACGGAAGCTGGAGGCCGAGGGACCCAAGCCCACGAAGATCGAGGCGTTCGCCAAGAGCCTCGGACTGCTGCACGAGACCGACGCCGCAACGAAGCGTCCAAAGCTGACCGGCAAGCGGGGCCGGATCTGGCTCGCGGTTCACCTGGAGAAGAAGAAAATCCGCATCCTCGCCCGCCACAACCTCAGCCTGCCCGCCGGGTTCTCGATCACCAACACCGGCAAGGCGGTCGCGCCGAAGCTCGCCGCAGCCCAGGGCGGAGTGGTCCTGGGTCGCAGCCTGCAGTTCGTCGGCTCTGAGGGCATGCCGGTGGTCTGGGAGCACCCCGACGTCGCCAGCGCCTTGATGGCTGTGCTTCACCCGTTTCCAGGCTCCAGCATCGACAACCAGCGCGTCACCATCGAGGGCTCAGGCATGAAGAAGGACGAGGTCCAGGGCTACATCGACGAGATCGTTCAGCTGGTGGACATCCTCCGAGCGCCGCCGATCCAGGACCTCCAGGCACCCCGGTTCCCCGGAACTTCGGTATGAACCCGGGCCAACGCACCTGGAGAGACGGCGTCACAGCTTAGATCTCCGCGAGGAAGGCCTCCAGATCTTCTTCCAGCCCCTCTGCTGCGAGGTCCCAGGTCTCGGTGCGGGTGAGATCGAGTCCGAGGCACTCCTTCGCCAGCGGCTCGGCATCGTCCCAGCCAGTGCGGCGGAGGAGTGCCACGTAGGCAGCATGATCGCCATCCGCACGGACCTTGCGGTAGACCAGCTGTGCGAACAGGTAGCCGAAGGTGTAGGGATAGTTGTAGAACGCCCGGCCAGCGATGAAGAAGTGAAGCTTGCTGGCCCAGAAGTGGGGGTACCAGCTCTCCAAGTGGTCCTGATAGGCGGCCTTCTGACAGTCCAGCATGGTCTGGGTCAGGGCGTCCGGATCCAGCAGTCCCGCACGGCGCATTGGGTACAGGGCACGCTCGAAGGCATACCGAGCGGGGATGTTCATCAAGAAGCTCACCCCCGCCATCAGCCGAGCATCGAGCATGGCGAGACGGCTGGCGCGCGAGTCCGCGGCCTTCAGTGCAGCATCTCGGACGAGGCTCTCGGCAAACACCGAGGCCGTCTCGGCGAGGGTCGAGGTGATCTTGCGGCGCGAGGGAGGGAGATCCCGACACACCCAGTTGTGGTAGGCGTGGCCCAGCTCATGGGCAAGGGTGACGGTGCCTCGAAAGGTGTTGCCGAACGTCATGAAGATGCGGCTCTCGCCGGTCATCGGGACGTTGGCGCACCAGCCACCCTGGCGCTTCCCGGGGCGGTCCTCAGCCTCGATCCAGCGGTCATCGAAGGCGCTGGTCGCGAAGTCAGCGAGGTCACTGTGGTAGCTGGCGAAGTGCTCCAGGATAAACGCCTGGGACTGCTGCCAGGTCTGCGCGCTGTTGGGGTTCGCCAGCGGCGCAGCCAGATCTTCCCAGCCCAGCTTCTCCCGCCCCAGCAGACCAGCCTTGGCGGTCATGTACCGCTTGAGAATTGGTGCCTGGCGTGCCGCAGAGGCCATCATCGCCTCAAGGGTCTCTCGGCTCATCCGGTTGGCAGCGAGGGTGTCGGCCAGCTCATCAACCCCACGGCGATCGTTGAGCACCTGCCGCCAGCCGACGATGTGCGACAGCGACTGAGCACAGTCCTCCTCCCGGCCTTTCCAAGCGGACTCCAGACCGGAGAGCGCAGCGGTTCGGGTGGCCTGCTCGGTGCTGCCGAGTCGGTTGTTGGCTTGTCCCACCGCGATCGACTCTCCGTCGATCTCGAGCTTGAGCTGACCCGAGATCCGGTCGTAGAGACTTCCCCAGCCATAGAGTCCGTCCTCGGCAAGCTCCCGAACGAGCTGCTGCTGCGACAGGGGCAGCAGCAGGCTGCCGTTGCGACGGATCTTCTCCAGCATCGGCCGCATGTGGGCGATCTCTGGCTGGCTGATAAGCGCCTCGAAGCCCGCATCGCTGCCGTGTGCGAGGTGCTCCTCCGGCCCGACCCAGGCACGTCCCAGGCGAGCGATCGCAGCACGGGCGCGCGCCTCGGAGCGGACCGCGACACGGTCGCTGGTGTCGGCACTGCTCAGGCAGTGGCTGAAGGTGCTGCACTGCCAGAGGTGACCAGTGGTCTCGTCGACCGCGAGGAGCCAGCTCACCCACTCTGAGCGCTGCGCAGGGAGCGCAGGGAGCGCATCACCGCGCGCAAGGAGGTCAACCACCTCAGCTTCCGCCGAGGACAATGCCGTCAAGAATGACTCTCCCTGTAGGCCACCCGGGAAGATGGTCTTTAGATTCCAAGTCGGAGCAGTCATGGGCACCTCAAAACAGAGTGGGACGGAGTCGATCTGGGAAATGTGTAGCGGCTCTATGAAAGCCTCACAAGCCCACCACCAATCCGATACGGTCTCACATGCTTCCCTTCTTTCTGGCCTGTCAGACCTCCCATGAGGACTCTCGCCCGCGCGTGGTCGTGGTGGTAATGGATGGTGTCCGCGCAGAGGAGTCGCTCGGTGATCGAACCTCCTCCGCAACCGGCCTCGCCCCCTGGGAGATGATGCCCCAGACCTGGGAGAAGCTGGTACCACAGGGGGCACGGGCCACATCCGCGCTGAACACTGGCATCACCATCACCGCTCCGGCGCACTGTGCGCTGACCAGCGGACTGAAGCAGCCCCTGGCAAACTACGCCGTAGAGGATGAGCCGGGCATCTACCGCCCGGAGCTTCCCTCGGTCATGGAGCAGCTGAGGGCGGACTGGCAGCTCCCCCGCGAGGACATGGTGGTCACCGGCAACACCATCCTCATCAAGCCCATCTCCCACAGCCTCTGGCCAGACGGCGGCTACGAGAGCGGCGCAGACTTCGTGATGGTCGGTCGAGACGGCAGCGACATCATCCCCGCCAAGGACGACTCGGATGTCTTCGAGGCGATCCAGGAGCAGCTCGCCACCACCCAGCCCACCTTCATCATCGCCAACCTCCACTCCGTCGATCGCGCCGGCCACTATGGCGAGGCAGAAGACTACCCCCTCCACGTCCAGGCCCTCGACAGCCAGCTTGTCCGCCTCTGGGAGACGATGCAGTCGACCCCAGCCTACGAGGACGCCTGGCTGTTCATCCTCAGCGATCATGGCCGGCACCGTGAGGCCGAGACCGATCCCCCCTGGCGAGACCACGGCGATGCCTGCATGGGCTGTCGCCACCTGCCGCTGCTCGTCCTCGGCCCAGATGTTGCCGCGGGGAAGAGCACCGACGAGCCGGTCACCCTCGCAGACGTCGGCGTGACGATCGCCTCGCTTCTGGACACCCAGATGCCGATGAGTACTGGGCGGTTCCTCAGCGAGATGTTCCTCGCCACGGACGTCCCGTCGCCACTGGGTGTGGTCTCCGTGGCGGCTGCAGGTGGCTCGGTCGCCGTCGAGGTCCAGCGAGACGACGACTGGCATCGAAGCCAGATCGAGGTGGACGGGGTCGTGCTCTCCTCTCCTGATGCCCTGCTCGCTGAGGCGCCCGCGATGGCCGCCCACGAAGACGAGCGCTGGCTGTGCTTCCGTGAGCTGACCGTCGACCTCAATGCCGCTGAGGCTCCCTGGGTGCCGCGCTGCTTCTGGAGATCCGGCGGCACCTGGAGCGAGATCGCTGCGCCAGAGCAGACCGTCAGCCCCCTGTGGCAGCCCGCCCTGCTCGCCAGCGCCCCCGGACAGCTCTCCGGCGCCTGGAGCAACAACGTCAACGAGCACGCCTCCCCCAGCGGCAGCCTCGGGCCAATCGGCATGGTGATCGGAACCTTCAGCAGCGGCAGCTGGCAGAGCGAGCTGGCGCTGTCAAACATCACCTTCCCCCAACATCCGACGCTGTACCAGAGCGGCAACGAGCTGATCGGCGCCATCGCTGCTGCTCCCGGAATCTCGACCGCTCGGGACAGCCGACAGCTCTACATCGCCTCAGAAACTCAGGGCGAGTTCTCGGAGTCTGCACGCCTCTCGCTAAACGAGCTCGCACCGAACCAGGATGAGTGGCGGCTGGAGCGCCCTGCCCTCACCGCGTCTGAAGACGGCACTCGCTGGCTCGCGGGCCTCGGCTACAGCGACAACTACACCGCAGTCCTTCTCTCCTCCAGCACCTCTGATGAGGCCTGGCAGCCAGTCGTTGCGATCAGCGAGCCGGGGACGGTGCTCCCGAACATTGCTCCCAAGTGGCACAAAGACACCGCCTTGTTTGGAAGTGTCCAGGACGACGGCGCAGCGCTGTGCCGGGCCACACACACCGGCGAGGTCGACTGCCTCAGCCTGAACACCCCACACCTCCGGGCGCTGACTGTCGATGGAGACACCGCGCACGTGGTGGTTCAGGAAGACGGGACCTGGGAAGTCCGCGCAGTCTCGCTGCCCTGGTAGACCGCGCAGCGCGGCCCCACACTCAGCCCGGAGCCACGTGCGCAGCATCCGGCAGCTACCCGACGTCTTCACCATCCCAGTAGTCCAGGCGGTCCCCCGCCCGAGCGACGACGTGAACCGTCGGCGGCCAGCCCCCGGCCGCAGCCATCACCTTGCCGGAGTCCGGGTAGACCACCACATCGGGATCCGAAGCCGAGGACATGCAGAGGTAGCGGAGCGGCGTGCTGCCGGTGTTCACGAGCTGGTGCGCGGTGTCCGGTCCGGGCGGAAAGGACGCATAAGACCCTGCACGCACCGGGATCCGTTCATCTCCGATGCGCAGAGTGCCCTTGCCCGAGAGCACGAACAGCGCCTCCTCAGTGCCGAAGTGTGCATGGAGCGGAAACGCACGCTTTCCAGGAGCGACTTCATACAGCGAGCAGCCAAGCTTCTGGGCTGCAGTCGCCGCGCTGAGGTTCTGACAGCGGCTGGAGAATCGCGAGCCACGTGACACCGTATCAACGGTTACATCCAAAACATGGGTAACGTTACGGTTACGCTCAGGGAGCGCTGCAGCGATGGGTACCGGATGCCCTGCAGCGGCCCGCAGCTTCTCAGCCAGCTCCGCTGCCACCTGCTCGCGCTCTCCTGTCCAGACCATGGCCGCCTTGACGGCATCCGTCATCGTCTCTGCGACCACGATCCTGCGCAGCCACACCAGGGCGTCCGCGAGCCAGTCGGCGGTTGGGTTGTGGAGCGGACCGAGCGCGGCCTCATAGAAGCCAATCAGCTGGTCGTCGGTGACGGAATTCACGGTGCCTCCAGGGAAGAAGCACCTCGTAACCGATCACCCTTGCGCGGTGCGACGCCGATGCCCGCTGGCAGAGGACGCGGGCAGGTGACGCTGAAGCGCCGCCCGGAGCGCACCCATGGTCTCGAAGCGATCCTCCGGTGACCGGGCCATTGCCTGACGAACCACCGCCACGAGCCCCTCGGGATCGGGAAGGGATGCGGAGACGTGAAGCCTGGGCAGCGCCCCGTGGAGGTGACTGTGCATGATCTCGTGCGCAGTTCGGCCGTTGTAGGGGTAGCGACCTGCGAGACAGCAGAACATGAGCACCCCGACCGCGTAGATGTCGATCCGAGCATCCAGCGCCTCTCCTCGGATCTGCTCTGGAGCCATGAAGCGAGGCGAGCCCAGGACCACCCCGTCTGACGTGATTCCAGGATCACCCTCCATCAGACGCGCGATGCCGAAGTCGACCACGCGGGCCTGCTCGCGCACGCCGGAGCGTCGATGGATGAGGACATTGGAGAGCTTGACGTCTCGGTGAATCACGCCCAGGTGATGCGCGGCCTCCAGCCCCGCACAGACCTGCTCACACAGCCGCAAGAGCGCCGCCGGACTGTGTCTTCGTGCACGGAGCAGCACCTTCATTCGGCACCCCTCGATGAACTCCATCGCAATGAAGCAGGAGCCTCCAGAGAGCACGCCGAAGTCGATGAGACGAACAATGCTGGGATGGTTGAGCCCTGCGAGGACCTGTGCCTCACGGTGCATCCGCTGCACGCCCAGCACACCACACTTCGGGATGAGGATCTTCAGGGCGACCCGCTGCTCAAACGGATCCTGTCGGGCAATCCAGACCTCGGCCTGCCCTCCCTTCGCGATGGGCTCTATGAGCCGATAACGACCTCCGATCACATCTCCGGATTGGATCGACACGACTCCCCCAAGGCACAGGTATAACCAAACCGTAACCGTGAATCAGGAGATCCTGAGTCGGCAGCACTGTCGAGATGGCGTGCTTGATTATACGGCTGGCCGAGCCGCTGGGTACAGGCCCCTTAAGATCCACATAAGACATCGAAAGGCTGCCCAATCCCAGCACACTACATGCCTGAGTCTCTTCGGAGCAGAGCCACAACACCATGTGGAGACGTCATGTATGGCGAGCCCCAGAAGGCCCCCAGACCCATTCGTAACGAATGTTACGAACTTAGCCAGCACAATTCGTAACCATCGTAACCATCACAACTCATCGTAACCATCACAACTCAGACTCCAGCACACCGCGCTGCCTCACTCCAGCTCGACTGACCGCACCTCAACGCGCCAGGGCTCCACGCTCAGCCCACACCGTGAGTCTCGAGTTACGAGACGACGTCACGCAGAGATACAGAACACACCCATCGGGGCATCCGACTCATCAGAGCAGCAGACAATGTGGTCAATAGATCTCAACCGGCCACAGGCCTCAGCCCCCTGCGGAGTACGGCTCACCCGGCCCTCCGGGAACCTGACGCCATCGACACGAGCAATCCACACGATCAGAGGTGTCCAAGACCAACCTCTGAGGTGTCTAAGACCGACCTTACCTACAAGAATACCGTTCATCCGCTGCCATTAAAATCAGTAAAAATTAGCCCCTTAAGTCTTGAACGAACGCATTACAGCACTGCTTACATTTATCCGTCAGCGCTCAGATTTAGGGTGTGTTCATCTCAATCCTGGGTAAGATGGCTCCATGCGTTCTTCATCTGTTCTTGCCGTACTGCTCCTCACTTTTGGCTGCCGAACCGGCGACAAAGTTGACGAAGGAGCGCTCCTCGACACGGGCGGAATCCTCGATACGCCAGACGCAGATGCGGATGGCTACAACGCGGGCGAGGACTGCGACGACGCCAATTCTATGGTCAACCCCGGCGCCTCCGAGATCTGTGACGGCATCGACAACAACTGCGACGGAAGCGTCGATGAGGGCGTGACCACGACCTTCTACGCTG
>JAQXDW010000127.1 GCA_029251165.1 Myxococcota bacterium
GGCGGCAAGGGCTCCATCGATCCCAACGAAGAGTCATGGGATGCGCCCTCGGCGGTCGATGACCCGACCGCTGCGCGAAACGGCGGCGATGGCTCCGGTCCCATCGGTGGGAGAGATGAACCAGCAGAAGCAGATTATGGTACTCCTGGCGATGGCCCGAAGGGTGGTCGCGGGTACACTGAACAAGAGTAGCGACTTTAGGAGGCTCTCAGTCTAATGACCAACCCAATGCCAACCAGCCATCGGGAGATCATCAAGCTCCCGGTCGGTTTCGAGCTCTCCGGTGAGCTCGCGACCGAGGCTGAGGTTCGTGCTGTGACCGGCGCCGATGAATTGTTCATTGGCATGTCGACTCAGTACAACCGCAACCCCAACGATCTCGTCTACAAGACCCTCCTCCTCTCCAGGACGGTCACCCGCATCGGCGAGAAGACCAACATCAGCATGGCCGACATCGGCCGTCTGCACGCACTGGACCTCCGTGCGCTGGAGTACGCCGTCTACAGGCTGACCTACGGAGAGGACAACCTGCCTCCCGAGGAGCCCGGCCCGGGGGGGTGACAGTGGCCTATCCGCTGAACAGAGTCCGGACAGAGGTGGCGTTTATCGCTTACCATCTACACTGGAGTCTGGCAGAGATCCTCGCTCTTCCACATCAGGAGCGCGTGGAGTGGGTAGGCCAAGTTAGCCAGATCAATAAGAAGATTCTCGACAATATAAAGTGAGCGGTGAACGCGGTGCCAAATGCCCTTGATAAACGCGTAGAAGTGAAGGTTGGGTTGACTCGCACCAAGTCACCCCGACAGAGCGCTCCGCGTGTCTGTATTGTTGGCATCGCGACCCAGGATTCCCCCTGGCTCTCCGATCTCTACCCCGATGCAACGGTCCGGATGACCCGGCATCGAGTCGGCGGGACGGAGGCTGTCGAGCAGCTCCGCTTCTCGGCCAAGAGTGAGCAGGGGCCGCTCCCCCACATTGCCTCCAGCACCCCATCGCGCATCCTGGATGCCTTTCGGCTTGTGCTCGATTCTGGTGCCCCTGAGGTGGACTTGTTGCTGGTTCGGTCTGAGGGCTGCATGCCCTGGGACTTCGACAAGCCTCAGATTACTGAGCTCCTCGGGCCGTTTCTCTCGCAGATGGCCGGCGCGGTGCTCATCTACCCGGATGCCGGTGGCCCCTGGCCGAACAACCGCGCTGCGTTGGTCCCAAACTGGCAGCGGATGGTCCGGCTGCGAGACACCATCCGTCGGTTTGCAACCGGCTGGGCCGATCATTACCAGACCGCATTGATGGACATGGTTCCCGGTACCCCCGAAGAGAACCGCCAGATCCTACTGGGGATCGCGGGCGCTGATGTTGCACTCTGTCAGTGGGTGGGCGGTCACGACGACATCCAGCGTCATGGCTGGCGTCCGGGGTGCGCTGCTGTCGGTGGATTCCTCGCTCACCACAACAACAGGGTGACGCAGGGCATCGTCGGTCAGCAGGTCGCGCTCGGTCGTGGTCGATACACTGTTCGCAGTCGCGCCAGCCGCCTCGGTCGGTCTGTTCCTCCGCCGCTGGACACCGTGATTGCAGATACCTGCACGGTCCTTGAGCTAAAGCCTGGTGCTGACCAGGCCGAGATCATGTCTGCCCCGACGTTTCGGCGTCCGCTGGGGGAGTGGAGCATCTCATCTGTTCGGACCGTCAAGATGATTCACCAGAGACTGGTCGAAGCGGCGGACATGTTCGTCTTCCGACCTGCTCAGGAGATCGAGGCGACCGCGCTTGGAGCGAGCGTCGAGCTGGTGCTCGCGCCGTTCTACAGCAGCGGGATTATCGTCGGACCCAATGGCGTGGGCGCACCCGTGGTCTCCTCTGGTGTCACCCGCAGCCGTACCGAGCCTGGACTCTATGTCGATCTGACGGCACAGGTCCGGCCCTGGTGCCAGCAGGTCGCCGTCCGAGTGATGGTCAAGACCGGCACACAACCCCAACTCACGGAGCAGTGAGCAACCATGTTTACCGAATTCTTCCCGCAGCAGGCCCTTCTCGTCAACCAGCCGATGGTGGCACACATGTTCCGCGTCGTGATCGGCGCGGATCCGTTCGGGGCTTTTACGGAGGTCTCGAACATCGCCTATGAGGTTCCTCCTTATGAAATAAATGAGGGGGGGCGAAATTTTGGCCCGCATTTAATGCCGTTCAATGGACCGGCAAAGCGCGGAGAGCTCACCCTGAAGTGGGGAAGCGTCAAGCGTGACAAGCTTCAGGCCTGGATTGAGTCCGTTCAGATCGGCTATCTGTTTCGCCGCAACGTCTTCCTGTTCCACATGAACCGAAAGGGAACGCCGTTTCGGGCGTACACACTCACACACTGCTGGCCGAAGAACTGGAAGGCAGCAGATCTGAGCACATCGGCGTCTGAGATCGCCACAGAGGAAATCACACTCGTATACGACAATATGTTCATGCTTGCCAATCCGATGGCCTAAGGCACAGGTATCCAAATTAACGTTAATAAAGAGGTTTAATCATGGAAAATCCTTTAGCCAAAGAGCCAATCAAGGCCAAGCTGGTCTGTCTGGAAAACAGCGAGCTGAGCTGGACATTTCAGTACAACCCCAAAGAGTTTTCATTGACCCGCCAGGGAGGGTTCTCAGCGAAGCCCAAGGGAGATGGTCCCTGGGGCGGCATTCAGTGGGAGTGTGCGAAACCAGATGAGCTCTCCTTTGAGATCGTGCTTGACGCTACCGAACCAGACTTGGGACCTCTACCGAGTGCTGTTGCAGCACTCGCGCTGATGGCACCAGTATCGAGTCTCGCTGCGCTGCTCGGCCAGGAAGACACCAGCACTGTCATCAACGACATCGCCAGACTCCACCAGCTGACCATTCCCCGCAAGCATGAAACGGAGAAGGACGTTGTCCGTCCGCCTTACGTGGCATTCCTGTGGGGGAACTTCCAGTTCTTCGGTGGTGTCACCAGCATCGACTCGAAGGTCGTCCTCTTTGACTTCGGCGGCATTCCCAAGCGCGCTGAGGTCAGCATCAAGATGATCGGTCAGTCCTTCAATGCACCCAAGGATGAGTATGAGCTCGCTGGTGGATACGGAAAGAAAGGCAAAGAGTTCTCCGGGTACGAGTTTAAACCACTCGGTTCGTACACAGAAGCTCCAAAAAAATCGGCTGATACTCGTCTTGATCTCTTAGACTTTTCAAATCTAAAGTCTCAGTGACGCATGTCTAACAACACATCTCTCACGCTCAAGGTCGATGGTAAAGACACCTTAATGCCTTTCATCACCGCATTTTCCTATACAGAAGCGGTCGGTGAACTTGATGGGCTGACGGCGACCTTTATGCTTCCTGGCGAGGCCGCTACGAAGGAAATGATGGCAGCCTGTGAGCCGGGACTGCCGTTTAAGCTTGAGCTCTACAGTGGTGGAACCAAGGACACCGAGCGGGAAGGGGACATCATCGCGGTGTCGTTCTTTCGCCGCCGACAAGGGCTCCAGGTGACCCTCATCGGGGTCAACTACCTCCATCGCATGCGAACGGAGCACATCACGGAGATCTGGGAGAAGGCTCACGACTCGATCGTCAAGGACATCGCTGGTCGTGCCAAGCCGTCTCTGACACCCAAGGTACAGGGCATCGATGCCACGCCAGAAGTCACGTTTCAGCAGAACGAGACCGACGCCGTCTTCCTGATGCGGCTCGCGCGCGAGCACAACTACTACTGTCGGGTGGTGGCCAAGGAGCTGCACTTCGGGCGTCGTGATCTGGCCTATGGAAGTCCGGTCAAGATTACCTGGGGAGTAGACTTTCAAGAGATTCGCCTCACCGCCAATCTCAAAGACCACCTCAACGAGGTCCAGGTCTTCTGGGGTGATCACGAGAAGGACGGCACGAAAGACACCAAGGTCAAGTACTCAACGGCACCCAAGGCCACCAACTCGGGTGGCAAGATGGGGATGGATCTCGGTAAGTCGGCCTTTGGAAAGAAGGTCTCGGTCATCGGCGGTATGGAGTCCCCGTACTACAAGAACCAGTCACTCGCCAAGGCCAAGGGCAAGGCTGATCTCGACGCTGCCGCGATGGACTTTGTCGAGGGCATCGCCTACTGCCATGGCCTCCCAAAGGCCGCATGCAGTGCGAAGCTGACCATCAAGGATGCCGCGTGGCCGTTTGCTGGCGACTTCATCATCACCAAGGTCGAGCACCGTCGTACCCATGATGGAAGCCTGACCACAGACATCACGTTCAAGGCGAACAGTCTTCCCAAGATGACCTGAGCCCCCTCTCTGAGGGAGCATGACCTGGTCACCTGTGGCATACTCTCAGGCCGGTGCTCGATGAGCCCGGCCTTACTTCTACCCAGCCTGGATCTATGAAGCGTATTCTCCACCCGTCTCTGACCCTTGGCACACGCAAACCGTACATGGATGGTCCGGAAGGACTCGTCGAGCGGATTCAGATGGTCTTGGAGACGCGCCCCGGACAGCTTCCCTGGTCGCCGGCGTTCGGCTGCGATTTGACGACTTTTCTCGGCGAGGCCGCCACTCCTCAGCGGGTCATCGAGGCCCGCTGGAAGCTCGAGGCTGCGATGCGCCAGTGGCTCCCTGGTGTCGATATGAAGGACTGCCGGGTGAATGTCGTGACCGACATCGGGACGGTCAACACACACCGAGAGCGTCAGATCCCGACTGCTGAGTCCGCGCTTGTTGTGCTCGGTACACAGGCGCGGCTTGAGGTGGAATTGGATATCGAGACCGAGGCTGGCATGATGTCGGTCGAGGCCACTGTTGAGCCCTGAGTGTCGTGGCCGTCCCGATTCCATCTCGCTGATTCCTCATCGGAGTTTATGTGCGTGTTCCACCCCCCGGCCTGCTGAAGCTCGACCGTTCTGAGCTTCTCCGAGATGTGCGCGAGCGCCTGGCCGAGCACTACCCTGACTATGCTGACCAAGATGAGTTCGACTCCACTGATCCGGCCTGGATCATCCTGGAGCAGGCGGCATGGTTGGTCGAGCTGCTCTCGGAGCAGCTCGATCGCTACCCCTTCTCTGTGGTTCAGCAGTTCGTTCACATGATGGGCGGCAGCATTATTCCCGCCCAGCCTGCTGTTGGCGTGGTTGTGGTCAACTCGGCGGAACCCGGCACCTTGACTGTGGGGGCAGACCGCCCGGCACCGTGGCGGTTCTTCACGATCCAGACAGAGGACATCGATCTCCTCGAGTACGTCCCGGTCGAGCCCAAGAACGACATCCGCAATGCCCGGATTCTCTCGATGACAGAGATGGTCGATGGAGAGCTGTATCGGGTCGGTGGAAGTCCAGAGGCCGCTGGTCTGGGTGCCCAGGAAGCCTGGCGACAGGAGCGCGTTCGGAGCCTCATCTTTAACGAGGAGTGGGTCCGCTATGAGATCCTCAGCAGCAATGCAGAGGACCTCCTGGAGACCATCAACAGCGCCATCGCGTCGCTTGGTGAGCGGAAGGTCGGCTGGCTGCACCTCGAGGCGGAGCAGATCTCGACCGAGCGTCTGGCCCTGCATGCCCGGATCGATCTCAGCGGTGCATTCAAAGAGACCGTCTCCGGCGGTCTCTCCGATGGAACCGACCTCTATGGCCAGTGGGGAACCATGGACGACAGCAATTGGACCCCGCCGGTCCGGGTTGCTGACAACGGCAAGCTGCCGCCGCTTCTGCGCGGCACCGCGCCGCTCCCCGGCCTCCGCAGCGGCACCATCCTGATCCCTGGGGTCCCTGAAAACGTCGCGATTCGGACGGTCCTGGAGCGCCACGCTGCCCCGATTCCGACCGGTGTGGTCAAGGCCATCTGGAGCACCCTGACCCACATGGATCAGAAGCTCGCGAACCTCTCCCCGACCATCTTCCGAGGCATCGAGCCGGCGGAAGAGCCCCTCGAGCCCCGCTGGGTCGCAGAGGCTCTGGATCAGGGCATGTGGGGAACCCTTGCTGACCGTGCACAGCAGACCTACATCCACGTCGATCTCACGGAGCATGAGCTCCACAGCAGCGACTTCCGGGTTGCGTTTGTCCTCAAGGATGTCTCTGAAGATGACCTCAAGGAGATCCGCGTCTTCGGGCTCGGCCAGGAGTCTGGTCTGGAGCGGGTCCCGCTGACGCACAAGGTCGCCTGGCGGCTTCGTCTCCCTGACCCCGCAGGAGGTCGCCGGCTGGTCCTCGTCCTCGCCCTGGACATCAAGGTCTCTGACGAGCACAGCGAGCTGCTCATCACCACAGACTACCGGCCGCTCAGCGTCCTCTTGAATGCGGTCATGGTCGCCAATGCTCCTTCGGTCAGCGATGGTCGCGAGGTTGTCGTGACCCGCAACGTGCCAGAGTCGGTCAGCCTCTTGTACCAGGACATCGTCAACCACGAGGTCATCGATCACCTGCTGACTCACGGCATCCCTCCGGATGCCGCCCAGCTCATCCGGAGCCTCCCGCTGGCGAGCTTCTCTGTTGCTGGGGATATCCGAGACAGCGCGCCCATCCGTGACTTCTCCGGGGTCCGGCTTGATCCAGCGGCCGGGGAGATGACCATCAACGCGGCGGACACCCAGGGCTTCCAGAAGGTCCTCCGTCCAAAGGACATCGTCACCCTCAATTGGTATCGCCGCACTGACGGCGAGCGGGGTGACATCGGGCCAGGGCTGATCGAGCTGGTGGAGCAGCCGCCGCGCAGTCAGCCCTCGCTCAGCGGTGTCCGCAATCCCCTCGGAACCTTCTTCGGAACATCCCGCGAGCAGGAATTGGAGGCCATCGATCGCCTGTTCACCGCCGGCGGTGACATCCCGGTGATGCCCTCTGACTGGGAGCGTCTCATCCGGGTCTCTCTCGGTGTGAAGGGGAGGGGATGGATGGTGCGCTGCTGGAGTCACGCCGAGCGTGCGCTGGTCTCTACTGCGCTGTGGCCACAGGTCGTCTCACAGAACACCGACCTTCAGCAAGAGCAAGAGATCATTCAGCTCCGCGACGCTCTGAGCAACGCTGGCCCGGAGACCCTCCTTGTGGTCATCGGTCCATCTGAGGGAAGCATCTCCGAGGAGAAGCTCGACTGGGCGCGTCAGGTCGTCCGTGGGCTGGTGAAGCGCCACATGCGCAGGCTTCCCGTCATCCGGAATGCCATCGTGACCCGCTTCTGGCCCCTGACCCTGTTCGGGACCGCAGAGCACGAGGAGGTCCTGCTGCCCTCGTTCGCCATCTCCGACATGCTCGGTGATGTCGAGCTGACCGGGGAGAGCACCAGCAGCGCGCAGCTCCCAACGCTTCGGGACGAGAGCGGGCGCGAGACCACGCCGCCTGATGCCATGCTCCTGCTCAATGCAGCCGTGGTCAAGGTGGTGGTGAGCGAATGAGCGAGCCTCTCAAGCTTCGCACCGCTGAGCTGGAGTGGTCCAGCCAGTCCGCTGCCGGCGCGCTTCCCGGTCAGCTCACGCGTGATGAGCTGGTCGAGATCCTCAGTGACTCTGAGCGACTCAAAGGGAAGATGGGTGACCGACTGGAGTGGTTCCTCTCCAAGGCCCGCCTGACGGATCTGGAGAAGATGTACCAGGAGGAAGCACCCACCAAGCACTCCAAGGCCTCCGGACGTCTCCGCGGCTTTGGCTGGGTCGATAGGACCATCTTCCGTAAAGACCGTCCCTTCCAGCAGGTCGAGGGCGAGGACGGTGTCTCCCGCTACCGACACATTCCCTACGGCTTCTTCCTCCCGACAACCCTCGCGAATGCATCCATCGCAGCCCAGCAGCGCGGCGAGCCGACGGTCCTCGAGGGCTATCTGATGCTGTTCTCCTGGGTGGAGTGGTTGGTTGCCTCCAAGGCAAACCTCTGGGCGCCAAATTCCCCGACTCCAGCACTGCTCACGGTCCTCGTCGAGGCGTTTGGCATCGGAACCGAGATTCATCGGAACCGACCCGAGCGCCTCTCGAGCCTCGCAGCCCGGCTGCCGACCTGGTATCCCCACCGGGGCACCCCTGAGCGCGCACGCCAGATCCTCGAAGAAACGCTCGGACTCGAGCTTGGAGTTGAGCTTCTTCACTGTGACACCCACGGCGCGCATCCCGAGGACCTCTCCAGCGAGGTCTTCGCTTGCCGCAGTGCGGAGTGGTGGGCTCGCCGGTCGGACGGTGGGCGCGGGCACCTCCCGACTTCCGAGACGAACTCACCCATGCGGATCGGGGGCGGACTCCTTCGCTACCAACAGGAAGATGACGAGTCGTTCGGGCTGAAGCACGAAGACGTCGCTGTCAGCATTGAGCAGGGGCAAGACTTCCCCACGGTACTGCTCCGTGTGCTTCCCCTGTGGGCTTCGATTCGCATCATTGCGCTCCCAGCAGGTGACCGATGACCTCTCCTTCTTTTCACATCTTCCGCCCGTCTGAAGGGGCTGTCCTGGATCTGGACAGCCTCAAGGCAATCGCGGCGAGCTCTGATCGACTCCTCACCGCGTACCTCGATGCGCGCTGGCCAGGCATCTCTGGCATGGTCCTCCACGGACTGGAGATGGAGGGCGACTGGGCCTCAGGCGGTCCGCCGGGAACCCGCCGACCCGACTCTCAGTCGACTGGTGTTCGCATCTCTCCTGGATCCGCGATCGTCACCAGCCGGGATGGCCGCAAGTTCATGCTTCGCGTCGACGAGGAGCTACGGGTTCGCTGGCCGACTCGCGCTGGCTCGGCAGTCCGTGGTGTGCTGGTCCTCCTCCCTGAGGTCGCTCCTGCCCGCATCAAGGGTGGCCTCGTGGTCGCTCGCGAGACGGTCCGAGCCCAGCTGGGCTTCGTCGAGCCTCGGCTTGCGGACCGGCCTTACTACCTTCCGATTGCAGCGGCGGTCGGGAACGGTCAGGACTGGGCAACGGACATCCGGCGGATCTGGCAGCCAGAGCATGAAGCCATCGGCCTCCTCCTCAAGCGCTTTGAGCGTCTGGAGCAGGGCGTCTGGCGTGCAGAGCCTCAAGGGGCAGTCTGGGACCGACAGGTCATCGGCCGAAACTGGACCCGCTACCAGACCGTCGCGGCAGCCTCGCTGCAGTCTGCACGCTCGGTCCTGATGAGTCGTCCGAGCACCACGCTGGATCGTGTGCGTCTCCTCAGGGGGCTCCGAGAGCAGCTCAGCATGTCTGTGGATGAGGTCGCGACCCAGCTCCTGCAGCTGATCGGATCTCGCGAGGGCGCGGGACCATACGCCGCAGTCATCCCTCCCGCACGTGAATAATTACCTACACGATGGGGTAAGCTGTGGCCGTTGATCCGCTGAAGTCGCTGGGTGTCTGGCGAGGCTTGGAGCTGGCTTTTGAGGGCGCAATTCCCTATGCCGTCTCCGGCATTGCCTTCTGGCAGCTGCGCAAGCTGTTCATCTCCCCGTCCGTCGGCAAGCCGCTGACCACGCTTGAGCTCACCGTCCTCCTCGGTGCGCTCGCGGTCCTCATCTCCTGGGCGTTTTCGCGCCAGCTCTTCCACCTCGGAAGGCGCACGCCGGTGATGATCTCGGTGATCGGAACGGCCCTCGGCCTGGGCGTTGTCTGGATCATGGCCGCGACTGTTCCAGGGGGCTTCGCAGACTCATGCGAGGAGCTGACCGGGAGCGTCGTCGAGCTGACCTCGTTCATCGCGACCGAGAATGTCTCCTCGGCGTGTCAGATCGGTGGAGTTCCGGGCAATCCGTATGCACCAGGGACCCTCATCCGACCGATGTGGGATGGCTACATACCGGGTCTGATGTGGGCCTTCCTGGCATTCTCCGCTGCCATGGCCTCCGTCGGGATCCGCGACCGCCGTATGCGCCCAAGCCGGATGGTCATCAAGCTCTACAGCATGCTGAGTCTTGCACCAACCACGGGCTCCAAGGGCGCGATCGGTGAGAAGCCCAAGGAGTCACGGGTCCAGGCCTGCTCCAACGCAACCTTCTGGGGTGAGATCTGCGGTCAGCTCTACTCTGCTGATCGGGACTTCCTCCCAGGGGAGTGGTGTGGTCGCTGTCAGCAGACCTACCACAAAGCCGATCGCGAGCTGACCTTCCGTGTGGTCACCCTGTTCACCGACAACATCGACGTCCTCAATGGCCTCGAGCGCACCGACACGGTGTCCTGGGACTGGGGGCGTCCGATGGATGCCGATGCTCGGGTCAGCGGTGTCGAGCGATGGGTTCTTCTCGGCTCCGTGACGGTGCCTGATGTCCTCAGTGTCTCGCAGTTGCTCTCCCTCATCCACGATCAGCTCGGCGCCTGGAAGGGTAAGGAAGAGCGGACGCAGATCGCGGTCAAGATTGCGCAGGAGCGGGCGAGCAAGCTGTATGGCTGGATCTGGTTTGGCCGACAGACCCGCCGGCTGACCTATGCCCGACCGACCACCAAGACCATCATGGCGATCGGCACGACCCGCCTCCGCGACATCATCACCGACAGCGGCGAGGAGCTGTACTTCCAGCTCGACGTCGGCCTGCTCCCGCTTGAGCTGCGCGTGGCCTTCATGAAGACCTTCATGCGTCGCGAGGACGAGGAGCGCGCACAAAACGCCATCGTCCAGAACAGCAAGCTCGACCTGTGGGTCCCGGTTGCCCCCCGGCTTCCCAAGGCGGCTGCCGGTCTCTGGGTTCCGCGTGTCGAGGGTGATGCGATCCGCAAGTGGCTGTCTACGGATCGCCTCCGAGAGCCTGGGAAGATGGAAGGAGTGGCGGTTCCGCTCCCGTACAAGACCTACGAGCGACCGCCAACACAAGAGCTGGACAACCCCATCTTCGAAGACGATGATGAGTCCTACCCAGACAGCGAAGGCGCTGACGGGGCATTTGATGTGCCGAGTCCGGAGCTGGAGCCGGTCCAGGCTGAGGTGGAGTACGACGACATCGAGGATGAAGTCGCTCCCCCGCCAAATCCTCCGCTGCCGAGTCCGGGTACCCTCGACTTTGTCCGCGCTCCCCTCAACGATGATGCGACTGATCCGGTCGTCGAGGGTCGAAACATGGCCGGTCTGTTCCTCTCAGAGTGGGACTGGATGGAGCCTGAGCAGATCCAGCTGCTTCGCCAGGAGTGCCTGGTTCTTCAAGAGCGCCCCAGAAGATGATCTGCGTCAGGCCGAAGTTCATGTGGTGCGGCAGTTAAAGTGAGCCGCTAAGCATGATTTTTGGCTTGTTAAGATACGTATAAGATGGCATTGAGAGGAGCGTGCGGTATCCTCCGATTGGCATAATTTATCCCCGTCTCCGAGGCTGGATGATGAGTGGTTTGAACCGAATCCATCGCAAAATCGCAACAGTGTTCCTTGCTGGTCTGGTGGTGGCTTGTCAGCCGCCAAAATCCGATCAGCAGTCCACGTCGGGCGAGTGCCTGGGAGACGACTGTCAGGAGAATGCGGCCGTCCACGCCATTGGCGGTGAAGAAGGCATTGTCACCGGGGAAGTACAGCCGGCCAGCGGAACACAGGCCGTCGCCCTCAACAACCTCGGGCCAGATGCATCCGATGGCACGACCTACCCGATCTATGCCCAGGCCACGAAGGTCCCCATCTACAAGGACGGGAGCGTCCAGCCCGGCTATCCTGCCCACTATGTTGACGGCTCAGTAGACAACAGCGTCCGACTTGACGGCGGAAACTTCACCCTCGATGCGGACACAACCGGCGTCGGTGCGACCCTCACAGTCGCTCTTTCCCCGACGGATACCGGAACCGGCACCAGCGCATTTGAGTACCTTGACTTCAAGGGAGACAGCAACTTTGAGCTGAGCCATGGCAAGAAGTCCGGCGATCTCATCCGTGACCCTTCTGGAACGTCCACCGTTATCGGAACCTTCCCTACTGCCACGGATGGGCGCGGTCAGGACCTGGTCGTCAGCTTCAACGCCAACGCCAACATCGCGGACATCGAGGACTTGATCCTCGGACTGACCTACAACCACAGCGGCTCGGGAACGGACTTCACCGTCGGTGATCGAGCGCTGGATGTCACCTATAATGATGGCTCAGGGACCGACGCCACCAGCACTGGCACGGTCACGGTAGAGGCCACTGCCAGTCCGACGGTCGTCTTCAGCACAACGACCGGCGCGTACACCGAGGGAACCGACCTCACGCTCGACAGCGCTCTGGCCCTCTACGATGACGCAGTCACCTTTACCGGTGCCGACATCGTCATCTCAGCAGCGGACTGTCAGTCCTCTGAGGACGTGCTGCAGCTCTCCAGTGCGCAGACAAACGTAGTCGAAACCTACACCTCCGGCTCCTGCTCCTTGGCCCTGACGCCGACCTCCGGGAACCTCACTCTGTCGCAGCTCCTTAGCGGCCTGCAGGCTGTCGAGTACAGCAACTCCTCTGACACGCCGACCACGAGTGACCGCACGATCAACTTCGCGGTGACTGATGCTGCGGCGAACACAACCATCTCCGCAGACTTCGAGGTGTCCGTCTCAGCGGTCAACGATG
>JAQXDW010000147.1 GCA_029251165.1 Myxococcota bacterium
TGCTGGTGGTACGCCTCGGCGTAGTACATCGGCCCCGCATCGTCTCGGATCTCCGTTGTGATCACCCCGTACCCCGCTGCGGTGAGCTGCTCCTGGAACGCCACCCGGCTCGCCTCTGCTGCTGCCTTCTGCTCAGGTGTGCTGACGTAGATGCCGCTGCGGTATTGGGTGCCGGTGTCGTTGCCCTGGCGCATGCCCTGGGTGGGGTTGTGGCTCTCCCAGAAGGTCTTCAGCAGCGCCCCAAGAGAGGTCTTCTCCGGATCCCAGGCAACCAGCACGACCTCGTTGTGGGCGGTGCGGCCTGAGCAGACCTCCTTGTAGGTTGGGTTCTTGGTGTGTCCGGCAGCGTAGCCGACTGCGGTGGTGACCACTCCGGGGAGGGTCCAGAACTTCCGCTCGGCACCCCAGAAGCAGCCCATACCGAACATCACCGTCTGGACGCCCTCTGCGGGTGGCTTGAGGGGGGTGTGGAGGACGAAGTGTGTGGCGGGAGTCGGCATCTCCGCTTCCCGTCCCGGCAGCGCCTGCTCGGCAGAGGGGAGGGGGGTCTTGTGACGAGGGGTGAAGAAGAACATGGAGCCTCCATGGGGAATGACAGGATCTACCCACGCCACGGCCAACATCACGCAATTTTCCGAACTCTCGCGGAGGCCCTGATGGGGGTGCTGTCCATAATGTGAGGTATTATCCTGTGAATGGCCTCAAGCCATCCCCTCAAGCAGCGACCAAATGAACCCGACTCAGGCCAGCCTCCAGCTCACCATTGCCTCTGGCGGGCGCGTGATCCTCAAGGCAGACCCCGCCAAGGTGCCGCCGCAGGATGTGCTCGAGATCCTGCCATCGTCTGCCGCCGTGCTGGGTGCGCTGAAGGGGAAGCCCGTCGACGTGGTCATCTGCGCTTGGCCCAGGGATCGCGCGCTGTGTCAGGAGCTGTGTGACTGGCACGAGGTGTCCGTGCTGCTGCTGGTTCCGGTCACCGTGTCCCGAACTGCCGCCACCGCCTTTGCCCGGACGATGCGCGGCTGCGGCCTGCTGCCCGCGTCGTTCTCGCTCCTGACCCTGATGGGACTCGCGGCACCGATTCTGGAGGAGGAGCCCTCCGCACGCTTCCTTCGCCGTCTCCCTCGGCTGACCCGGCTGTGGGGCCTCCGAAAGACCGGGATCGTGCAGTTTCTTCAGTCCGACGGTGCCTGGGACTGGATCAGCCTCAAGGAAGGGGCCCTGGTGCAGGCCGGCGACGTCCGGATCATCCGCACAGCCATGCAGCACGGTCAGATGCGCTTCCTGGAGCGTGCCGTTCAGGGCGATGGCAGCCGGGAGATGATGGGGCGGCTGCTCATGGAGCTTGCTGGTCTGCGGACCGACACGCGCTTTGCTGCGGTCCATCGGAGCTGGACGCCCCAGCCCTGCCGCATCGGAGACATCCCGGTCTCCAAGGGCACCCGCGAGCTGCTGGCCGGCGCCGATGGCCACCGCTCCCTCCGGCAGCTTCTGGGCATCGAGAAGACCACTGTCGACAGCGTGAGCGAGGAGCTTCATGCCCTCGTTCGCTTGCGCCTCGCCCAGCTCAAGCCCCCTGCGCTTGGTCCGCAGCCCCCTCTGAACCAGCGCCTGCTGGAGGTGATGCAGCGGGAGCAGGTGCTGCTCACACCAGGAGCCCCCGGCCCGGAGGCGGCCGGTCTGTTTCCGAAGTCCATGGTGGTTCGCCGCAAGATTGCCCGCTGGAAGAACCAGCAGTACAACCACATCAGCACGGAGCCCGGGCTCCCTGGCTCGACTCGGGCGATGGCCGCGCGCCTCTCTGGAGGCTGGCTGGAGGTCTTCCTGGGGGAGCGGGCTCCGTGATGTCCGGTGTCAGTGCTCAGCCAGAAACGCCTTGATTGCATTGCGCTGGCGGGTGGGGATGCCGGAGAGGGAGAGGGTGCCGCCCTGGCTGGCGGTGTGCAGGGCCTCGGTGCTGGTGATGCCGGCCTTCTGCTCCAGCGCCCGGACCGCAGCGGGCATCATCCCCGCAGCGAGCATGCCACGGATTCCAGGGTCGACCTTGCGAATCCGCTCAAGGAGGGGGAAGGTTCCGTCCTCAAGGTAGCGGTGGGTCTTTTCTCGGATGATGCGCCCGACCCCGGGCAGGGCCTCCAGCTCGGTCGCGGTCATGTCCTCGACCGCACGCTTGAGCCCTGTCAGGGTGCTGGAGAAGTCGATGTAGGCCTTGATCTTGAACCAGCTCTCGCCCTGATACTGCATCACGGCGGCGATCTCTTGAAAGATCCCGGCGAGCTCTTCGTTTCGCGACATTCGAGACCTCCCTGCTGCGGATAACGTGCTGCGCGGGGTCCGATCGGACAGGGCATGACCGACACCACGATGCCGGCTGTGCGAGCCGTGTCCGGTGCTGTGTCGGTTGCCCATCGACGCTGCGATGTCCCCGGCGATGCCCTCGGGGGACCACACCTGAGTGGCAGTGACCGCGATGCGGGGTGGTCTCTTGGGTACAGCCTGTGGGGTGCGGTGAGGTGACCAGACGGCCTGTGGGCTGTTTGCTACCGACCGGTTGCTTATTGGCGCAGCGTGAGGGGCTGAGCGTTGTCCTTCGGCGAGACGCTGCAGGACGCTGCAGGACGCTGCATGAAACGATCTATCTACACTATGGGCTGTTAGCATCGTCCTGACGTGTCGAGGAGTAGACATTTATGTGGTCTACGGGCAACCTTCACAATGATTACCCACCCGATGTTGTTGTGAATACCGCTCTTCTTAGTTGTTTCTTCCTGTTGATGTCCCTGAGCCACGCCGAGGAACGTTCTCCGGATGTTCCGGAAGAGGCACCGTCGGATGGACCCGCTGAGGAGGCACCGTCCGCTGAGGAGGCACCGTCCGCTGAGGAGGCACCGTCCGCTGAGGAAGCACCGCCTGCTGAGGAAGCACCGCCTGCTGAGGAAGCACCGCCTGCTGAGGAGGCACCGTCCGCTGAGGAG
>JAQXDW010000135.1 GCA_029251165.1 Myxococcota bacterium
GGTGTACTTGTCGGTTGGTGTACTTGTCGGTTGGTGTACTTGTCGGTTGGTGTACTTGTCGGTTGGTGTACTTGTCGGTTGGTGTACTTGTCGGGCTGATAATGTAGGACTATACTTCGGAAAGCTGGTTTTGCCTGAGCAAGTGTGGTGCCCAGGGGCTGGCCAGGAACCATGAGTGCCTCGGTCAGTTGTGCCTGACTCGAGGTGAGCTGGAGGGAGGCGGCAACCTCATCCCAGTCTGACGGAGGGAGTCCCATCTGCAGGGCCACTTTCCGGATGACCGCGACCTCTGCCTCGGCCACATCACCATCGGCACGTGCGACATTCGCGAGCAGCGCCAACACCGCATCCAGCGGGACGTCTGACAGGTGCTGGAAGCAGCTTGACCACCTGCCCCTCAATAGGCTCAGAGAGCTCTTGTTTCATCATGATTCGGAGCTGAGCCAGCCCCTTTTTATTGAACTCCAAGGCCCCTGTGAGGGTAACTCGAATCAGTGATACCTCACTGCGGGCTAACGTTCCGTCGGCTCGAGCGACACGCATGGAGAGACCGATGACAGGACGGAGGAGTGCGCAGGAGGAGTAAGCGCCGGTCGGCCAGTCTGTCTAAAACAGTGAGTAGCCCAGCGGGCCCTGCCAAGAGCACCAGCGCATCTCCCCAAGCTGCGAAGGAATCAACCCACACGGCGATTCAACAAGCCCTTTCTACCGATGTCGAGCAAGGGGCCGCGATCAGTCCTCTGCGTTGCCGCTGATGTAGATGACACCGCCCACATTGCTGGTACCAAGTGATTCATAGATGAGCCACTCGGCCTCGGAGGTCAGCAGCGCAGTGTTGACCTCGATCGTGAAGTCGTCGTTCACTCGGGTCAGGCTGCTCAGTGCCTGCAGGCTGGTGAGGGCGCTGTTGCGGGAGATGCTGATATTCTCCCCAATCCTCGTCAGCCCTTCGAGGCCGCTGAGATCGATCAGCGAGGGGTTGTCCCGGATCCACAGCTGCTCAAAGCTCATCTTGTCACTGCCAAAGCCAAGCATGCTGCTCAAGGAGTCGTTGTTGGAGATGGTGAAGTCCTCTGAGACTTGGGTCAGTCTGCCCAGACCAGTCATGTCGATCAGCGAGGGATTGTCGGTGATGTAGGCTGACTCGGAGACCCGCTTGAGTCTGTCGAGACCGCTAAGGTTGACGAGCGAGTTGTTGCCGGAGATGGTGAGATCGTCGTCGGCCAGCTCGATGTAGTCGAGGCCTGAGAGACTGGTGAGTAGTGGATTGTCGGTGATGGTGAGCGCGTCGTTGGCGGTCGTGAGGCCCTCCAGTCCAGTGAGGCTGGTCAGGCTGCTGTTGCCGGAGATGTTGATGGCGTTGCTGACCATGCACAGGCAGGAGAGCGCCGTTAGCTCGACCGCCTCGGTCTCGACGATGTTGAGGTCTCCGTTGACGTGCAGCGACTCTCCGCTCTTGCACAGCGACTCGGTGTCCACCGTCCAGTCGAGGTCGCCCTCCCAGAACTGGCTGGGTTCCTGAAGGGTTGGATCCTCGTCGTCGCATTCTTCGTCGTGGTTGTAGCCGTCACCGTCGAGATCATCGTCGGGGGTGGAGGGATCGCAGTCGTTGTCGACGCCATCGTAGGGATCTTCGCTGGCATCGGGAGATACCGACTCATCCTCGTCGTTGCAGTCCTCGTCGTGGTTGTAGCCATCGCCGTCAAGATCATCGTCGGGGGTGGAGGGATCTCCGTCGTTGTCGATGCCGTCATAGGGAATCTCAACGCTGCCGACGTCGTCCTCCACGGGCACTTCCTGTGTGTGTGGGTCTTCTTTTTCGTAGCATCCGAAGCTGAGGAGCATGACAGAGAACATGGAGCGGGTGTTAGACAAGGACGTTCCGTTTGACCAGGGTGATGTTGAAGAGAGTAGACTCTGATAATGCTCAGTCGCTGTGAGAAGGGTGTATGGGATCGGTCAGTCTCGTGTATGGCAGTACCCACTTTCCTATGACATTAAATTGGTAAAGATATCACTTGAACGTCCAGAAAAAATCAGCATGCCTTGGCGAAACTCTCCGGTCTGTCTATTGAGACGGCGCCGGCTCTGTGTGCTCGAAGCTCAGGCGCTGGACTTCATCGCCGAGGATGAGGCGCTGTCGGAGCGATTCGAGCTGCTGAAGCAGTGTTCCGGGGATTGCAGATCGCAGTGGTCTTCATCTTCTGGCGGAATTGCGATTTCTACCTTCGGATATGAATGTTCGGCAGTGGGTCGCGCATGCGGGCCTGGATACTCGTCCGTTCCAGTCGGGCACTTCGGTGAACAAGCCGATGCGGATCAGCAAGGCGGGCAATGCCTATGTTCGTCGGGCACTGTTCATGCCCGCGCTGTTCGCCATCCAGCACGACCAGGCCGTCAGGGCCTTCTATTCACGGCTTCTGCAACGGGGGAAGCCCAAAATGAAGGCGAATGTCGCGGTGTTGAGGACGCTGCTCCATGCCATCTACGGCATCTTCAAGACCAACATCACCTTCGACCCACAAAAGTGCTTTCCATACCCAAAAGCCGCAGAAAGTACTTGCTCTCCAAGAGAGGTTCTACCTCGCTTCGAGGGGGTGCTCCAGCAGGCCCAGGCGATGCCCGAGACCCCACTCGCCGCCAACAACTTCACCCTCGCCACCCGCGCGGTGCTTGATGACATCCTCGCCGAGCGCCATGAGAACCACCGCGAGTTCAGCGAGGAGGTCTATAGCGACGACGCGATCCGGAAGGAGCTGCTGGGGATCATGTGCACGGAGTTGTTTCGGCGGATCAAGGCGGGGTGAGAAGGCAGCGCGAATCAATCAGGGCACATCGGCGATTGGTACCCGGTAGACATGCGCCCCCCAGGGCTCGAAGCTTGTGGTGATGCTGCCGTTCTTGGGCATTACGGTCTTCTCCTCACCGACAATTTCCACTCCCGGGGTCCGTGCCGGAAAGCCATCAATCCGGGCCTCTACAGCACTGTCGGTGTAGTTGACCGCAATGACATACCGGGTGCCGGCGTGGTCCCAGGCTGCGGCATGAATGGAGGGGTACTGAATGGTCTCGAACGTGCCATAGGGCATGAAGGACTCGCTCAGCTCCGGCCCGCTGAGCACAGCCACGCCGAGGTCTCCGAGGGATGCACCGTGAAGCACCGCCTCGCCGATGCCTGCCTCTCCGGTGATCAGGTTCCCAGTCTCCAGCGCCAGCTCACCCCACTCTTGTTCGAGAACATTCGCGGCGTACCACCATGCAAAGTACAGCACTCCGTCAGCTCCGGCGGCCATCTGAGCGAGCGGGTTCATGCGGACCTGGGCCAGCTCCGCAGCCTCACAGCCGGCATCTGGTTGACCGTAGAGATCGGCGAGGCCGATGACGGGCTTGTCCGCGGTGGTGTAGCCCTGGTTGGTCACCGCCTCGACTGCGGAGGTGATCCGCCAGCGGATCCAGGGCTGTGGCTGACAGGCATGCTCGGGATAGGCGCCGGGTGCGATGAGGTCGAGGTGCGGCACATAGGCCTCGATCTGCTCGGTGGTGATCGAGGTCCACAGGTACATGTAGACCGGGCGGTCATCGACCTTTCGGATGCGCGCAATCAGGGCCGCGACCTCGTCGACGTAGGAGTCATCACCGACCGCGTTGTCCGGCAGCTCCCACCAGGCGATCTGTGGATACTTCGCCACCTCGGCCAGCTCGGCGTCGGTGTAGGGCTCCCCCCATGGGTCAGACCAAGACCAGCTCGTCCGAGCCATCGTCTGCATGCCGGACTTCGCCGCCCAGCCCTCCCAGTCATCGTGGGTGTAGCCGCCGGTGCCGTAGCTCTGGGCCAGCTCGAAGCCAGCGTCAGCAACCGGGGGGAACCAGTCTTCTGACATGACCTCATACATGCCCAGCGCGAACTGGTCTCCCCGAGGCACCACCCCGATCGCTTCCCGGGCGGGGATGGTGAGAGACGCCGTGTTGCTCACTCCCCCCGATGAGGCGAGCACGGTGATCTGGACCGAACCGGCACTCTCAGCAAGAAGTCCGCAGTGCAGGATTCCATCGGTCAGCGGTGCGCAGGTGCCCGTGGCTCCGGTGATGGTGGCCTCAGCAGCCTCGGCATCTGGGGCCAGGGCGATCAGATCGTAGCGGGTTCCGAGAAACAGCTCGGTCGCAGGGGCCGGAGCAAGGATCGTCAGTGATGGGGGGATGGCCGTGTCCGATGTGTCATCGGTGTCGGCGGTGTCCAGTGGAGCGGTGTCGCTCGGGGTCTCCTCAGCATCGAGGCATGTGCCATCTTCAGCGAGAAGCTGCCCAGGGGCACAGGGGAATTTTCCAGTACAGGAGAGGAGGAAAAGCATGGGTGGGCCCCTTGGTTTGCCGTGCAGATAAAATCACAACGATAGCGTTGCTCAACAACATTCACAAGCGTTCCCAGAACACCACGCGCCCTACACCCTGATCGGCCGGTCTCGTACCCCTCCGATCATGTCCGCCACGCTCACCGCCCGCTCACTCTCCCAGTGAATCACCCTGCTTGGCTTCCCTACTTTCCTCATCACGCTCGAGTATCTGCGAGTGGAACGCATGCCACCGACAGGAATTACAGGCGGCCCAGAGCCGAATCACTTCACAGTCCAACTCACCCCAGACGCTCCGCTTTGAGTGCTCACGATAGCTCCCAGTGCAGTCCGTCATGGGACAGCGGAATCGCTCACGCTCCTGCGTAGCCTCACGCATCGCCGCATCACGACGCTCTGCGGCAGCCTGTCGGTCACGCGCATGCTGTTGCTTGCGGGTTGCGACCTCGGCATCAAACACTGCCCGCTCCGCTGGCGTCAGGCGCGCGATCTCTTTCTTGAGCTTCGAGGGACGAGACCAGTGCCGAGAGGTCATGAGCTTGGCCATCGGCAGGCGCGCGATCATCGCAGCCAGCTCGAATGCCTCCCGCGCTACAAAGCTGCAGATGTTCCGGTCTCGATCAGCACGACGATGCTCCGCATGAAGGAGCAGCGCCGCCGCGAGTCGCTCGCGGTCTCCAGGCGCGAGCCCGGAGACCGCGGCATGGTTCGCTGCACGGGCAAGCGATGTACGGAGCGTGCACAGGGTGACCTCAAGTGACCTCGGGACCGGCTCAGCGAACCAGTGCATCCGCTGCTCATACCCCTCAGCGAGTTGGGGAAAGTCGGCATCACACGGCACCTCGGCGTGAAGGTACTTCGGTGGAGGAGGGGCACCGAGCGCTTCCAGTCGCCCAAGGAGAACAGTCGCCCAAGGAGAACTTCAGCCTCTCGACACTGGGCAAGCAATGACCGAATCTCATGAATGACCTTGCACAAGTCGAAATGGGCTTGGGCGCCCGGGTCTGGAGGACAGGGCATGAGGGGCTCTCTTGATGTTCTTAACTGTATATAATAACCAACACTATCACAGCCCCTCTCGGACTGCTCTGGACCTGCTGAGGGTGGAGGCGAGAAAGTCGATACAGCTGCTCTAAGAATGACAACGGCCACGTCGAGCGACGGCGCCCCAGGCGTACACCCGCCCGATATCGCCCCGGTCAGCCGGAGCTTTGGCTACCGGTCTGTTCCGTCGAACGCCCCAGTCTAATCACCCGAGAGCGGTCATTGAGGGTTGGTATGTAAACTATAACCTTGGCTTACGTTGATCGTATCTCTGCCCTCTCGTTCTGTTCTGCTTGATTCCAGCTGGTTCGTCACGAATTGCGGCACGCGGGGGAGGGGAGGCGGCAAGTGTATGGTTTTCCACCTGAACGAGGCTGGGGTTTGTGTTGATCAACAACGGGCCCCAAATCCCAGCGCTGAACCTGGGGCAGGTCTCTGATTGCGGAGGCCTGTACTTATTGACACAGTCTGTTTGAGGAGGAGTGATGTCGTACTCGGAGCGGGTAAGTCGTTCAAGCAGCGTTTTTCCCCTCCGCACCCGGTCCGAAGCCGTACTGGTGGGGGTTGTCGGGTAGGAAAATGGCCCCCCGCTCTGCAAGGCCCCTGCTCGCGCTTTTTTAGCCGGTCTAATACTGTTCGTATCCTGCCCTGAAAACACAGCTATCGCTGTCTCTGACTGAGGTTCAGCGCCGCTCGATGCCAGGTGCGACCCCCTTCAATCCTTCCAGTCCGATGGATTCAAGGCGCGAAGAAGTCCGCTGGTGAAGAGAAGCATGGATCGATTTTCGTTTTTTTGCATGCCGCAGTAGCGGGTCCTTGAATTGTCAGTGTACAAACCATGTGCAAGCAGTGTGCAGGTGGGCACGGTTTCCCACTGGATGGCCTCCGGCTGATCCATGAACCATGCTCTACTTCCTTCTCCAAGACCAAAGTAAAAGAGTGGAAAATGAAGTTATATCTGATGCTTATGGTAGCACTTGTCGTCGGATGTGCCCCCGCGGTTTCGCTGAATGGA
>JAQXDW010000140.1 GCA_029251165.1 Myxococcota bacterium
CGCGGAGTCAGCGACCGGCGCGGAGTCAGCGACCGGCGCGGAGTCAGCGACCGGCGCGATCACTGGCTCATCTGCGTCCGGTGAGGGACCAAACGCTGGACCGAACTCCGCCCACTCGTCTTCTTCTTCAGCGGCAACCACCACAGAGGTGTCGACCCCATCTGGACACATCTCAAGCCAGTCGACAGGCCGAGTGAAGTCAGTGATCACGCTGAAGACGCCCTGCTCGTCCGGACAGGCAATCTGCGCGAGGTGGGTGCCACGGATGACGCTCTCTTCAGGGCCATGCTCCTGTCCGTCGACGTAGAGAACTGCCGCCCCGACCTTCTCGGGCACACCTGTCTCCAGATAGCCGCGCCCCTCGACCTCACCACGAAGCGCCTCGAACAAGCTGATGAGGTCGGAGTCTCCCATCAGCTCAGCATCCCAGGAGAAGTCGTTGTCGACCACGAGGGCTTGGCGCCAGGCATCCTCGGCACGCCCCTTCTTGTTGCCAGCACCAAACTCCGCTGCGCCCTTGTAGAACCACACCCGAGCCAGCGCGGGAGTGCTGACGAGCGCGTCGGCTTCACCAAGAGACTTCTCGATGACTTTCAAGGACTTCAGCGCAGCCTTGTGCTCACCCGCGATGAGCTGTGCGCGCACGGCGGTGAGGTCATCGCCAAAGCCATCCGCCTCCGCCGAAAGCGGAATCAGCAGCACGACGCCTGCCGCGAGCCTTCCCAGTCCGCCACAACGGACTGGTCTTAATCGCAGTCGCTCTCCCATTCACTCGCTCCCTGATTCACCCTAAAGGTGTACCGACAGGTCTTCTCGGGGACAGACTCGATGGTCGACCGGGCGGTGCTGTCAGACTTGATCTTTGTCCGGTAGACACCCGCTGGCAAGCCGACCAGCTCGAGCTCTCCGGTCCCGTTCCAGACTTCTTCGTAGTCACCACTGGAGGCGTTGAGCTTTACGCTCTGCACTGCACCATCGACCGTGAGGATGACAGTTCCAGCATCCGGACCGATCGAACCGATCGCGATGACCTGACCATCGATTCCTTCGACCTCAGGCTCGGCGATCACTTCAGGCGTCACCTCTGGATCAGCGCTCTCCGTCGGCTCGATGGCCTTCATCACAGTCACCACCACACCGCCACCGACCGCCAGCACACCCAGCAGTCCGAGCAGGATCCACTTTCCGATGCCACCACCGGAGGCTTTCCCCTGAGATGAGGGCTTCGGGGAGGCCGCTGATGGGACCTCTGTGGTCGGTCCAGCGGGCTTGCTCGGGGTGCCGATGCTCGGTGAGATGGTGTTGTTGAACTGGTCTGCTGGGGGCGGAGACCGCCGCCCCTTTGGCGGGGAAGCAATGATGGTCTTCGCTGCCGGATCAGCAAAATTCATCTCCGGAACATGCGTCAGCCCACCCCGGAGAGGTGAAGCATCAGCAGAAGGCGGCTCGACAGCCCGGAGTTCCGGCTCACTGGGAGCCATCGGAGCCCTGGAGACAGTGAGGCCATCTGAGACAGTGGGGCCATCCAGAGCACCAGAGAACGGCATCGTCGCGGAAGCTGGTGGCTTCTCAGGAACAACAATCGGGGGATCGGAGGTGTGAACAGAGCCGTCGATGAAGCCCTCGGATGCGGCGGGGTCCACAACTTCTGAGGCAACCTCAGGACTGCTGGACTCCGGCTTACGGAGCCACTCGCCGTTGATGTCGGAGATGTCTTCAAACAGGGTGCTGCCAGCGAGCGGATCTATGGGGCCATCACCGCTGACCAGGCGATCCCGACACGGCGTGACGATCTCGCGGCAGAACCGTCGGAGGGAGCCGTCGTGAATTTCATCGGAGAGCGTCTCCATGAGTTCGAGAACCTCCCGGGCATCCGGGCGCTCAGAGGCTTCGTACTTCAGGAGGACGTTGAGGGCCTCGCGGATCTTCGTGGCCAGGGTCTCGTCGAGGTCAGAGAAGTCGAGATTCTCCATGCGCGCGGTGTGGCTCTCGTCGTAGCGCTCTGGACGGATGTGGATCTTGCCGAACGCCTCTAACGACAGCAGCTCATAGAGGGTGACGCCGAGGGAGAAGATGTCACCAGAGGGAGCATCCGAATCTCCTAAGAGTCGCTCCGGAGCCATGTACGCCTGCGAGCCAAACGCGAGCGCCTGGGTCTGCGCCTCACGGTTCTCGAACCGAGCCTGGGCAGTGCCAAAGTCGAGGACCTTGATGTCTCCGGCTGCGGTGACCATGACGTTGCTGGGCTTGATGTCGCGATGGATCAGGTTGAGGGGCTGGCCGCCGCGCAGGGGCTCACGGTAGTAAGCGGCCTCCAGGGCTGAGGCGGTGGCCGCGACGAGCTCGAAGCAGACCCGACGGGGAATCGTAGTACCCAGCTCCGCGCAGTAGTTGATCAGCGACTTTAGATCGACGCCGTCGAGGTACTCCATGATGACGGCACACTGACCGTTGAGGGAGGTGAGATCCTCGACGCGGATGATGTTGCGGTGGTGGAGCAGCCCGAGCACCCGGGCCTCATCTCGGGACCGCTGAACGATCTCCTGGTGGCCGAGCCACTTTCCATGGAGGAGCTTGATGGCGACGACGCTGGAGAAGTTGTTGTCGGTGACCATCTCCGCCATGTACACCTTCCCGAAGGTTCCCTCGGAAAGCTGCTTCAGGAAGCGAAAGCGCCGACGTGGCTCCATGATCGCGAAAGCTCCAGTTCACGCCCTCTCTGGAAAGCGCGCTGGCTGAGTATATCGCATTAAGCATCCGCTTGATGCCCCCCTCAGGGCAAACGAAGCCTCCGTCCACGATGTCCCGGCTCCGGTCGTCACGAGAGCCAAGCAGCCAGCAGCGCCCTGAATCGTGGGTCGCCCCCACGCCTTGAGTCCTCAGCGCTCCTTGCTGCTACCGGTGACAGAGCCTCAGATGTTGTCCGTCGTGGTGAGCAGTCCCGTGCTCTTCTCAGGCTCACTCACAGATCCCGCCGTCCCCCCGAGCCTGCTCGACGGTGAGGTGCATGAGGGCAAAGTACTCCACCAGCCGCTCCTCGATGCCTGGGTGGTCTTCCTTGACCTTGTCCCAAGACCAGCGGCTCAAGGTGGTCGCCCCCCACGGAGAATTGCCCTCGATGAGAGTCTCTTCGTTGCGGGTAAAGATTGCTGCCATCGCCATGATGGTGGAGTCCGGCTCCGCTGGTCTGGCCAGATCGGCCGTCTCATAGACCCGCTGAATCGGTGCTGTCTTGGTCCACTCCTGGCGACGGAGGCTGGAGATCTCCAGGAGGCTGATGGTCTGCCGTTTCTCCCCTTCTTGCTCGACGAGGAACTCCAGGCCACCATAGCGGGGACGGCGCTGCCGGGTACTCCCACAGAGGGCATCGGCCATGGCAGAGACCTCATCGGCGGAGCGAAGGAAGCCATAGAGCCGATCCGGATCGAGCTTGTTGATCCGCGCAACGGCACGCTCGGCCATCGCATCATCCATGCCGAATTCCATGAAGTTCTTCTTCCGCTCTGAGGCGGTGTACTGCATGTCGTGGTGCGGATCCGTCTTCTTCTGATCCTCCCGGAGCTCGGACTCGCTCTTGGTGATCTCCTCGTTGTAGATGATGTACGCGCTCGTCGAGGCCGCCGTGACAAACGCGCCGAGGACCATCCAGGTTCGAAGACTCATCTAAAGCTCCGGGACGTTGATGTCCTGACAGTAGCCATCCCCCAGCCAGTAGTCCTGCCAGGACTTCGGGAAGTCGCTGGGGAAGTGCTTGGCGTAGAAGCAGACCGCGAGGAGGTGCTGAGCGACGATGCTGTAGCCATAGTGCTGGGTCTGGTTCGGAATGAGGCCGCCGCAGGTCGAGCTGTAGTACTTGGCGACATGGGGATCGGTGATGGTTGGATCACACAGGATGTTCGCACCGTAGAAGTCTGGCGCGCGCTCCTGTTTGCTTCGCTGGAGGTAGCGACCGTAGGCGGTGAGCATGTTGAGCCCCCGGGGCCGACCGCCGTCGTGAGCGGAGTCATCGAACCCGGCGTTGTGCGACAGGATGGTGATCTGAACGGCGGAACCAGACTCCTGGGTGGTCGGATGATCCCAGGCCTCACGCAGCAGGTTGATCGCGCCGTCAGTGCTTCGGGCGAGGTCCTGCCGCTCATCGACCACGCAGCCCTTCTTCAGAAGGCAGACCGCAGAGCCAGTCTCCGGGTTGTAGTTTACATACTCAGCGTTCTTCAGGACCCCACGAGGGACGAAGTCTTTTGTCGGACTCCAGGTCCCTGTGCGGAGCTTGCAGTCGCTGATCTCCAGACCAACCCGGCGTCCGGTCTCTGGCATGAACTGCCACCAGCCCTCTGCACAGACCGGCGAGGTGATGCGAGAGCGGTAGCCCGACTCCCGGTACGGGATCGCAGCGAACACGGTGGGCAGCTCAGCCTTGGTCAGCTGCTCGGTGACGTAGGCGTAGTCCTCATGGATCTCGCCGAGGCGCGACCAGAAGCTGCGGGCGCCGGCATGCTGCTTCATCGAGAAGACAACGTACTTGAAGAAGATGTCGTCCCGGCGAGCTGTGCTGTGCAGCTCCTCCCACTTCGCTGCACGAGCATTCGGCGAGACAACGAAGGCATCAAAGGCACCCTCCATGCCGGTCAGGAGCGTCTCCTCGATGTTGTTGACCTCCTCGATCTTGACCACATCGTAAGACTCCTTCCCCTCCTCAACCGGCCCAAGGGCGATGCGGTCTGGGCGGAGGATCTCGACGAGCGGGATCGCGAGGCCAACGACCGTCAGCATCGCGACAATGAGCGACGCAGGGATGAGCCAGCGCGGAACACCGCCCTGGGTGTCGAGAGACTGGATGCGGACCGGCTGAACGCCGCTGCTGCCCGGGCCCGCCTCTGAGAGAATCTGACGCTGCTCCCAGATGCCCAGGCGGCGACACTCGATAAACGAGATGGTCGCGCCACGGCCTGGAGCACCGAGGTGAAAGACAGAGCCCGGCGAGAGGTGGACGGGGCCACGGAGGGTCTGGATCTCAGTCCAGTCAACGTTCTCGTGAGGTGCGACCCGGACCTGATTGGTACCGACCGGAGCGATGGCGACGGTCCCACCATCGTATGCCGTGATGACCGCCTGCCGGTTGTCCAGTCCGCGATAGCCATCCAGAAGCAGGCCGCCAGGGCCGGGACTGGCACCCATTCGAACCACGGGGCCACGGCAGACAATGTCTCCCTGGTAGGACAGCGGGCCGTCGATGAACTGTAGGACAACGTCCCACCGCTCCTGACTCATGTCTTCGCCTTCGGCTTCGGCTTCAGAACCAGCCGCAGCAGCGCAGACTCCGGAGGCATGTCTGCGAGGATGCTGTAGCTGGACAACCGGTGCCCGCCGACATGCAGCTCCCACTCACCAGCGGGCAGCTCCAGCCACGCGGTGAGGTGGTCGACGAGGCTGACCACAGGCACCGCGAGACCAACCGGCGCAACGAACCGCACCGGCGCGGCCCCACCGACAACAGCGATGTCTGCATGGGCGATGGTGTTTGGAACGTGGCGAAGAGTGTAGGTCTGCTTGTCGTCGAGATCAGCCATGCGCTGTGTCGGATCGACCGGCACCTCACTCAGCGAGAGGCGGTACCAGCCTGAGATCCGCCCGGTGAGATCCGTTCGGACTGGAATAATGTTTCCAAGCATCCATGCGATGGCCTCGGAGACGGTCGCAGAGAGCGGCAGTCGCATGCGCAGGGTGCGTCCATCACGACCACGGCGGATGTTAAACGAGCCCACGCCATCTCGGCCCGAGGCAGTGGCTATCGCATCCGGGGACCTGTCGAGGCTGGCAGCAGCAGTGAAGCGGGCCTGTCCGCTGACATCAGCAGCAGCGGCGGGGAGTGCTGGGACAGCAACCGCAAGGGTCGCCGCGACGAGGGGCACTGCGACGGCGGGCACTGCGACGGGGGGTGGCACAGCCGGGACCTTCGCTGTAGGCTTCACAGCCTTCACTGCGGGCTTCGCGGCGGGCTTCGCGGCGGGCTTCGCGACGGGCGACTTGCGCCCAGATCTTCGGGTTCGCTCGACGGGCTTTGCCACTGGCTTGCGCGCCGGTCTCGGCGCGGGCTTGGCATCAGCTTCGAGGCGAGCTGGGGACTTGTCTCCTGTCGCTGGAGATGGGATCTGCGAGGGCTTCGGATCCGCCACCGGCATGGTATCCGCAGGCTTGTCCACCATCGGTGGAGCAGTCGGGCGCTCCGGAACCGCTGCAGGGCGGGGTGCTGAGAGATTGGCGAGGCTGGCTTCAATGGAGCGCGAGATGATGGAGGTCTTACCACCAGCATCACTCAGCCCCCGACGGCGGGGAACCCGCCGGACACGTCCTGGAACGAATCGGGGCTGGTCGGAGGTATCGGGTTCGGAATTCTTCTTAAAAGTGCTCTCCTTGCTTGAGCTTCCGAGGATCGATTGGATGACTCCTGCGGCTGAGCGCCGCTCTTCCTCCCGCTCGGTGCGCTGGTCTGGGCTGACGTTTGGAGATGAAGCGCGGATCCGAGCGAGGAGGTCAGCAGCATTGTCGCTGCTGCTGCGAACCACCTGTGCCGGCGCGATGTCCTCCACTTTCGCAGGCTCTGGCTCAGGCTGAGGTGGCATCCGACGCCGTGCTGGGCGGGACCACCGTGGCTTCTCTGGCTCCTCGGAGGCCGGGGCTGCTGGAGTGGCTGGCGCTGCTGCGACCGGCTCCACGACGGGCTCTGCCCCAGCAACCGCGATGTCCTCAGGCTTGACGAGACGTGGTGGAACCCGACGACCGGAGCGAGCAGAAGGACTCCAGCTCTTGCGCTCTGACGGGGCGTCTTCCTCATCGAGCATTCCCTGGAGCTGCTCTCTGGAGAGCATCTGGGTCTTGCCGCTCTCCAAGGCCTTGCCGATCCGACGTCCCTGCGAGCTGACCCGCCCCATCAGATCCATCAGGGACTCGCCAGTGGCATCGGGACTGGAGAGCACGCGGCGCACCTCCTTGAGGTAGTCATCACCGGTCTCGAAGCGATCATTGATGTCCGGACGCAGCGCCCGGGTCATCAGCTCGCAGACGCTGGCAGGCAGCTTGTCGCGGAACCGATACAGGCGACGGCTGGTCTCGCCCCGGGCCGCTTGCTGCCGAATGTCATCGACGAGTCCATCGTAGACGGGGCGGCCGGTCATCAGCTCGAACCCGATGAGGGAGAGCCCGAACAGATCGCTGGTGAGGTTCTCCGGCGCGAACTCGATCCGCTCCGGCGGGCAGTAGCGGAAGGAATCGACCCCGGGAATGCGCTTGTCGTCCTCGTGGAATTGAAGGATCTCGACCTGGGGCAGCGCATAGCCAATGACCTCGACCTGCCCATCCTTCTTGAGCATGATCCGGCGCGGAGTCAGTCCACCGTGAGAATAAACACCCTCGCGCTCGCCCCGCTCGGCAGCCTCCTGAAGGATCTGTCCGGCGGCATACATCAGCTCCAGACCGGCGCGGACATGCCCCTCGCTCTCGCCGAGATCGGCGAGGCTTCGGATGACCTCTGCGACAGACCAGCACTGACCGGTGGGGTAGACGAAGATGCCCTGGCTGCTGTCATGCTTGACGAGCTCTGCAAGCCCGGTGACCAGCGGAGATTCCAGGAAGCTGACCACTACTTCGAGGGCTTCTCCGAGGGCACGATGCCCACGGTACTCCGCGTGAAAGACGATGGAGGTATGACGAAGTCCGTTGTCCGTGGTCAGCTCCACCAGATCCGATGCCGGGCCGGTCATTCGACGTCCAGTCTCACTAAACCCAGCAATGCTCTCCATCCCCGCTCCCCTCAACCGACAAGGCCGTTGATATCATACGCCTGTGCAGTCTGGACTCAGCCATCGCAAAGACCGTCGCGCCAATGCGCTCCAAGAACTCAACGCAGATCTGCAGAAGCAGAACGAGCGGGAGCTGGAGCACCTAGAGGAGGGGCAGGAGCTCTCTGCAGACCAGACCGCGACCCTGCAGCCGCAGGTCGGAAACCAAGCCATCCTCAACCTCCTCAACCGCCTCTCAGATGCATCCCACTCCATCTCCAACGTCGAGCTTGAAGAGGAGCAGGAGGAAGAGGCGCAGGAGCAGGAGCAGGAAGAGGATCTGGAGTCCGAGCTGGAGCTCCGTCACCTCAGCAGCGGTGGCGGCGGCGGCGGTGGCGGCGCTTCAGGGAACCCGTGGGAGGTTGGACACCTGTTCGGCGGGGAAGACGACGACCCAGTTGATGCACCACGGCGTCCACAGCACCGTCGCGCCGCCACACGTGGAGACCCCAGCGCCCTCAAGGATCCATTCGAGGAGGAGTACCCCGAGGGGCTCTCCAGCGACGACCTCGCGGGGATCGACGCTGCGCTCGGACCGGTTGCACCGCGCGCTGACCGGCCGCGCTGGGGAGATGCCCGCTACCAAGCCGTCGAGGGCGCGCTGCTCGACCCCGCACGGTTAGGGCGTCCGGCGCTGACTCCAGAGTCCCTCGTTGGCTACGGCGGCCCACAGGATCCCCTGGGCCGGGCAGCAGAGATCGGGCGCTTTCTCTCCAGGCTCGACCCGGAAGCAGCAGTCGCAGCGCTGCTCGTCGGCCCAGCACCTGTGCTGATGACCGGTGCCTCTGGCTATGCCGGCGCAGCGGCGCGGCTGGCGAGCCTCGCGGTCTGTGCGGAAGCCGCAGAAGGGGGCGAGACCGACACCGACGCTGCGGTCGCGCTGGCGCTGGTTCGAGACGCCTGGCCGACGGCAGTGGAGGCCGCACGAGAGGCCGCACGACGAGGGCGGCTGCATGCCCCGCTGATCGTCGCGATGGTGCTTGGTGAGCCCGTGTCTCTACCAGCCGCCCGTGCTCGCCTTGTCCCGCCCAGTCGACTCGGCGGCCAGGCTCTGGAGCGGGTGCTGCCGAAGAGCTTCATCCCCGTAATTCCTGTCCTCAAAATAGACCTCCCGCAAGCACAGCCGATCCTCAACGATGCCCTCGCCGCAGCCGATGCGGTGCTCGCGCGGATGACCGGGGGGCACGACCCGCAGGATGCCCCTGCCCTGCCGATCCTCACACCAGAGGCCCTCCGACCGATCCTGTCTGCCGCCAACGCTCTGATATCCGCCCTGGGTAAGGCACAGGTCGAGGCCGCCGCAGCAGCAATCGCCGTGCGCAAGATCCGCCCAGATGCACCCATTCGGAGTCCGCTTGCCCACACCGATCGGGCCCTGCGCGAGCTGGCCCGGGGCGTCATCAAGGCCGGTCGAAGCCTGGAGCGCAACCAGGGCCAGCCGCTGATGCAGTCTCGCAAGCCTGCCGAGCGGGCGATCATTGCCCTGCGCGACAGCGCCGCAGCCCTCGACGCGCTGCGAAGCTGGGTGTTCGCGACACTCGCCGGAGCCCTGCATGCAGAGACCACCTGATGCCTGATCTTGAGGCCCTGATCGCGGATCCGGATGCCGCCTGGCTGCTCACTGAGCGGCTCACCACACTCCGCGCAGATGATCCGCAGCGGCTCCCGATCCGGGCAGCCCTCGCCCGGATCTGCACCGCCGGCGGAGATCGAATCGCCGCGCGCGAGCACCTGGAGGCCGCCTATGCGATGGCGCTCAAGCTGAAGGATGCCCAGGCAAGTCCCCTCCGACGCCAGCTCGCACTGCACCTCCTCAGCATTGGCCTTCCCGCGCTCTCCCTGCCGCTCCTGCGAGAGGCCCTCCTCGATGCCATCGACACCGACGACACCCTGATGATCGTCTCGCTGGGGATCTCCCTCTCGGCGATGCGACTGGAAGCCGCCGACTGGGCTGAGGCCCAGAAGCTGGGAGCGCTGGTGGTCTCTGCAGCATCGCGACGGGGAAACTGGCTGGGGGTCACCGACGGACTCATCACACAGTCAACCTGTCTCCTCAGGCTGGGGGGGCCCCTCATTGAGGCCATCGTCCTGCTCCTCCATGGCGGCCAGCGCCTCAACAAAATGGGCTCGCCGGCAGCAGTCAACCTCATCAAGGCCCGGCTCGGAGAGCTTCGAACGGAGCACAGCCCGGCGGTCTTTGATGCCGCACTTGAGGCTGCACTCGCCAGACTCCAGGCACCTCAGCCCACGGGCGCTCAGGCCACCTGAGTATTGCAGACCGCGCAGTATCGCTGGTCACCACGATACACCGCGATGCGCGCCTGATAGCAGCCAGAGTGGAAGTGCTGACCGCAGTTGTAGGGGCAGTCCATGCGGACCTCAGTGGTCACCGAGCCACTACAGATGCCACAGGACACCACCGCGACCGCCTCCTGCGCGGCCTCGACGACCGGAACCTGCTCCGGCAGCGGCTCGACCGCGCCCCACCACGCCAGCCAGCCGATGAACACCCCCAGGAACCCAGTAAGCACACCGGGGGCAACCTCCTGGAGGATCATCTCGAAGGTCGGCGGTGTGGTACGCCCCGGCAGCGCAGTGAGGATGCTCGGAGTGAGCATGTCAGCGCCGACCGTCACCGCGAGGGTGAGGGTCATCATCATGATGAACAGCACCAGCGCAGTGAGCGCGACACGGATGCGGTACGCCTGCCCACCCCAGGCGTGTCGGGCAAAGTTACAGCAGAGCAGCCCCAGACCAATGCCCGGCAAGAGGATCACGCTGAGGTGGCGTGACACGCTCAAGGCCGCACCCCAGCCCACCGCCCAGGCCACGACGAGGCCAACAGTGCCCATCAGCGCCGGGATTCCGCTTCCGGCATAGCCAAAGTTCTCCGGGTAGTCCGGTGGCTGCTCCAGCACCCCGCTGCCCGGAGGCGGCTCCGGGAGGAGGTAGACCAGCTCGCCATCGATGACACCGAGCTGGCTGAGGGTCTCCTTGTCACCCAGCAAGCGGCCACGGGCACGCAGCCAATACAGGCGACGCTGGCCGTTCTCCCAGTGAGAGTCCAGTCCAGCGTCTCGGGCGATGCGCTGAGTGAGATCCTGCGCAGGCAGGTAGGTGGGCACCTGGAGGTCGAGGGTGAACGACTGCATGTCGACGACCTGCACCCGAAGCGTGACGGTCTGATCACCCTCTGCGAAGCTGCCGGCGTAGTCCATGCCCCGATCCTACCCCACCGAAAAGCTCCAGGTGTCCTGCGTGAGTCGGATCACCGCCACATCGGAGATGCCGTGGCCGAACCGAATGCGGTTGACGGCGTGGTGGGTCGTCCCAAACCGGGTTCGACGCCAGGCGGCCTCGTCGAGGTCATCACAGGCTAGCCGGAACACCAGCCGCCCTGAAGAGGGGCAGCCAGGAGGGGTCGAGAGCCGGACTCCGGAGGGAAGCAGCCCCCCAGTCGAGGATGTGGCGGACAGAGGATCTGGCGGACAGAGAGGTCGCCGCAGCGCCAGACCAGACCAGTCGCGCTGCCGCCGGCAGCCAGTGCGAAGGACGTCAATGAGGAACCAGACGTCAGCATCCTCGGCACTCGAGACGCGCGTCGATGCGTTCGTGCAGCCCGTTGCGCAAGCTCCGCACCCCGACTCGGGGCTCTCCGCGAGGCCACGCTGGAGGAGAGGCCCAACATCCGGTCGTGCGGGGTCTGATCGTGCGGGGTCCGATGGCGCTTGTGAGGACAGCCCCAGGCGGGGCAGCCCCCAGCAGGTGAGTCGACTCAGCCCGCAACCATGAGGCTGGCCATCCTCTCTCCCAGCACCGACAGCGGCCGGTCGGCACGCACAGACACTGCCCGGAGCAGGGTGCTCCGAGCGGTCGAGATCTCGACGGTGATGTCTACCAGTCCAGGAGCAGTCGCTGGCGCCGGGCACCTACCGCTGTGCTTCGACAGTGCGCTCCAGCTCGTCAGAGATCTTGTTGAGCGGCCCCAGCAGGCGCTCGAACTTGTCGAACCAGCGCAGCCAGATCTCGTTGGCCTGGTCCGGTGCGGGAACCTCAGCATGGACACGCCGCACGAACTCCTTGAACTGCACGATGCGATCGACGCTGACCGGCAGGTTGTTGAAGAACTCGTGGGCGTAGTTGATCAGCGAGCCGGCGGTCCGGTACAGAACCCGATCGCTGGTGCCCTCCTCGATGAGAAGAAACTCACTGGAGATCAGCGCGGAGTTGAACGACAGGGTCGACAGCTCCAGCTCCCGCAGCGAATTGGTGCGCAGGAGGTTGTTGATGATCTTCTTGTTGACCCGGATGAAGGTCTCAACCCGAGGCTTGAGGTAGCTCTCTGCTGCACGCTCCTGGCGACCGGCGCGGGGCACCGGCAGGAGCACCTGGACCATGCGACCGAGCCGGACATTGATCCGACACAGGGCGACAGCATCAGGCTGATCGGAGTCGATGGTGTGCAGCCGCGGCGCGCAGCTCTCCACCACCCGAGACTCCTGGCGCTCGTTGGTGTCGAAGATCGGACGGGCAAATGCCTCGTCGGGAGCCTCAACGTGAAACAGCCAGAGCATGTACTCGCCGTCCTTCTTGGGGACCTCGAGCTGCACCGCGACCGCCTCAGGAAGACGCACCTGCTGCCCCATCCGGGTGATGCCGAAGCCCGCCTGGATGATGGCAACGTAGCGCTTGCCTTTCTGCTGAAGCTCAACCTGGAGGCCCTGGACGATGCCGTGACCATGTAGGTAGAGGTTGTGTCGGTGGATGTTGTTTCGGTGGTAGGTCTGCTCGTCTTCGAGATCCCGTGCCGTGAGACACAGTCCCTCAAAGGGACGCATTCGCCGAAGGAGTTGGTCTTTGCTCATTGCTAATCCACGGTCTCTTTGAACCGGATCGTGAAGGTGATGTTGGCGGGCTTTTCCTGGGTGACGATCTGAGAGATGCGACGCAGGACCGCCGTCGCCCGCTCCCCGAAGCGCTCGCGAAAGCGCTCTCGGGACTCCAGGGTCAGCACGAAGAAGGTGGTCTTCGCCCGCTCCTCACGGATGAGGTAGTAGGCAGTGGGTTCGTTACGAAGGAAGCGCTCTTCCACAGTCTGCCCGCCAGCGAGGGTCATCGCCCCAAGCACGCAGGGATAAGGCTTCTCTCGCTCCTCAACCTCGACCGGGGCGCTCGTGAGCACCCGAATCATCTCGGTCACCCCCGCGACGGTGCCACGGGTTCGGTGCAGCCGGATGGAGCGGCGAACCAGCTCCCGCTGCTGATGGAGCGGGAGAGAGGCGTCGAGCTCGAAGCTGACCCAGGAGGCGATCCAAGGCAAGAAGCTCGGGTCTGCGAGGGTCGGATCGGTGAGGGATGGAATGTTGTCGATGCGGTCAGTGACCGTGGTCATCATATGCTGAAACATCAGCAAGAAGCGTTTAAACTGGTCTCCACCGGCTTCTGGCTGGCTGGCTACAGCGCTGGTCTTGCTTCCATACTGACGCTGCTGCCGATCGGTGACCTGCGGGACATCCTCCCGCGTTGTGGACCCGCCACCCTGAAAGATGCTGGGCAGGTAGCGAAGGTAGGAGCGCACCGGAACATGCAGGATGATCTGATCCCGGCTGCGCAGGGGCGGAATGTCCCCCTCTTTAGTGTCGCCGACTGTAATCTGGATCTTGACGTTGACCAGCTCTGGGGGTGTAAACCAGGTCGCAGGAGAGCCGTCCGGCAGCTCTCGGGCAGCAGCGACCATCACCGTCTCGCCGCCGACATGTGGCTGGATCTCGACTGCCCGGATCCGGCCAACCGGCTCTCCACGGCGAGCCTCGACGAGCTGGTAGGTCACCGGGTTGCCGAGGTGGCGGTTGAGGTAGACCCGAGCATCGCGTACTGGGTAGTTGATGCGAACGACATCCGAGAGGTAGGCATAGTCACCCGACGGCCGCCGAGTGGTCCGAGCGGTTCGAAGGGAGAGCAGTCCCGACATCCCGAGTCCACTCATTCCGGGCCCTCTTCAGTACGAATGCGAACCCGACGGACCACGAACAGGTCATGCTCCTGCAGCAGCAGTTCACGATCTCCCAGGCCTTCTTCCCAGCCGGGAACACCGCGCGGATCCGCACCTCGCATGTCGTAGAGCTGGACATCAATGACGTGGCGGACTTCGGTGATGTCTGAGACCATCCGGGCGAAGTCCTGGGCATACAGGGTCCCTCCGAATGGCCAGCCCTCGCTGTCGAGCCCCCCGCTGTAGGGGTCGAGGAAGTGCTCAACCCAACGGCTGGCCTGCTCGCGGACGAGGATGACGTTGGCGTTGGGTCGGAGGCGAAGGGTCACAGAGACGTCGATGGGCAGGAACGCTGCGAGATGAACCACCGGATCGACGTTGATGAGACAGCGGCGCTTGAGGTACTTCGAGACGTGATCACGCAGACCAGCGGAGAGGAACGGATCGGGCACCCGCTCGCCGTCGCGCCGACGGGGCAGGACGATGATGTCGACCCGACCGTCTTCATCGAGCCTGCCGCGACAAGCCGCACGGGCAACCTCACCAGAGGCCTCTCGGGCGATGATCTCGAAGTCGGTCCGTGTGACGGCACGATCCCGGCTGGTCAGCAGGCTGGGCGCACGTCGGATGATCTCATCGATGCTCTCCGCGTCCCGGCCGCCGGTGGTCGGCACAAGGTTGGTGACCTGGACAGTGTCGCCGTAGCCTTCGCAGATGGAGACCTGATGCGGACCGACGTTTCCACGGGCACCAGGGACGAGCCGGTAGGTGTCGACGAGGACGTTGTTGGAGCCCGTCGGCAGCATGCGGCCCCGGATTCCATTTCCAAACGTCAGGGTGCCGTCGACCGGATCGACCACAAAGATGCGGTCGTCCTTTCCAGCCGTGAGGAGCTCCGTGGGGCGAACCTGCTCCCAGGTGGTCTGCTCACCGTCGCCCTCGTCTACGCTGACCTTGATGTCTGCAAACAGCTCTGGACGGGGAAACACCGCGCGCTCAGACTCTCCCTCGTGGAGAAAGAGGGGCTTGCGGAGGAGCTGAATGGACTGGTGAGGCACCCCATGACCGGAGTAGCGCTCGGTGCGAACCGAGTGAAGATTCACCACATCGATGGTGTTGAGCATGATGTGGGTGACCGGCGGAAGCGGCGGGATGCGATCGATTCCTGAGCCCACGGGAAGCACAAACCGACCGCGAAGCCAGAATCCGTCCTGCTGAGGATGTTCCGGAACATCGGGCAGCGGGAATTCCAAGACACCAGATCCAGCCAGCGCATACGCCGGACGGACCTGTCCGTCGTCGGAGCGCTGCTCAGACTGGAGCTGTCTCCAGCCAGTACGCCCATGCGCTCGGTTCTCCAGCAATTCCCACTCCATTCCGATGCCCTCGGGGAGGAAGGCCTCGCCGCGACAGCGGACATGGATGGTGTGTCGGGATCCACGCGGAAGCGGTCGGTCAAACTGGATGTAGACCGCCTGGTTCTCTTCCTGAATCTCAACAAATGGGTAGAACGGGTAGAACTCGTTGAGCCGACCGATGGCGCGTGTGAGCACTCGGGTCAGGCGCCGGTTTTCCTCGCGAAGGTCGAGCTGAGCCATGCGAGGGCTCGGCATCGGCTGCTCGTAGGTGGCATCACCGAGGGTCTTGTCCGCGCCGAGCTTGATGCCAAAGAAGCGGAGCTGAATGGGCTTCTGCTCTTTATTCTCGTCGGTGCCCGTGAGGTTGGACTTGATCAGCTCCAGCCGCAGCCAGGTGGTCTCAGTGTCTCCGAGCTTGTGACGACCGAGTCCCTTGAGCTGGCTCTTGGGGTCGATCACGATGCGGATCTTGCGACGTCCGGCCTTCTTCGAGCCTTCCTCATCAAGGTCAGAGAAGGTGAACTTGCTGTAGATCTTGTCCTCAGTCCAGACCACCCGCCAGCTGTCCTCTGCGCGATAGGTCAGCTGAAGCGCGTAGAGGTCTGCGGGCTCAGTGATGGGCTCACCGTTCATCTCGAAGCCGACCTCGATCTCGACCAGCACCGAGGACTGTCGCCGGTTCTCGAACAGGTCAGAGCCGATAAAGAACCGCCGGCCGATGGTCGGGGGGATGATCTGAGAGATCTGGAAGGGATCCCAGGGAGCATCACCGAGCATCAGCGGCTCGATCCGCCGGGGGTCGTCTCCCTGCGCGAGGTGCACCTCGACGGGACGAATCCAGTTGAGATCAACCTCAAGGTCTGGGCAGAAGCCGCGCATGAACACGGTCTCGATTCGCTCCGCCCGGAGGTTGTAGCCGTCCGATGCCATGTCTGGAAGCGGCCCTGTGATGATGACCTGGGTCTTCTCAACCCGGACACGCTCCGAGGGAATCAGCTCCCACGAGTCGCCGCGCCGATACCACCAGCGATACTTCGGCAGGTAGCTGTTCCGGCCGGCGGGCACGCCACGGTTGACCAGAGCGAGTCGGATGGTCCAGCCACCCCGGATGGGCGGAAGGTCCTGGAGGAAGAACTCCAGCGAGCGACCGGATGCACGAACCTCCCAGTTGTGAATCTGGCGCTCCTCACCACCCCGATCGTCCTTCCAGTAGACGTCGAGATCATCGTCCATGCGCGCGGCCATCCACCGCTCATAGTCGAGCCGACCGCGGATCCACCACTTCGACTTCGCGATGAGCTCGGGCAGCTTGACGCGCGGATCGCCGACATCAAACGGCAGCTCAATGATCCCAGGCATCGACGTGAGCAGAGCCAGCTCCGGCATGCCGAGCATGTCATCCAGCTCGCGCTCCGTCTCGATGGGCGCCCAGCCATCCGCCGTCGGGTACTCCCAGTTGAAGAAGTTGACGATGGACATGGTGTCGCCGCCGGAGCGCCGAATCCGCATGCGACCCACCGGACGCTCGCTGTCCGGATCGATGTCCATCAACCGGAAGTCGTTGTGGGCAAGGTAGAAGAACTGATGGGGCGTGTAGGCATCAGGGCCATACTCGAGCGGATCGAGCTCGAAGAACTGGATCCCCCTGCCCTCAGAGAACGACAGCGCGGCGTCGTGGCCATCGAGCAGGGCATAGGGCAGCTCCCGGACGACCGGAGAGGCCCCACCCTTTACCGCCATTACCCGTGCTATCCGTGCGCTGTGCAGGGTCATGCGGTCGACGGTGAGGAAGTCCAGCGAGGGCTTGTCCTCCCGCTGCCGGGTCGCACACCGAGAGAACGCCGGCAGCTCAATGGGCCGGTCGGTCTTCAGGGAGAAGGTCACCGGACCAACCGAGGGTCGGGCGCGCTTTCGCTCCTCTCCGATGAAATTTAGGAAGTGGACGTAGGTCTTGTCCGGAACCTTGTTCAGCCGGTAGATGATCAGCTCGGTCATCCAGGCAAACAGCTGAACCAGGGTCATGCCCGGGTCGGCAGGTCCGAGGTTTGTCCACTCCGGACAGTACTGCGGAATCAGCTTCCGGGCTTCGTCGATGATATCGTCGTATCCGCGATCATCGAGTTTAGGCGGCTTAATCGGCATGATCGTGTAGCGTACCCTCTAGCGATTCGTGACGACGTGCTGAAGCGCGCTCACCTGACCGGTGGAGGGGATCTTGTAGCTCACCTCCACCTTGATGGCGCCGCTCGGGTCAGAGACCGCTCGGACATCGGTGACCTTGATCCGTGGTTCCCATTTTGCCAGAGCGTCTTCAACATAGCGACGGGCACGACGAGCAGTAGCGGTGGTGTTGGGCGCGAACAGGAGTTCGTGAATCCGACATCCGAACTCTGGCATCATCTGGCGCTCTCCTTGACGGGTGCCAAGAATGATCGTGATGCTCTGGCGGATGTTTTCCTCAAACTCTGAAGTTGCGACCCGACCGGTGGCAGGGTCAAACTGAAACGGGAACGCCCACCCCCGTCCGAGGAACTCCTTCCGGGCGGTCATGACTCACCCCTTCTGTCGTAGACATGGGAAAAAAATCGGCACCCTGTAGATACCACAGGAGACCGATGATTCGGGGGAGCCTTATGCGCTGGCTCAGCTGCCCATGGTGTTGCTACAGAAGGTCATCTCGGTGGTGTAGCCGGTGCGGACACTGATGACGTGTCGGGTTGCGATGACATAGAACTTTCCGTTCTGGCCGCTCGGGAGTCCCTCAAATTCCACCATGGTTCCGGCGCGGACGCTGGAGTCTCCGCGAACGGAGCAGCTACCGTGACAGAACTGACGCGCGAAGCGCTCCATCTCAGCCTTCGCAATCTGGTTTGCCATGCCTTGAGAGCTCACCGGGACGTCGGTGATGTAAGCGGTGGAGTCACCGAACACACCGCACTTGGTCGCACCAAGCTCACCGCCGCCGATGGAGGAAACCTCAGAAGCCGAACACTGCCCGACGATCTCTTGCTTGTTGGCGATGTCCCAGCCGCGCACAACGACCTTCTGGACCTGGTCGGAGGAATTGAAGGACATGCGCATTGAGCGCAGGTCTTCACCCATCTTGACCGTCTTGGAGCTGCCGTCAAAGCTGGCCTTCTTAAAGAGGAGCTTGCCGTCTTCCACCCGCACCTGGAAGTTGTTGCGGGCCGCAAGGCGCTTGATGAAGGCGATGTTGCTCTCGTTGCGCTGCAGGATGTAGGGCATGACGTCATCCGTTGGATCCGCATCCACGCTGAGCCCAGACTCCGCGCCGACCTCAGTCGCGACATCAGAGTCCATCATCTCCTCCCAGAAGCGGGTCTTTCGACCGCGCCCGAGCCGGTGCGTCTTGTCCATCGCCCGGAGGGTCATGCTGCTGTTGCCCTCGATCTGGAAGCCGGGCTCCATCGAGGTCACTTCGCCAGAGAAGATGGCCGCCCCGTCGAGCTTCACCTCAACCGGATCGCCCATGTTGAAGGCCCAAGATGGCTGACCCTCTGCACCACCGACTCGGACCGTACACATCGAAACCATGTCGACATGATCCTCGACCACCGCCATCTGCAGGGCGTCTTTTTCCGCCTGCTTGAGTATGGTTCCGCCGATCGTGATCTCATACTTGATCGCGCCGCTGTTCTCACCCATGCGTACCTCGTCTCAGCAAAGGACCGACAAGATGGAGCCTGCCGCGAGGTTCAGCCAGTCTGAAACCTGCGGGTTGGCACTCTGAATGGCCTGCTGGGTGGTGTTGTTTGACGATGCAATCTGCGAGAGGCTCTGCCCTGCCTGCACCGTGACGAGCTGAATCTTGGTGGAAGACAGACCGCTGGAGCCGCCGCCGCCGCTGTACTCATTGTCCGGGGTCCACTCTTTCATCTTGAGCTGGACCTTGGCCCGCAGCGGGTTGCCGGACTGCGCGAACATGGTGTAGGTCGCGTTGACCGACTCCACGACGCCCGTGAAGCAGAACGAGCCCCACTCAAAGTCGACCTTGGGCGGCCGCATCTTCTCAGAGTCACCCTCGTCTGGGATGACCGGGTTGGTGAGCGCGAGGAGCTGATCGACCCACGTCTGCCGGACGTCGCTGCCAGAGTTGGTCGTGTCATAGACCAGCTCCATTGAGATGTTCGCCGGCTGTGACTTCTGGAATTCCAGCTTGGACTCCTGGCCTTGTTCGTCGTGCTCTTTCCATGAGACGGGCTTGTCGAACTTGAAATTGACCGGGTTGTACTGGACCGGGAAGGTGCCGGTCTCTGCGCAGAATTGTGCCTTCGAGACGCTCATATTCTACCCCTGCAAGATGTTTGGTTTACCACCACATGTCCTGTTCCTGACCGCCAGTCAGGTTTCGCTCCCGACGCATCTCAGTCATGCGCTGGACCTCTTCGAGGACCTCACGCCCCAGGGCATCGATGTCGATCTGGCGCTTGTTTCCGCCGCCCTCAGGCTGGGTCGGAGCGGACTGCCCCTCGGCGCGAGCAGAGGAACTGTCCTCCGCCATCCGCACTCCCTGGCGGGCGGAATCCCGACCCTGGTTCTCGGCGAGGTGGATGAGGTTCCGAAGCCGCTTCGCGAGCTTCATCACCTTATCTTCACCCACTCCCGACCCTCCCTGGGCGGTCGAGATGGGGCGCAGTCCGGTGAAGCCACGGACGATACGGGCAGAACTGCGAGCCTTTCGAGGAGAGCGAACGGTTCGGGTCGTCGCAGCAGTCGCCTGGCGACTGGTCGGAGCAGCGGACGCGGCAGCAGCGGACTCGACCCTCGCGCTCTCCTTGCGAAGCTGCTGAATGACCTGAATGACAGGAGAGGGCATCCGCGAGAGGCGTGGCGCCGGAGCGCTGGACCGCTCAAAGATCACCCGAACAACCTCCTCGACATCTGAGGCCCTTGCCAGTGCGGCGATGAGTCCCTGGTTGGCGGAAGATGGTCGGGGGAGAAGCTCGCCCGAGGAGCGGCGTGCCCAGCCAGGCAGAGCCTTGTTTGCAGACTGTGCCTCCACCCCCTCAAGGGTCCATGACAGCGGAAGGCGCTGATCAGGAGCCGCTGTACGAGCGGGGCGCCGCTCACCAACAAACACGCCGCTCTTGGTGCGGTGGATGGTCGGGAGAGGACGGGTCCGAGAGGACTCGACCACCCCACCGTCTTCCATGCGACCGCTGCGCGAGAGGCGGGGCCGACTCCATGGCGTCGGCGGGGCACCAGCATCCAATGAAGCATCTCCCTGCCAAGGCGAGAGCCGCGCAGCGGAGGCTTCGACTCCTTGTGGAGAAGGTTCCAAACGAGGAGCGGCGAGGGTGACGCCATCTGCGGTGGTCTGCAGCCGAGGTCGACGAGTGAGGCTCGAGCTGGTCGGCTGACGACGCTCTCCGAGACTGCGTGCAGGAGATGCCGGCTGCCACTGTGCTCGGGCGGAGAGCCGATCGAGGGGGCGCTCTGATACACGGCGGGGGGCAGCAGTGCTGCGTGCACGCTCCGGTACCGAAGCGAGCGCACGCGAGGCTGGCGATCCCACTGTCGGGGGGCGCGCGGACGAAGAGACCGCTGCTGATGAGCTCGTGACGGGCGAAGCCGCGCCGAGGGCTGGAGAGAAGATCGATGGAAAGCCGGGTGCTGCCGACTGTGTGCTCGGATCAGTCATCTGCGATGGCGCGGATGCCGGCTCAGAGACAACCACCACTTGTGCTGGACCGCTGGGGGTATAGCTGAGCAGTCGCTTGCGACGAACCCTGACCTCAGCGCTGCGTCCAGAGGCCGTGCGTTCAGAGCCGGTGCGCCCAGAGGCCGTGCGACGCGCCGCGACCGAGCTGCTGGCAACACGGTGCGCAGCCGCAGGACTGGCCTGGCGAGCAGAGTATCCAACGAGGGGACTGGAGTCGAAGCGTCGGCTGGCGGCAATTATCGCTGCCACCCGACGCTGACGAGCAGTACCTCCCACAGCGGAGAGAACAGAAGCAGCACGCGCTGACACCGCCTTGGCGCTGACCGATGCCGCACTGGCGCCGACTGCTGCGGGCTTGGAAGCAGCCGCGGCTGCTGAGGCGCGCTTCTCCACGTCCCGAGGAGCGCTGCTGGCAGGACCGGTGAACCAAGGGCTGACCGCCGGCTTTGGCGTCGTGGTGTCTGTACGCTCGGGTGTGTCTGCGGCTTCTGGCACGACGCTGCTGGGGAGCACCTCAGATGGAGCATAGACCGCCATCCGACGAGTACTCAGCGCCTCTGGAGCGGTCGCGCCGACCCTTGCTGCAATCTGTGACGTCCGAGCGAGGGGAGCACCGACCGCGGGCTCAACCTCACTCCCCTGGAAAAGTCCAGCGGGTGAAGAATCGATGCGCGCAGAGCGGGTCGGGATGGCGCGTGTCACCCGCGGGAGGAGCGATCCCTCCGTCGGTGCAGCGGCATCTAAGCGGCTGGCCAAGCGACGGGTGGGGACAATCCGCGTCGAGACGCCCACGGCATCGCTTGCCTCTACAGGAGACCTCCGGTGGCGCGGCGGTGTACTCCTGGGGATGACAGACCGAGCCGATGCCGCTCCGATGGCCTGTCGGGAGAGCACACGCTGCATCGGCGCCAGTGCTGCGCCCGGAACCAGCGTGGTGATGGTCTGCCGCTTCGGTGAGAGGGTCTGGCGGACAACACGCGGCGTTACAGAGCCCGGTCGGGGCTCACTGATGCTGCTGCGCCATGCGGCTTGACGGACCGGCGAGGCGACCTCGACGACGGCCTCCAGAGGACCTTCTGACTGTGACTCGATGAGGCGCGGAGTGACCGTCGGGAGCAGCGAGCGGCGCCGACGAGTGCGGACCGGGCGAACCGGACGCGCAGACGCTGCACGGATGGAGACCCCCGGGGTCGGCCGCCGTGAGAGCCGCGCTGCGGCATGCGCACTTGCAGCACCAGCGCGTACTGGACGAACGGGCGAGGCCGAGAGCGCAGCGGGAGATGGCCGGGAAGCGCGCTGGAGGATCTCGGCACGAGCCGATCCAGCCATGCTGTACTCTTCCGCCATTATCCCCCGGATCATCGCACGCTGCGTCAGCGATCCGGGGTGAGACGGTCGGGGTTGAGCAGGGCCGTCAGGGGCACGGGGGGATGCTGCAGCGCGACGGCTGGGAATGCGTCGCGTTGAGGGCGGCTGCGGTGTCCGCGGCGTTGCAACACGCGGAGTCACGGCAGCACGAGCCGCTGCGGGCTGAGAGACTGCCGGAGCTGTGGGCTCAAGCTGTGGAGCGGGTCGCGAAGGCTCGACTGCCTTCATGATGGGAGAGCTGTGGAGAACCGGTCGAAGACCTCGTCTGCGCTCTTGGCGACTGGCTGATGCCATGCGACCTGAGGCGACGGAGACCGGTGACGCTGCACGATCCGGAATCGTCCGCTCGACCTCGGCACGAGCAGCCCGGTTGGTACCACCCAGGCTGCGAATGACCCTGCGGACCTGCTTGACCTGCTCTGCGGCGGGCAAGATCTCGATCTCTTCGATCAGACGAACCAGACGGCGCGAAGGTCGAGCAGATGACCGCACCAAGCGTCGAAGAGGCTCTACAGCATCCCGAGATGCGGCTGTAGCCTGAAGGCGACGACCGACACGGTCCATTGGGCGAGATGCGGTGCGAGATGCGGTGCGAGATGCGGTGCGCGTCTTCTCTGGCTCACCGGAGATCTCGCGCACAATAATCTGTGGACGGGGTCGCTTCTCCGCGATCCGGGCTGGGGAAGTCGGGCGAGAGAGCCAAGCGGCCTGACCGGAGACACTGCGCGCAGGGCTGCCGCTCCAGCCTCGGACGGTCCGGATCCCCGTCTCTTCGGGCTCCTCTTCCACTGCCGGAGCCGGTGGCTCGGGCAGAAGCATGTCGCTGTCAGAGACGGTGAGCAATCCAGAGAGGAAGCGCGGGCGCTTCGCCTCACCCGGCCACAGCCGACGTGCGGCTTTGACCGGACGCCGAGCACCGTAGCCGCTGGCGTAGCGCTCCAGACGGTTCTGGCGACGAAGGCGTGCCTGCCCGAGTCGACGGAGCATGTCGTAGAAGGGCTTTCCAGAGAGGTAGACGAACTCACCGCCGCCCTCACTACCCTGGGGTCCAGAGGTACCCTGGAGCCACGGATCAGCAAGACCAAAACGGTCATAGAACGCCGGCGACAGTCCGACTCGGGGCCGACGCGACGCGCGCTTCTCCAGGCGCTTCAGCAGACGATCTCCGATCAAGCCTCTCTCACTCATCGCCACTCCCGATCAGGAAACTTCAATGCCGTGGTGGGCGATCTCAAGCATCTCGATGGCCAGCTCAGAGCCGCTGGCAGAGAGGGAAGGGCCCTCCCATGCAACCGGCCAGGCAGACTTGAAATTGTACCGACGGACGGTCTCCATCTTGTTGTTCTTCAAGATGATCGAGCCATTGCGGTAATTGCCCTCGGAGAATTGATCTTGGAGGATCTCATTGCGCCAGCCGAGCAGAGAGGTGTCCGAGGTCACGCCGTAGCGGAGCTGGATGTTCTCCCATTTGCTCTGTCCAGGGAGCTTGTGAACACGATCGTTCACCCCCCCTTCCTGAATCTCGAAGACCTCAGTCGTAGACTTCATCCCCGAGCACTCCATAAAGTGCGCGATCTCTACGCCATCGATCTCGAGGGCAAAGACATAGTTCCCTTCCGCATCCAGCCAGTCTCTTGACATCACTGACACCCCTGCTCAGCCGGTATTGTACCCCAGTGTACCAGACTCCACCCTTCAATCTTCATCGAAGGAGACTATCCACCAAGGCGAAGATCGATAACAATCTGCTCGGCGGTGCCGACGGGCCTCATCCGGATCTCAACATTAACCTGGCCAGAATCCAGGAGATAACGGGGATTGTTCGTTGTATTACAGGTGACTGCATACTGCTCACCTGCGCGCTCGCCGGACAGCAGACCCGCCCGCCAGAACTGCTCCAGACGATAGCGGACATCGCGCTCAAGTACATCCCACAGGTGGGGATTGTTGGTCTCGAAAACAGCCCACTCGTTGTCTCGGCGCAGCTGCTCGGTGATCATGCTGATGACCCGTCGGCTGTTGATGAACCGATATGCCTTGTCGGTGCTCAGCGTCCGAGCACCAAACACCACGATACCGCGACCGGCCTGAAGAATAATGGGATTGACGGACATCTCCGCCATATCTCCCGCTTCCTCAAAGCTCAGATCGAGCTCCAGGTGGGTCACGCCCTGAACTGGAACATTGGCCGGAGGCCAGACCACACCGTAATCGCCCTTCTCTTTTTCGAGGCGGGCATATATTCCGGCCACCGAGGCGCTGGGGGGAAACGCGGCCTCCCCCTCAAACAGCCAGGGGTAATACAGCGCACCGTAGGAGCGGGTGTGCTGCTCGCGCTCTCGGAAGTCTCGAACCCATCGAACCAGCGGCTCGCCGTGAAGACCACGGGGAGGATCGAGGATGAGAAAGCGGTTGTTCATCTCTCGGCAGTGGGCCAGCAGAAGGTCGTAGACGTGCTCAGCATCGGTGTGGGCTTCACCCAGCCGGCTGATGCTCACCGGAAGCCACGCCAGCGCCGGCGCGGCCAGTACAGCGATGTCGTCTTCAGCACGAAGACGATCGAACAGCGGCACGACAACTGCTGCTGCTGCTGCGGGGGTCTCGAAGTCTGCCTGAGAGTGGATGCACACCCCGAACAGAAAGAGAGAGTCTCCGTTGTTGACGAAGAAGTCATGCACAGCACGCACAGAGGCCTGATCGAGCCGCCTCCAGTGCGGGTGCTCCCAGAGGTCAGGCTCACGGCGAAGCGGGACCTCAATGAAGTCCCCCGCTGACATTCCTTCGGGCCATCGCTCCTCAGGAATGAAACCGATGAATGCAGTCACATCACAGCGGACCAGCTCCCGGGAGCGGACCGGGAGCCGACCGTGCTGGACGACAATTCCTGGACGCATGGACAACCTCGAAGCAGAGGAAGCGGCTCCCGTGGAAGCCGCTTCAGGAAGACTCTCCGAAAAGACCTGAACAGACCAGGTCAACGAGGAGCGTTGATTCTCTCATTGATCTTGGAGATCTCTTTGACCCAGGAGTGTCTCTCGCGATGAGAGAGGTCCAGGATCGAGTCCCGATCCCAATGAAAGTGGTAGGCAATGAACGCTACCTCCTTGAAGATGTTCTCCAAGGGGTAGCTTACGATTCCCCCAGGCGACCAAACTCCCGCTCGAAGCGAGCGCCGCACTCGGGACAAGCCACTGTAATCGTTGCTTCATCCTCGTTGATCCGGTTGTACATCTCCTCAAGGAACCTCAGGTCGCTCGCGAACAGGTTCTCGATGACCCCGGTGTTGACCTCCTTGAGGTTGCCGAGCTGAGAAATGACCCTGCTGAGCAGCACGATGATGAGGTACGCCCGGTTGCGCTGGACGCGGAGATCATTCAGCGGAACGATCTCGTCCTTGGCATTGGCCAGTCGCATGACACCCTCACGATGGAGGTTGCCTTCCTTGTCGACGTATCCACGCGGCAGGATGAACTCATACTCGGTCTTCAGATCCATTAGGCTCTCTCAACCTTCTCGACGGCGATCTCGATCTTCTCGATGGCCATGGCGGAGGAGTCAGAGTCCATCTCCGGCACGTTCCACTTGCAGGGCCAGCCCTCGAAGAAGTTGTAGCGGGCGACCTCGGACTGTCCGTCCTGGTCGAGGATGATCACAGAGCCAGCGCGACGGTCAATCTTGCCGTCCTCGATGTTCTTGCGCCACTGCCAGAGGTCATCGGTTGCGGTGTAGCCGCGCTCGAGGACGATGTTGGCGTAAGTGGTACGGCCAGGCTTCTTGCGGACGACCAGATCGTTGCCCTGCTTGAACTCGATGACCTCGGTCTCAGAGTCCATGCCGGAGACGGACTTGAATCCGCCGACGATGATCTTGTTGTCACTAATGACCCCCTGGATCTCCAGGAGGAAGTGGTATGCACCAAACAGTTCCTCTGTAGGCATGTTGGTGTTCTCCTTCGCTTCAGGTTGTGTTCGGTGCGTGGTGGCTTACGCCTCGAACGGGTGAGTGATCAGTGGGGATCAGACTTCTTCGATTAGGGCGCCACCGTCCCACTGGCCAATGCTGAAGATAACAAACTCGGCGGGCTTGACCGGGCAGATTCCGATCTGCACGTTCACCTGACCCGCGTCGATAAGATACCGTGGATTCGTCTCACTGTCGCACTTGACGTAGAACGCTTCTTCCGGGGTCTGCCCGAACAGAGCGCCGGATCGCCAGACACGCATGAGGTAAGCGCGGACGTCGCGGGTGAGCTTCTTCCAGAGGGTGTGATCGTTGGGCTCGAACACTGCCCACTGGCTTCCGATCATGATCGACTGCTCGATCATGATGAAAAGACGGCGCACGTTGATGTACTTCCAGGACGGGTCGGACTTGGTGGCGAGGGTACGCGCACCCCAGACTCGAATTCCCCGGTCCTTGAACTCACGGATGACGTTGATGCCGCGGTCGTTGTACTGCGCCTGCTCGATCCGGTTGATGGTCTGGGTCAGGCCAGTAATGCCCATGACCAGCTCATTTGCCGGAGCCTTGTGCACACCACGCTCGGTGTCAACGCGGGCCATTATTCCAGCGACGTGACCACTCGGCGGAACGAACATCTCGTTCTTGGAGGTCTTGATGAGCTTGCGCCGGTTGGGTCCAGAGACCTTGATGTCCTGCTCACCGACGAACCAAGAGGGCTTGGTCACGCGGAACCAGGGCACGTACATCGCGCCGTAGCCCTTCTCGGAGGCCGGGATCTTCATGTCACCGGAGCTGACGATCGGGCCGTCGAGGATGGCAAAGCGATCCTTGCGGGTCTCGCAGTACTCCAGCATCTCCTTCTGCTGCGAATCGGTGGTGCCCGGCGCAGCCATCAGGGCCATGTCGTCGGCATCATCGAATGCGTAGAGACCGAGCTTGTCTGCCTGGTTCTCGCGAATGGAGCACTCGAGGTTCTGGGTGCCCATCATGTAGACGTAGCACTTGCCGCCGCCGTTATCGTAGAAGCCGTTGACGGACGCCACGAAGCTGAAGACGGTGGGCTGGGAGAGGAACTGACGGAACTGCTGCTTGAGCGCTTCGTCCTTGCTGAGAGCCTCGTAGACGGCATCTGCGGCATCGTCCGGATCGTCGAACGACTGACCCACCAGCTCCTCGATCGGAGCGGTCTCAAGGAGGAACTGTGCAAAGAAGCTCTGAAGCCAGCGGAAGAACTCACCCTTGTTGGTGACCGCGACCGGCGGGATCGAGTACTCGCTGCGGAGCGCAGTGCCCTCAGCACCCTTGAACTCAAAGCCGTAGGTCTCCAGGACATCGCCAGCGGTCTTGGGCTGGGGAGCCGAGAGCTGGAAGTTGTCGTGGAGCTGGTTGAGCAGGTCGTCGACGAGCTGATCGTTCTCAGTGACGACCTTCCCCTCGACGCTCATGATCACCTCAGCGACCTCCACCGAGGCGGAGCCCATGGAGATCTTGACGCGACCCTTGCTGCCAGAGCCAAACGAGGGAGCACCCTTGCCGCTCTTGGGAGCGCCGTGGAGCTCCATGTACTTCTTGACGTCGCGAACCTGGCTCCGCTTGAGGCGGAAGGCCTGGGTCAGGGCAGTGGTCGCCTCTTCGGCGTTGCCCTTGACAGAGCCCTTGGTGTCAACGAGCTGGGGGATGACCTTGCCGCGAATGCGACGGCGGCCATCAAAGCCGGTGATTGCAACGGCATCGTGCTCGGGATTGAACGGGAAGAGCCCGAGAAATCCGGGGATACTGGTCGCAACAGAGCTGATCGGCTTCGGGCCGCTGTCAACCTCGCGAATATAGACGCCTGGGGTATGGTATTCCATAGGACTTCTCAATCCTCCGTGTCGGACTCGGCAGGTGAACGCCGCATGAAGTGGGGTTTGGGTCCGGGCATCTCCATCCTACGCGAACCAGGCTTTGTCGGTCTGATGCGCCCAGATGCAGGTGGCCGGTTTTTTGCTTTCTCAGCGGTATTTTCCAAACTGGGAAGCTTGATCGTGGTACCGCCACCGCTGGCGGCGAGTGGTCCATCCAGCGCAACACGCGCCCGGTAGGTCATAAACGGCCGGTAGGGCGCCTCGTGGAGGCTGAAGAGGTTGGTGGCATCACCGACGGTCAGATCATCAACCAGGGCCAAGGAGACTTTCTCCATGATGAGGTTGTCATCACCGCGCGCGTTGATGTCGTAGAGGCGGCCGAGGCTGTCGACCTCACGCCCATCCGGGAGCGCGAACCGACGGGGCCGATAGACGAGGTGAGTGGCGTTGTACAGGCGCAGCAGCAGCCAGCCCATCAGCCGCTCAGCGTCAGAGCGGAATTTGCTGTGAACCATCAGCAAGTAGAACATGTCCACCAGCAGCGGCGGCCGGTGGTAGTAAACCTCGCCGCCATCCTCAGGCTCAGTGCCCATGAACACCGGGGCCTGGCGCCATCGCTTCTGGTTCTTGAGGTGGGGGTTTCGGGTCACCCTGTACATGTAGATGTAGACGACCTGCTCTCGGTCCTTGGGTGCGAAGCTGAGGTCTTCTTCAATTCGCGGAGGGCGGTCGCTGAGATCCCAGCCGTCGAGGATGAACCGGTGTAGGGCCTCGGTGGTCTCGCCGAGGATGTTGTGTCCGATGACCTGACCGGTGGTCAGTCCGTCGATGGACAGATCGGGAACCTCAGCCATCGTGCCCTCCTGCGAGCCAGGCATCCAGCGAGGGACGCGGACGCGGCTGCAGACGCTGGCGCGCCTCAGAGGGCTTCCCCCATGCCGGACGCTGGGCGAGCTCCATGGCGGCCTCGAGCCCCTCTCGGTAGGGGCGACGCTGGACCCGGGTCAGAGAAAAGTCTGTGATCTTCGAGCGACTGAAGTAGCCCTTGTCGAGCGCAAACGGGTAACGAACGAGCCGGATGAGCTGCGGCGCGTTGGGCTCGGGGCTGGCCAGTCGGCGGATGCTGCGGACCTTAAAGGGGAGCCCACTGTACCGCTCGGGCAGCTCAATAACCGGAGCGCCCTCACGACTCTGGCGCGCCTCCGCCCGGACCTCGATTTCTCGGGTTCGGTGAAGTCGCTCGCCGATAATTCGGCGCTTGAGTCGATGCTGCAGGCGCATGCAAACCAGCCGTTGGAGTCGGATGACATCCAACCACATTCTTCCGCACAGATCCAGACAGAGTGCCAGCTCTCTCGGAGGGTGTATGTTCAATCCGTGCGCTCAAACCGAAAGTCACCCAAGAATACGGACCGAGAAGTCCGCACCATGAAGAGCGCGACCGGCGGGAGCGTTGGAGATGCGGGAAGCCGTCAGCTCTCTCGCGTCGCGGGAAAGGTTGGCAATCAACAATTGGATGGTCAGCTCAAGCAGACCTCTGCCACCCGTGATGCCCTGCTTGCCTTCATCGCTCAGCGCCTGAAGACACTCCACGGCGTACAGCTCGTCGAGCGCAGCGAGATGCTCGATCAGCGGCAATGGTACAAGGAAGTTGCCCGAGGCCAGTCTGGATACCACCTCCCAGACACCACCCGCTGGCACGAGTCCGCTGAGCTGTACAAGCGCGCCGCCAGCTCCATGTGCAACGGCAACCTCGGACGCGGCGCACAGCTTTTGGAGCAAGCGCTGGAGGCCGAGCGAGCGGCATACAAGTCGATGCCCATCCAGGTCAAGCAGGAGCTGGATGAGAAGGACAAGTCTGCCTCGAGCACGCCACAAGAGCTGCCTCACGTCATCAGCGAGACGGTCTGCCCAACCACAGGGGCCCCGGGTGAGCTGAAGTACGCCGATCGCATCCTCGGCATCTCTGACCAGCTCGAGGACAGCCCACCGCTCCCGATCATGCGGTGGTGGAGTGAAGAGATCGAGGAGGAAGAAGAAGAGGAAGCGGAGGACGGAGCATGAGCACAGCGCTGAAGGGAACCATTGACCTCCTCTCTCGTCTCGTCGCGCAGCCCACCGTCAGCAACCGCCCCCTCACTGAGCTCGCCGCCATGCTCGCGCGTCGCGCGGAGGATGCCGGCATGACCGTCGAGCGGTTCGAGACGGAGCCGGGCAAGGTCAATGTGGTCGCCTCAGTCGGTCCACGGGGCACCGATGGTCTCGTGCTGTCTGGACACATGGACGTCGTGCCGGTCGCGGGTCAGGGCTGGCGAACGGATCCCTTTCAGCTCACCGAAGCCGACGGGCGCTTGTATGGGCGCGGCACCTGCGACATGAAGGGCTTCCTCGCTGCGGTCACCGACGCGCTGCCCGCGCTGCCGCTGTCCAAGCTGAGCCGAGAGCTGGTGCTGATCTGGACCCACGACGAAGAGGTCGGCTGCCTGGGCAGTGCGGCGCTCGGCGACCAGCTCTCCGGGCGCACCCTGCCCTCGCTGGCTTGGATCGGAGAGCCCACCAGCCTCCAGATCTGCCGTCTTCACCCCGGACACCTCACCGTAGACATCACGTGCACCGGTCGACCGGCACACAGCTCCCGGCCTACGCTGGGCCTCAACGCCATCGAGATTGCCGCTGAGATTGCAGGCGCAATGAAGATTCTCGCTGCTGATCTGGCGAAGCAGAGATCGGACCTCCCCGGTCTGCTGACGCCATGGACGGTGATGAACACCGGCTGCATACACGGCGGCAGCGCGATCAACATCGTGCCGGAGCAGTGCGTGCTCCAGGTCGGCTTTCGCCCACTCCCAGGCCTCTCCGCTGAGGTACTGGTGGAGCGAATTCGGAACCATCTTGCGCCCATCGATGCTGCGGCGCGACAGCGCGGCGGACGAGTCGACATCGTGAAGTCCCAGGACACCCCAGGACTGCTGACCCCCTCAGGGACAACTTTAGAGGCGCTGCTGCGACCGGACGCAGCCACTGAGGTGGTCGGCGGTGTGCCGTTCGCGACCGACGGTGGCAACCTCGCACGGCTGGGGACACGATCGCTCGTCTTCGGACCAGGCAGCATCGACGTCGCCCACCGCCCCGATGAATTCGTACCGATCTCCGCGCTGCACACTACCCGGAGCGCGATCTCCCGAGTCGTCATGGCACGCTGCATGGTTCAATAGCGGCGATGACCACCAAGGACACCGACACTCCGTCAGAGGCCACCACGGCAACCGAGCACGCGCCCGGGAAGGACAAGCCGCTGCCAGCTGACGCTGGCGAGAGCGCGGCTGAGACGCCGACGGCCCCCTCTACCCTCGACGAGCTGCCATCCTCTGCGCGAAAGCAGGACCGGATGCGACTGAAGAAGGCCGCTGAGGCCGAGGAGCGCACCGACACCTCCACGATGGAGGAGCTGACCACCTCCAGCAAGTCCGCCGGCAATCGCACCTCTCTGGAGCCCATCGCAGCGGAGCCCACCAGCCTCCCCCCCTCCGCCTTGGAGCAACTGCTGCGCGTCACCCCGCAGGGCAACCAGTCGTCCGCCCGCTCAGGGCGTGAGCGCGCTCCGCTTGGAGATCCCAGCACCCATGCACCGCGCATGTCGCTCACCCCCGTAGAGAAAGAGGTCCGCGAGGTCGCCCGGCTGGAGGGCCTGCTCGCTTTTGAGCACCCCCTCTCAGTCGGACAGGCAGCGGGCAGTGCGCGCGGAGCCTCCTCGCTCGAGGGGCTGCTCGGCGTCCGAACTGGACCGATGGATCTGGGCATCCCGGGCAAGCTCCCGCCCCGGGGCTCCTCGATGGTCGGTGCAGACACCCATGTCGGCGGAAGTCCGATGCGGCTGCGGCGTAAGGTCACCTCCAGCCGCCCCGTTCTCTCCACCGACCTCTCCAAGCTCGTCGGCGATCAGCCCCTTCCCCGTGCGCGGCTTCCGCGTCGCACGACCTCGGGGACCATCCCAGACCCTGATGGCTTCACGCCGATCCCACCGCAGCCGGTCGCGATCCACTGCACGCTGGCGGCTCATCAGCGCTGCCCGGGAAAGAAGAAGCCCGTCGAGATCGGCACGCGGGTGCATCAGCGGCTCGAGTTCCGCTACAACCGCTTCGAGCTGCTGGAGATCACCCAGGTGCTCTATGAGTGCCCCGATGTCGAGGACATGATGCCGTTTGCCGGGGCGAACCCAGCATGGCTCGCGAGCCATGCGCCGATCGGCAATGGCATGCTCGCGCAGCTTGTCGTCTCGATCTTCCGTGATGGCCTGCCCCTGAACCGGGTGGAGACCCTCCTCTCGCAGCTCAGCGCCCCAATCGCCCGCAACGTGCTCCGGGGCCAGCTCATCGAAGCTGCAGATGCCCTCGCTCCGATCGTCGCTCACCTCAGAGCTGGCCAGCACAAGGCAACAGTCAGTCCCCCGGTGCCCGTCCTCCAGGCGGGACCACAGCGAGACGCCATCAGCCACCTGGTCGTGTACACCGACAAGACCGCGATCGTTGCGCAGCTGTGTGACGGAAGCCCGAGCACGGTCGGCGAGAGCGGTGCCGCAGTCCAGCTGCGAGACACCGCAAAGAGCCAGGGCCGCGCAGCCCGCTGGGGAATGCTTCGGCAGAAATTCTTCTATGCACTGGTGACCGACAACACCCAGGCCCGCCGGGCGCTGCGGCTGCTCGAGCAGCTCCCCAGTGTGCCGGATCCCGAGAAGAACACCCGCCAGCTCGCGCGCCTCAAGCAGTGGCTGGATGACGCCCATCAAACCATCACGGTCCCAAAGAGTCGGCTGGAGCATGCGGTGACCTTTGGTGTTTCCATGTGGGAGCTGCTCACTGGAGCGGAGCCGGTCCGGCACCGTCAGACCGGAGCGGTCTCAGAGTGGTCCTTCGACGTCGGCAGCGTTCCCGCCGAGCAGACGATGGTCTTCCACAGCATCCTGGAAACCTGTGCGCTGCTGGATGTCACTCCATGGGAGTACCTTATGGATCTGTTCACCCGGCTCGGCGGACCAGATATTGACGTCTCAGCTTGGACACCGGCCGCCTGGAAGCAGACACGCGGTTGAGCACTCCCTCCGCTGGCGCTACGATGAACCAGGAGTTCGTTCATGGCTGGAGATCACAATTCCCCGGGCGGAGAGACCAGCGCACGCCTCTCTCGTCGCCTGGACAACCACCTCACCCGACGCGCCGCCCCCGACGGCGGCGAGGTGTTCTCTGGCGGACTCGCTTCCAGGGCGCTGCGTGCAGTCGGTGCCCGCGCAATGACCGTGGACCGATCGATCGTTGTCGACAACGACTTCAACATGTCCCGCCCCGAAGACCAGGCGCTATATGCCCACGAGCAGTACCACGTCGATCACTCTGGCGGTGAGGCTGGCCACTCGGTCCGAGATGCTGAAGAGGTCGCGGCGCGTGCCGTCGAGGCAATGGTCTTCCACCGCGCCGCGCAGGGCGGCTACGAGGGCGGCTACAGCCCCGGTCGGGGTGGCGGTGATCACCCAGGCGATGGCGCCGACCACGACTACGGAGCTGGCGTATCATCCTCCGACGAGAAGCCAGACGGTACATCCGCAAAGCCTGATCCTGAGCGGGGTTACTGGCAGCTCGTCGAGCAAGGCTACAGTCACCAGGACATTGTCGAGGAGCTCGCGCGGAAGTGCATGGGCACCTTGGAAGAGTCCGGGCAGGCCGGACGGGAGCGTCACCGAGACAAAAAGGGCTTCCTCTAAAGTCGAGTGACATGACCCACAGTCCGCTTTGTTGAGCGCCCGATGAGGAGAAGGAATGCCGACGGTCTTTGAGGAGCTGGCGACCCGGCTCCGTCGCACCGAGTTGTTGCTGCTGCGTGCAGTCCGCCGCCAGCGGGCCAGACCCGCCATGCGCGCCAAGGGACAGTTCTGGGGATCGGTGATCACCGATGATGAGGTCGACGAGCTGCTCCGAGAGCATGGCGAGATCACCTACCCGGGTGGTGCGGACGGTCTGGAGGAAGCCATCGCAGCCTCCGCGACCCTGCGCGACGCACAGCACGGACGCTTCGCCCGACTCCGGGAGTCGTTCTCGCTCGACGGAGACGATGCCGATCTCATCCTGCTCGCCATCGCTCCCGAGATCTCTGCAGGCTACGCCAAGATCTTTGCCTATCTCAACGACAACCTGAACCAGGCCTACCTCACCGTCGATCTCGCCACGCGGGTGCTGCGGACCCGACGTCAGGAACGACTGGCGCTCCAGGCACGCCTGATGAGCAACGCCCCGCTCATCAAGAACCGCCTGCTGATGCTCAACCCGGCCGATGGCGTGGAGACCTTGACCTCGCGGCGGGTCCATCCTTCTGGCAGGCTGCTGCGGTGGCTTCTGGAGCAAGAGGAGCTGCCCGGCGGGATCGGCTTTACCCCGATGGCAACAGACGGCTCCCCCCTCATCCCCGGCCCCACTGCTGAGCGCATTGAGGAGATGGGCAGCGCCCTGCAGGGACCGGTGACCGTGGCGATCATCGGCAGCACCACCGGAGGCCGAGAGGGCACCGCCATCGCGATCGCCCGACGCGCCGGACGGCCGCTGGTCCGCATCGACATCGCCCGCTGCCAGCAGTACCTGGAGAAGCCCTGGGAGCTGCTGCGCGAGCTGCTCCTCTCCCGCGCGCTGCCCTACCTCATCAACCTCTCCAGCTCCCAGGATGAGCCCCAGGTCCGCCTCCAGGTCATGCAGCTCGGCAGCGCGCTCGCGACGCTCCCCTACCCCATCCTCGTCGGTGGCTCAGACCGCCGCACGATGGCCGGCCTGCTCGGCAGCGAACGCCCCAACCTCACCGTGCAGGTCGGGCGCACCTCCTACGACGAGCGCCTCATCGCCTGGCGCGGCATCCTGGAGCACCGCGCCTGGGACACCAGCAAGGCCGAAGAAATCGCTGAGCGCTTCTACTCCGTCGGCGGCACCACCCTCGATCACATCCTCGATCGAGCCCAGGCGGAGAGCAACAACAAGGAGCCCACCAAGGATGCGATCTGGGCGGCAGCCAGAGAGGCCAGCCGCCCGGAGTTCAAGGGGCTCGCACAGCACGTCATCCCTCGCTACACCTGGTCCGATCTCATCCTGCCCGACAAGGTCCAGGGCGAGCTGAAGCACCTCACGAACTACCTCGCCGAGCAAGAGACCGTCTTCTTTCGGTGGGGAGCACGCCAGGTTCGCGCACGCGGCTACGGCATCAAGGCGCTGTTCAGCGGCGGGCCGGGGACCGGAAAGACGATGGCTGCGGAGGTCATCGCTGGCACCCTGGGCCTCGACATGTTCCGGGTCGACCTCTCCAGCGTCATCAGCCGGTGGGTCGGTGAGACCGAGAAGAACCTCGGCGAGATCTTCGATGCGGCGGAGGGCGGCACCGCGGTCATTCTGTTCGACGAGGCGGACTCTCTGTTCGGCTCTCGTGGAGACGTCAAGCAGGCACAGGATCGGTTCGCCAACCAGGAGGTCAGCTTCCTGCTCCAGCGCCTTGAGGTCTTCGAGGGCTGCGCGATCCTGACCACCAACCTCCAGGAGAACATCGACGAGGCGTTCCTCCGACGGTTCGGCGCGGTCATCGAATTCCCGATGCCCTCCGCCGTAGAGCGGCGAAAGCTGTGGCTGCGGGCAATCCCTCGCTATGCACCGCGCGCACCTGACCTGGACATCGACAAGCTGGCCGACCAATTTGACCTGGCCGGCGGCAGCATCGTGAACTCTGCGATCAACGCCTGCATCATCGCCAGCTCCCGCCGAGAGCCCGTGGGAATGTCTCACGCTGTCGAGGCGATCGCCCGCGAGCTGGTGAAGATGGGCAAGCAGGTGAGTCGGGTGTACTTCGGCGAGTACTACGAGTTCGTCAGAAACCTCTACTGAGCGCTACTCCGTCGGGACCAGCACTCCGGCATCCTCGATGCTTCCATCGGCGTTGATCCGGCCCATCCAGGCAGCCTGGGTGAAGTTGTCGTCGACGACGCCCTGGTTTCGCAGGCCCTGAGCCGTCGACTCCATGTACGCCCACTGCCCGGCAGAGGCGTCGAACCGCCCGCCGGTCTGGGCAACGACGTTGTAGAGGGTCGGGGTGACGGAGGAGGAAGCGTAGCCGGTAGAGTCGGTGCCGGAGGAGCCCTCGGATGCGGCGCTCCCCTCCGCAAAGCCATAGGTGGAGCCGGCGTTGCTGAGGCCGATGTTGCCGCGTCCACCAGCGACGACCGCGACCTCGTCGTTCGCATCGGCAATGACCTCATACTCCAGCACGCTGCCGCCGATGGTGCCGAACTTGCTGAAGATCTCAAACGCGACGGAGTTGTTCTTCTGCTTCCAGGAGTCTCCGAGCTCCGTGGTCCCCTTCTTCGGGAGCTGCTGGTCCATCGGCGCGACCATGCGGCGCATGACGAGCCGCAGCTTCTCGTGGATCTCACGCTGCCGCTCATCGGCCTTGGCGACGCCCTCCAGGTCGACCACCTTCACCCGACCGTCCGCAGCCAGCTCGACCTGAACGACCGCGCCGGTCAGGAGCCCGGAGTACTCCTCCAGCACAGCGTCGACCTGGGGGGTGTCGGAGGGATGCTGCGAGACCCCCTGCAGGCCGATGGTGTCGATGGTGCAGGTCAGCGCCCAGCCCTTCTTCAGCGCCTCACCAGTGCAGGTCATGTCGGCTGCCGCCATGATCGACACGGCACGGACGTTGGTGTTCTGAAGAGCCAGCAGCTCGATGGGATAGAAATGCTGGATGAGCGTCTCGGCATGGTAGCGCACAGTCTTGCCCGCCCAGTCGAGGTTCATGTCAGCGGCACTGGCGGTAGACAGAAGAGAGAGAATCAGCATGCCGAAACTCTAACCGTCCCAGCCCCTGCGGAGCCGCATTTCGCCCAGGCCACACCAGGTGCCTGCGGAGGTCCGCGTGAGCTTCCGATTTCTACAGACGCCCAGGCCCCACCTCAAGCCCCCCCTGAGATGGACCATCTCTTAGGGCTACCGTGCATCAGAAGGTCAGGCCGAGTCCGACAGTGAGCCCGAAGACCGGCATCACGTTGCCCTCGTCGTTGTCCTCGTCGTTGTCAGCCCGCGTGGACTCCGCAACATCACGCTGGAGGCTTCGCTGGCGTGCAATGGCCACGCCGCCCCGCAGATCGGCGTCAAACACCGGGCGGACCCGACCACCAGCGGTGGGGACCGGGAGCTGACGGGCCCAGCCAAAGTGCGCAGTGGTCTGGTAGGCGTGGGGAATGTTCGTCCAACCAAACCGCCCCGCAAACCGAGGACCGAAGCCGATGCCAGCATCCCGCCCGAGGACCACTCCAGCACCGAGGTACAGGTAGCGGTTGAAGTCGCGGATGTTGTAGACCTCAGTACAGTCCAGGTTGCCGTCGGCATCCGTGGTGCAGCTCGCGTGGACTGCGATGACCTCGTCTCGGCCGCCCTGGTCGTTGTTGCCGGGATGCTGGTAGTACTCGATGAGCCGCCCGGTGTCCTCGCCGGTGCCCTGGATCTCGCCGCCGTCGGTCAAGCCGAGGCTGAATTCCGCCCCGAAGTTGACCATCAGGCGGTTGTAGTGCGCGCGAAGCTCCAGGTTCAGGGGAAGGAATGCCGGATCGAGGTCGGCATCGACGAGTCCGGTGGTGTCGCCGAGGGTCACACCGACGGCGTCTCCGGCCTCGATGCTGGCAACATCCTCTGAAGAGGGCTCGGTATAGGTGACGGTGGCGCCGTTGTAGAGGAGCCCTGAGGAGAACACGAAGGCAAACCGAACCGGGAAGCCATCTCCGCCGCCGCCGACCAGCGAAAGCTGCGCGCTGGCCCGATCATAGCGCCAGACATAGGCCCGGTTGGGGTTCCCGTTCTCTGGAACGGCGATGTAGATCTCAGCCTTCTCATGAAGCTTTGCGTAGATGGCGAGGTAGTTGAGGATGTCCCCATCCACCTCAGGCACGCACTCGTTCTTGTAGAGGAAGAGCTGCTCGATGAAGTCCACGCCCATGCGCTTGCGGGCGACGTCTCGCACGAAGTAGATGCGCTCCTTGAGCTTTACGACCTCGAGACGCTCAGAGAGTCCATGGCCGGTGTCGTTGCGCTTGAGATAGATGTCCGTGCGCCCCAGGAAGACGTCGATCTGAGCATTGCTGTCCAGCTCAACTGGCAGGCCGTTGAGGCGGACTTCATAGTTGTCGTTGAAGTCGACCTCGAACTGATTCTCTTGCTCGAAGTCAACCTTCAGGGTCGGGAAGGCACCGTTCTGGAGCTGCTGGAGGAGGTAGCTGATGCTACCGGTCAGCTCCTGATCCGTCAGCTTGCTCATCAGAGCCGGCTCCTGGTACGCCAGGGTGGCCGCAAGGTACCAGTAATAGTTGACCGCGAAGCCGCCGATCTCTTCATAGAACGGGGGCGCAGAGAAGTTCCGATTCTCAGCAGCGCGACCAATCTGGGCATACAGAAGGAACATCGGCTCCCGCAGCTCGACCCGGTCCATGAACCAGATCTCCTCGGCGATCGCGCGAAGCTCGTCCGCTTTGCTGCTCCAGGCCGCCGGCTGAAGGCCGTCCCAGGGCACCCCAGCGATCTGCTCGACTGCACGCATGACCGTAGTGGTGGCGATGTCGTCCACGGTGGCCGGCTGCATGGCTGGAATTATGGTTCGGTCTTTGACCTTTCGGCCGTTCTGATAGAGGTCGACCTCGGGAAAGAACATGGCGTCGGGACGTGCAATGCGGCTGCGGATGTTCCGCTGGAGGGTCTCGTCGAGGTAGTCCGTCGGGGTATCCGGCCACTTCAAGACGATGACCCGAGCCAGCTTCTCCTTTCGCTTGCGCTCTTCCTCAGCCGCAGCGGCATCAAGCTCCGCCTCGGTCTCCTCTGAGGACTTCCCCTTCTTGTGGGCAAGCTCCACCCCAGGCTGGGCGGGGGTCTCAGCAGCGGCATCGGGAATAAACATCCCCACGACCAGCACAAACATCAGGCTCAACATCATCAGCTCCGCTTCGCGATTCACATCTTCGAGATCAACACCGAGGCCAAGCTCGGCTTCATTCCAGGACTCAGTTGCAGGTCATGGTTGAGCCCGAGTAGGAACACTTCAGGCTCGCTCCGCCGCTGACCGGGGAGAACTTTGCCGGCGCGCCGCCCTTGAAATTCAGGGAACAGGACTCATTGGGGATGCCGGTGACCCGGGTGCTGCCGTTGGAGAAGTAGCCACGCTGGCGAACACCGGACGGGCAGACAACCTCGACCGCAGTGAAGGGAGAGGAGCTTTCAACGCTCACCCGAATCTCACCGGTCGGAGTTGAAGGCCGCTTGGGCGTGGTGACGACCGGGGGGGAAGAGGACGTGGGCCTCTTCTTCTTCTTGGCGGTCGGCATGGGTGGGACTTCAACCTCCACCAGCCCAGTGTCGACGTCTTCGGCCACAGGACTTGGCGGAGTGACGGGATCAATGACCACAATCTCCGCCGGAGGCTGCTCCTTATTGAGGTTGGCCCACAGTCCCCACACCACTCCCACAGTGATTCCACAGATCGTGACGAACAGCACGAACAAGATGGCGTAGATCTGGTAGGACCGCGAGCGGCTCTCAGAGGGGTTTGAGGTCGTGGCCCCTGAAGGGCCGCCCTGAACCTGGAACGGGGTCTGTGCATTGCCGCCGGCGTTGCCATACCCAGCGATGGGTCCCTGCGCGATGCCGCCGGCCCCGCCGGCCCCGATGCCCCCACCATACGAGGGCCGAGGCGGCGGCGGAGTGCGAGGTGGCGGCGGCGCCCCTCCCATGCCCGAGGAAGCCATCGGAGGCGCACTGGCCCCACCCATTGGGCCACCAGGAGCCAGCGGCGATGCCACAGCCGGCGTCGGACGGGCACGGTTGGTGCGCGGCGCTGGGATCGCGAAGAACGCCGTCGCGGATGGGTCACCGCTGGTGTCGCTGGAGCGGTCATCGGACAGCGGCACCATCTGGAGCATGCCGGTCTCGTCAGGATTGCGGCCACCAACAGAGCGAATGTGCGGCCGAGCGTCGCTGCGAGAGGCCGGGCTAAAGGGCTGCGCTCTGGAGGCTCCACCACCCACGGGAGGTGAGCGGCGATCGCTCCCGCCAGTGCCATTGGATCCAGTCGACATGGGCACACCTCGGGGCGGAGCCGGGGGAGCCGTTGGTCGGGGGGGAGTGGGATGCGAGGGGGTCGGACGGGAGAACTTTGCGCTGGCCTTCTTGTCTCGGGCCATCGACTCTCGCAGTCGCTCCTCGATGGACTTCTGGGTTCGGCGTCGGGGGATGCTGGCCACCACAGAGTCCAGCGTCGGGGCCTCGCCGATGTCGTAGATGGGACCAAAGAAGAACTCGCAGAACTCCTTTCGATAGGCACCGCTGTCTCGGTAGAGCTGCCGCTTCAGCTCGACGAGCAGCTCCTGGCCGTCTCGGTAGCGATCCTCAGGACGACGCTGGAGGGTGCGGGTGAGGACCGGACCGAGCGCCGGCAGGCGGGTCTCCAGGCTGCGGCACTGCGTGTCGAGATCGCCAGCCTCGATGGCCCGCATCACCTCGCCAAGCGGATCTGCGGAGCGAGTGGGCACCCGGTACGCGGCCTCGCCCATCAGCAGCTCATAGATGATGAGTCCAGCAGCGAACAGATCGGTGCGATGGTCGAGCGCCAGGCCGCATGCCTGCTCTGGCGCCATGTAGATCGGAGTGCCCCGAATGCGATCGGGGTTGTCGGCAGCGAAGTCGGTGTTGTCGACCCGGGCGAGACCGAAGTCCAGGATCTTGATCTCACCGTTCGGGGTGAGCATGACATTGGCCGGCTTGAGGTCGCGATGAATCAGCTGGAGGGGCTCTCCGTTGTCTCCTGGCGAGGTGTACGCCTGGTACAGCGCGTCTGCCAGCTCGCAGCCGATCTCGACTGCAGCCTCGGTGAACACCTGCTCATGGGCCTTGTCCAGCTCTTCGAGCACCTTGCGAAGGGTGACGCCGTGGATGTACTCCATGACGACAGCGTTCTCTTCCTCCAGGTACTCATAGACCCGGACGATGCAGCGGTGCTTGACCTGCTCCAGCAGCGAAAATTCCTGAAGGAGCAGCTCGACGGACTCCTGATCAGCCGAGTTCTTCAGCTTCTTGATCGCAACCAGACGCCGACGCCCGGGAGCACGACCCCTCCCAGGGACCTCTCCGACAGCGAGATAGACCGCTCCGAAGTGCCCACTCCCGAGCTCGCGTACAACCTCGTAATTCCGAATGTAGCGCGACAAGCAGCTCTCCTCTCCGGCCGAACTTCATCCAGACAATAGCAGGAGCGAGCTCAGTCTGTATCGTCCCGTGGTGGGCTGGGGGGGCGCATGCGACCGAAGATGACCCGGCGCGTGTTGAACCACGCCGCGCCCAGGTACGAGAGCAGGATCAGCAACCCCATGGAAGGGAGCACCACCGCGAGGGTGTGTCGATAGGGCGTGGGCATGGTCCAGCCCTCTCCGATCGGCGTTCCCGGAGGGGCATCGAGCCAAGCGCTGGGATGGATCTCGACGGAAGACTCTGCGGTGGCGAAGGCATCGAGCCGGAGCTTGGTGATGAAGCTGCGGCGGACGTTGGAGAAGCCAACCCGGTAGCGAACCTCAAACCACTCGTAGCGCTTGGCAGCGGCCGCCTGGAACGCCTCGCCCAGTCCGCGGGAGTTGTTGCGGACGAACGAATTGCCGCCGCCCATCTCCGCGATCCAGCTGAGGCTCGGGTTGTCGATGCCCATGTCTTCGAGGTTTCCGTCGATCTGGTAGCCCTGGTAGCGGCCGCAGAGTTTCTTGGCGTCAACCTCGGTGGTCTCCAGCTCGGGGAGCTTGAAGTTGGGACGGATGGGCTGGCCGAAGCCGACGGTGTAGACGGTGGGGCGGGAGACGCTGCCGACCCTCCCCTGTCGGACCCGCTTGAGGTGCTCCAGCAGCCGGGTCAGCCGGCGGGCATTGGTCCGGCACTCGTCCCTGCGCTCCAGGTTGTTGAAGCCGTCGGTGAGCACCACGACCGTCGGAACCGCGCTGTACCGCTGCAGCCAGCCCTGGATCTCTTCGGACTCCAGGAGCGGTCCGGTGGCGTACTGGACGGCCTCGTAGAGGTGCGTGTAGCCAGCGCTGACCTCGAGATGCTCGGAAATGTAGTTGGCGTAGTCGCGCTTGTTCTCCAAGATGGTGATCTGCCCTCCGAGGGGGCGTGTCTTCTGAGTGAACTCAAAGACCACCACCGACTTGCCGGTCGCACCACTGAAGAAGGCGTCTCGAACATCATCCCGAAGGAGCGCCCTGCGCACCGCGTCCATTCGAGAGACTCCAGGCCTCACCTGAGCACCCATGGAGCTGGACCCATCGATGATGAGGATGAACATCTGCTTGGCGTTGCGCTCCTCATGGGGGACGAGCGTGTAGCTCTGCCCCTCCCACTCACTGAGCACCTCGCTGCCAGCATGAAAGACCTGGATGTGATCGGCCTCCAGCGGCATCGGATAGACCTCTCCATCCACACGGAGCTGGAAGCTCAGCCGCACCTCACCAGTAGAGCGGTCGATGTGGGGCATGCACATCGGCTCCAGCTCACTGCGGACCACGTCGCAGTCCACTTCGTTGGCCATGATCTTCAGATCAAGGTCGAGGTTGTCGACGGGCTCGGGCTGAGCGATGCGGTGGGTGGTGCCCGGAATCGGCTCCAGCTTCTTGCGCGGCGCGCGCTCCGCTCCATCCCCACCACAGGCCAGCAAAGACAGCATCCACAGCGCGCTCACTGTTCCTCCCGCGGGAGCATCAGGAATTCGAGCTGGGCGTTGCTGGTGCCGTCTCCGATCTCGATGTGATCTCCGGAGCGGAGGCGGGTCTCTAAGGGAGCAGGTCGACGCGGGTCGTAGCAGAGATCGACGCGCTCCAGGAACCGCCGCAGCATGGTTGGTCGCAGCGACAGACCACGCAGCCAGTAGTGCTGCTTCTGATCCACAGCGACCGAGACGTGCATCTCCATCACTCCGTCCTCCGCCCCAAGGAAGAGATCGAGTCCGCGTGGAAAGTGTCCGACAAAGCGCTCCTTGGATCCCAACGCGCTGTCATCAATCGGGATTCGGTGACCGTAGCGACGGTAGCTGAGGACCCGAAGCCATCCTGCGTACAGATCATCCGGGATTCCCCATATCAGCAGCCCAAATGAGAACCCCCACGACAGACCCATCGCCGCACCTGCGAGGTAGAGGTCGGTGTTGATGATGTCGTTGAACACGTACCAGACAATGGCCGCAGTCAGCCCGCTGGTCAGTCCGCCGACGAAGTGGTTGATCATCCCCTTCCAGCCATCAGGCTTGCGACCGGCGAGGCAGGCGAGCCCGGTGACCGCGCCAGACATCCCGAACGCACCCAGCCGGTAGCGAAAGCTGACGAGGGAGCTGTCCTTGGCATCCGCGAGCAGCGCATCCGGGATGATGAGCGAAAGGCTGACCTTATGCCACAGCCAGTACCAGACCATCGTGAGGCCCATCGCCAGGCCGATCACCAGCATCAGGCGCCAGATCCGTGCCATCAGCTTCCGGCGCCGGAGGTTGCCCTCGCCGAGGATCGAGGCTCCGGCGATGGAACCATTGATGGTGCACATCAGCACCGGCCCGTCCCAGCTCGGACCCCAGAACGGACCGAGCATCACAAACCAGGTCAGCACAGCCCACCAGGCAAGCAAGCCCGCGCCGCCGCACCACAACCCCATTATGAACAGGCGCGGCCACGTGTATGGGATCAAGAAGATGTTCATCAATCGGTGGGAGCGTACCACGGTCAGGTGTGCGCAGACCGCCCCATGCGCACACCGCTGGCAGTAGGATGAAGACACAAAGGAGATGCGTCGATGGCCGGCCCCGAAGAGCTCGTCACCTATCTGAGCCTGACCCGCGCGTTCGGCGGCACTCGGTTCGGGCCGTTTGAAGGCCTTGAGGTGCGGCTGGGCTGCGATCCAGATCGCTGCCACATCGTGCTCCCAGAAGCCCTGGGAGTGGTCAAGGAGCACGTCCGCCTCATCCGACAGGGACCACTCAACCTCATCCTCGCGCCCGCCGACCGCACCGCCACGGTCTTCCTCTACAAGCTCAACGAGCGACGCCCGACCCAGCTGTACACCCCCACCGCCGTGCGCCCTGGGGACTCCTTCGCCCTGGTCACCCAGGACGGCCCTCGGTTTGTCATCGAGGCCGATGAGCTACCGGAGGATGTCAAGGCGCAGCGAGACGAGTCTCGCAAGGTCAAAACCGGACGCAAGCGCCTGTCTGCTGACTCAATGGCAACCGAGACCAAGCGGCAGATCTGGACCCGGCTGCTCGTCCTCGGTCCCGCTCAGATCGCCCAGCGCGCGTGGCTGTACATCCAGTCTGGCGCGATCTACCAGCCGCGAAACATCTTCCTTGCTCTGACCATAGCCAGCGGCTGGATCTTCGGCAGCGTGGTGAGCTGCCGGGGCGGCAAGACCCGCTCTGCCCTCGCCGCGACACAGACTCGGGTGGAGTCCTGCCAGGATCAGCTCGGCTTCGCGGAGCAGCTTGGAGAGAAAGAAGACCTCAAAATCTACGACCTCGCCTCCATGATCACGCGCTCCAACCTCCTGGGCACCACGCTGAAGGAAGACAAAGACCTCTACAGCCTCGTCAAGAAGAAGTCTCGGGTCATGTACGCCAACCAAGGTGCCTATGAGTGGTTCTACACCGCCTCTGGGAACCAGGCGCGCAGCTTCCAGACCTGGCGAGAGCGCGTGCTGGAGCGCGAGAGCATCCACCCAGACACCGCCAAGCTGCTGGTCTGGCTCGGCGCACACCCCGGAAACCGACGCCACCAGGACTACGGCGCGATCTACGACTCTGAGGGAGAGTACAGCTGCGTGCTCGGTTCCGCCAACCTCACCTACCGGCAGGCCACCCGCCTCAAGGTCGGCGCGATGCCGGATGCATACCACTTCGGCGACATCGAAGAGATCGCCTCCTCCAATGAGCTGATGGAGGAGAAGGTCACCGAGACGCTGGCGAAGTTCCTCCAGACCCCCAGCGAGGGGGCCGAGTACGACGTCAAGTCGCTGCCCAACAACAACGAGCACTGCGTCCACCAAGACGGCTCGGATGCACGAAAGAACGCCAACAAGGTTCTCTCACAGGTCTCTCGCTCCATCCCCGATGACAGCAGCCTCCTGCCCGTGTCCGGCACCGTGCACGCCCCGACCTCATGGCTAGCCATGTACTTCAGCACCGATCTCGTGCGCTACGACCCCACCCTCAACTTTCAGGGCAGCTCCGCGTCCAGTGCGGTCAGCAATTACGACAAGGGCCGAGACTGGATCCTGGAGCAGACCGCAGAGACCATCGCACGATCGATGGTGCTGCCCTGCCTGCTGCGGCTGGAGGGCGACGATGAGTCCGTCAAGGCAATGCTCGGGGAGAGCGCGCCAGCAATGTTCCCCTGCCTGTATCTTAGCTACGAGCTGCAGCGAGAAGACTGAGGGAGCGCCGGAGGCGTCAGTCTCGGCGGCGCAGGAACAGCAACATTCCGATGAGCAGAGCGGAGAACCCGCTGCTCGGAGCAACCGTCGCGCAGCCGAAGCCGCCCTTCTCACCGGCCAGCTCAGCAGCAGAGGCGCCTTCGCTCCAGCCGGAGTCGCCCGTGTCGCCCGTGTCGCCCGTGTCGCTCGTGTCGCTCGTGTCGCCGGAGTCACCTGTGTCGCCGGTATCACCCGTGTCGCCGGTATCACCTGTGTCGCCGGTATCACCTGTGTCGCCGGTATCACCCGTGTCGCCGGTATCACCCGTGTCGCCAGTATCACCCGTGTCACCCGTGTCGCCCGTGTCAACCGGTGCACCGCTCGGTGTCGGGTCAGACAGCGCGCTCATTGATATCCAGATACTGAACAGGCCCAGAATACCCAGCCTCATGAAACCTCCGGCTCGACGAGCCACCCTAACGGTAAACCCTCCTAATTGTGAAGGAGGATCTGCGCTCGCTTCAACCCGCGACCCGCCTGAAAGGTGCCCAGGGCAGGTCCTGTAGATTAGAGGGGACTCACAAGTCAGTCGCTGACCATTCCCAGACCGCCCCTCTGGTACACTGCCCCTGCAAAGCCACATCCGAGGTCCAAATGCTCCGCATCGCCGCCCTGCTTCTCCTGCTGTCCACCGGCTGCAAGGACCCGTTCGCCACTGCTCAGGAGAGCGACTCCATTGATTCCTATGAGGCGTACCTCACCGAGAATCCAAGCGGTGCGTATCGAATCCAGGCAGAGTCCCGGGTCGAGGAGCTGATGCTGGAGAAAGCACGGGCTGAGAAGTCCCTGGAGGCCTACGACGCTCTCCTGACCCGGTTCCCCAACGGCGCGCTCAAGGAGAAGGTCACCGAGGAGCGCGAGTCGTTCCTGTTTGCCTGGGCCGACGAGCAGGACACCGCTGAGGGCTACCAGAAGTACCTCGATGAGTACCCACGCGGAACCAAGACCAAGAAGAACCGCGAGGAAGCGCGTCGCCGGCTCAAGATGGCCGAGAACAAGGACCGCCTTGAGGTCTCTCCGGTGACCATCGAGCAGGTCAACATGGCCAACGATCCAGACGGACCGCTCAACGGCTGGGGCTTCTTCGCGGACGTCACCAACGTGGGCGATGCACCGATCCAGACCCTCTGGATTCAGGTCAGCATGCTCGACAACGATGGCAACGTCATCGACACTCAGAAGGAGCCCCTGGTCGACACCGTGCTGCCAGGCCGGGGCTGGGCCCCCGATGAATTCAAGGCACCGCTCGAGCCGGGCGAGACGCGCTCCTGGAAGCACACCAGCGGCGACCTCCCTGCAGGCTGGTCGCGGCGGGCCAGCATCAAGCCGGTCAAGATCGGCTTCGTCAAAGCAGAAGAGAAGTAGTCCCCCACCCATGCTGCTGCTGGCGCTGGTCGGGTGCGCTCCGGTATACCCAGAGCCCTCCTGCGACCCCCGTATCCTGAACGCCGGAGAGGTCCGTGCCCGCCGGCTGTCCTGCTCCGATGATCTCCTCTCCGATGGCGAGGGGCGGCGCAGCGATTGGGTGATCGAGAGCGCAGCAGCCCGGTTCGTCATCCGAGACACCCCCGACGCCCTCACCCGGCTGTCGATCGCCGGCGGGACCATCGTCGACGCCGCCGCCACCGACGGAAGCGATCCGCTCGTCGAGGCCGTGCCGAGCATCGGCGGGCAGTGGATGGCCTCTGGTGTCATCACCCGCTGGTCCGAGGCAGATGCCGCTGGCCTCGACATCGACGGACTCCTGCCAGACGGAACCCCGGTCCAGGTCCGCTACACCCTCCCCGCCGACAGCGCGACCCTGCGCATCGCGGGCATCGACGCCCTCACCGTTACCCCTCGCCCGGGCACGGAGCGTGTCGGAAGCGCCCTGGAGTACCGTGCTGATGGACTGCTGGGTGTGGACGGAGTCGTCTCGGACGCTGGCGGAGCGGTCCGGTTTGATGGAGCGACGATGCTGACGGTCGGCAGCAGAGCGTTCGTGCATGATGCCCTCTGGCCTGACGGCGCGGAGACCAGCGGCGAGGCCTCTGGGACATGGGCAGAAGCTGTCGGCGGCGGTGAGGTGCTCGCCCGCTATCCCATCCTCAGCGCATCCTACTCTGGCCGCCTCCCCCCAGAGACAGAGTCCATCCGTGCGGTGCAGGAAGGTGCCCTGGATGGCCCTGAGGTCGCTCCAGGAAGCAGCACTGCGGTCGGAGCATCGGGCAGCGTGCGCCTGCGGGTCACCGACGGCGCTGGTGGGCTTCACCCCGCGACCCTCTACTGGGACGGCACGCCCTACCCCACCCTCCCGGGAGGGGTCGCCCAGACCGGACCTGGAGAGGGCACCGCGATCATCTATGCCGGCCCAGGCTTTGAGCTGATGGAAGTGGATCTGACGGTAGAGGAGGAAGTCACTGTCAACGTCAACCTCCCCTGGGCAGTGACTCCAGCGGTGCTCGCAGACCTCGCCCTGCTCACTGCTCCTGATGCTTCCGAGCGGAGAGACGACGATGACATCCTCGATGAAGCGGCCGCAGCCGGCGTCGGATTCGCAGTGCTGGTTGCCCGAGATGAGGTCTCCTCGGCGAGCCCCGGAGCGTCGAGTCATGTCTTTGCTCGAGCTGGCTCCCAGTCCAATGGGATCGGCCAGCCCGTGGCCTGGTCCTGGTCTCCCAGCAGCAAGCCCGCCCACGGTGCAGCGCCCTGGGAGGGACTCTCTGCAGAGGATCTGCTGTCCGTGATGGCCCGTCGTGACGGACGAACCACCATCGTCGGCACGGACTGGCTCACCGAAGCAGCAGCTCCGCTCTCCTGGCTGCCAGCACCTGACATGGTGCGGGTGACCGGCCTTGCGGATCTCGACACCCTCATCGCGCTGTATGACCGCTGGCTCGCGCTGCCGCCGGTCGGACCGCTGACCTGGGTAGAAGGGCTGGAGGCGTACGCAGCGGTCGACGTCGAGGCGATGCTTCAGGACGGTCGAACCATCGCAACGACTGGTCCCCGCATCGTCCTGACCGTCGACGGTGAGGGGCCGGGCGCGTTCTTGGAGCCCGACGGTCCCGTCTCCCTGAGCCTTCAGATCGAGGCCCCCTCCTGGATGCCCCTGTCCGGCGCCTCGCTCATCGGCTCTGGCGGTGAGGTTCTGGACACCTGGTCGCTGTCAGGGACCGAGCCGATCCGGCTCACCAAAGAGTACCTCCTCAACGAACCACCAGACTGGGTCCTGGCGATCTGCTGGGGGGAGGACACCGCCCCGCCCTACCTCAACGAGCCAGCCTGGGCGATCACAGCCCCCATCTGGCTGGCGCGCCCCTGAGGGATCACAGCTCCGTCGAGGTGAACTGGCTGGCGAGCTGCTCCTGGAGGTTGGCATTGAGCGCACTGAGCAGGTCAGTGAGGTCTCCCTCAACGATGCGGTCGAGCTTGTAGAGGGTCAGGTTGATCCGGTGATCGGTGATCCGGTTCTGGGGGTAGTTGTAAGTGCGAATGCGCTCAGAGCGGTCACCGCTGCCGACCTGAGCGCGGCGAGCTTCCGCTTCCTCTGCATCCGCAGCAGACTGCCGCAGCTCCAGCAGCCGAGCAGCGAGCACCCGCATCGCCTTTGCCTTGTTCTTGTGCTGAGACTTCTCGTCCTGGCACTTGACGGTGAGGCCGGTGGGGAGGTGGATGATCCGAACTGCGGAGTCAGTGGTGTTGACCGACTGCCCTCCCGGACCGCCGGCACGCATGACGTCGATGCGCAGCTCGCGCTCGTCGAGGTTCACCTCAACCTCCTCGGCGACCGGCAGGATCGCGACCGTCGCAGCGGAGGTGTGGATGCGGCCCTGGGTCTCCGTCAGCGGGACGCGCTGGACCCGATGGACCCCAGACTCATGCTGGAGGTAGCGGTAGGCGTCCCCACCAGAGATCTGGCAGATGATCTCCTTGAAGCCCTCAGCAGACCGCCCCGAGCTGCCGCCCACCGAGATGCGAGAGGTGTCGAGGATGGACATCTTCCACCGGTGGTTGGAGCCAAACCGGGAGTACATCCGAAAAAGGTCCGCAGCAAACAGGGCGGCCTCGTCGCCACCGGTTCCAGCACGGATCTCGAGGATGATGTCGCGACCTTCGTACGGGTCTGGCGGGATGAGGGCTTTGCGGAGGTCATCCTCAAACTTCAGGATCATCTCGGAGAGCGAATCGATCTCGAGCTCTGCCATCTCCTTCATCTCTGGATCGTTGAGCATCTCGCGAGCGTCTGCCATCTCCTCCCGCGCCTGGGACAGCTTGCTCCACAGCTCGACGATCGGAACGAGGTGTGCACGCTCCTTGGTGACCTCCTTGATCCGAATCGGATTGGAGAGGATCGCTGGATCCATCAGCGACCGATCCAGTTCTCCAAGGCGGGCTTTACATTGGTCGAGGCTCTGGATCATGACACTCCCCTGTGAGGGGGTCCGGAGCTCTTGGCCCACGCTGCCCTCAAATTCTGTTCTGTCAGAGGAGATCCCCCCTCCGTGAGAGGGCCTTAGATAACACCCCTCATCTCACAGGGACCCGCTGCCCCGAAGATCACCCGTCGCGGTGCGACGCTGCAGGGTCACCTGAGGAGACGTAGTGCTCCGTGTGACGGGCAGTGCTCTGTTCCGGATCGACCTGACCATCACGGAGGGTGACGAAGGCATTTGCTGCGCTGCGCAGCTCCTCGATGAGGCTGGTACCGCCCGGATCGTCACCAGCGCTCGCGGTGGCGATGATGGTCAGACTGCCGCCCTCTTCAAGCTGACGACCTGCAGAGAACAAGCTTCGCACCTGATAGCTGGTGATGAGATCCGGTGTGGCGCGACCGCTTGTCGCATAGAGGGCACGGGTGAGCCGAGTGATCGAGTCGATCATCAGCACCACATCTCGTCCCTGCTCGACCACGCGCTGCGCCCGCTCCATTGCCATCTCAGCGACCTGGACATGCCGGGTCGGGAGCTCGTCGAGGGTGGTGGCGATGACCTCTGCTGAGACCTCGCGACGAAGCGCAGTGACATCCTCGGGACGGGCATCCACAAGGAGGAGCATGCAGACGGCCTCTTCGGGCAGCACCTCGATGAGCGAGGTGAGAAACACCCGGCGCTCCTGCCCCGATCCTGAGACGACCACAACCCGCTGCCCGTACGCCAGGGGCGCTGCCGAATCCAGCCCGGCGAAGATCGGCCGATCATCTGTCGGAAGTGGTCGGCTGGGGATGACAGGGGTGAGGTTGCTAAACAACAGCTTCTCCCGCTCGACCTCCGGAGAGCGGCTGTTGACCGTCTCGATCTTGATCAGCGCAAAGTACCGCTCGCCTTCCTTCGGCGCGCGGACACGACCGGTGATCAGATCGCCAGTGCGGAGGTTAAAGCGCCGAATCTGAGATGGGGAAACGTATATATCATCGCTTCCAGGCAGATAGTTAGCATCTGTAGATCTCAGAAAGCCGAAGCCATCCGGGAGAATTTCCAGCACACCCGCGCCGCGAACCAGGCCGCTGTCAGGCTGTCGACGAACAATCTCAAACACCAGCTCTTGTTTCTGGAGATTAGAGGCATTGTCCAGTCCAAGGCGTAGTGCAGTCTCGACCAGCTGTGTGATCTTCTGCGAACGCAGGCTCGTTAAATCGACCGACATCAGAAATCAGGGGATTGTTAGGAAGAGGGAATTGTGATCACCGGACGGCAAAACACAGGGGGATGAGCCGGATTATCCGGGCTCAACGGGGTTGTGTCAACGACCGAGGAGGGTTTTGTCGCTGTTGTCACAAAGAAACGACACATTCGCCCTCACAAAAACACAGGTTAAACGCTTTAAATAAACAAAGCCAACCACAGTTGAAAGGATGTTGTTGTCTACTTTTAATCGAATGGAAATCATAGAATTTCAACGGGTTTCCTTACTAAACCACTTCTCCCGTATGCACACCAAGCAGCAGTGGTCATGAGGATGATGTGTTCAGATAGCACTCCTGCTGTCGGAAGCATTCACCCGAGCGACTCAGTCGGTGCGGTCATAGAAGTGACGTAATTTATCAACGTCTCTTCAAAAACTTACGTATCTGCACACAAAGCCAGGCTTGCGACCCGTCACCAAGACCGTAGCGGGCGTGGAGCCCCATACAGAGTCTCGCACCGCCCTCAGCACAGGAGCTCCCGCTATCCGTTCATCCCAGCAGGAAGCGCGGCGGGACCCAAGACCACCCGGAGGCACTGCTGGAGGCCTGCACCTCAGTCAGCTCAACCACGGCAGCCACAATATCGGCGTCGGTAAGAATGGTGGCATCTTCCAGGACAAGAGACTGCGAGATTCCTGGCACGTCCTTCTGCCCCAGCGCGCGGGTGGGGACCCCCGGCATGGCCTCGGTGACAAGCCCTTGAATGGTACGAACAAAGCCTGCGAACGCACGGTCTTCCGCAGCGACAACCAGGCGTCCGGTGCGCTTGACGCTCGCGAGCACGGTCTCCATGTCCGGGGGAACGATGGTACGGAGATCGATGACCTCGACGTCGATGCCATCGGCGGCCAGGGTCTCGGCGGCCTTCAGGGACGTGTAGACCGCGCGACCCCAGGAGACGACGGTGACGTCATTTCCTGCGCGCCGAATGGAGGCCTTGGAGAACGGCACCCGCAGATCTGGATCGATGTCTGGGACACCACCGCGCATGACATAGCGGCGCAGGGTGGCGATCTCTTCCTTGGACTCCGGCTCGTTGGGGAACGCCGGACCGAGGTACTGCCGGTACATCCACTTCGGCTCCAGCACAATCACCGGCCCCTTGTACTCTGCGGCAGTCATCAGGAGGCCGTAGGCATCCCAAGAGGTCGAGGGCATGAGGATGACGAGGCCGGGGATCGGAGAGAGGTAGCCGTCAAGACTCATCGAGTGGTAGACCGCGCCACCGCCGAACGGATCGACCGGGGTGCGCATGATGACCGAGAAGTTGGTCTGCCCGTTGGTGTTCCAGTAGAGGTTGCCCATGTGGACGAACCAGTGGAAGGCGTTGAGTGAGTAGTCGCCGAACTGGATCTCAGGGAGCGCGATGAGATCCTCGTGCAGCCCCGCACCGCAGGCTGTCCCCATGATGAGGGGCTCGTTGAGCGGGGCATCGATGATGCGGTCGGGGTGACGGGCGAGCAGGCCAGCGGTGGCTTGCATGACGCCGCCAAGGCTCGCGACATCCTGGCCCCAGATCACGCCGTTCTTGTTGGCAATGATGTTGTCCAGGGCTGCCCGGATTGCACCGCCGTAGGTGATGTTGGTGTTGCGGTCGGGGGCGACAGGCTCCGTGACCTCCGGGAACGGTGCCCGAATGTGCTCCGTGACCGAGTCGATCGGCGGATGAGGCTCGGCGCGAACCTGCTCGATCTGCGCACGAACGACTTCATTGTCCGCACCCATGATCGTGCCCAGCTCATGGTGGGCAAAGAAGTCCTGCCCAGAGCCCTTGATGCGCTTGAGGATGTCCGCCTCAGTCAGCACACCGCGCTTGACCAGCTCCTGGCCAAACTTCAGCAGCGGATCGGGCTGGCCGAGATCGAAGGCGAAATTGGCTGCGGAGCTGTGGGCATTGAGCCGGGGGAGCGTGTGGACGTGCATGAGGACCGGACGCTGCTCGTCTCGAGCGTACTTCGCAGCGGCGTAGGTCGTGCGGTAGACGTCCCAGAAGTCACTGCCGTCACAGGCGAAGTGCTTGACCCCGAAGCCCTCAGCGTACTTCTTGAAGTCCTTGATGCCCCGCCCCACGCCGGGCTCCGTCGAGATCGCGATCTCGTTGTCGGTGACCATGACGATCAGCGGCAGACTCCAGACGCTGGCGGCGTTCATGGCGTCGTGCATGTCGCCTTCAGCGGTGGTTCCGTCGCCCACGATACCGATGCAGATCGCGTCATTGACGCCCTTGACCTTGTAGCCCTTGGCATAGCCGGCGGCCTTGCCCAGCTGCATGCCGACCGGACTCTGCACCGGGAGGATGCCGACATCAGGGATGTCGAGGTGGTAGACCATCTGCCGGCCACGGCTCATGGTGTCGGTGTCTCGTGAGAACTGCTGGCGGAGGACCATCAGCGAGAAGTCGTCCTTGCCGTTGAGCTCACACCACATCGAGCAGAGGCTGCCGGAGCGGTAGTGCGGAACGATGCCGAACCGGGAGGGATCGGTGAGCTTCGAGAGCGCCAGGGCGGTGGCGGTGCCGTGGATTTCCTCGCCGGGGCCCCAGATGGCGAACTTGACCTCTCCGCGGCTCACCAGACGCACGATGTGCTCTTCGAGGGTACGAGACCGAGCACCAACCCGATAGGCGAGCGTGAGCTCAGCGGGGGTCAGCTCAGGGGCAGTCAAATGGTTCTCATCGGGCTGACTCATGGACGCACTTCCCCAGCAGGTTGATTTGCCTCCCTGTAACACCTCCACGCTCAGCACGACCGAGACCGCGCGTGGTAATCCATGGGTGGATGTCTACCCGTCTACCAAGTCTGATCTTTGCCGCTGTCATCTTCGCCCTCGCAGGCTGGATGGGTGGAGCAATCATCACCGCGAAGGGCGGGCTGGCCGGCCTCTCCGGGACAATGATGTCCATCGAGTCGCTGCGCGCCGGGCTCCTGGCAGCAGCACTCGGCGCGGGGCTCGGCGCGCCGATGCTGTGGATCCGACAGCGCCCTGTGGCGATCATTGCCTGGGTCGCGGTGAGCGGTGCGACAGCGGCCCTCGCGGTCTGGCTGTACTACGCCATCTGGCCTCCCCAGTGGGAAGCACCGGCCTACAAGATCGCCGGCATGGTGCTCAAGGGGTACTGGAAGCACCTCATCCCGCTCGCCATCGCCAGCGGCGTCCTGATCGGCAGCTTGATCACGGCCCCTGAGCAGCCCCCCGAGGAGTCTCCCATCGGTTAGGTCGCTCTCCTCAAGGGGAGTCTGTATGCGACCGATTGTGCTCTGTATTCTCGACGGTGTGGGCTGGGGCAGGCGGGACGACGGAGACGCAGTCCATCTCGCGGAGACGCCCTGTCTCGATCGGCTGCTCTCCAGCACCCCCTGGTGCCTCCTCCAGGCACACGGCACCGCTGTCGGGATGCCCTCCGACAGCGACATGGGCAACTCCGAGGTCGGCCACAACGCGATGGGCGCAGGTCGCATCTTCGATCAGGGCGCGAGCCTGGTGAACCAGGCCATCGAGAGCGGGCGCATCTGGGCCTCACCAGCCTGGCAGGAGATCACCGCAACGACCGGCACCCTCCATCTCCTCGGCCTGCTCAGCGACGGCAACGTCCACTCCCACGTCGACCACCTCCACGCCCTCATCCGACGAGCGGTCGCAGATGGCGTGCAGCGCATCCGGGTTCATGTCCTCACCGACGGGCGAGACGTGGCGTCGCGGTCGGCGTTGACCTGGGTGGAGCCGCTGGAGGCCATGCTCGCTGCGCTGCCTGGCGACTGCGCGGTCGCCACGGGCGGTGGGCGCATGCACATCACGATGGACCGGTATGAGGCCGACTGGGAGATGGTCGCGCGGGGCTGGCGCTGCCACGTCCATGCAGAGGGGCGACGGTTCCCCTCAGCCACAGCGGCCATATCCACCCTGTACGCGGAGGATCCTTCGGTCAACGATCAGAACCTCAGCTCGTTCGTGGTCGGAGACTATGCCGGCATGGACGACGGGGACGCGGTGGTCCTGTACAACTTCCGCGGCGACCGGGCGATCGAGATCAGCCGGGCATTCGATGAAGACTCTCTCGACGCGTTCGATCAGGGCACGCGCCCTCAGGTCACCTTCGCGGGCATGATGGAGTACGACGGCGACCTCCATGTTCCCCGTCGCTACCTCGTCTCCCCGCCGGCCATCGACGACACCGTGGGTGAGCACCTGTCGGCAGCCGGTCGCACGGTGTACTCCGTCAGCGAGACCCAGAAGTTCGGACACGTCACCTTCTTCTTCAACGGCAACCGCAGCGCAGCCATGAGCGGCGAGACCTGGCAGGAGGTGCCCTCGGCTGTGGTCTCGTTCGATGAGCTGCCCGAGATGTCTGCTGAGGCGGTCACAGATCAGGCCTGCGCCGCGATCACATCGGGTGCCTATGATCACATCCGGCTCAACATCGCCAACGGCGACATGGTGGGCCATACCGGCGTGCTGCCAGCCACCATCGCGGCGCTGGAGTGTGTGGATGCTTGCGTGGCGCGACTGGAGGCTGCTGTTCGAGACGTCGGCGGTGTGCTCTTGATCACCGCCGATCATGGCAACGCAGACGAGATGTTTCAGGTCAACAAGAAGACCGGTGCGTACATCACCGACTCCGACGGCACCCGACGACCATCCACCAGCCACTCTCGCAACCCCGTTCCGCTCATCCTGCTGGACACCGCTGGCGAGTGGACCCTCTCCGAGCCCACTCGTGAGACCGGCACCGTCGGCAGCATCGCGCGAATCGGCGCGACGGTCCTCACCCTCTGTGGCCTCACTCCGCCAGCACACTACCTGCCCACGCTCGTTCAGAAGCGCTGAGACTCCCAGAAGCGCTGAGACTCCCAGAAGCACTGAGACTCCCAGAAGCACTGAGGCTCCCAGAAGCGCAGAGACCGGGCCTATGCCCGGTCTCAAAGGTTTCACTCTGGTCAGCCCTACACTGCACCCTGTCGCGTCAGTGCGTCCAGATGGCGCGGGGTGAGCCCGTGTCAGGCCTCAGTCGCAGGTGGCGGGAGCGGCGTAGGTGACCGTGACCGAGTCTCCCTCTTCGGGGGCGTTGGTCTCGAAGATGACCGAGTTGCTGGCCTCGTCGTAGTACCAGCCGTTGCTGCGCTCGGTGCCGTTGACCTCAACCACCACCGTCTCCTCAATGGCCTCGTTGTCCAGCGCGTAGGTGTTCTGGATGACGGAGGCCTCAGCGAGCAGCTCGAGGTTGCTGGAGGAGGCCCAGTCGCTGCAGATCGAGAGGAAGACACCTGCGGTGTAGTTGGTGGCCTCATAGTAGCCGGTGCCAGGATCTGCACTCTGACTGCCTGACCAGCAGCCGCCCGGGACATCACCGGCAATGGAGGAGATGCGCACATTGGCGGCGTCTCCCTTCTTGGCGATGATGGCGTTGACGTAGGAGCTCCAGGAGCTGGAGGACTGCTCAGGCTCGTCAGAGACGAGGATGATGTGCAGCATGGCGTTGCTGCGCAGGAAGCCTGCGTTGCACTCTCCGCTGTCGGTCTTGTCGACGGCCCACTGAGCCGGGGTCAGCAGCTTCTCGGTGTAGCCAGACTTGGTGGGGCTGTTGACGGCCTGCTGGAAGGTCGAGGTGTAGCCCGGGGTGGAGGAGGTGAGGATTCCAGTCTGGTTGCAGCCGTTCGCGTCGCTGATGACCATCACCTGCCAGTCGTTGGAGTAGTTCGACAGCTCGGTGATGAAGGTCGAGAAGTTGTTGGCCAGCGCAGACTGGTTGTCATCCATCGAGCAGGACTTGTCGATGGCGAAGATGATGTCAGAGGGAGAGTTGGCTGGATGCTCCCAGTAGTCTTCGTACTCGGCGGCGTACTTACCCTCACCGGTCTGGGTCGCAGTCCGAGTGCCCAGCGGCTCGTTGGAGGTCACGCTCAGCTCTGCATCAACCTCACCCTCAAGCTCGGGGTAGAACTCCATGAAGACCGACTCGGACTCACCAGGAGCGAGGGTCAGCGGGAGGGTGATGGTGTTGGTCATCAAGAATTCCCCCCCCGTGTGAGCGATGGACTCGATGACCAGATCGTCCGTACCGACGTTGCTCAGGGTGACCCAGTTGTCTTTGCTGCAGCCGACGTAGGTGTTGCCAAAGTCCAGAGGGTTCGGAGAGATGTCCAGCTCGGGAATGGCCCCCTCGCCGGTGAGGGTCACGGGAACCTTGGGCTGGACCTCGTCGTTCGAGCTGACGATGGCCTGTGCTGACTGAACATTGGCGCCGACGGGCTCAAAGACAACATCGATCTCTTTCGAGGTGCCAGTGGGCAGGACAAAGGTGGGCTCATCGGTGAGGATGGTGTAGCTGCCCTCGGCCTGTCCGGAGATCTCGATCCCAGAGACCTCCAGGTCGGTGTTGCCGATGCTCTTGACCAGGAACGTCTGAACGACCGCTTCATCAGAATCAGAGACAACACCAAAGCTCAGGGTCATGGGCGTGACCTCAATCATCGCACCATCTCCAGCACCCGAGCCGCTGGTTTCATGGAAACCCTGATCGTTGGAGCAACCAATGAGCAAGGCAGTAACGAGGGCGAGTGATCGGGTCATTTCAGACTCCAGAGATGAGATGATGGGGCTTTTAAAAAGCAAGAGTCATACCAGGAGCATGCTTGGATGCAGTGGCTCGGCGTTGCTCCGATTTTACCAGAATTCAAACGCACAGTCAGGGAAAAATAGCGAGTTCAACCCGACACGATTGCCCAAGCCCCAAAAAAAAACGGGACATCACAGTCCCGCTTTCGATGATGACCCAACAAGCCGGGACAAGCATGTCCCGATCGGGACATGGATGCCGCACTGCTGTCAGCTGAACTGCATGCTCAGCTCAGGAGGTCCTGGACGGCCTCACGCTCACCCGCGAGCTCGTCGATGGTCGCCTGAATCTTCGCGCGCGCGAAGTCACTGTGCTCGATGCCTTCGACGACGCTGTACTGGCCATCCGTGACAGTGACCGGGAAGCTGAAGATGAGGCCTTCGGGCACGCCATACCAGCCCTTTGAGGGGATCGCCATGCTGGTCCACTCCCCTGCAGCGGTGCCGTGGTACCAGGTCGCCATGTGATCGATGGCTGCAGAGGCTGCAGAGGCCGCCGACGACTTGCCGCGCGCGTTGATGATCGCCTTGCCGCGCTTGGAGACGGTGGAGAGGAAAGTGTCCTTGAGCCAGTCAGCGCCGATCAGCTCTGTGACCGGGGTGCCGTCGCACTCCGCGTGGAAGTAGTCGGCGAACATCGAGGGTCCGTGGTTGCCCCAGATACCCATCTTGCCGATGCTGCCCGCAGTCTTGCCGAGCTTGCCGGCAAGCTGTGAGATGGCGCGGTTCTGATCGAGGCGGGTCATCGCAGTGAAGCGCTCAGCCGGAACGTCCGGAGCCGACTTCATGGCGATGTAGGCGTTGGTGTTGCAGGGATTTCCGACCACGACAGCCCGCACATCGTCGGCAGCGTTGTCGTTGATGGCGCGACCCTGGCCGGTGAAAATCGGACCGTTGGTGCGAACCAGATCGCTGCGAAGCATGCCTGGACCACGGGGCTTGGAGCCCACGAGGAACACCTGGTTGGCACCAGAGAACGCAACGCCGGCATCGTCAGAGATGTCGATGCTGTGCAGCAGCGGGAAGGCTGCATCGTTGAGCTCCATCACGACACCCTCAAGCGCACCCATTGCCGGCGTGATCTCAAGCAGGCGCAAGCGCACCGGCTGGTCCTTGCCGAAGCAGTCACCTGAAGCGATACGGAAGAGGAGGGCGTAGCCGATGTTGCCAGCGGCGCCGGTGACGGAAACGGTAATGGGTGCTTTCATTGAGTTCTCTCAGAGGGATAGCAGGAACGCCCCCGCAAATGCAGAGGCGCTACAGGAAGGTCCTTAATTCATCGGGATCGTTGGTCAGATCGAAGAGTGACTTACAGACCCGACAGCGAAATCGAATGCAGATGGGTGCAGCGGAGACCCCCATCAGGGTCACCCAGAAGGTTCCCCAGGCCGTGTACTCCGGCTCTGGGGAGACCATCAGGTGGTGCCGAGTGTGGCCGCAGGCACAGTAGGGAAGATCATCATCCTCGCTGGTCTCTGGCGGCTCACTCATCTCGACTCCTCTCGACTACTGCGCCTCAGCCGACTCAGCGCGCAGCTCGTGGACGTTCTGAATCTTCAGGATGTCACCACGACTGGTGAGGTCGATGAAGGTGAACAAGAAGAACGATCCGCCGAACCAGAACGCGGCCAGGAAGACGAAGATGTTGAACTTGGTGTCGTACTTCAGGTGCATGAACCATGCGCCGACCAGCGTTGCCTTGACCGTCGCGATGGACATCGCGAGGAGCAGCGCAGGAAGGGTCGGTAGACCAAGATAAGAGACCCCAACCGTAACAACCGTCAAGACAAGCAGGATGCCATAGATCGCGAAGTAGGTGGGCAGCGGGGTGATGTGGTGGGCGTGGGAGTCAGCAGACACGATACCCTCACTTGGCCAGGTAGAGGAGCGGGAACAGGAAGATCCAGATCAGGTCGACGAGGTGCCAGTAGAGGCCGATGTTCTCAACTGCAGAGTAGTTCTCTGCGTTGAACTCACCGCGACGTGCTCGGAAGTACAAGTAAAGGATGACGCCGACGCCGATGAGCACATGGAGCCCATGAACACCTGTCATCATGAAGTAGATGCTGAAGAACAGCTGCGGGGCCTGGTCGACGACCAGTGAGCCGCTCTCATTAAAGGCACCAATGACGCGCCCAGTGGAGTCACGTCCAAGCTCCCAGCCCGCGTAGGTGAAGCTGCGACCAGGCAGCAGCCCCTCATGGATCTTGTGGCTGTACTCAATGAACTTGATGATGAGGAAGCCACAGGCAAAGGCAGTGGTGAGCAGCAGGTGCATCTTGAGCTTGCCGCGCTCCTCTGTCTGTGCCGCCCGAACCGCCAGCGCCATGGTGAGGCTGGAGGTCAGCAGGACGATGGTGTTCAGCGCCCCCATCGGGATGTCCAGAAGCGAGCGCTCCTGGACGGCGGTGAAGGTGTCACCGTAGAGATAGCGGATGGCGGCATACGCCATGAACAGGCCACCGAAGAAGAGGAGCTCCTGGACCAGGAAGAGCCACATCCCCATCTTGTTGGCAGCGTTCTGCTGCTCCATCGAGTGGAAGTGATGGGCGAGGTAGTGCGGGTGGTCCCCGTGCTCAGCGTGAGCGCTCATTTCAGACCTCTGGGCCGCTGTTGCGGCGGAGTATTCGGAGAAGGATGATTCCAAGCTGCCAGGAGGGCAGTATGGAATCAGTGGCCGCCGCCGTGGCGGTTGACCTCAATCTCGGGGAAGTCATAGGGGCCGTGGGTGCAGATCGGCTGGACCTCGAAGTTGTGCTCGATCGGAGGAGTCGCGGCGACCCACTCCATCGAGACTCCACCCCAGGGGTTGTGGGGGGCTTTCTCGCCGCTCTTAAGCGACTTGAGGAGGTAGCCAAGGATCATGAACAGGCCGAGACCGAAGATGAAGGAACCGATTGTGGACATCTGATGCCAGATGGCGAACTCGGGAAGGTACTCGTGGTACCGACGCGGCATGCCGCGGGAGCCCATCACAAACTGGGGAATGAAGGTCAGGTTGTAGCCGAAGAAGACCACGACGAAGGCAATCTTCGCAAGCGTCTCGCTGAACATCTTGCCGGTCACCTTCGGCCACCAGTGGTGCAGTCCGCAGATCAGCGCGAACAGAACACCGCCCATCATCACGTAGTGGAAGTGAGCCACGACGAAGTAGGTGTCGTGGAGGTGGATGTCCGTGGCGAGGGTCGACAGGAACAGCCCAGTGACACCGCCGATGGTGAAGATCCAGAGGAAGCCCAGCGTGTAGAGCATGACTGTGTTCCATCGGACCGAGCCACCGTAGAGGGTGGCAATCCAGGAGCAGGTCTTGATCGCAGTGGGAACCGCAACACCGAAGGTCAGGAAGGAGAACACCGTACCGGTCAGCTCGGACTGGCCGGAGACGAACAGGTGGTGTCCCCAGACCACAAAGCCGATGGCTGCAATGGCAACCGAGGAAGCAGCGATGGCGGTGTAGCCAAAGATGTGCTTCCGGGAGTGGATCGTGACCGTCTCGGAGATGACACCGAAGGCGGGCAGGATCATCACGTAGACGACCGGGTGGGAGTAGAACCAGAAGAAGTGCTGGAAGAGGATCGGATCGCCGCCGAGGGCTGGGTCAAAGATGCCAATGCCAAAGGTCCGCTCGAAGATGAGCAGGAACAGCGTGATGGCGATGACCGGGGTGGCGAGGACCTGGATGACGCTGGTTGCGTAGATCGCCCAGCAGAACAGGGGCATCTTCCGCCAGGTCATTCCCGGGGCGCGCATCTTGTGGATGGTCACCAGGAAGTTCAGCCCGGTCAGGATCGATGAGAACCCGAGGATGAACGCACCACCGATGGCCGAGATGACCGCAGTGTCCGTGGTGGAGCTGTAGGGCGTGTAGAAGGTCCAGCCAGTGTCAACGCCGCCCGCGAGGATGGTGTAGACGAGGAAGCAGGACCCGAGCCCGTAGATGTAGAAGCTCAGCAGGTTGAGCTTTGGAAAAGCCACATCCTTTGCACCCAGCATCAGCGGCATCACGAAGTTGCCGAAGGATGCGGGAATCGCCGGCACCAGCACCAAGAAGACCATGATGGCACCGTGGAGGGTGAACATCCGGTTGTAGGTGTTGGGGTCGAGGTTCCCCTCGGGGGTAAACAGCTCTGCCCGAACGCCGAGGGCCAGGAGGCCGCCCGCGAGGAAGAACGTCAGGATTGTCACGAGGTACATGACCCCGATGCGCTTGTGATCGACGGTGACCAGCCAGGACTTGATGCCCTTCTTGGCGTTTATGTAGGTCTCGTCGTGGCTGTGGCCGTTGGCGGCATCCAGCGTTGTGGTGCTCATGTCAGCTCCTCAGTTCACTTGAGAGACTTGATGTATTCGATGATTGCAGTGATCTGCTCGGTGTCGAGCTGACCCTGAAACGTCGGCATCTGGTTTGCATAGCCGGCAACGATCTTCTGACCGGGCACCAGGATGGACTCACTGATGTACGAGTCATCCACGATGACGGTGCTGCCGTCTGAGAGGTTCTCGCTTCTACCGTAGAGCCCCTGGAAGCTCGGACCGACCATCTTGGAGCCATCGATGCTGTGGCAGCCAGCACAGGCTTTCTTCTTGAAGAGGTACTCGCCGTGCTCAACAGCCGTGAGCGCGGTGGGGTCGAAGGAGACCTTTGCCGCTGCCCAGGTGTCGAACTGCTCCTGAGGCATGACCTGCACTCGGCTGTACATCCGAGAGTGGTCGGTTCCGCAGTACTCGGTACAGAACACCTGGTGCTCTCCCTCGCCGAGGCCGCTGACCATCTCGCCGACATCGTTGGGGCCGCGCCCCTCGTTCGGACGGGCGCCGAAGATCTCATCGACCTGGAACCAGATGACCGAGTAGCGACCCGGAACAACATCCTTCTTGATCCGGAAGTCCGGCACGAAGAAGGAGTGAATGACGTCCTTGGAGGTCATGGTCAGCCGAACCGGCTGCCCCTGAGGAACGACGAGTACCTTCTCACCGGTGATGCCCAGCGAGGGGTAGTCGAAGCTCCAGCTCCACTTCTGGGCCGTGACCCTGACCTCCATGGCATCTGCCGGAGGGACAGACTGCTTCATGTAGGCGTTGAAGCCGAGGGCAAACATCGCCACCAGCAGAAAGCTGGGAAAGACGCTCCAGACCAACTCAATGGTGTGGTTGCCCTTGATGTCGATGGTGCGATCTTCATCACTCTTGTAGCGATAGCGAATGGCGAGGTAGATCATCCCCCCCATCAGCGCCAGGAAGAAGATGACGTCGAGCCAGTAGATAAAGTAGAAGGCGTTGTCGACGTCCGCTGCGAACGTCGACGCCTGAGGCGGCATCCAGAAGGTGCCTTCCTCGCCGGCGTTTGCCGTCGAGGAGAGCAGCCACGAGGTCAGAGCTGTCATCGTGTCGGGCTCCCATCGCGTCGGACGTTGCGTTCAAACCGCCACATGACAAGACCGAAACAGGCCAGTGCCAGGATGGTAAGGACGCCTCCAAGACGCGCGATTCCGAAGATGGTGGCCGTATACCGGCCGGAGGAAGAGTCGTAGCGGAAGCAGCTGAGGATGAGCTTGTCTACTGGGCTCCCGACTCGTCCCTCAGCAGTCTCGATGAGAGCGAACTTGAGGTCCCGAGCAGGATACTGAATCCCGTAGATGTAGCGACTGACGATTCCGCTGTCAGAGAGAAAGGTGAGGATTGCAGGGTGAGCGTACTGGTCTGAGACCGGATCGTACTGAAAGGAGAAGCCCACTGCATCCGCAAGCGCAGCGATGTTGTCCTCGGTGCCAACCAGGAAGCTCCAGTCCAGCTCACCCCGGCCAAGCTCCGCAAGGTAGGTCTTGCGCTTGGACGCTGCCAGATCCGCATCTTCGCGGTGATCGATGCTCACCGTGACGATGCGAAATTCTTCACCTGCATTCCAGTCCAACTCCTTGAGTCCTTCCAGCAGCGCATTGAGCTGGAGGGAGCAGAGGGTGGCGCAGGAGTAGTAGTTGAGGGTCAGGAGGACGGGCTTGCCGTCGGAGAAGTAATCCCCGATGCGGACGTCCTGACCGTTGTGGTCGGTGAAGGGAAGGCTCGGCTCTATCTGCGCGTTGAGCTTCTCGGCGACCGAGACTTCTTGGAGCTGGTACGGAATTACCTCGGGACCCAGACCCGGCGGATCAGAAGCCGCAGCAGAGCCGCCCGCGAGCGCCCACGTAAAACTGAGCACGGTTCCAACGGCGAAAAGACGCCTGACGCTTGGTAGATTACGGAGTTTCATACTGCTGAAGAGGAAGTTTTTCCGTCTGTGCTTGCCGAGAATACATCGGTGGTACAGGGCGGTGAACTAACCAGACTCAGTCATCACCGCCAGCCAACAACAGTGCGGAGAGAATTCCCTGAAGGTCGTGGCAGAAGCAATCTTTGACCGATGTAGGGGGATCAGTGCGCGAAAGATTGACGAACCGTGCACAGTCCCGACATGGTGTCCGATCGGTCATCCACGCCATCCTTGAGACTTGACACCCGGTGCTATAGCGGGCAGAAGACCCCCCTAAGCGCAGATCACCATGCGCAGTATGGAGAGGACACCGGTGTCCGAGCTCGCCGCCACCCACCCCCCCCAGGTCCACAGCCTCATCTCTGATCTGTGGATGCTGACCAAGCCGCGCCTCAGCATGCTGGTGATCATCACTGCTGGTGGCGGCTACTGGCTCGCAGGCTCTGCTGACATCGTCGGCGGCCTGCTCGCGGTTGGTGGAACCACTCTGGTGGTTGCTGCAGCAAATGTGCTGAACAACTACCTGGAGCGAGAGTCGGACAAGGACATGGCGCGCACCAGCGTTCGTCCGCTGCCAACCGGTCGCATGGCGCCAACCATCGCGCTGTTGTTTGGCATGCTGCTGACCGCCATCTCGATCCCGCTGCTGACCTTCGGGACCACTCCCCTCGCCGGTCTGCTCGCTGCCATCGCGCTGGTGCTCTACGTCCTCGTCTACACTCCGCTCAAGCGTGTCAGCTCACTGAACACCCTCGTCGGTGCCATTCCTGGTGCGCTGCCGCCGCTCATCGGCTGGACAGCAGCCACCGGACAGATCTCTGCCGGCGGCCTGCTCCTGTTCGCACTGCTCTTCCTGTGGCAGATCCCGCACTCTCTGGCGATCTGCATCTACCGACAGGGAGAGTACGATAAGGCTGGCCTCGTGGTGCTCCCCACCGAGCACGGCCTCCCGGTCACCCGTCGACAGATGTTCTTCTACACCTTCGCCCTGCTGCCGCTGCCCCTGCTGATGATGCATGCTGGTGTGGTGGGCGCTCCGACACTGGTCATCGGCACCGGACTGGGCGTCTGGTGGCTGAGCCGAGCCTGGCAGGGGCTGATGAACAACGGCGGCGCAGCCTGGGCGCGCAAGTTCTTCCTCGCCTCCCTCGTCTACCTCTCTGGCATGTTTGCGGTCATGACGGTTGATGTCTGGATCTGAGCCACACACCAGCTCACCGGGGCCGTTCCTGCACCCGCTGTGGTCTCTGTTCGCGCTGCTCGTCGTCGGGCTGCCTGCGGTCGTGCTGCTGTGGCCTGAGCGCGCGCCCCCAGAGCAGTACGCTGCGATTCCGTCGTTCGCTCACATCGATCAGCGCGGTGAGCCCATCACCCGCGAGGTGCTCCTCGGCACAGTCTGGATCGCGGACTTCATCTTCACCCGGTGTCCCAACATCTGCCCGACGCTCTCTGCGCGCATGCAGCAGCTGCAGCCCAAGGTCGCCGCAGAAGAAGGCATCGGCCTGCTCTCCATCTCTGTCGATCCGGCGTATGACACGCCCGAGGTCCTCACGGACTACGCCAGCACGCTCGGTGCGGACCCAGCCATCTGGCGCTGGATGACCGGCGAGACTGGAGCAATCAGCGCGACGGTCGAGGGATTCCAGCAGGCCCTCGATGTCAAGAAGACCCCAGACAACCCCGTCCCAGACATCACCCACAGCACCCGACTCATCCTCGTTGATGCTCGGGGTGTCCTGCGCGGCTTCTACGAGACCGACACCGACAACCTCGCGCGGCTCTGGGAAGATGCCCGCTGGCTGGCTGCCAATCCGGATCGATGAGCAATCGAGACCGCACAGGACTATGCTCCCGCCATGCTCTTGCTGCTCCTCGGATGCTCCGAGGCTCCCCCACCCGCTGCCCCCCTCCCGACAATTCCGGGTCTGTCGGCGGCTGCGCCAGAGCCAGCAGACATCATCGACCTCTCGGCGACCCCTCACCCGCGGCTCACCTACTACGGCACAGATGACCTCACCGTCTTGACCACCGAGGGTGCCCTGCTGAGCTGGCGCCCAGATACAGCACCGATCACCATCGCAGATGACGTCGTCGATCTCACTCACGACACGCACGGCCTGCTCGGGCTGACTCAAGACGGAACGATCGTGCTGCCTTCTGAGCGTCTTGAGACAGGGTCTTCCGGCGACGGACTGCTCATTGCTGACCAGGACTCTGCACTCATCGCGGTTCTCCAGGATGGGCTGCGGGTGATCGACACCGACACTCAAGAGGTGCTCTGGACAGCGGAGGTCAGCCCCATGATGGCGATCGCGATCGGCGGCGGCCTGATCTTTGACTTCGACACATCGACGTTAGTGCTCACCGCCAGAGACGCCCGCTCTGGAGAAATCCAGACACAGCGAACCATCCGCCCCCCCCATCGCACCCAGGCCCGGGGCAGCCGGCCGCGCAAGTCCATCGGAGAGCTTGCCCCCAAGGCCCGCGCCGCATCCACCGGCACGCCCCGCATGCTCCAGGAGCTTCGGGCGGCGCTGCACTACGACCCCACCACCGATCGGCTGTTCTTTCGCCAGCTCGTTCTCGACGGGCGAACCCTGGAGCCTCTTGGTCGGATACCGGACATCGACGGGGTGCTCTACGCCGATCAGGGGCGGATCGTGGGGCGGCGGCGAGGATGGGACGGCACCATCTCCATCATGGACATCAACCCTGTCAGGCTCACCGTCGAGGGGCGAGTGCCGCTGCTTCGTCCAGAAGGGGAGCCCCACATCTTCTATGATCCAGAATCAGACACGCTCACCCTCTCCGAGCCTGGAAGGGATCGGCTGCTGCGCTGGAACTCTCCCCTCACCTCCCCATGACCGACTCTCCGGACTCCCCGAAAATCATCGAAGACGAAGGACGCCCGGCAGTTCCCCTGCCTGGACGTCGCTCTCTCCGCGCACCACTCCTGACTGGAGCGCTGCTGGCGGTGGTGGTCTACTGGCTCCTCATCCCGCTGTGGCCAGACCTCGGCAGTCGGCTGCTCGGCGATCCAGACACCGACGCGATCCGAGGCATGTGGGGCTTCGATCACATCCGGCGCTCGCTGCTCCCGCCAGACACTCCGATCTGGTCCAGCGAGATCAACTTTCCCTCTGGCGTCACCGTGATGGTGCTGCCGTGGGTGACCAGCATCCTGCTGGCGCCAGTCGGCCTGCTGTTCGGCCCGCTGATTGGCTGGAACCTCAACCTCGCGATCTTGCTGTGGGCAGTCGGCATGGCCACGGCAGCGCTGGTGCGGGTGTGCACGGACAGCTGGACCGCCGGGGCTGCGGCTGGGGCTGCGATGGTCTGCCAGCCCATGCTGCTGCACGCCATCAGCGACGGCACCCCCGAGCACCTCGCCATCTGGGCGATGCCACTGTTCCTCGCTGCCGCACTGATGGCGCTGCGCAGCACTGCGCCAAGCTGGGGGATTCTCGCTGGTGTGCTCGCCGCCGTGGTCGCGCTGGACAGTCCGTACCACGCCATCTACACCGCAGTGGCGGGGATCATTGTCTTGCCCTGGGCCATCAGCCGCCCCGACACCCCCGCCCGCCGGACCCAGCTCTGGTGGACGATCGGCACCATGGTGCTGTGCATTGGACTGGCTGGGCTGGCCATCGGGCTGCTGTACACCAGCTTCCCGATCTCCGAGCAGGTCGGCTACGACCAGACGGCGCTGCTCCAGATGAACGCAACCGACCTGCGGACCTGGTGGCAGTACGACTTCCAGACGACAGCAGTGCGTGATGCCTCCCTCGCTCCGACCACCATCCCCGCGCCCATCCTGTGGGGGGCGCTGATCTTCATCCTCGCCGGTGTGCCGCGCTCGCTGCCATGGATGGTCGCTGGACTGACGATGGTGGTGCTCTCGCTGGGGCTCAACCCTCGCATTCCCACCCACCTCACCCACTGGATCGGCCCATCTGGCGTCAGCGTCGGCAGCACCCTGCTGAACCTCAACACCACCCTCTACAGCCTCCCCGGCATCGGCGAGATTCGGTTTCCTCAGCGCTGGCTGGTTCCTGGCTCCATGACCCTGCTGGTCGGCGCAGGCTACGGCGTGGCTCGACTCCATCGCCTCCTCCGCCCCGTCGGCCCTCCCCTGGTTCTGCTTGTCGCTGCCGGCTCAGCATTCTTCGGTGTCCGCAGCAGCCACATCGACCTCGGCTTTCCAGCCCAGCACCTCCCCGAGGTGGAATTCGCCAACTGGATTGCTGAGCAGCCAGAGCAGGGGGCGCTCATCACCCTTCCCCAGATGCGCCCCCCTCCGGAGAGCGGAAAGCGTGGCGATCTGCCGGTGTTTGCCAACCTCGCAGACTCTCTCTCCTCCTCCGACGTGCTGTACTTCCAGGTCATCCACCGCCAGGCGGTCGTCGGCTACCCCAGCATCAAGACCATCGCAGCCAACACCCCGTCGGAGGCGATAATCGCCTTGTTTCGAGACTGGGATGACCTCGCGCACCCCGGCGTCACCGGCAAGTCTATCCCCGAGTCCGCCCACGATGTCCGCTCCGATCAGCAGCGTCAGTTTGCCATCCGCGAGCTGTACGACCTCGGCATGCGCTGGGTCGTGTTCGATGAGGGGGCATACTTAGAAGAGGCGCAGGGTATCCTGCGCACCCAGCTCGATGGCTGGATCGGTCACGAGGAGCACTTCGAGGAAGGCGACGGCATCACGGTCTTCCGTCTTCGCGACCGAAACGAGCCATAGAGCGGAAGCAGCCACAGCACACCCGCTGAGCCCCCTCGGCATCCGCAGCCTTCCTGCTCTCCGACGCCCGTGTCTTCGGTGTCGCCGTCCTCAATCGACTGCTCTGGCGCAGCCCCCAGCGCATATCGGTATGAGAAGGTCTCTCCCTCCGCTGCCGAGTCCGCCAGGGCAGTGACCACAACCTTCACCGCGTCTCCGCTGAGGTCGAGCGGGAAGCTGGTCTGCTCTGGCGAGATCGGAAGCGCGTGGTAGATCGGCCCGTCCGGCTCTACCACCGTCAGCGCCCAGCGGACCGGACTGCCCGCGCTGCCTGATGCGTCTCCCGCCAGTGAGATCCACGGCGTGTCCAGCCCGACCATCGGGACATCGATCACGTTGTAGCCATACCGCCCGGGCAGGGTCTCTGCCGGCGGGAGTCGCCAGCCATCGGTGCCGCCCGGAGCGACCGTGTCAGCGATGCGGTGATCGTAGCTGCCGTACTCCGGGAGGGTCGCGTAGTAGTCGAGGTACCAGGTGTAGGTGTCGCCGTCGGCGTAGTCCCAGACTGCGTTGTGTGCGGTGAACGATGTGATGGCCGCCTCGAGGTCGATCCGCTCGGACAGCGCCCCCAGCGGCTCGTCGTGCCCCATCGGATCGGTCCAGGTCTCGATGATCGTCTCAGGACTCGCGATCTGCTCTGCGACGTAGCGCGGGAAGATGAACGCTCCGTACTGATACAGCTCCTGGAACGCACCAGTGTCGTAGTAGTCAAAGAAGCTCAGCGGGTAGTGCGGAAGATAGGCGAAGCCGAACAGAAAGACCGCGTAGTTGGGATCGCTTGGGTAGACGACGGACTCCATCCAGGTCGCGGTCGCCTCCCAGTACCAGGCAGACTCACCTGAGTAGGCGTAGGTGTCTGCAGCATCCTGGAGTGCATGAAAGAACTCATGCGGGATGGTCGTGAGGGTCTCATCAGAGGCCGCCAGGGCGTCCTGCCCGAGCACAACCATCGGCCAGCCATTGTCATCGAGGGTGTAGTAGCCATAGACCCCGCTCGCCGACGGCGCGCCGTCACCGGTGTCGCCAATATAGACGTTGAAGAGCCACGCATCGGTTCCGTAGGGCGGCGTCATCTCCAGTGCCTCGACCTCCTCAGCCCAGGAACGCTCCAGGCTGCCCACCACCCGATCGATGTCCGCCTGCTCAACGCTGCCCGCGCTTCCCCAGCGCACCGCGAAATGCTCAGAGGTGGTGACATTGGGCAGCGCATAGAGATCCCGCTCGGCCTTCCCCACGCCCGGCGGCGGCGGCGGCAGCGGGATGGGTGAGGTCGAGAGGATCTGAGGCAGCAGCATCATCGTCAGGCAAGGCATGCTGCCATCGTACCCACTGGCTCAGCCCGAAGCGCGCACCCGCGCACAGAGATCGTCGATAATGCGCAGGGTCAGACCCCAGATATGGCTTCCTTCCAGGCGAACCTCAGGCAGGGTGACATCGTGCCCCTTCCAGCGAAACGGCATCGTCCCGCGGGCCTCCTCCGCCACGAATCGGCTCAGGCCAAGCCAGAGGGTGTCTGCGACCTCGTGATTGGGGGTGAGCACCGGCAGCGGATCGGTGATGGCGAACACAAACGCCGAGATGATGAGCCGGGGCGGGAGGTTCTGTCGGGCAGGGCTGATGTTGTCATCGAGTCGTCCCAGAAGACGGGCACCAGACAAGTCGAGGCCGACCTCCTCATGACACTCCCGCATCGCGGTCGCCTTGAGGTCATCGTCGTGGGGCTCAGCGCGCCCACCGGGGAAGGCCATGTGGCCACTCCAAGGGTCTCCGGCCTTGATGCTGCGCTGGATGAGGAGCAGATCACCGCCAGGCCTGAGGACAGCCGCGACGGAGGCATGCCGGGTCTGCGGACCGGCCTTGACGCGTACGCTGGTGCGGTGCTGAATCGCAGAAGAGAGTTGGTCCATCATGTAGCAAGGAGGGTAATGCATCCGGCGTGGGTTACACAGCGCATCACTCCAACCTTGTCGAGGGCACCTTGTCTGTTGATGATCACGACTTGAGCGAAGAAGATGAAGACATTGACGACTTGAGCGAAGAAGATGAAGAAGATGGCGGCTTTTTGTCCTGGTGCGGTGACATCGTGCGGACATGGGGACCGGCGATGTTGGTGGTCCTGCTCATCCGCTCCGCGATCGCTGAGCCGTTCCGGATCCCGTCAGGATCGATGGTCCCGACTCTAGAGATCGGCGATCACATCCTGGTCACGAAGTACAGCTATGGCTTCCGCATTCCGCTGACCCGCATCCCGCTGGGCGACTACACGCTCCCCGAGCGTGGCGACGTGGCAGTCTTCGTCTACCCCGACTCCGATGAGGGCCGGATGTCCTACTGGATGGACACCCCCATCCCGTTCGTCACCACGCTCCAGACCGTCGACTACGTCAAGCGCATCGTCGGCCTGCCCGGCGACACCATCGAGGTCAAGGACAACACCCTCTACGTCAACGGCAAGTCCCAGACCAAGACGCTCGTCGAGCGATACGACTTCGTCGACGACCGCTGCCGCAGCCACCCGACGAAGGAATACCGCGAGTCCTTCCAGGGCCGCGAGCATGCCATCCTCAACGCCACGACCTTCGGCATGCGCATGGCCGACTATGGACCAGAAGTCGTCCCTGAGGGACACGTCTTCGCCATGGGCGACAACCGTGACCACTCCGCAGACTCTCGGGTCTGGGGCTACGTCCCGCTGCGCAACCTCAAGGGCAAGGCACGGTTCGTGTGGTTCTCCTACGACCACTGCAAGGGCAGCATCCCCCTGTTCGGCTCCTTCCGCAGCGATCGCTTCGGCGAGCCGATCAAGTAGTACTGCCCTCTGGAGTCGTACTGCCCTCTGGAGGGGTCGCGGAGTCCGACGAGAGCATGTCGCCCGTGATGCGGTCGTTTGAGGTCCGGACGATGCGCGAGAGCTTCTTGAGGAGCTGCCAGGAGAGCTTTGCAGAGAGGTTTGCGTTGAGCTTTGTCAGCATCGTGAACTGGTCTCGATGCAGGACAAGCAGCTCCGTGTTCTCCTCGACCACAGCGCTCGCAGAGCGACGGGGGAAGTCCAGGAAGCTCATCTCGCCAAAGTACGAGCCCGGCCCCATGATGGTGAGCTGAGTGCCCTCTTTCTCGATGCGGACTCGACCCTGCAGGATGAAGAAGCACTCGAGCCCCGGCATGCCTTCCTTGAAGAGGACCGTGCCGGCCCAGGCCGACCGCTGCTCCGCGAATTGGCAGATCGCAATCAGCTCACGGTAGGTGCAGGTGGCGAACAGATCCATCCGGCGCAGCGCCTCCATGCGCTGCTGGTTGGGCAAGACGACGCTGCTGGTGTCGTCGTCTGCCTTGAGTGAGCAGGCCACAACGGTGATGTTGTCTTGACCGCCGCGACCGTTTGCATCGGCGACCAGTCTTGTGGCGGTGTCCTGGTCGATTCCCTCGGCGAGGCTGAACGACAGCTCTCGGGGACCGATGTAGCGGTGGAGGCCATCCGAGCACAGCAGCAGGAGATCGTCGACGTCCAGCTCAAAGTGCAGGGTGTCCACCCGAACCTGCGGGAACGCTCCAAGCGCACGGGTGATCACGCTGCGGTAGGTGACGCCCTCGGCCTCCGCTGGGGTGATGGCGCCCTCCTTGAGCTTGTCGTTGACGAGCGTGTGATCCTCAGTAAGCGGATGGAGCTCCCGACCGCGAAACAGGTAGATGCGGCCATCCCCGACGTGGGCAATGAACGCGGTGCTGTTGAGGACAAGCAGGACATCCAGTGTCGTCCCCATGCGGCCACCGCTGGCCAAGGCCGTGGCGGCCCCGTGGACCTGCTGACAGGCCTGCTGGACGGCATCCTCCAGCACCTCCAGCACCACGCTTCGCGTCTCTGGGCTCGGGGAACGACGGTAGGCATCCAGCAGCGCGCGACGGCTGGCGAGGCTCTCCTGGAGAACCTCACAGGCAAGCTGCGAGGCAACGTCACCCCGCTCGAAGCCGCCCATCCCATCTGCGACCGCGACCAGTCCCAGGTCCGGCGCCAGCAGGAAGCTGTCCTCATTTTCTCTGCGGCTACGCCCGACGTCCGTCGATGCCCAGGTCTTCAGCTTCATGTCTGCTCTCCGCTTCCGGGCAAGCTTATCGGATCCAGACAGTCGCATTGTTGCCCTGAGGTGTGTTTTATCAACCAGGGCGGCTGTGCCTGAGGCGCGTGTCCCGGGGTACCTTCCTTGTCGTGGGGCTTCGCGGTGGCGATGCTCTGATGTCCCTGTCTTCACTCCAAAGGATGGCAATGCGCTCCCCCTCTCTCCTTCTGGCCGTCGAGGTGCTCGGACTCGTGGCGTTCCTCGTGCTGTGTGGAGTGCAGCTCATCGACAGCCAGGCGGAGACAACCCTCATCCCGCTGTCCGCCGAGGCGCTGACCACCACTGATGGAGACGAGCGGTGGCAGGGAGTCTTCTTCCAGGACACCCACGTCGGCTTTACCGTCACCCGATCCTCGCCGGTCACGTCCGGCGGTACCCTCTACGAGGGCCGCTCCAGCTTCCGAATCGCCACCTTCGGGCAGCTCCAAGAGGTCACCACTGCCGGCGCAGCCCTGACCGATACCGATGGGCAGCTCCGCCGGTTTGACTTCTTCATGTCTGCCGGCGGCGTTCAGCTCATCGCCCGAGGCGAGGTCTCCGGAGACCAGATCATCATGGAGGTCAATCAGGCTGGAGAGGTCTCCACCATCGCCTTCGACATCGACGCACCGCCCCATGTCAGCCTCTCGCTGGAGGAGGCCATCCGTCGCACGGAGCTGTCCGTCGGCCTGTCGTTTTCGGTTCCCTACTTCGATCCTGTCACCCTCTCTCAGGGAGAGATGGAGATTAAGGTCGAGGGGGTCGAGATCCTGGAGAACAGCGAGGAGGCATACTGGATCCGCAGCCGGATGGGCGACATCGAGACCCGCTCGCTGGTCACGCCGGCCGGGGAGATGCTCCGACAGGAGGGCGCCTTGGGGATGTCGCTGGTGCGGATGTCTCCAGAGGAGGCCACGAACATCTCTGACGCCGATGAGCCGGTCGACCTCATCGCGCTCTCCGCAGTCAAGCTCACGGGTCAGATCCCCAAGGCTCGCAGCACCCGCAAGCTCACCCTCCAGATCACCGGCGTAGAGCCAGATCGCGTGCTGCACCAGCCCCCGCTCCAGAGCCGACAGGGTGACCGAGTGACCGTCGACATTCCGCTGCTCCTGGAGCTGCCCGAGCTGCCGGTCGCAGATCGCTCAGAGCCGGAGTGGCTCACGGACAGCCCGACCCTCCCGGTCTACCACCCAGAGATCGCCGAGCGCGCCGCAGCGGTGGTCTCCGATGCCACCACTCGGCTCGAGGCAGTCAAGCGGCTGAACACGTTCGTCTTTGAGTACCTCGAGAAGGTCCCAGTCATCGGCGTGCCCAATGGGCTGAGCGTCCTGCGAAGCGGACAGGGAGACTGCAACGAGCACACCGCCCTGTTCGTCTCCCTCGCGCGCGCCGCAGGCATCCCCACCCGGATCGCTGCTGGAGTGGTCTACTCCAGCCGCATCAGCCCGCAGGGAGCGTTCTACTACCACGCCTGGCCAGAGGTTCGGCTGGAGGGACCGACCGGCTGGGTCCCGGTCGATCCGACCTTCGGGCAGGTTCCCGCAGACGCCACCCACATCAAGCTCGTCGAGGGTGATCTGGATCGACAGGTCGAGATCATGGGCGTGATGGGACGCCTGGGCTTCGTGAGCATCGAGCACAAGTAGCATCGTGATAACTTCGGGCACACATGACAACTCCTGATGCCATGATCCAGATGACCGGCGTGCAGAAACGCTATGCGGACTTTCAGGCACTGCACCCGCTCGACCTCACCGTCAAGCGCGGCGAGGTGTTTGGCTTCCTTGGCCCCAACGGTGCCGGGAAGACCACCACAATTCGGATGCTCGCAGGGGTCCTGGTCCCGACGACAGGCCGCATCACCATCGACGGGATCGACATCGTCGCCGACCCCGTCGAGGCGCGACGTCGGGTCGGCTACATCCCCGACCGCCCCTACCTCTACGAGAAGCTCACCGCGCGTGAGTTCCTCCAGTTCATCGGCGGGGTCTACCGGATCGATCCCGAGCAGGTCCGCACGCGCGGCGATGCCCTCCTCGCCGAGAACGACCTGCTCGCGCGCGCCGACGAGCTGATCGAGGCTTACAGCCACGGCATGAAGCAGCGCCTGGTGCTCTCTGCAGCCCTGCTGCATCGGCCAAAGCTGCTCATTGTCGACGAGCCCATGGTCGGCCTCGACCCCCACGGCGCTCGCCGCATCAAGGACAAGCTCAGGGCCATCGCAGACGACGGTCGCTCGGTCTTTCTCTCGACCCACAGCCTCGACGTCGCCCAGGAGGTCTGCGACCGAGTCGGTATCCTGTTCCGAGGACGGCTCGTGGCGCTGGATGACATCGCCACCCTCCTCGACTCCAGAGACACCGGCGATCTGGAGCAGGTCTTCCTACAGATTACCGAAGAGCAGTACGCGCAGGAGCGCACACCATGAGGAGCACCGGTGCGCTCTTGCTGACCGGGCTCTTGCTGAGCGGCTGCAGCGCATCGAAGCGCGAGGGACGAGAGAGTCAGCGGATGGAGGGGCGCTACAGGCTGGGCGGGCTCTCGAAGGGCTGGGAGGAGCAGCGGGCAGGCGGGGCTGATCGTGCCTGGTTCAACGCAGACCTCTCCAGCAGCATCTACACCGACTCCAACTGCGCTCGGCGCTTCAGAGATGGGCCCCTCCTCGATCTCTCCAACCACCTCATCGCCGGCATCGCCACGGGACCACCGCTGCGAGAAGAGATCCTCACCATCGACAACCGCTCCGCGCTGCTGCGGGTCTACAGCGGACGAATGGACGGAGTGCGGCTTCAGATCGGCGTCGTGGTGCTCAACAAGAACCGCTGCACCTACGACATGCTCTACCTCTCCCCGCCCGCGACCTTTGAGGACGGCTGGGCAGACTTCGAGGGTCTGATCTCCGGCTTTCAGGTGGAGCATTAGCGCGTGACAGGCTTCATTCGCTTTCTGGAGTCCATCGGTGAGGTCAGCCAGCTGACTGTTCGCACCTTCCGCGAGATGGTCCGGCCGCCGTTTGAGCTGTCGCTGCTGGTGGATCAGATCAACTCTGGTGGTGTGGAGTCTCGCACCCTCACCCTGCTGACTGCGGTGTTCACCGGCATGGTCATGGCGATCCAGTTCATCATCGGTCTGGAGCCCTTCGGCGCGAGCGTCTACACCGGCAGCCTCATCTCGCTGGGCATCATCCGCGAGCTGGGGCCAGTGCTGACTGCGCTGCTGGTGGGAGGACGGGTGGGCGCCGGATTCGCCGCAGAGCTTGGCAGCATGGCGGTCACAGAGCAGATCGACGCCATCCGCTGCCTCGGAGCCGATCCGGTGCGCAAGCTGGTGGTCCCGCGGGTGCTGGCGATGATCATCTCGATGCCGCTGCTCACCCTCCTCGCCGATGTTGTCGGCTGTACGGGCGGGGCATTCATCACCGTGCTGGAGGTCGGGGTCACCCCCCGGTTCATCATCGACCAGATGATCGACACCATCGGCCCTGCCGACCTCTTCCACGGGCTGCTTAAGAGTGTCTTCTTTGGCTACTTCATCGCAATCACCAGCTGCTGGGTCGGCATGAAGACCCGCGGCGGGACCGTCGGCGTCGGGAGCGCGACCACCAAGGCTGTCGTCTACACCTCCGTCAGTGTACTGGTCAGCGACTTCATCCTCACCCGCCTCATGCTCGCACTCTGAGAGAGGCCCATGGCCGAACCCATCATCCAGTTCCGAGGCATCCACAAAGCCTTCGGCGACAAGCTCATCTACCGGGATCTCGATCTCGACGTCTATCCCGGCGAGACGCTGACCATCATCGGTGGATCAGGGGTCGGCAAGAGCGTGATGCTCAAGATGCTCGTCGGGCTGCTCAAGCCGGACGCTGGCAGCATCATGGCGTTTGGTCAAGAGATCACCGGGCTGAGCGAGAAGGAGATGCTCGGGGTGCGGCGCCGGGTGGCGATGCTGTTCCAAGGCGCAGCCCTGTTCGACTCGATGAGCGTGGCGGACAACATCAAGTACCCGCTGCGCGAGCACCGCTGGGGCACCGAGGCGGAGATGTCTGACCGGGTGACCGAGGTGCTGGAGATGGTCGGAGTCCCCGGCAGCCACGCCCTCTACCCTGCTGAGCTGTCTGGTGGAATGCGCAAGCGCATCGGGCTTGCCCGCTCCATCGCCATTGAGCCAGAGGTCATCCTCTACGATGAGCCCACCACTGGCCTCGATCCGATCAACGTGCGCCGAATCAACGGGCTCATTCTCCGCCTCCAGGAGCAGCTCCAGGTGACCAGCATGGTCGTGACCCATGACATGGACTCTGTGTTCACAGTGACGGACCGACTGGCGATGGTCTACAACCACCAGATCGCGTTCACCGGCACCATCGACGAGGCCAAGACAACCCGCTTCCGCTACCTGCGGGAGTTCATCTCTGGCGGACGGGGGGTGCTGGGGGAGGACTTTGACGAGGACCCGGAGACAGCGGAAGTCGAGGATGCAATCATCGACCACCTGCTGGAAGAGGATCCCCTCAAGAAGCCCGCTGCCGACTGACCCTGCTCCAGAGGAGCGTGCCCTCGAATCCCCTCAGTCCAGCTGGGTGTCCACCGCAGCCTTCAGCTCTGCCAGCTCGAACCGGTTGTTGGCGTAGACCACGATCCCCTCATCGCTGATCACCCAGTCCTGAGGATAGGCGGCGGTCGGAAAGGCCATGACCTGAGCGTACTCGCGGTTCACTGAGCCGCTCTCGTCGAGCAGGATGGGGTACGTCAGGCCCAGGAGGTCAGCGTAGTTGCGCACGGTGCTCTCCATCTCCTGTGAGGCAATGCCCACCACAGCGACGCCAGCGTCCTGATACTCCTGCCAGATGCTGTACTCGATCTCCGAGACCTCGGAGGCGCACTGAGGTCACCAGGTGGCGAAGTAGACCAGCACGACCGGAGCGCCGAGCTGCTCAGAGAGCTGCCAGGTGTTGCCGTCGAGGTCGGGGAGCACAAAGTCTGGCGCCGGCTGACCGATGGCGTCATGATTTCCGCCGCTGCCGGAGTGGACCTCGATGAGCTGAGTCGGTGCATCGGGATCAGTGCTCGCAAGGCAGAGGCTGGTCAGCAGCGCGTCCGCGCCGCCCGCATAGGTCAGCCGAAGCTGAGCCGCGCCGCCCGGTGCGATGTCCATCGCGGTCACATCGACCGTGAGGCGCTTATCCCCCGACTCCGCTCCGGTCAGCGACAGCTCCGCCGCGCCGACGTTGTACACCGTGAGCTCGAGGGTGTCCCCTTCCCCATCGAGCAGGATGGTGGAGATCGACAGCTCCAGATCCGGTGAGGCGATGGAGGGATCCACCTGCCAGGCCTCAAGACGCGACCAGTCACCGACCCACGCGACGCCATCTCCGGCGCCGACATGCATCGCGAACTCCGGGGTCGTGGAGGTGCCCAGGGGGATCGGATTGAGCGGGTCTCCGATGTCGATTGCGATGACATCCTCCTGGTTGACCGCCCACAGCACGTCGTCTTGCACCGCCACGGACTGAATGCTGCCGGCGTAGTCGAGGGTGGTGATGACGACCGGCTGAAGCGGATCGGTGATGTCCATCACAACCACACCGACGCCGCCAGCTGCGGCATACAGCGCGGCCCCGCTCAGGGCGATGTCCTGAACCCCGCCGACCGTCACGGGATCTGCGAGCAGCGGCGCGCGTGCATCAGAGAGATCGACGGGGACCACACCGAGCTGACTGTCCGAGATGTACCCGGTGCTGCCGCTGTCGCTGAGCACGATGTCCCACGGCGATCCCAGGCCGCTCAGCTCATCCACACCAACAGGAGCAGACGGATCCGAGACATCGATGGTGTGCAGCCCGCCGTAGAGGTTGGTGACATACATGAGGTCCCCGAGCAGCGCCATGCCCTCCAGTCCCGGAGGACCGAACTCACCGATGATCTCTGGACGTTCTGGATCGGAGGCATCGAACGTGGTCATGCCGCGGTCGCGGTGCGTGGCAAAGACCACCTCATCCGTGCCCACCTCGACCCGATAGTAGCGGCCGATGTTCGCGGTGCGCTCTGGGTTGCTGCCGATGAGGACTGGCGCCGCTGCATCGGAGACATCAAACACCGTCAGGCCCCCCTGCCCCGCGCCATAGACCAGTCCGCGGTCGCGATCGGCCTCGACGTCGACCATCTCCATGAACCACGAGCCGGGAATCTCCTGGATGTGTTGATCCTCACCCACCAGCGTCAGCGGGTGCTCGCCGAGGCCATCCGGCGCCTCACAGCTTCCGGTCAGCGGCGTCCAGGTCACCGGCGTGTCAGTGTCCGCGGTGTCGTCGGACGGCACCGGAGCGGTGTCGGTGTCTGGTGTGGCCGTGTCGGTGAGGGGAGAGCCCTTGTCCTGACAGGCCGCGAGAAGAATCAGCAGACGAGCATGCATACCCCCATGGTTATCTCAGTCTCCCCAAGGCATCCTGTACCGGCAAAACAACTGCGGGTTACCCTGACGGCATGAAGAAGTGCGGACTCCTTGCGATCATGCCGATCCTCCTCGCAGCGGACTGCTTCCAGCCCGAGGATGAGCCGGTCCCGATCTACAGTGAAGGAGGCGGCGTCTGGGAAGCGGACGCCGACACGGACGTCGACACGGACGCCGACACGGACGCCGACACGGACGCCGACACGGACGCCGACACGGACGCCGACACGGATCCAGACACCGGCAAGTAAGCCGCGATGGAACCGTTTGTCTCCGCAGGCGCAGCGTCAGCCGAGCGGGCTACTCCGCCGGCTCAAATCCTGGCAGCGGCTCGCCCTTCTCGTCGATCTTCTCCCCGGCAGCCCGACGAGAGAAGATGTCGCGCTTCTCCCGGTCGTGGAGATCGTTGAGGATGCGCGCGGTGGTCAGGCCCTCTGACTTCATGCCGACCACGCCGACCAGCTTCCAGTCGCCGCCAGCCCACTGCACGGTGAAGCTGCGCAGCTTCTTGGAGCGGCGATGCTTCATGCTGACGTGGTACATGCTCGGGTTCTCGCGATCCCGGGTCGGGCGGGAGAAGCTCTCAAAGTCTGTGACGGCGTACTCCAGCCACGGGTCTGCATCGCCGGCCTTCACGGAGCCATGGGCGATGATCTCGGAGACTGCGCAGGCCTCGTAGGGGGTCTCCTCGAACAGGTTGTAGCAGGAGACCATGTCCCGGGCAGCGAGGTGATCGTTGCTGGCGAGGGCATCGTCGAACGCCGCAGCGAGCTTCTTGATGTCACCGCCGGTCGGGGCCCCCGGGGCCGCTGCGACCGGCTCACGGCCAGAGCGTCGGGCCTCGCTGACGGGCAGCGGGTGGGGGCAGTCTCCCTGAAACAGCGACAGATCCGTCTGAACTGACGGCAGCTCGTTCTCCACCACGACCTCGACGACACGCTGCCGCGCGCCGCTCTCCAGGCACTCAAACCATGGGGTCGGGGTCTTCATGGTGATGGTGGTGTTGACCCGGTAGCGGTCTGCGCTCCAGACAACATCCCCGATCGCGATGGTCGGATCGCTTCCAAGATCGACGCAGTAGCCGGTCGGCGTAGCCGCGGTGATGCCCCACTGAGCGGCATAGGTCGGGGAGATCCGGGCAACGGCCTTCGCGTTGGAGGGGCGGGAAGATGGCTCATCGTTGAACGCCAGGTCCTTTTTCTCCAGGCAGCCCTTGTCGAACATCGAGGCCTGCCACCAGACCACGCCCGAGCGTCCCTTGATGAGAAGGCCGGTCCGACCTTGTGCGTTGGCCTGATCAAAGTGCTGCTGGACTGCAGTCTTGACTTCAGCCTCGTCCAGGCCACCATCACAGCCCGTCACCATCATCCCCAGGATAATCATCCGCATCACACCCTCTCAATCGGTCAGAGCTTCTAACCCGCCGCATGTGCGGGGGGTGTCATGATGGCATACGGACGACTTGGAGGCGATCCATGGGCACACCGAACTACTGGGACTATCTCAAGATCAACACCCTGCTGACGTTGCAGGATGGGCTGGAGGACGAGTCACAGCTCATCCCAGACGAGCTGCACTTCATCATCACCCACCAGGTCTTCGAGCTGTGGTTCAAGCTCGCGCTCGCGGAGCTGCGTCATGCCCGAGATCACCTGGCCGCACCCGAGGTGCCCGAGGAAAAGATTCCTTACGTGGTCCACCATCTTCGCCGGGTAAACCGCGTCCTCAACCTCCTGGTCAGCTCGTTTGAGGTCATGGAGACCCTCACCCCGCAGGACTTCCTGAGCTTCCGCGACAAGCTCACCCCCTCCTCCGGCTTCCAGTCATTCCAGATGAGAGAGCTGGAGATGATCATGGGCATGCAGAGTGCCGGACGGCTCCGCTACGGCAAGACCAATGCCCTTGAGCACATCCGCGCGCTCTCCGAGTCCTCTCCAACTGGCGCGATGGCCTGGGGGCGGCTGAAGAAGGCCAGCGAGGAGCAGTCCATCCGCTCTGCACTGCACGAGTGGCTCTACCGCACCCCCATCCAGGGAAGCAGCCCCGACGAGCCAGGGGACAGCGAAGCCGTCGATGCCTTCCTGACCAGCTACATCGAGGCGATCGATGCGCACCACACCCAGCAAGCCGATCGCCTCATCGACATCGGTCTCGGCAACACCGATGACATCCGCGCCCGGTTTGCCAACAACACCGAGCAGGCTCGGCTGTACCTGAGCGCAGAGGACGTCGAGGAAGAGGCTGAGCGCCCTCGCCGTCGCCGCATTCGCGCAGCGCTGGTCTACATCGAGTCCTACCGAACCCTCCCCCTGCTCGCCTGGCCGCGCCTGCTGGTCGACACCATGGTCGAGTTCGAGGAGCAGATGGTCCTCTTCCGCACCCGCCACGCGCGAATGGTCGAGCGCATCATCGGCCGACGGGTCGGAACCGGCGGCAGCTCCGGAGTCGACTACCTCGACAAGACCACCCGGATCCGGATCTTCACCGACCTGTGGGGCGCCCGAACCCTCCTGCTCCCCAAGGACCGCATCCCGCCGGTCCACAACGCCGAGTTCTACGGCTTCGCCACCGAGTAATCCATGCTCCTGCTCCTTCTCTCCTGCAGCAAGACTCCGCCGGCGCTGCCCCAGCGGACCTACCCCACTGCCCGGCGAGCGCCGCTGGTGGAGGAGCACCACGGGACCGCAGTTCCCGATCCATACCGCTGGCTGGAGGATCCCGACAGCGACGAGACCCGTGCCTGGGTCGAGGCTCAGAACACCGTGACCGGCGCCTACCTCGACGCCATTCCCGCACACGATGCCATCCAGGCGCGCCTGGAGGCGGTCTGGCAGTACGAGCGCTTCGGCGCGCCGCAGCGCCACGGCGACCGCACCTTCTACACCCACAACACCGGCAGCCAGGAGCACAGCGTGCTGTTCGTCGCGGAGGGGGAGGCATCCCGAGCGCTGATCGATCCCGCCACGCTCTCTGAGGACGGCACCGTCTCCCTCGCCGGCTGGGTGCCCTCTCCGGACGGCACGCTGCTCGCCTACGGCCTCTCCGATGGCGGCAGCGACTGGCGAACCTGGCATGTCCTCGACGTCGAGACTGGAGAGTCCCTCCCCGATGCGCTGGCACACATCAAGTTCTCTGGTGTCTCCTGGACGCAAGACGGCACCAGCCTCTACTACGCCCGCTATCCCGCGCCCGACAGCCCGCTGGAGGGCGCGCTGACCGATCAGAAGCTGTACCACCACACCATCGGGACAGCGCAGTCGGCAGACACCCTCATCTACGAGCGCCCCGACGAGCCAGAGTGGGGCTTCGGGAGCACGATCTCCGACGACGGCGAGACCCTCTTCATCTCGACCTGGCGCTCCACAGAGGACCTGAACCAGCTCCACACCCTCGATCTGACCGACCCCGACGCCGAGATCCGTCCGCTGTTTGAGGACTGGTCGGCCGGCTGGAGCGTGATCAGCGCAGCGGGACGGACCGCGTGGCTGTGGACCAACCTCGACGCCCCCCGAGGCCGCATCGTCTCCGTCAACCTCGACGATGTGACCACCCTCGCCGAGATCATCCCCCAGTCCGAGCAGACCCTCGATCGCACCCAGCGTGTCGGCGACCAGCTCCTCACCGTCACCCTCGCCGATGCCCGCGCGGTGCTCTCGCGCTACAGCCTCACCGGCGAGCCCCTCGGAGCGGTCGCGCTCCCCGGACTCGGCAGCATCGGCGGGCTGACCAGCCGACCGGGTCAGACGGAGGGCTGGTACACCTTCTCCAGCTTCACCACCCCGCCGACCATCTACCGCTACGACGCAGAGACCGGCGTCAGCAGCGTATACCGCGAGCCGGAGGTCGCCTTCGATCCGGCAGACTACACCATCGAGCAGGTCTTCTACGACTCCGCCGACGGCACGACCATCCCGATGTTCATCGTGCGTCGTCCCGACCGCACCCCAGAGGGCATCGCCCCCACCCTGCTGTACGGCTACGGCGGGTTCAACATCTCGATCACCCCCCGGTTTGGGGCAGACGTGGTGACCTGGCTGGACATGGGCGGGGTCTACGCGGTCGCCAACATCCGGGGCGGCGGAGAGTACGGGGAGGCCTGGCACAAGGCCGGCACGAAGCTGGACAAGCAGAACGTGTTTGACGACTTCATCGCTGCCGGCGAGCACCTCATCTCCGCCGGCATCACCGACGCCGCTCACCTCGCGATCAAGGGCCGCAGCAACGGCGGGCTGCTGGTCGGAGCCACCCTGCTGCAGCGCCCGGATCTGTTCGCCGCCGCGCTGCCCGGGGTCGGGGTGCTCGACATGCTCCGCTACCACCAGTTCACCATCGGCAGGGCCTGGTCAGAGGACTACGGCACCGCCGAGGATCCCGCAGAGTTCACCGCGCTGCACGCCTACTCTCCAGTCCACAACGTCACCGATGGCGCCGCCTACCCCGCGACCCTCATCACCACAGCGGATCACGACGACCGGGTGGTGCCCGCCCACAGCTACAAGTTCGCCGCTGCCCTCCAGCACGGCCAGGCCGCCAGCGCGCCCATCCTCATCCGCATCGATACCCGCGCGGGCCACGGCGCAGGCCGGTCGGTCAGTCAGAAGGTCGCGGAGGTCAGCGACATGTGGTCATTCCTGGTCGAAGAGCTGGACATGACGCTTCCCGAAGCGCTTTGAACCCGACAGTCCATCCGGCTATGGTGTCTGGAATGACTCTCCCTACACGCGTCGAGGTGCCGGCGACTCACATCACTGCGGTGATGTGTGTCGCCTGTGTCACTGCGGACTGACTCCCCCTCAGTCCCACCTCCGCCCCAGTCATCAACATCCCCACAACGGAATCGGTGGCAGCCTCCGCTGGCCACCGCCCCGTCATTGAGAGCACACATCATGGAAAACGCCGAGCAGAGCGAGAAAGACGCCCTCTACCGAATCCGCCACAGCCTCGCCCACGTGCTGGCCCAGGCCGTCCTGAAGATCCGCCCGGGCGCAACGCTGGGCTTTGGCCCCCCCATCGCCGACGGCTTCTACTACGACTTCATCCTCCCCGAGCCGATCACCGACGCCGACTTCCCGGCGCTCGAGAAGGCGATGAAGCAGATCATCAAGAAGGGCCAGGCATTTGAGCGCGAGGATCTCTCTGCCGCTGACGCCATCGCCCGCATCGACGAGATGGGCGAGCCCTACAAGAAAGAGTATGCCGAGGAGCTGATCGAGAAGAAGGGCCTGGAGAGTCTCTCCTTCTACCGAAACGGTCCGTTCCTCGACATGTGCGAGGGTCCGCATGTCGAGAACACCCGCAAGCTGCCGAAGGGCTCCTTCAAGCTCCGCAGCGTAGCCGGTGCCTACTGGCGCGGTGACTCCCGCAACGTCATGATGACCCGCCTGTACTGCTGGGCGTTTGCCTCCAAGGAAGACCTGGAGACGCACATCAAGGCACACAAGCTGGCCCTCGCGCGGGACCACAAGAAGCTCGGTCGCGACCTGGACATGTTCGTCATCGACGACGAGATCGGCAAGGGCCTGCCGCTGTGGCTGCCCAACGGCACCATCATCCGAGACGAGCTGGAGAAGCTGGCGCGCGAGCTGGAGTTCGTCGACGGCTACCAGCGGGTCGCGACCCCCCACCTCGCCAAGACCGACCTCTACTACAAGACCGGACACCTCCCCTACTACAAGGAGGGCATGTACCCGTTCATGGAGCTCAAGGAGCAGCGAGAGTCTGAGGGCGGCACCATCGAGGAGGTCAAGGAGACCTACTGCCTCAAGCCGATGAACTGCCCCCACCACCACAAGATCTTCGCCGCCCGCAAGCGCTCCTACCGCGACCTGCCGCTGCGACTTGCGGAGTACGGACACGTCTACCGGTTCGAGGACTCCGGCGCGCTCTCTGGTCTGCTGCGGGTCCGCGGCATGTGCATGAACGATGCCCACATCTACTGCACCGAGGATCAGATCCAGGAAGAGTTCCTCAAGGTCATGAACCTCCACGAGCGGATCTACACGGTCCTCGGGCTCGACAACTTCTACATGCGCTTCTCGACCTGGGATCCAGAAGACCCCAAGGGCAAGCAGAAGTACGTCGACAACCCCGCAGCCTGGGAGAAGTCGCAGAACCTCGTCCGTCAGGCGATGCTCGACAGCGGTCTGCCGTTCAAGGAGGTCAAGGGAGAGGCGGCATTCTACGGTCCCAAGATCGACGTGCAGTTCCGCACGGTGACCGGCCGGGAGGAGACCGCCTCCACCAACCAGCTCGACTTCGCCGTTCCCGAGCGCATGGGGCTCGTCTACACCGGCGCAGACAACACCGAGCACACCCCCTACGTCATCCACCGCGCCCCGCTGGGCACCCACGAGCGGTTTGTTGCGTTCCTCATCGAGCACTTCGGTGCCGCCTTCCCCACCTGGCTCGCGCCGGTTCAGGTTCGGGTGCTGTGCGTCTCCGACCGCTTCCAGGGATACGGCCAGAAGATCGTCGACGAGCTGCGCGCCAGCTTCGTGCGGGCTGAGATGGACACCTCCGGCGAGCGGCTGGGCAAGATGATCCGCAACGGCACAACCCAGAAGGTCCCCAACCTCCTCGTCATCGGCGAGAACGAGGTCGAGGCGGGCACCGTGACGATGCGCAACTACGGCTCTCGCGCGCAGCAGACCATGCCGATTGCAGAGTTCAAGGATCGCCTGCTGCGGAGCATCGCGTCCCGCAGCATGACCTTCCTGCCGGAGTAGTGGCCGGCCGCTACCAGCTCGTCGACGTCGCCAGGGGATGTGCCCTGGCGGCGATGATTCTCTACCATGCGACTTGGTTTGCAGCGGACTATCGGCTCGTCGAGGTGCCGATCACCACCGACCTGTCCTGGCGTGTGTTTCAGAAGTCGATCGCCAGCAGCTTCTTCGCGCTGGTCGGGGTCGGACTGCACCTCGCGGTGATGCTCGGCTTCTCCCGACGTCGCTACCTCATCCGGCTGGCGAAGGTCGGCGGCTGCGCCCTGGTCGTCACGGCGACCTCCGCGCTCCTCGATCCGAGCCGGCTGACCACCTTCGGCATCCTCCATGCGATCACCGCCGCGAGCATCCTCGCCCTCCCGCTGGCGCTCGCCCCCCGCTGGCTCGCGGGCATCCTGGGCGTGGCGCTGGTGGTGCTCGGGGTCGGGTTCTCCGATCCGGTGTTCAACAATCCGTGGCTGTCCTGGATCGGGCTGACCACCCGAAGCACGCCGACGTTCGACCACCAGCCGCTGCTGCCGTGGCTGGGCGTGGTCGCGCTGGGGGTTGCGGCGGGCAAGACGCTGCTGCCCGACGATGCCGCTCGGCTCTCGCGGTGGCACAGCGACGCGCTGCTGCCGCGAATGCTGGCGCGGGCGGGCCGACACAGCCTGCTCATCTACATGGGCCACGTCCCAGCGCTGATGATCACCATGGAGATGCTGATCAGGCTGTAGCGCCCGCCGGCAGCAGCACCGCTCGCACCGGACTGGCATCGGCACCTTCGATGCGAAGCGGCAGGGCGACGAGGGTGTAGACACCGGGCTGAACGTGGGAGAGCACGACACCCTCCAGCACCGCCATGTCCCGCTGCGCGACCGCAGTGTGGCTCTCCAGAGCCTTGCTGGTGAACGGGTCGATGCTCGGGGTGTCGATCCCGACGAGGCTCACCCCGCGATCGTGCAGCCAAGCCACGAGCTGCGGCGAGAGACTACAGAAGTCCTCGTTGAAGGTGTCCGGATCGGGAAACGAGCCGGTAAACAGCAGCACCCTCGGCGCGGTGATCGGAACGGGGATGTCCGCCGGGAAGATCCGCTGCCCCGGCGCCACGTCCACCGCGATGACCTGACAAGCCCCGATGTACATCGACAGCGACCGCTCCGCGATGCCCGCCCCCTCCGCCGCGTAGTGGCTCGGAGCGTCGGTGTGGGCGCCGACGTGGACGGTGGTGGTGACCGAGGAGAGGTCGAGGTTGGCCCCCTCGTCGATCCGGCACAGGTAGCGGCTGGAGAACGGCACATCCCCCGGCCACACCGCGATGCGCGGAGAGAGCACCGGCGAGATGTCGATGATCTCAGGCAAGCGCGATGACCTTCAGCTCGATGGCGATTGGGGTCGGCAGCGCGGTGATCGCCAGGGTGGTGCGGGTGGCCTGGATCTTCGTGAAGTACTCAGCGTAGACGGCGTTGTACCCGGAGAAGTCCCGGTCCATATCGACGAGGAAGGTGGTGATGTCGAGCACCTTGTCCAGCGACGAGCCGGACGCCTCCAGGATGATGCGCACGTTCTCGATGACCGCGTGAGTCTGGGCCACGATGTCGTAGTCCAGCGGCTGACCGTCGGCGTCACGGATCGGACCGCCGGGAATGGCATCGGTGCCCGGCTGCCGAGGACCGACGCCGGAGAGGTACAGCAGGTCACCGATGCGGCGGGCGTGGGGGTAGGCTCCGACCGGCTTCGGCGCGGCAGAGGACTTCACGATCGCTCGAGACGGTGCCGGCGCTGAGACCGGCGGTGCTGCGACCGGCCTCGGGGCCGGCCTCACCGCAACCGGCTTCGACGCAGAGAGCGATGCCGCATGGGCGATGCCCTCTGGCGCAGCGGCGGTGTCGAGGACCTCGCGGTCGCCCTGGTAGACGTCCACGCTGTCCTCATCGAACTCGTGCCCGCCCGCCTCTCGGCCGGTCGGGGTCAGGGCGACCACTGCTGCGCCCGCACCCCAGATCGGCTGGTACGACAGCACCTCGCCGCGATAGCGGTTGTGCTGCCCCGAGACGGCCGCCAGCCACCACAGGGCCTTGAGCTTGTTGTCCGCGTGGGCCTGGCGGGTGAAGGTCCGGGCGAGCTGCGAGACGTCCTCCAGCCTCCCCTCGCCCAGCAGCTCCAGCAGCTTGCGGTTCCACTCATCGTCCATCAGCGAGGAGATGCGATCGTCAGCCGGCTCGATGGGAGACGTGTGCAGCCGGTTGGTCAGGCAGGTGACCGCCACCGGGATGACCCGCCGGCCCGTCTTCGCTGCGGCATCTGCTGCGGCCTTGCCGAGAACGACAGTCTCGGCGCGGTCGGAGTACATGTTGCAGGACACCAGACAGGCCGGGATGCGGTTGTCGGGGTTGAGCAGCTTCAGGGCGACCACGCTGCCGGTGTCGATGGGGAAGCCCTTGTAGGCGATGGTCCGGCAGTGCAGACCCCGGGCATTGGCGGCGGCGTTGTAGGCCTCAGCGAAGTCCGCATCCATCGCAAAGCGGTAGGGCATGGTGCCCAGCTCGTGGAACTCCTGGTCGACGTGGACCCACTCCGGGCTCGGATCCGCCTGGATCTGGTGGCCGAGGATCGAGAACCACTGGGTCGAGTACAGCAGCAGGAGGTCTGCATCTGAGGCCTCGATGCGCGCACGGGCCTGGTCATAGGCGGCGCGGATGTCTCCCCAGCCGGGGTTGCCCTCCGGCGCGAGCAGCGGATGCGGAAGTCCGGGAACGATGAGAGAGAACGGGCTCGTGAGATCGCTCATGCGGCACCTCCTGCCAGGACCGGATCCCACTCGACGACAGCATTTCCGGTGCCGATCACGGAGCCATAGGCATGGATCTCCGCCGGGTAGCTCGGGATCCCGAGCGCTCCGAGCAGCCACGTTAGGCTGCCCTCTTTGCACTCGGAGATGGACTGCTCGATGAAGTCCGGCATGATGTCCAGCAGTTCCTGCGTGCGCCCCTGCTCCATCAGCTCCAGGACCTGCATGTCCCAGAGGTACTGGCCGTGGTGGTAGGTGTGCTCATGAGACATGTCCTCGGGCAGGGTCGGCTCCTTGGTGAAGTGCCGGTGCGAGAGCGAATTGCTCGCCAGCAGCCATGCCTTCTTGCCCGACCGCTCCACCGCACGGGCAGTCGCCGCACCAAGCGCGAGCATCTGGGCCTCGCCGACCTCATTGCTGAAGTCGTAGTACGCCCGGTTCGAGGAGATCGCGACGATCGGGATGTCCCACTCGGGCCGGACGAGGTGGCAGGCGATGATCGTGCCGTAGTCGACCCGAAAGTTCGGATTGGTCATCATCTTTGTGACCAGCCCCGCCTCCGATGCCTCCGAGCAGATCGCCCTGGAGAGCGCGACGTCGATGTTCAGGTCGTAGTGAAACCGGAACAGGTTGGGGAAGATCGGATCGACGCTGAGGCCCGCGAAGTGCTCGACTCCGAGGAAGTGGGTGCCCATCGTCGTCTTCCAGTGCGGGGAGTGCACGATGATGACGTCAGGCTTCTCTCGGCGCGCGAGGTTCCTTCGAAGACGCTTATAGCCCCACCTCAGGCCCTCCCAGCCGCACTCGGCGCGGGGCTCATTCTGCGGCGGGTTCTCCGCATAGATGAGGTGTGGTGGGTGCGGTGCAAGCACCCCTGCGATGATCTCTCCGCTGGCTGTCATCACTGGCCTCCCGGCGTGGGAGGCCAGTGTAACAACGTCGGGTCAGTAGCAGCCGCCGTCATCGCAGGTGAAAGAGGCACCGTAGCCGTAGCTGGTGTACTCCTCGGCGAGGTCGTACACGTAGACGTCGTTGGGATCGTTGTCGTCGCCGTACTTGTCGTCGCCGAAGTCACAGTCTGTGACGACAACGGACGCCTTCGGATAGCCGCTGAAGAAGGTCAGCAGCCCGCCACCATAGAGGGCGGAGGTGTTGTAGTTGTCCGTCACGCCAGCCTGGATCTTGCCCTTACCGGTCCCGGTGCAGGTGATGGTGGCCTCGTAGATCGCGGAGAGCCCCGCACCGTAGTAGCCCTCATTTTCGGTCACCAAGGTGTCGACGAGCGCAAGGCTGGTCGCAGCACTCGCACCCTCCAGTGCCGCGCCACCGCCGGTGAACTCGGCGGCGTTGCCCCAGATCATCGAGTCCGTGAACGAGACCGAGCCATCGAGGATGAACATCCCGGCGCCGTAGCTGGCCGCGTTCTCTGAGATCTCAGTGTCGAAGGCTGCGATGTCGCAGGCACCGCTGACATACAGGCCGCCGCCGAGGCCAGAGTCGGCATTGGAGAGCACCATGTCTGAGAGGGTGATGGTGCTCGGAGACTCGCAGCGAATTCCTCCACCGACCGTAGCTGCGTAGCCCTTGTCATAGAACCCGCCGCCCTCAGTCAGGGTGAGGTTCTCCAGCGAGGACGTGACCGTGGCAGAGGCCGGATAAGAAACGACCGAGCCGATGAAGCCGCCGTTGAGGATGTTGTCTCCAGGAAGGCCCTCCCCGTAGAGGTTGACGTCTGCGATGATGTCGACGTCGACGTACCAGGTGCCGCCGCAGAAGGTGACATCCCCAGCGTCGGCCAGGAGGATCTCGGCGGGACTGGAGGGAATGCCCTTGGCGAACTCTGCGGTGAGGTCGACGAACGTCTTGCCGTCGCTCCAGCCGACCGTGCCTTCCTCAGTGGTGGCCGGGTCGCAGTCGTTGTCGATGCCGTCGCAGGCCTCTCCGGCGCCGGGGCTGATGGCGTCGTTGGCGTCGTCGCAGTCGTCGTTGGTCGCGGCGTAGCCCTCGGCGGCCTCGCAGGCCTCGACCGTCTTGTCTCCGGAGCCGTAGCCGTCGCCGTCGCCGTCGACGTAGAAGGAGCTGGTGACGCCCTCGTCGATGACCTCGTCGCAGTTGTTGTCTGCGCCGTCGCAGACCTCCTTGCCGTCCGGGTTGATGGCGGCGTCTGAGTCGTTGCAGTCTCCGCCGTCGGTGATGTACTCGGAGGGCTGCTCGCAGGCATCGACGGTGTCATCCTCGCTTCCGTAGCCGTCGGCATCTCCGTCGGCGTAGAAGGTGGTGGTCACGCCTTCGTCGATGCTGCCGTCGCAGTTGTTGTCGATGCCGTCACAGACCTCAGCAGCACCCGGGTTGATGCTGGAGCTGTTGTCGTCACAGTCCTCCTCAACAGAGTAGCCGTCAGCATCCGCATCGATGAGCGGCTCGTCGGTGTCTCCAGAGTCGCCAGTGTCGCTGCTCGGGGTCTCGGTCTCTTTGTCATCGCAAGCCAACAGTCCGCTCAGCAAGAGGGTCAGTCTCAGGATTCGCATGTCTTCCTCCGGGATGCTTTCATTTCTCTGACAAATGAATGTATACCACTGTAAACAAGCCGAAAGAACATCATGATGCATCTCTGGCGCGCACGATTCCAGACGACGAGGCGCTCAATGCCAAGCATCAAGTCCCACGAGATCCACGCTGGCGATGCTTGTACGAGAGAGCAACGCTCCAACAGAGACGCTACAGCTTGACGCAGATGTTCTGTGACTCGCTGAAGAACTCCAGGGAGTAGTGCCCGCCCTCGCGGCCGACTCCGCTGTCCTTGACCCCGCCAAACGGCACCCGCAGGTCTCGAAGCAGCCAGGTGTTCACCCAGACCATGCCGGTCGCCAGGGCAGCAGAGACCCGGTGCGCCCGGCGAAGGTCAGCGGTCCAGACCGAGGCGGCGAGTCCGTAGCGGACCTGGTTGGCCTTCTCGATGGCCTCTGCTTCGGTCGAGAAGCGGTGCACGGTGACCACTGGGCCAAAGATCTCCTCGGTGGCAGTCCGACAGGTGCTCTCCAGGTCGGTGATGACCGCAGGAGTGATGAATGCGCCAGGGCCATCCAGGCGCTCGCCGCCGCAGCGAATGGTGCCGCCCTCCTCCACCGCCAGCCGCAGGTAGCCCTCGACCTTGTCGCGATGCCCCTGAGAGATGAGCGCGCCGAGGCTGACGTCTGGGTCCGTTGGATCGCCAACCTTCATGGCAGACACCTCTGCGACCAGGGCCTCGACGAAGCGGTCGTAGATCGCATCGTCGACCAGGATTCGAGAGCCGCACAGGCAGATCTGCCCCTGGTTGAGGAACGCGGCGCGGGCTGCGCCCTTGACGGTCTCCTCGAAGTCGCAGTCAGCGAAGACAAGGGTGGCGTTCTTGCCGCCGAGCTCCAAGGAGAGCTTCTTGAACTTCGGCGCCGCGGCAGCAGCGACGTGGGCACCGGTGACCGTGCCGCCGGTAAAGCTGACCGCCCGAATGTCGGGGTGAGCGACCATCGGCGCGCCCACCTCAGGGCCGTAGCCGTGCAGGAGGTTGTAGATGCCAGCCGGGGCACCGATGGACGCGAAGACCTCCGCGAGGAGGGTCGCGGTGGTCGGGGTCAGCTCGCTGGGCTTGGCGATGGTGACGTTGCCCATGCCCAGCGCTGGAGCCAGCTTCCAAGTGAGCAGGTACAGCGGCAGGTTCCAGGGCGTGATCAGCGCGGCCATGCCGACGGGCTTGCGCAGGGTGTAGTTGATGACCCCCGGCGTGGTGTGGCAGCCGGTGTGATCGTGGCGAACGGCTCCGGCAAAGAACCGGAAGTTCGAGATGGCGCGGGGAATGTCGACTGCGGCGGCGAGGTGGACCGGCTTGCCGTTGTCGGCAGACTCGGCCTCTGCAAACTCCGCGAGGCGTGCCTCGATGCCCGAGGCGATCGCGTCGAGCAGGTCAGCCCGCTCTGCGGCGCTGCTGCGCCCCCAGGCGCCGTCGAGGGCAGCACGCCCAGCAGCGACCGCAGCGTCCACGTCCGCCGACGTCGAGCGGGCGATCTGGGAGATCACCGCCCCGGTGGCCGGGTTGACGTTGTCGATCCATGCACCACCAGTCGGAGCGACGAAGCGCCCGTTGATGTGGTTGTGTAGACGCTTCATCTGCCCATCTCCGATCTGGTCGCTCACGGTGAGCGGCGGGTGTACTCTGCCCAGGAGTAGTCGTAGCGATCCTGGTCTGGATCCCACTCCTCCCAGGTCGGGATCGTCTCCAGGGCCGCCAGCCGATCCTCGGGCACAACGCCGGACACCAGGAACGCCTTCTGACGGTGGAGGTGGTAGGGGTTGCGCAGCGAGAAGCCGAGCACGCCGAGCACCGCGCGGGCGACGTACCAGGTCGCCTGGTCATCCCAGCCGTGCGCGATCTTGATGACCACGCCGAGACCGTCAGGGTAGTCGGGATGCAGGATCGACATGCCCAGCAGGCCGTCCGCCCCTTCCTTCGCCAGCACCCTGCCCTCGCAGGCCTTCAGGATGGTGGAGTCCAGGCGGTTAAAGCCGCCGACCAGATCCGGGTGTCGGGTCATGGCCTCCCAGATCCAGTCTTCTTCGCGCCGGGCTGCGAGCTCTCCAAACAGAACCGCCAGCTCGCTGACGGTGTTGGAGCAGGTCGGCAGGCCGCAGCCATCGCGGGCCACGCGCGCCGGGTTCCAGTCGCTGCCGAGCGTCTCGCGCAGCACGTCGAGGTAGCCCTGGAAGAAGGCGTGGTGGGGCAGGGTGTAGCCGACCCGCCGCCAGCCCTTCAGCCGACAGCCGAGCAGGATCGCGGCATGCTCGCCAGAGCAGCAGTGGTACCACCGACGGGGGCGACGGACCTGACGGCCAAACTGCACCAGCGGAACGTCCAGCGGAGTCTGCATCAGCCCCCACTCATCGCGACCAAGCATCGACTGGGCGGCCTCGACGTGCGCAGGGGTGCCGTTGTGGCTGGCGACGCTGATGGCCTTCTGCTGCCAGCTGAGGGAATCATCGAGGTCGCGCGCGAAGGTCTTCATCATCAGCGGCTTCATCATGCTGCGGCCATAGCAGAGCACGTTGCCGCCGAACTGATGGATGACCTTGCCCCCGCTCGCCCATGCGACCGCGCCGTGGATCGTGGTCTCAGAGACGCCGGCCCGGCGGTAGTCGACCAGCGGCTCCCAGGGCACATCCCGGCCAGTCGGAATGCCCGGCTCGCTGGGCCCGAGGGGAGACTCGGGGAACTTGTGGCGACCAGGACCCTTCATTACTTCCCCTCGATCAGCGGAACGACCTTCTGTGCAAACGCGGTCATGTTGTGGATGACCCGCTCGGAGTCGTGGTTGAAGAAATCAAACCACAGCATCAGGCGCTCATCGGTGTGGAAGCGCGCTCGGATCTGCGCAGCGATGGTGGGGGCATCACCGATGATGGCATTGTTGGCGGCCTGATCGACCTTCTTGGGATCCAGGGTCCCCTGCAGCGCGGTCCAGTAGGCCCCGAGCGCCTTGCGGGCCTCAGCCTGCGCGGCAGCGATGCGCTGCTCCGGAGTCAGACCGGGCTGCTCGTTGATGAACACCATCACCGTGCGCGGCATGTGCTCTCGCTGCCAGGGGCCGCCGTCGGCATGGAAGGCCTCGGCCATGCGGGCGTGGGTGGCGTCGATGACCTCCGGACGGGTGATCGAGAGGTTGAACACCTTGACCGGACGGAGCTGGTTGACCGCCACCTGCAGCGCAGGATCATGGCTGCCGATCACGAGCTCGAGGAGATCGCGCCGAAAGTCCTGCGGGATGATCTTGAGCGTCTCGAACTGCCATCGGTTGGGCACAGTGATCGCATCGATGTCCGGGTAGCCGCAGTGGGTGGCCGCCTCCTGGACCGCCGCCCAGTGCTCATCGGAGCGAAAGTTGGCGCGGGTCAGGGTGGTGGTCTGCACATCGTCTGAGCTGATGGTCTCGCCGCTCAGCAGCCGGAGGAAGATGTTGCAGGCCTCGGCAAAAACCTGCCCCCGCAGGGCCGGCCAGGCAATCTTCTCCATCTCGTCTCTCGGCACGATGCCGTAGGCCCGGTTCATGAACTGGAACCGACCTGCGGAGAAGCCGATGCACAGCCGCCTCCGCTCAGATGCAGACATCCCGTGAAGGGCCAGGAAGGTTGCGATGCGCTCGGCAGCGGCGATCGGGCCGCCGTTGCAGACGATGTTCATCACTGCGCTGCCGACGTGGATGTTCTTCGTACAGGCGAAGATGTGCGTGGCGAGCTGGAAGATGTCGGTGTTCAGGCCGATCTCGCCCTGCCAGTGCGGCACAACCGGCTGGCTGGTCTGCTTCTGAACCTCGGTAGAGAGATGAGACTCCGCCACCCAGGCGGTGCCGTAGCCCAGGTCATCGGCAGCCTTGACCTGCTCGAAGAAGTTGTGAAACATCTCCGACTCGCTCGGGGTCACGCCATCGACCGGGGTCTGGCTAATCGAGAAGAAGATGTCGTACTTCATGGCTGTCGACTCCCTGAATGCTGCCTGATCTCAGATGCTCCGCAGCCGGCCGCCATCGACGGCGAGGCTGACACCGCGGATGGCACCGCCGGCGGGGCTGGCGAGGAACGCGATGGTCTCGGCGGTCTCTTGAGGCTGAATGAGGCGCCCCTCGGGCACCTGCGCCATCCAGCCAGCCTGGACCTCCACCTCTGTCTTGCCGGTGCGCTTCGAGACCGCGGTCCGCAGCCCATCGAGGCGCTCGGTGTCGGTGAAGCCGGGCAGGACGTTGTTGATGGTCACCCCGGACGGCAGCTCACGAGAGAGCGACTTGGCCCAGGAAGCCATCGCGCCTCGGGTGGTGTTGGAGACCCCGAGGTTGGGGATCGGCTCGCGGACGGAGGTGGAGACCACGTTGATGATTCGGCCATAGTCCGACTCGATCATGCCGGGCACCAGCAGCTGCACCATCCGGTGCGCAGCGAGAACGTGCCGGGAGAACGCCGTGAGGAAGGCATCCTCGGTCGCCTCCAGCAGCGGACCTGCCGGAGGACCGCCGGTGTTGTTCACCAGGATGTTGATCGCGCCGAAGTCCGCCAGCAGCACGAGCAGCTTCTCGGCGAGGGCATCGCGCTCGTCGAGGTCTGCAACCACCGCGACGGCTTTCTCTGCGCCCGCCTCGATGAGCTCAGGGAGGAGGGCGACCAGGCGCTCCTCGCGACGGGCCAGGACGGCAACCGATGCCCCCCGACGGGCGAGGGCAAGCGCAGTGGCTCGCCCGATTCCTGCACTGGCGCCGCAGACGAGCGCCGAACGACCGGAGAGGCTTTGGAGTTCAGACATGCCCGAGGGCTATCCGGTCGGCGGACTCTTCCGCTACTCCGCAGCAGACTTCAGTCGGCCCAAGACCTCATCACCCTGGAGCTGCCAAGCTCGCGGGAGCGCCCAGGACGGCACATCGCCGCCAAGCTCGGCGTTCCAGCGATAGATCACCTCAGTGCTGGACTCCGTTTCCGCTCGAAGGGTCCAGGTCCCGGCGGTGTTCAGCAGTCGGACCCGCGACTCGGGCGGCGGTGCATCCGGGTGCTCGACAGCCACCCAGTGAAGCCGAACCTCATCGCCGACTTCCTCCCGGGTGAACTTCGCAATGTAGTCCCGCGGAACCAGCGGAAACGGCATCTCGAGCACAACGTAGATGGTGTTCTCAGCGAGCACGCTGGAGGAGTCAATCCGCGGAAAGATGTCCGGCAGCCCGCTGAAGTTGCTGAGGATGCCCTCGACCTTCGCGGTCGGCGCATCGATCGTCACCGTCGCAGTGCACCACGGCATTCCTTCCGACCAAGCACAGTCCACCGGCTCCCCGGCAGACGCTGCCCCGATGAGAAGGAACGCGCTGATCACTCGAACAGACCCACAAATTGCGGAGACGGGTTCACACAAGAGCTGCAGCGCATGGCAACCAGCCAGGTCCCCTCACCCTCGAAGCCCGAGAAGCCCTCCAGCTCCATGAGGTCGTAGCTGCCGAGTCCAGCGACGTCAACGATGTACAGCTCGTCGGCGAGATCCTCCAGCTCCAGGAAGCGCTGCTCCAGCTCGGAGAGGTCCATGGTGTACCGGGCAAGCATCAGGCGATCGATGTTGGAGAGCACGACCGGGTTGCCAGCGCCGTTGGTGGTCAGCTGGCTCCAGGTGACCACAGTCTGCTCGCCGGTAAGCGGAGTGAGCGGGCTGCCTGCGTCGAGGTCGAGGTCAAACTCCAGGAGCGCGCTCTCGTCGGTCAGCATGACAGTGGACGGCTCCGCGCCGTTGGTCGGCTCGAAGAACACAAACGAGATGTACTCGCCGTCTTCCTTGGTTCCTGAGATGAGGAAGGTGCCGATGCCCTCCTGAATCTCTTCCTCGACGTCGACGCTCGTGCCGCTGATCGAGAACTCCGAGAGCATCGCGCTGGTCTCGTTGCCTTCGGGAGAGTAGGCGACAAACCCGGTGAGGTCTGACTGCTTGAGGGTCTCGTTGTTGATGCCGTCGATGACCTCTTCCTGCGTCAGGTTCGCAAACCGCACGATGCTCAGCTCGTCGACCTCCGTGGCGGGATCGACGGTGGCGCTGAGGATGTCAGCGGTCAGTCCAGACCAGTCGACCAGGGCATCTTCCTCAGCAGGAATGACAATGGAGTCCGCAATGATGTTGCTCTGAAAGTCGAAGTTGTTCTCATCCTGGAGGATGATCTCGACAGAACCAGTGCATGCAAGAAAGAAGGGCAGCATCATTGACTCGGGTCTGGTGTTTGTAGAGCGGGTACAGGGACGTCAGCCTCAGGAAAGCATCAGCGACACCGCAGCCATCAGCGGTCATATGTGACCATCCTCAACCGATTACCATCGCAACACCGCAGCGCCCACCGACAGTCCCGCGCCAGTTCCCAGAAGCAAGACTCGATCTCCGCGGTTGAGTCGCCCGGCCTCTGCCGCAGCGTGCAGGGCCATCGGAGTTGAGGCGGCGATGCAGTTGCCGTAGTCGGCAATGATGTTGACCACGCGCCCCTCGGAGAAGCCATATCGAGCAATGGCGGCTAGGGCTGGACCGGAGGCCTGGTGGGGAACGACGAGATCGATGTCGTCTCTTGAGAGACCGGCGCGCTCCAGCACCCGCGAGAGCACCAGCGCGACCCGACGACGGGCCATCTTGTAGACCCCCGGACCGTTCATGTGGAACAGGTTGTCCTCGCGGCTCCAGCCTGGGAGGTTGGGGTGGCGCCGGATGCCGCCGCCGCGCAGCTCCGTCAGCTCCGCACCAGAGGGCCAGGTACCCATCTCATAGGCCAGCAGTGCGCTGCTGGTGTCTCCAGCAGCCTCCAGGACAGCTGCCGCAGCACCATCACCGATGAGGGCTGCGCTCTCGGGCTCGTCGAAGTTCCGGCTGAGACTGCCGACCTCTGAGGAGACGATGAGGATGCGCCGGTAGGCCCCCGCCCCGATCAGCGCCGAGGCGTTGTGGAGGGCAACGAGGAAGGAAAGACAGGTGGCGTGGATGGAGAAGGACGGGGTGCCCTCCAGACCGAGCTCACGCTGGATAAAAACCGAGGTATCTGGGATGAGCTGCCGGGGTGTGAGCGAGGCGTTGATCACCAGATCCGGTGGCGGGCCATCTCCGAGCGCCTGACGGGCGGCGGCGGCAGCCATCGCCTCCATCGGTTCCTCAGAGACCCGTCGGCGGGCAACGCCGGTGTGCTGGATGATCCAATCTTCGCTTTTTCCGAGTCGGGGGGCGAGCTCGGCGGCGGTCTCGACGCGCGGAGGAGCATAGAAGCCTGTACTGACGATGCGAACGTTCATCTGCACACGATTGCCTGCTCAGTGCCCCGCTGTCACGGATGGTGTGCGCACTTTCACAGGATCACCACAGTGGTGCAGCAGTGGTGCAGCAGTGGTGCACGTCTGTATCCGCTCCATACGCAGCTTACAGCGTACGTGGACCGCGCTTCATGCGCTCCAGCGCTTCTGCGGCACGTGGCGCGTCCGGGTGCCCCTCAGCCTCAGCGGCCTGCTCAAAGCACTCCAGTGCCTCTACACGACGACCGGTGACCCGCAGCAGCACCCCGAGGTTGTAGAGGGCCGCAGGGTCATCGGCCTTCATCCGCAGGGCCTCGCGGTACTTCGCCTCTGCATCCTCGACCTCACCGGCCATGTAGAGGTCGATGCCTTCAGCAACCTTCTCATCGGCGTTGTGGATAAATTCCACCTCGATGACGGTGCGCATGCCGAGGTTGACCACCAGCGCCTTGAGCAGGCCGGTGTACCAGAAGGTCATCGCCTCGGTCGCCAGGAAGACCCCCATCGGGATGTCTGGCATCAGCGGCTTGCCCTTGTACTTCAGGCGAACACGGGTGTAGCGCCCCTGGTCGACCAGCTTGCGCGCCTGCTCACCGAGCGTTCGGACTGCCTCGTCGACCCGCTCCGGATCAATCTCGAGACGAAAGTCTTCAAAGAGGTAGCGGGGCCGATTCCCTTCGCGCCCTCCGTCGTTGTCGTCGATGGTCTTCTGAGATTCGTCGGAGCTGTCGGACATCTGATCTCCTGCTCGGGCACCACCGACTACCCTTCGGCGACGTCATGTATTTCACTCAGCCGATATCATACGTCTATCACCACCCAGAGAGGTGCTTAATGATCTGGAAGATGGCAGCGCTAACTGTGGTCCTTGTGGGCTGCACTGAGCGTCCCCTGGACACCCCCCACTCGCCTCCAATGCCTCCGGGCGCTGACCTCTGGCCGCTGGGCGGAAAGATCTACGACAAACTCCCCGACCAAGACAACCAGCAACCTAACTTACCTATTGACGATACGACTGGTGAAGTTCCAGCGGACTCAGACACCGCACCAGCGGATGATGCTCCGGATGCAGAGGCCCTCGGTGAGAAAGCCCTCGATGTAGCGGAGCCGGCAGCTCCAGCAGAACCGACGACGGCAGCAGAAGCAGAACCAGCAGCAGAACCGACGGCGGCAGCGCCAGCAGAAGCAGCAGCAGAACCGACGACGGCATCAGCAGCAGAACCGGCGACAGAAGAGAATCCCTGAGGCTGGAGGCTGGAGGCTGGAGGCTGGAGGCTTTTAACGGGCTTCGAATGCGACCGCGCACCGCGCTACACACCCGTGAGCACAACCGCCGGCTGTGGGATCCGATGACCTCAGCGCTGGGAAGAAGCGCAGGCTCGAACCCCGCAGAATCGATCGGCAGGCTCTTACGTCGCTCGTCCGCCCCCACCTCTCCTGGTTTCCACGGTCCTGGGCGCTACGGTGTGTTCTCGCTGACGGTTTCCGCTGGCTGCGGCCCAAAGGTGATGGTGTACATGCGGGTGTCCCCCTCTCCCATCAAGGCATAGTGACCCGGAGGAAGGGCATCGTGGGCGATGTATCGAACCACTGTGGAGCCGCCGGTCACGTCGGTCACCTTCGCAGCATCGATGGTGGCTTCCAGGCGCTCCACCTCTGTGTCTGAGCTGAATTTCAGCCCGACATAGAAGTGGGGACCGAGGGTATAGCTGTCGTGGAAGCTGCGCTCGACAGTCTCCTCGACGAGCGGCTGGAACACGAGGCGCTCGACGGTTGCTTGTCCGGTCAAGACCAGGTGCGCGCCGTCCTCCACGAGCATGGATCCGTTGGGCTTGTGGCGGGGATAGAGAACCGCTTCCTGCGTCTCCAAGAGCTCGAGCCGCTTGACGTCGGTGTAGGTCGAGATCGACTTGAGCACACCATCGGTGAGCATCGCCACGCCGTTCCCAGCCGAAGAAGGCCAGATGCGCATCAGGGTCGGCGGGATCTCCTCAGAGGCACCCTGGATCTTGTGGTTGCCCTCGATGAGCAAGCCCTTGTCGGTCAGCCCGAGGGTGTATGTGATCCCCTCGCAGAGTCCGTCGAGCCGGAAGGCTCCAGCAGCATCCATGGCAGACTCAAAGCTGAGACAGGTCATGTCCGTGGTGCCGGCCTCCGCACGGGCAACGATTCGGAGGTCATCTGGGAGCGCGGCACCGAGCTGCGGCTCCAGCTGCCCCTGATAGGTTCCTGAGGACGAGCACCCAGCGAGAACCGCCGTGGCGATCAGAGCGGTGTATGAGCGGGACCTAATCATCCGAAACCTCCTGCCTGAGGTTCCATCCTACAGGCTGAAGGTATAAGATGAAAGTAGAAATTCACACTTGCCTGACAGACCTCAAGCGCGCGGAGAGCGCGTCGATCTGTGCTGCAATGAAGGCACCAGGATCGGCCTCAAACTGCGCGCTCTGCGTGGCTGGGAACAGCAGCGAGCGGGAGCTGACCACCAAGCTGCCCAGGCCGTCTTCCCGCGCTCCGGCCAGCGCCTGGGCGGCACCACCGCCCTGGGCACCGACCCCGGGAACCAAGAACCAAGCTGAGGGCATCGCCTTCCGCAGCGCCGCAGCTTCGTCGGCGCGCTGGGCTCCGACCACTGCGCCGACTGGAGAGAAGCCCGACTCGCCCGGGTGCTCGGCTCCGAGGCGCTCCAGCTCCTCCGCGAGGCGCGTGGCCGCATCATGGTGGCACTGGAGCAGCGCGCTGCCGGGGTTGGTGGTTCGGACCAGGGCAAACACGCCGCAGCCTTCAGGAGCGTAGGCCAGGAAGGGCGCGAGCACGTCGATGCCCATCCAGGGGTTGAGGGTCACCGAGTCCGCAGCGATGGGACCAGTCGGATCAAGGATGGCCCGGGCATAGGCGGCGGCTGTGGAGGAGATGTCGCCGCGCTTGGCGTCCGCGATGATGAGCAGGCCAGCGTCTCGAGACAGCCGACAGGTCTCCTCCAGCGCAGCCCAGCCGGCCGCGCCGAGCTGCTCGTAGAACGCGAACTGGGGCTTGACCGCGGCCACCCTTCCCGCAGCAGCACCGATCGCTGCGGTGTTGAAGTCGACCACAGCCTCTGCTGCCGCGCTCCGCCAGGCAGAGCCAGTCTTGCCCTCCAGGCGCGCCTGGAGCTGGCGGGGGAGCCGACTGAGGTGAGGGTCCAGTCCGAGGCCGATGGGGGCGCCGACGGCCCGCACTGCTTCCGTGAGCCGATCTCCAAAGCCGATCATGTCTTGTCCTCCTCAGGATCGGGCGGCCGCCAGCCATAGTGGTCGTTCATGACCCGCGTGATGTTGAAGATCCCGTAGAAGACGCGATCCTCAATGACACGGAGGAGCCGATCCGGGATCAGCCGACGGGTGGCCTTCATTCCACCAATCACTGCCCGCCCTACCATCATCGCGCTGCGACGCTCGCCCATGCGGGAGGCCTTATCCTGCCTACAGCCCTGCTGCGCGCAGCATGCCCTCGATCCAGAGGAGCCCGTCGGTGTCTCCCTCGAAGCCCCTGGCCTGGAGGCGGAGGTAGCGGTAGAGGTTCGGATCGGCCTCCAGCTTCTTGACCAGACTGGAGCGGACCATCTCTCGGGGGTTGCGATCGGCCTTCTGAAGCCAGATCAAGGTCTGACGAAGCTCCGCCCAGCGGGCGGTGGTGTGCATGTAGCTGCGCAGCTCCGGCCACCGCTGGCTGAGGACAACCCAGGCCCACTGCGCCTCGGTGAGCGTGCGGCTGCTCCGCGCCTCGATCGCAAACTCTGCCAGCATCAGCACCCGGACTGCGAGGGTCTTGAGAAAGCGCGGGGAGCCCAGAGGCTCATGGGCCACCGCTACACTGAGACGGTTCAGGGCGGTCGCGCCAAAGCTCTGCTGGAGGATCTCCTCGCCCTCGCCGACATAGCGACGCAGCAGGGTCGAGATCCGGCGGACGCCGAGTGGCGGGATCTGGAGCGTGAGATCGAACATGCGCTCCCCCATCAGCCGAAGGTGCTGATGGGAGGCATTGGGATTCCGAGAGTGCAGCGAGGCCTGAAGATCTGCCGGATCAAGGGCCATCACCACCGACAGCTCCGCGCCGCCGTCCAGCAGAAGCGCGAGTCCCTCCAGGAGCTCCCACCGCCGGCTGGCAGAGATTCGATCCATGTTGGGGAGGAACAGCACCAGCCTGCCGCTGCGCCCCCCACGTGCGGTGACCAGAAGCTGCTTGAATGCACGCTGCACGCCGACCATTGGGAGCTCACCGCCAGGCCGTATGCCGCCAGCCCCGCCGCTGGTCTGCTCGTTGTTCATGCGGTTGAGCTGAGCGATGAAATCGCTGGCACGATCGCTCGCCCCCTGGGGATTCATCGCCGACTGGGCCAGCGCACCAGCGAGTCCCGTGAGCGGGCTGCGGTTGGGCGTGGCAAGCCAGGGGTCATACCAGGCCACCGTCGGAAGCAAGATGCCGGTTCGCAGACGCGCCCGCTTCCGATCGCTGCTGAGAACCCAGGCCAGTCGCTTCAGAAACAGGTCACCGCCGGCCCCAGGCTCGCTGTAGACCGCGACCATTGTTCCGTTTCCGAGTTGCTCGATTGTGCGGAGGAGAGACAAGACCATGCGGTCTTGACCCAGAATGTCCTCCGAGCCCTCCTCGCTCCAGGGAAGAGAGTCCGCTGCTGTCATGTGCGCTCCAGAGAGGTTCCCGATGGTACCACTCTGAGGCGCCAAGCGAGCTATTCGATCGAGACGTCGCCGGTCTCGTCGATTGCCAGCGTGACGACGCCGAAGGGCGTGTCGACGTCTGTGGCCGCTGTGAGGTCGAGGTTGAGCGGCTCGTTGTTGGTGAGGGCCTGGTAGATGTCCAGGCCCGCAGCGCCGAGAGACAGCAGATCGATGTCGATGGGCAGCGTCAGGGTGCCGGCGGAGGATGCCGCAGAGGCCTCACCGCTGACCGCGCCGTCGACACCGCCGAGATCGGCAACCAACCCTGAGGCGACCGTGGTCCCGTCAAAGCCGATGTTGTAGTCGAAGTTGGTGAACCAGAGGTTGGACTCGTGCTCATTGTCCACGCCGAGATCCAGCTCGATGGAGGCCGTGGTGATGCTGATGTCTGCGAGGCGGATCTTCTGAAAAGAGAACTTCGGACGGCGCAGCGCCGGGAAGTCGCCGTCGGCGCTGTAGGGGATGTCGAAGATGTAGGCTCCATCAGCCCCCTGCTCGATCCCCTGGCTGGAGGCCTCTCCCTCTGGGGCCGCGCTGCTGTCGTAGGTGATGGTGTCAGCAGCAAGGGCGAGGCCGAAGTTTCCGTCGAGCCCAAAGCCGATGTTGTCTTCACCACGGACGGCCTGGACCATGTCGTACAGGTCGCCGAACACCACCGAGGTCGGCAAGGCAATCTCGGAGTAGTCATCCGCCAGCAGGGTAAGGCCGTCGGGGTTGTCTCCGGCGAGCCACTCGATGTCTGCGAACTGAAGCGCATAGTCAAAGTCTGCGACGGACATTCCGAATGAGGTGTTGTTCTCCACTCGGAAGACAAAGTCAGCGTCGACTGTCTCGAAGTCGATGTTCTGGACGTCGAGCCGGTCAAAGGACACATCGAGGAACCCACCGGCCCCCTCAGTGCAGCCGACAGTAAGCATCGCGAGCGCGGCGAGTGGGAAGATACGGGTCATCGGAACAGCTCCTCAGTGGTCAGAACGCTGGTCTGCTTGAGCTCAAGACTGTAGCGCGAGAATTCAAGATCCCGGGTGTGCTGTGGTGAGCCAACCTCGGGAGCGGCTGTTGTGTAGACGATGGAGGCTGCAGAACCTTCACCGTCCGTGGGCTTCTCTTCATTTTCCCCTTGAATGACCGCCGAGACAAGGGCCTCGGCGTCTCCGGTGACCGCGACGATTCGCAGGTCGTCGGGGCGAACATGGCGGCGGAGGGCGTCATTGACCGCTTCGAGCGTCAGCGCCTCGATCTGAGCCGGCAGGGTCTGTAGCGGATCGGCCCAGCCCATGGTCACCGCAGAGACCGCGAAGCCGAGACGACGACCGGGATCAGCAGCCCATAGGCTGATGCGACCGGAGAGATACTGCTGCATCGTCGCGAATTCATCCTCGGTCAGCCCCTCCGCCGCCAGCTCCTCGATCATCTTCACCGCAGCCCGCAGCGCGAACGGTCCGTTGACCGCATCGGTGGGGCGAATCCAGACATAGAACGGATTGGCGAGCCGGTCGGAGGCGGGCTCTCGCTCAGAAGACCACCCGGCCTGTCGGTAGATGCCGACGTAGGCATAGTCCCCGTAGTTCAGGCCACGAGTGCCCCGCAGCGTCTGGTACAGGCGGCCGTGGCTCTGGCGGTGCTCGCCGAACGCCGTCATCGCCAGCACCATCGCCGGCCAGTCGGCATGCTCAGGGGTGAGCTCGGTGTCGTGGCCGAGGTGCAGGCCGGTGGCATCCGTAGACTTCTCGACCACCAGCAGGCTGCGACCGGAGACGCTGGGGACCGGACGCGGCGTGACGTCGCGGTAGAGATCAGTCGGGGTCTCCGTAGAGAGCCGAGCGGCGAGGAGCGCAGCAGCAGCAGCCCCTGGGGCATGAGAGCGGATCTCCTGTCCCTCGACCATCGGCCCCGCCATGCCGAGCACCATCGCGGGGCGAACATAGCGCTCCGCCAGGAAGCCCTCGATGTCCCCCCGATCCAAGAGGCCGACCACACCCGCGCGCCCCTGAACGGGGTGGCCGTAGGGGTGGCCGGTGAACATCCAGTCGTCGAACACCGACAGCCCCAGCCGCTCGTCGCTGTCCGTCACCCCACGGGTGAGCCAGTCGGTGGCGCTGTCGAGCAGTCGACTCAGCGTGGCCCCCTCCAGCGCCGGCTCCAGGAGCATGTCACCGAGCAGATCCGCCATCTCATCGAGGTCCTCGACGAGGCACTTTGTGCGGAAAGTGACCTGCTCTCGATCGACGAGGACATCGATGTCGGCGCCCAGCGCGTACAGCTCGGCCTCGACCTCTTCGGCGCTCCGCCCGCCCGCGCCGCCCTCTCGCAGCATTCGAGCGGTCAGCCACGCGAGGCCCTCTCGTCCGATGGGATCATGCGCACTTCCCGCACGCACGGTGAGGTTCACCCAGGCCAGCGGCCCGTCGATGCGGTGGCCGATGCGTGCAACCGGCCCCTCGGCGAGGTCGACGGGAACCGGCCCCGGCGCGCGCTGCCAGAAGCAGCCGGAGAGCAACAGACTCATCAACATCACGGTGTCTCCTCCAGCACAACCACCGTCTGCTGGTCCGCGACCAGCGCCGTGTCGATCAGGCGCACGATGTCCGCCACCGCGACCGCCGCGAGCGCATCGAGGTGGCGGTCAAGCGCACCGGGGTCCCCTCCCAGCGAGGTGTACCAGCCGATCTGACTGGCCCAGCGGCGGGGAGAGTCCAGCGACATCAGCAGGGCTCGCCGGGCGCGCTGCTTTGCCCGGTCAAGCTGCTCAGGCGTAAGGTCTCGTAGTGCAGCGATCTCTTCCGCGATGATCGCCTCGATGCCGGCCACATCGCCGCCAGACTTCAGCTCGATGAACAGCGCCAGCAGACCGGGGTCCGCAGCACTCGGTGACTCTGACCACATCGACCACGCCGGGGCCTCTGCCCCCTCGATGAGCCGGCGATGCAGCGGCGAGGCGCGCTCGGTCAGCAGGCTGTTCAGCAGCAGCCACGCTGCGCCGTCGCCTTCTCCCGGCACAAACGCCGGCGTCTTCCAGCCAACCGCCAGCCGCGCCGGGGTCGGCCCACCGCTCCAGTCCACCACAGCCCGGCGCGCCTCGGTCTGCACCGGCTCGACCTTGAGCGGCGGCGGCGGCTCAACCTCGACCGCCTCCCACGCACCGAACGCCTCGGTCGCCATCGCGATGGCACCCGCAGGCTCCAGATCACCGGCGATGATGATCGTCGCGGTGTCCGGTCGATACCAGGCATCCAAGAAGCGCTCGATGACCGGCAGTCCGTCCGGCATCTGCGCGACATCTTCGTCAAAGCCGATGGTGGTGTGGTGGTAGGTGTGCTGAGAGAACGCAGTCGCCCACAGCGACTTGTACACCGCCGACTCCGGGTCTGACAGCTCCTTCCGGTGCTCTCCAGCGACCGCACCGGACTCCTTGCGAACGGCGGCATCGGTGAGGGCAAGGCGGAGGAAGCGATCCGCCTCCAGCTCCAGGACACCCTCCAGACGATCTGCACGAAACAGAAGGTGGTAGCAGGTGTTGTCGCTGGACGTCCAGGCGTTGTCGATGATGCCAAGCTCCAGGATGCGGGCCTGCCGCTCCTCGGCGGAGAAATTCTCTGAGCCACGGAACAGCAGGTGCTCTGCGAAGTGGGCGTAGCCGGTCGAGCCCGGCTCAGTCTCGTGCCGGGCTCCGACGTCCATCCAGACCTGGAGTGAGACGAGATCCGGTGTCTGGAGCGGCACCGCGATGATGGTCAGTCCGCTGTCCAGGACCGAGGTCTCTACCCCATCCGGCAGCACACCGGCCTGAGCTGAAGACGAGACCAGGACGGCAGAGAGCCACAATCGGGAATCAAACAAGCCTCGAAGGGGCTTCATTGTCGGCCTCCTGTACGAGAGGCCATATACCCGCCCCGGGCGGTCCGGGCCGGTTGTCACCCCGGAGCCACGATGAACAACGCGATCCCCTTTGATCCGTCGACCTCCTCCCGACAGCTTCTTCGACTCCTCCGTCTCCAGCCTGATCGGGCTCCAGGCGCTGCGGAGGTGCTGCCGGAGAGCGTGCTGTGGCGGATCTACTGCGAGCTTCGGAAGCGGGGTGAGGACGGCGCAGACAAGCACTTCCTGCGCTCGCTGACCCAGCTGTATCGGCGACGAACAATGAGCGGAATTCACCTGTCGACCACAGATCCCAACCCCAACGAGCACCGCCTGGTGGATGATCCCATGCTGGCTGAGATCTGGAAGGCGTACAAGCGGTGCATCTGCAGCAGCCGGCCGGGCCAAGCCGGGAGGCTGCTCAAGGACATCGAGGCACAGCTCAAGTGCTGAGGCGCACGTCCCTGCCCACGGCGTGTCTCAGGGGCAAGTCCGATCGCCTCAGGATACCCCCGGGGCATGACCGACCCCCTCCAGCACCTCGACTTCGACGCCCTCATCGAACGCAGCCTCACCGAGCCGGCAGCGGTTGATGAGTTGGAGCGCCGCCATCTCACCGAGACTGCGATCCTGGTGGTGGACTTCAGCGAGATGGTTCGCCGCGCGCCAGCCCACGGCATCGTCACCGCCCTCGCTCGGGCACGTGCGGTCATGGATGCCATCAAGCCAGCCGTCACGGCGCACGGCGGCCAGGTCGTCAGCCCGCTCGCCGATGCCCTCCTCGCCACGCTCCCCTCTCCCGCCGATGCCCTGCACGCTGCGCTCGACGGACAGCAGGCGCTACGCCAGCGCCACCCCGACAGCCCATGCACCCTCAGCACCGGCATCGGCCTGGGCTTTGGGAAGTGTCTCCTGGTGGCCGAAGCGGGCATCTTCGGTGAGGCGGTCAGCCGGGCGCGGGTGCTCGGCGGAGACACAGCCTTGCCGGGGGAGATCCTGGTGACCGAGGCGTTCCTTGCTGGGCTCGGCGCGGTGCCGAATGGAATCGGCAGCTTCCGCGCGCGGCACGATCGCATCCACACCACCGGCTTCCGCTTCCACCAGATCAGAGACTACCGAGCCTGATCCCGTCAACCACCTTGTGTCCTGCTGGTTGACAGGTCTCCGTACGCGGCCTAGTCGGGGTGTGGAAACGGGAGTCACCATGAAGCTCGACTGGCAGGACATTCAGGCACGCGGCGCACGCGGCGTCGGGATCAGCGAAGACGAAGCCCTCGCGGTCACCGCGCTGAGCGATGAAGCCGATCTGGTCGCACTGTTTGCGACCGCTGATGCCATCCGGCTGGCCCTCAAGGGCAACGCGGTGAACACCTGCGGCATCACCAATGCCCGGAGCGGTCGCTGTCCAGAGAAGTGCAACTTCTGCTCTCAGTCTGCCCACTTCAAGACCGCCGCCCCAAGCTACACCACCAAGACCGCCGACACCATCGTCGCTGAGGCCAAGCAGGCCGCCGAGTACGGGGTCCGTGAGTTCTCCATCGTCATGTCCGGTCGGGCCATCACCGCGCGCAAGGACCTCGATGTCCTCAAGGATGCCTTTGGTCGCATCCGGGCCGAGACGGGCGTGCAGACCTGCGCGAGCCTCGGCCTGATGAGCCGCGAGCACCTCGCCGAGCTGAAGGCTGCGGGCATGCAGTCGATGCACCACAACCTGGAGACCGCCCGCAGCTACCACGACCAGATCGTCGAGTCCCACACCTACGACGACGAGGTCGAGACGATCAAGGCCGCCAAGGATCTCGGCATGTACGTCTGCTCCGGGGGCATCTTCGGGATGGGTGAGAGCTGGGCGCAGCGCGTCGAGCTGGGTGTGGACCTGCGCGCACTGGATGTCGACAGCGTGCCGGTCAACTTCCTCAACCCTCGCCCCGGCACCCCGCTCGCAGACCGACACGATCTCACCCCGACCGACTGCCTCAAGATCATCGCCCTGCTGCGGCTGCTGCTGCCGACCAAGGACATCATCGTCTGCGGTGGTCGAGAGCTGAACCTCGGCGCAGAGCAGATCAACATCTTCAAGGCCGGGGCCAACGGGGTGATGCTGGGCAACTACCTGACCACCGCCGGGCAGGCCGTCAGTGCAGACTGGAAGATGCTGGAGGAGCAGGGAATGGTCGTGCGCGCTCCGCCCCATCGCCCACACCCGCCCTCTGTTCCCCACACGATCCGGGCCGAGGGCACCGATCTGGCTGGCCTGCATGGCAAGCCCGTCTGATCGCTACGCCACCCTGAATCAGCGGCTGGCCGACATCGCGCAGTCCGGCCGGCTGCGCAGCCTCTCTCCGCTGACCATGACCGGTCCGACCACCGGGATCCGCTCCGGCCAGGCGGTGACCGTCTTCTGCTCCAACGACTACCTCGGGCTGTCCTGGCACCCCGATGTGGTCGCAGCGTGGCAGGGACGAGGCGCCGGGAGCGCGCGCCTCATCAGCGGCGATCGGCCCGCTCACCACGCCCTCGAGGAAGCCCTCACCGCGCACTACGGTCGGCCCGCGACCCTCCTCTCCAGCGGCTACCACGCCAACCTCGCCCTGCTGACCACCCTGCTGCAGCGCGGCGATCGGGTCGCCTCAGATGCGCTGAACCATGCCTCGATCATCGACGGCATCCGGCTGTCGAGGGCTGACAAGGTCATCCTTCCCCACAGCACCCCCGGCGACATTCCAGCGGACACGACCCTCGCAGTGACCGAGGGGCTCTTCTCAATGGATGGCGACATCCCGACGCTGTCGGACTGGCAGGGCTCGCACTGGCTGATGGTCGATGAGGCCCATGCCTTCGGAGTGCTCGGTCCCGGCGGACAGGGGGCGGCGGCGGCGCAGGGCATCGAGCCAGACTTCATCGTCGGCACCTTCGGAAAGGCCATCGGCGCCTACGGGTCGTTCGTCGTCGGCCCGCCGTCGCTGCGGCCGCTGCTGATCAGCGCAGGGCGGGCGTTCATCTTCACCACCGGCCTGCCCGAGCCCGCCGCAGCCGCAGCCCTCGCTGGGCTTCGCTGTGCAAATGATGGGCTGCGTGAGAAGCTCACGGAGAACGTCGTCCGCTTCCGCAGCGGCCTGAGCGCGCTTGGCTTGACCGCCCTGGGAGATGCCCACATCGTGCCGGTCGTGCTCGGAGCGGAGACCATGGCTGTCGCCCGGTCTCTGCTCAGCGCGGGCTACTACGCCGCCGGCATTCGCCCCCCCACCGTCGCGCCCGGTGCCGAGCGGATCCGGTTCACCCTCTCCGCCGCGCACACCGCCGCGCAGATCGACGGCCTCCTCGATGCCCTCAACGACGCGTGCTGAGTCGCCCCACGCGGCCAGCAGTCCTCTCCAGTCAGGGAAGATCTTCAGCCGATCATCCATTCTACCTATCCAGGCACCCTCGGCGTTCCGTAGAGGGGGTGGGGAGGACGAGCAGTGCGCCAGTGGCTGCTGGTGAGCGCGGTGCTGTCCGGCTGCCTGTCGGATGCACCCACCGAGCTTGAGGGCGAGCTGGGCTTCACCGTTCAGGACGCCCTGCTTGTTCCCTGCACGACGGCCTCCGGCGAGCAGATGATGTTCGGCCTCGTTCGTGCGCCGGATGGCTGCCAGGACGCCGCTCCCCGACGACGCACCTGCGAGGGCATGACCAGCCTCCTCTCGTACCCCTTCGCCTGCCAGACCGGCGCGATCCCGATGACCCTGACCTCCAGCGATGCCATCCTGGTGTGGATCTCCGGCGCAGACGATCTCTCAACCGCAACGCTCACCGCTGTCGAGCGCAGAGGATGTCGCAGAGGCTCCCGTACGCTCACCAGTGATTCGCTGAGCCTCAGCCAGCGCAACGCTCACACCGTGCTCACCTTTCAAGGAGAGGAGCTGTCGGGAGCGGTTGCCCTCACCGTCTGCCGATGAGCCTCACTCCACGGCCTCCGCGAGCCCCTCCAAGAAGCCGTCGTGGCAGTACTGAAAGTGGGGATGGATTCGCTTGAAGTACACCCCGCGCAGCGGCTTGGGCGGTGCGTAGATCCACGTGTGCATCTCGACAGTCGTTCCTGACGCCGCGGGCTGGAGCGTGTAGGTGGTCACGAAGCCCTTCTCTCCGGGATGGTCGATGTCCAGGCGCGCCGTGCTGATCTCGGTGATGACCATCGTCAGCTTGCGGAACCAGCCGAGCGGGCCGCGGTAGGTCACCTCTGCGGTGGCACCGAGGCCGGTCTGACGCTCCCCGAAGTCCCAGTCCGTCACGCAGACATCCGGCCAGTATCCGGGATGGTTCCGAAGATCGGAGAGGGTCGCCAGGATCGTCGTGGTGGATGCCGCGATGGTCCGGGTGGTGATGACGTCACCTTCAGCGTCTTTGTCGAAGGTCTCAGCGGTCGCGGTCGCGAGGGTCAGCCAGATGAGCATGCCGGGATGCTACCACCCCCCGCCGCCACCTGAGGAGCGCCCACCGCTGCCAAAGCTTCCGCCGCCACCCGAGGAGCGCGGAGAAGAGGGCGTCGAGGTGCGACGTCGGGTGCTCTGGAAGGTGCTCCCAGATGCGGAGCTCTTCCAGGCCGTGTGGCTGCTCCGGGCCGCGGTCTGACGGGATTGCGCAGCGGCCTGACGGGTCCGCTCTGCAGCCTCTCGCTGCCACCGCTGATCGTCTTCATGGGCACGACGGGCCGTGCGCACCCGGCTCGACCATGCCTCCTCCACGACATTGAGCTGGCGACACAGATCGGAGAAGTCTTGAGGACCGCTGAGGCTCGGAGCGCGGAAGGCCGGCAGGCCAGCGGCACTCCCCCCATACTTTTGCACCTTCTCGACGGCCGAGGCTCGTCGGGCCGCCATGCTCTCGAGCCGACGCAGGTACTCCCGGCGCTCGTCCTCCAGGCGGCGGAGGAGATCCCGGGCCTGGTGGGCCTCCTCGGAGGCCTGACCAGCGAGCCCCTGGAGCGCAGCGAGGGTGCGGTGGGCATCGAGGGTCCGCCCCTCTCCGCGCAGCGATGACACACGATGCTGCAGGGCCTGAGCAGAGGACAGCGTAGCCTCCCCGGCTTTGATTCTGCCGAGGCCGATCTGAGCACGAGAGAACTGCCCGGTGGCTGCGCTCAGATCGCTCCGGGCCTGGACCAAGACGGCCGAGGCGGCATCGAGCTGCTGTTCAGCGCATGCTGCGACCTCCTCAATCCCTGCAATTGCGCTTCGGATCTCCGCAGCCTGCTTGTGACAGGTCAGCCACGCCTGGCGCGTCTCCTCCGCCTTCTCGATGACCGGCCCCAGAAGATGGGTGACCGCGCCCTCCGCAACCAGACCGTGCATGATGTCCTCCATGCCGCGCGCCCGAGAGAAGGTGTGCGCAGGATTGTCGCCGGGCTTGAGGACGCAGAGCGGGTGCATCGGTGGAATCTCCAGTCGTGCAGCGGCCAGTGCACTGAGGGCCGCCTCCAGCCCCTCGACCCGTACCGCGCCGGCAGCCTCGACCGCCCGGTGCGCCTCCAGCGCCTCCAGGTAGGCCAGCGGATCGTGCTGGCGGATGTCGTCGAGGCGGTCATAGAGCGTCTGATCGGCGTCGTCGTCACCAAACAGCGGGTGATCCGAGACCCAGAGTGCAGAGACCTGCAAGGCACTGAGCCGAGAGAGCAGCGCGTCGAGCGCATGATGTGGAAGCTGAGCACGGGCGCTCTGGAAGCGGCTCTCGCATGCCATCAGCAGGACGCTTCGTCGCTCAACGACCGCAGCAAACCGATCCTGGAGCTGCGACATAAACACGCCACCATCGATCGCGAGCAGCCGGGTCTCTCCGCCGAACAGGTCGTCATGGGTCAGCTCTCCGGTGTCGTAAGAGAACGTCTCCGTCAGCGCATCCGTGGCGGACCGGATGGGGGCGACGGCCAGCGGACCAGAACGCGCAACCAGCGCATCGACGGCGTCGAGGTGACTCTCCAGCGCCCGGATGCCGGCATAGATGTCGTCCAGCTCTGCCGAGACGGCGCGGCACTCCTCACCGGTTCGGCCATCGGTGTCCTGGAGGGCGGCAATGGTCTCTCGGTTGTCAAGCTCCAGGTTCATGTACCGAGCTGCGGCATTGTCCAGTCCCGTCGCGATCCGATCACGCTTGGCTTCGTACTCCGCCCGCGCCAGCTTCAGCCGGCGACGCCGGGCACCGATGCCGATAATTCCGGCGAACAGCACCCCGCCGCCGATCGTCAGTGCACCAAGCTGCGCCTGGAGCGTTCGCTGCTCGGCCTCTCGGCGGGCAACAGCCCGGTCGGCGAGGTCGCCGTTCACGGACCGGGCGCGCAGAGCGAGGTCGGTGATGACGTCCAGATCGCCACGGCTGAGGGCCACATCGGCAGCGGTCATCAAGGCATCAAGCTCTCCCGGCTCAGCAAGCACGCTGCGCTCTCGGATGCGAATCAGCTCCAGCTCCAGCCCGCGTGCGGCGCCCTCCCGCTGGGCAATCCGAGCGGCGAGCGTCTCGCTGTTCAGGCGCATCTCCTCAGCCATGCGAACCATCTCGTCGGTGTTCCGCCGCCTCAAGGCTTCCTCAGCCGCGGTCACCTGGTGGGCGTACCGTGCCCCCTCAAGCTCGCTTGCCTCCTCCAGCAGCACCGTCCGGTATGCAGCGGCCTCGCGGAGGTTGAGGACAGCCCGTCCAGCGAGGACCTCGGGATCGGTGCGCTCCCAGAGCATGTCGTCGACCGAGTCGATCACTGCCAGGATGCCGCCCGTGGGATCCTGCGGTGTGGTCGAGACGGCATCGAGGAAGCGACTGGTGAAGGGCTCGTGGTCACGGCTTGGCAAGAAGCCTGCGGGACCGTTGATAAAGGTCGAGCCGGTGTTGAGGAAGAACTTGCAGACCGTGTTCGGCTGGCGCAGCGACGGAGGCTTGTCGCAGTCATCTCCCCAGGCAACGGAGAAGACCGAGTACTCCGATAGATCCATTCCCTGCCCACCCCACCGCGACATCAGCGCATCGGTGGCCGCCTGGAGGCGGACCATTCCGTCGCCGCTTCCAGGCAGCGCTTCTCCCTGAATCAGCACCACGTAGAACGGATAGTGTCGCCTGGCGGTGTCCTCCTCAAGAGCCTCAATTCCCTTCGCGCTGACCCCATCCGGTCTCCAGGAGGCCGGCCAGGTGTAGACCATGCGATCGTCCTGAAAATTCAAGGGGATGCTTTTCGCCTGAGCAGTCATCAGCAACGCCAGCAGCATCTTCGTCTCCAACATCGTGAGCCAATGCGCCAATAATACGCCCTCCGAATGGAGTTGCCGTCGTGCTTTCCCTGCTGCTGACCGTCCTGACCGCGCGCGCACAGTCTGCTGATGAGGCCTGGCGGACCGTCAAGACCGAACACTACCGGCTGCACTACCCCGCCGACAGCGAGGAGTGGGCGCAACACACCGCACAGCGCCTGGAGGCCATCCGAGCCCTGGTCAGCCCAGAAGTCGGCTTTGAACCAACACAGATTGTCGACATCGTGGTCATGGACCCCTACGCCCAGGCCAATGGCTTCGCGATACCGTTTCTCAACGGACCTCGGATGGGGATCTTCCCCACGGCGCCCGAGCCCTCCTCCGGCATCGGCCACTACCGATCCTGGTCTGAGGATCTGCTCGTTCACGAGGATGCCCACCTCGTCCACCTTCTCCGCCCCTCCCGCAACCCAGCGATGCAGATCTTCCTGGGCCTAATTGGTGGTGTGAGTCCAGTCTCTCTCAACAGCCCGGCGTGGGTGATCGAGGGCTATGCGACCGTGGTGGAGGGACGACTGACGGGGCTGGGTCGGCCCAATTCAGACAGCCGGGCGGCGCTGCTGCGCGCCCTCGCCGCGCAGGGCCAGCTCCCGCCCTACGCAGGACTGGACGGCTCGGATCGCTGGTCGAGCCAGAGCTATCGCTACCTCATCGGCTCGGCATACCTGGAGTGGCTGGTCGACCGAAGCGGCAACGACGATGCCCTCCGCGCGCTCTGGGCGCGGATGACCGCCGCTGAGATTCGAACCTTTGAAGAAGCCTTTGTCGGTGTCTTTGGCGCCGATCCGGCCACCCTGTACGCACGGTTCACCGCTGAGCTAACCCACGATGCCCTCCAGCTGGAGGCCCACCGCCCCGCCGACGGAGGCACCCTCTTTCAAGACCTCGCTCGCTCGACTGGCGCGCCAGATGTCTCGCCCTCCGGTGCGCACGTCTCGACGATCCTCCGCCCCGCTGATGCACCGCCAGTGCTGGTTGTCTGGGGAACCGGTGAGGATGCAGAGGCCGCAGAGCGCTGGCAGAAAGGGCTGCCAGACCTGGAGAACGATCCCGAGGACGTCGCGCCGGTGCCCCCCGAGGTCCTGGCCCGAGAGCCCGTCTTCTCTCACACCCTCGGTGGAGGATCCCCATGGAGGCTCCGCTGGATCGATGATGACACGCTCCTGTTTACCGACTTCATGACCGATGGTGACGGCGATCGTCACCCAGAGCTGTTTACCTGGACCCTCTCCAGCGATCGCATCCAGCGCATCACCCGTGGCGGCCACGTCCGAGATGCCGATCCCCACGGCGGGCGGGCTGTCGCGCTTCGGACCCGGCACGGGCTCTCCGAGCTCGTCTCTGTTGACCTGACCACCGGGGACACCGTCTCGCTCATCAGCGGCGGGCCGGCTGAGGTCTATGCCAGCCCGCGCGTCAGCCCCGATGGCCGTCAGGTGAGCTGGCTCCACAACCGCGACGGCTGGACGGTGGTGGTCTCCGATCTCGACGGGGACACCCTCACCGAGCCCGTCGAGGTTCCCCTGCCGCCGGGCCGCAGCCTCCTCTCAATAGACTGGCATCCTGACGGGAGCGCCCTCGTCGCTTCGCTGGGCTTTGCCGGGTTCATCGAGCTGTACACTCTGCCCCTCTCCGGGGTCGCCCGACAGCTCACCATCAGCGACAGCAGTGCTCTCGCACCAGCCTTCACTCCCGACGGTGAGGCGATCTTTTTCCTCAGTCCGGATGTGGCTGGTATGGACCTCCACCGGCTTGAGGTCGCCCGGTCCCGCGCGGAAGGCTGGGACGACGAGCAGCTCCGGCAGGCGCTCGCCCTCGGCTCCGCCGTCGCGCCACCCCCACCCCCTCCGTCGGCACCGCCGCTCGACGTCGCATCCGTCTCCTCCAGACGCTACGGCATCGGCCGACCGGAGATTCGCCTGACCGCCGGAGGGGTCAGCGGTCCAAAGCAGCAGACCAGAGAGATCGGCCTGCGGGTCGGAGATGTCATCGGCCGACATGAGCTGGTCGCGTTCTACTCTGGGCGGACCGAGGCCCCTGGCGCTCGGGCGGCGCTCACATACCGAGGCCTGCCGATCCGCCTGAAGCTCGACGGTGCGCTCCTCGACATGTCCGAGCCGATCGCCGAGCTGTCGGCTGCCCGGCGTCACCACTGGCGCGATGGTGGGGTCGATGTCACAGCCGGAGCGTGGCTCCGCGACGGCGGCATCAGCGGCGGCGGGACCGTCGGGCTCGGGCAGCGCTGGTGGACCGGAGCGGCATGGTGGGGGGGAGAGCTGTCCGGCGAGGTCGCAGCGGGCAGCACCGGCCTCATCACCACTGGCAGCGGAGTCGTCTCCGCTGGCTACAGCAAGGCCAGCCTCGGCGTGTCCGCGAGGCATGGCCGCGCAGCATCGACCCCGTTCGTGCTCGGTGGCCTTCCCGATCCGCTCCAGCCCGATCTGTCCGACCTCTCCTTTGCCTGGGCCTCTGGCCTCGCGCCCGGAACGGATGCCGGAACGGAGCTTCGCCACCTCCGCGGCGAGCTCGGCCTGTGGGACACACTCTACGTGTTTGGCGAGCGCTACGACCTCGTCAGCCACCACAGCCAGGTCGGCGTTGAGGCCCGCCTCTACGTCTCGCCCCAGCCCCTCATACGACTCGTCGCGCTAGAGGCAAGCGCCGGCTTCTCCTGCCGCCTCACCGCTGACCCGCTCCTCCTTCCTCAGGCCTGCACCAGCAGCGAGGACATCAGCGGCTGGCTCAGCATCCGGATGCGCCCCGGACGAACGGTCTACCTTCCGGATCGATAGAGCCCACGGGCGAGCAGGAACGCCAGGGTCATCCCCGACAGATCACAGATCAAGTCGCCGAGGTCCATGGTTCGGTGCGGAGAGAAGTGCTGGAGCCCCTCCTCGATGCCCGCCAGGGTCGCAGGGACGGCGATACTCACCGGAATCCCGAAGACTCGGCGCTCCCGCAGCCACAGCTCCGCGAAGAAGGAGATCGCACCAAACAGCAGGAAGTGCATCACCTTGTCCATGTGCGGGAAGACCATGATGAACGCTGGGACCAGCTTGAGGTAGGCCAGCCAGGTGATGATGCTCACCACCGCGAGCTGTGGAAACAGCAGCCACCGGAGGCGCTCCGAAGCGGAAGACGTGGGGGCTGTGAGACCCCAGAAAGCAGCGGCGAAGCCCCCACCGAGAAGGACACCAGAGAGCCCGGCTGCGGCGGCGGGCATCCCGAGGATGTGCAGGCCGAAGGAGGCTCCGAAGAAGGCGAGAAGGCCGAGGCTGGGAGTGAGCTGACGTCGTCGCGTGGCAGTGAGCATGGAGAGACCTGTGGCTGAGGTGAGGCCCTGAGGCGTTTTGCAAGCGCGATGCCAGGAGTCCGGATACCGCGACAGACAGGACAGTTCACCAACGCCGCTGCGGCGCTGTCATGTCTTCACGGCGGCGACAAGGCACAGCGGCTCGAGTCTACCCAGCAGCCGTCTACTCTTGTTTACAACGAATCTACTGCCGATAGCTCACAAGGGGACTACGATTTCATGATGCGCCCCTCCGCTCTCTTGCTGCTGGCTGCCTGTGTCGATCCAGCCACACGCGCCACCGACACCGCGCCCCCCGACTCCCCCGCTGACACCTTCACGGACACGTCTCCCGACACGTCCTCCGACACCTCCGCTGATGCTGTCGAGTCCGTCCCCGGTGCAGACGAGCCCGCGCCAGGCCTCTGTGAGATCATCCTGGACTGCGACGGTCCGATCGAAGACGAGCCGAAGATCGGCTGCGATCTGACCGTCACCAGCCACACTGGCATCACGCAGTACAGCGGCCGCGCTGGCGTCGATCTGCGCGGACGCTCCTCCTCCGTCTTCCCCAAGCCTCAGTACGCCGCAGAGCTGTGGAGCACCGACGGCCAGGACACCAGCGCCAACCTCATGGACATGGGCGGTGAGAGCGACTGGATCCTCAACGGCGCGCACATCGACCGTGCCCTGTTCCGAAACAAGCTCGCCTACGACAGCTTCCAAGCAGCTCAGCCCGACGGCTACGCCGCAGAGAGCGCCCACTGCACCATGACCCTCGACGGTGACTGGGTCGGCATCTACTTCCTCACCGAGCGCGTGAAGCGAGACGACGATCGCATCGACCTGGCCCCCGACGACAGCGGACAGACCTTCATCGTCAAGCTCGATGACGAGGATGGAGTGACCCCAAATACCGGCGGCACTGGCACCTGGCAGCTCGTCTACCCCCGCTCGGACGACATCAGTCCCGCCGCAGAGGCCACCGTCAATGCCGTGCTCATCGGCTGGCAGGGGGCCATCGCCTACGATCCGGCCTCCCTCGCGGAGCACGTCGATCTGGAGAGCATGATCGACTTCATCCTCCTCCAAGAGATGACCCGCAACAACGACGCCTACTACCTCTCCGTCCACCTCTCCCGCGCCCCTGGCGAGCGGCTGCGCTTCATCCCCTGGGACAGCGACCTCACCCTCGGTCAGCCCAGCTACAACGACAACGAGAACCCCGCCGGATGGGTCGTCTATCGCCCGGCGTTTATCGCCAACATGGCCTCCGTTCCCGGCTTCAGCGATGCCCTTGAGGCACGCTGGCAGGTTCTTCGGGCTGGGGTCTGGTCCGACAAGGCGCTCGACACCCGCATGGACGCCTACCGGGAGATCATGGGCGAGACGGCCTACGAAAACTTCGAGGTCTGGCCGATTGCAGACATCGAGTTTGGCTGGAGCGGCGTGGACTACCTCTATGAAGTCAGCAGCTATGACGAAGAGTACGACCGGGTCCGCGCGTGGCTGCCGCAGCGGCTGGCGTGGATAGACGCCAACATCGGCAGCTGGTAGCCCAGCCCCGCGCGCACCACGTCCAGGGGCACCCAGGCGAGCTGCGCACATGCAGCGTCGGTGCATGCCCAGGCGCTGCCGACCAACACCTGCCGCTGGGCGAGGCCCGTCGGACTCATCGTCGGGCTTCTTCTTCCGCCAGTCGGGTGTCGATGAGCGTGCTGAGCTGCTCGACGGAGGCTTCCTGGGTCGTGATGCGCGGCATGAAGATGACGACCTCGGGCACCTGAACCGCTCCGATGACGCGGAAGGTCTCGACCGTGATGACTTCCTGCGCACCCTCGGTGGCGACCGGTGCTGTCGGAGCGGGCTCCTCAGCCTGCGCAGAGAGCGCGAGCAGCAGCGTGAGCATGGTGGTTCTCCTGTGCATGGACATCGGATCAGACACCGTCGAGGTTCAGATGTTCCCTACCCGCCCAGATACAAGATGCCGCCAGCATAGTCGATGACCACCCGCCGACCGACCAGGAGATCCTGCCCCACCAGAGCCGCAGGCTCCGAGCCGAAGTGCCGACTCAGCGCGTCGAGGTTGGCGATGGAGATGCGCTGCTCGCCGAGCTCAAGCGCGCCAAGTTCCAGGTCAACCGCTGCGGCAAACAGCGGCACCGCGCGTCCATCCGCGCCCATCAGCGCGCCGTCTCGCTCCCCGTCGCCATACGTCAGCCCAGCGAGGTTTGCAGCCTTCCACGACAGCACGGTGACGTCCGCGCCCAGGTCGAGCATCGCGACCACCGGCGTCCCCGCTACCATCACCGTGAGCTGGAGGAGTCCCGCCGAGAACCGCCGCACAGGGATCGCGGTGAGTCCGCGCACATCCGGTGCTGTGTCGGTCAGGCGGAGCTCTCCGTCGACGGGATCGATGTCGATGGTGTGCCAGGAGAGGACGTCTGCCCCCAGCACACCGTCCAGCCCGAGCCCCTCCAGATCGAGCACCGCGACCATCACAGCAGGGTAGTCCCGCTCGCCGATGCGCATCGGCACCGCGCGCTGGAGGCGGAGCCCCGCGATCTCACCAGCAGCGCCGCCCGCGGGCACCACCAGCCCCGCCGCTGGCATCCCCAGCTCTGCGGCGAGACCAGCGTCGATGACGGTCGCGTTTGCCCCGGTGTCCAGCAAGAACATTCGCTCCTCGCCGCCCATCGTCACCGGCAGGATCACGTGCGAGCCCCGACGCCGCAGCGGCAGCACGATGTCCGGGCCGGGCGGCGGCGCGAGGTCAGCGGGAATCACCGTGTCGACCGGCTGGTTGACCGAGACGGCGGCCACCTCCGAGCGCATGACCAGCCCCTCCATCCAGCGCGTCTCTCGCGTCGCGATGGCCACACCGTCGAACACCACCCAGTCCTCAAGCAGCACCTCCTCCGGCACCGCCTCCGAGTCTCCCCACTCCGTCCGACCAACGAGCCGGCCATCCGACACCGAGAACCAGGCTTCCTCGTCAGGGCCGTCGGCATAGTCCAGGGCGACCCGCCAGGCGTCGACGCCGTGGAAGTCAGCCCGCTCCAGCACCGTCATCGCCGCAGCACCCTCAGCATCGTGTACCGCCCGGTGGAGGCTCCCTCGCCGAACCGCAGCGGTGCGCTCGTCGTCGTAGCGATACCGAGCACCGGGGTCTCGAGCCCATGCAACGCCATCGCTCACTCCAGACTGGAGCCTCAGCCCGCCCGGGAACTGCGTCGTGGTGAAGACCTCCGCCGGCATCGCCTGCGCAACAGAGAACGGCGCGGCGATCTCTTGGGCGTCGACGTACACGGTCCCGCTCGTCAGCCGAGTCTGGTGCGCCTCGACCGCATCGGCCCCTCCGATGGCGGCGAGATGGGCCTCGAACAGCGCGACGGGCTGCGGGAGCGTAGACGGAGCCTGCGGGACGTGGCGGGGACTGCAGGCCAGGAGGAGCAGGGTCAGCATGTCCTTGGCATACCACGCCTTGTCGTCTCCTCGTGACAGGGCTACGAAGGGGCGTGATGACCCGCCGCCACCCCCGCCCCTGCCCACTGCACTGCACAAGCAGCAGGATGAACGTGGTCTGCCGAATTATCAACCGCACCTGAGCGACACCCGGGGCTGCGATTCTGGTGGAATGCCCACCGCTGACAAGCAACGCCTCGGGTAAACCCGCGCCATGCGCGACCACCCAGAGGACGCCACCATGTCAGCCTTCGCCCCCATCTCCTCCCAGGTCTCTTTTCCGACCCTGGAAGAGGAGATCATTGCGCTCTGGGATGTGCGGGATGTCTTCGTCCGGTCCGTAGAGCAGCGTCCCGAAGACAGCCGCTATGTCTTCTACGACGGTCCTCCGTTCGCCACTGGCCTCCCCCACTACGGCCACCTCGTCGCCTCGACCCTCAAGGACATCGTGCCCCGCTACTGGGCGATGCGCGGGCGTCGGGTCGAGCGTCGCTTTGGCTGGGACACCCACGGCCTCCCCATCGAGATGCTCGTGGAGAAGAAGCTCGGGCTCAGCGGTCCGACCAGCATCCGCGAGTACGGGATCGGCAATTTCAACGAGGCATGCCGGGCGAACGTGCTGACCTACACCGAGGAGTGGCGTCGGGTGATCACCCGCCTGGGCCGCTGGGTGGACTTCGACAACGACTACAAGACCATGGATCCCTCCTTCATGGAGAGCGTCTGGTGGGTCTTCAAGGAGCTGTGGAACAAGGACCTCGTCTACGAAGGCTTCCGGGTCATGCCGTACTCCTGGCGCCTGTCCACCTCGCTGTCGAACTTCGAGGCGAACATGGACTACCGGGACGTCCAGGATCCGGCAATCACCATCACCGCGCCGCTGCTGGACTCGGACGAGGTCCTGCTCCTCTGGACGACGACACCCTGGACCCTTCCCAGCAACCTCGCGGTCGCCGTGGGAGAGGACATCACCTACGTCCGTGCCAAGAAGAAGGACGACGACACCGTCTACATCCTCGCCAAGGAGCGCCTCAAGTCCATCCTCGGCAAGAAGGCACAGGTCCTCTCCGAGCTGCAGGGCTCGGAGCTGGTCGGGCGGCGCTACACGCCGCTGTTCTCGTACTTCGCCGATCACGAGAACGCCTTCCAGGTCATCGCCTCCAGCCACGTCACCACCGGAGACGGAACCGGGCTGGTCCACATGGCGCCAGACTTTGGTGAGGACGACTATGCCGCCTGCCTCAAGGTCAACATCAGCGTGCTCCAGTCGGTCGACGACGAGGGGAACTTCGTCGCTGCGGTGACCGACTATGCCGGCCGCAACATCAAGGAAGCCGACGCGGACATCATCCGTGACCTCAAGGCCGCCGGGCGGCTCCTCCGCCACGACACCATCAACCACAGCTACCCGTTCTGCTGGCGCAGCGGAACCCCGCTCATCTACCGCGCGCTGCCGGCACGGTTCATCAACGTGACCGCCCTGCGCGATCGCATGGTCGCGCACAACAAGAAGATCCACTGGGTCCCCGATGCTGTCGGCAGCGGCCGGTTTGGCAATTGGCTGGCAGACGCGCGCGACTGGAACGTCTCCCGCAACCGCTTCTGGGGCACCCCCCTGCCGATCTGGCGCTGCGAAAGCTGCGAGAGCGAGGTCTGCTTTGGCTCCATCGCCGAGCTTGAGCAGCGTGCCGGAGAGGCCGTCACCGACCTGCACCCCCACCGCATCGACCACCTCACCTTCCCCTGTGAGGCCTGCGGTGAGTCGATGACGCGCATCCCGGACGTCTTCGACTGCTGGTTTGAGTCCGGCTCGATGCCATACGCTCAGGACCACTACCCCTTCGAGGGAAAAGACGCCTTCGAGAAAACCTTCCCCGCAGAGTTCATCGCCGAGGGCCTCGACCAGACACGCGGCTGGTTCTACACCCTGCTCGTCCTCTCCACTGCGCTGTTCGACAAGCCTCCGTTTGAGAACTGCATCGTCAACGGCATGGTGCTGGCCGAGGACGGCTCGAAGATGAGCAAGTCCAAGCAGAACTACCCGCCGCCGGATGAGGTCCTCAACGAGTACGGCGCCGATGCCCTGCGGGCCTACCTCATCAACTCCCCGATCGTCCGGGCCGAGCCGCTCCGGTTCTCCAAGGCGGGAGTCCGTGAGGTCGTGCGCACGGTCATGCTGCCGCTGCGAAACGCCTGGTCGTTCTTCACCCAGTATGCCAACATCGACGGCTGGCATCCGACCACTGGGATGCCCGGGGCGCAGACCCCCGATGTCGCCGATCGGCCAGAGCTGGACCGCTGGGTCCTCAGCGTGCTGCAGTCACTGGTCGCGGAGGTGAACACGCAGATGGAGGGCTACTACCTCTACAACGTCGTGCCGCCGATGCTGGAGTTCATCGACCACCTCACCAACTGGTACATCCGTCGCAGCCGCCGCCGGTTCTGGCGCAGCGCGGAGGACGCCGAGGGACTCGCCGACAAGGCCAGCGCCTACGCCACCCTCTACGAGGTGCTGACCACCTTCGCCAAGATCACCGCTCCGGTGCTGCCGTTCATCTCTGAGGCGCTCTACCAGCACCTCGTCGTCGTGCCCTGCGATGGCGACGACAAGGACAGCGTGCACCTCTGCGACTACCCCCAGGTGAACACCGCGCTCATCGACACCGATCTGGAGGCCCAGATCGCGGCGGTCCGCTCGGTGGTGGGCATGGGCCGGGCGCTGCGGGAGCGGCACCGGCTCAAGATCCGCCAGCCGCTGCGCCGGGTCACTGTGGTCAACCACGAGCCCGCGGTCTGCCAGATGCTGCAGCACCACGCCGACCTCATCTGCGAGGAGCTCAACGTCAAGGGGCTCGCCACCCGCGCCAATGCTGACGAGCTGGCAGCGGTCTCGTTCAAGGCGAACTTCAAGCGCCTCGGGCGTCGCTTCGGACGTCAGATGCGCGACGCCGCTGCGGCCATCGGCACGCTGACCGCAGCGGACTGGCAGGTCATGCAGGCAGGGGGCACCGTCGACATCCTCGGCCAGGCGATCACCGCAGAGGACGTCATGGTCACCCGCACCCCCATGGGTGATGTGGTCATCGAGACGGCAGGAGCCATGACCGTCGCCCTGGACACCGAGCTGGACGACGCGCTTCGCAGCGAAGGGCTCTTCCGCGAGGTCACCAGCCGTGTGCAGCGCCTCCGTAAGGAGACCGGCCTGCAGGTCACCGACCGGATCAACCTCGTGCTCCTCACCGAGGATGCCGCTCTTCTGGAGGCCATCGACACCCACGGCGAGGCCATCGCCACGGAGGTTTTGGCGGTGTCCGTCAGCCGCTCGGGTGAGGCCCCCCATGCGGTCGATCTCGACGGCATCGTCCTGTCTATTGGACTGACGAAGGCATGATCGCGCTGCTCCTGGCGGCCTGCACCGACGAGCCTTCCCCCGCTCAGCCCTCGCCGGCCCCGGAGCCCACAGCCACCCCATCTCCCCCGCCACCACCACCGCTCGGCGTGTCGGAGGTGGTGGCGCGGCTTGAGCCCCTCCAGGGCCGATGGAATTCTCGCGACGATCCCCGCGCACAGGTCCTCATCCTCAAGAGTCTGTGGATGGAGGGCTATGATGGGGTGGAGCAGAGCCGAAGCGTGCTGGAGTGGGCCGATGGATGTCGAGCGGATGGAGGCAAGCCGAGCCCGACCGGGGCGTACCTCAACCACCTCTCTGAGGCACCCCGCTGCATGCAGCTCGGCGTGGTCACCGCAGAGACGCTGGAGCTTGTCGAGCTTCCAGCAGGTCACCATCTTCACTATGTGCGGGCTTCTGGCGGGATGTGACGCGCCCTCGGCTGAGCCCCCCCTCCCACGGACCGCGCCCCCCGCACGGGTCGAGCCGCCCGAGCCCCCCTTCGGCGGGACAGCCACCCCTGACGGCCTCACCCTCCAATGTCCAAGCACCCGCCTCGCCCTGACGCGCCCCTGGTGGTTTGTCTTCTCAGACAAAGGCGACGAGGACTGCCTGGTCGGGGCCTCTGAGGCTCGCCTCCAGACCCCGACCGGCACCCCGGACACCCTGGGAGCCTGCACCGTGAGCTGGCGGGGCACCCTGCGGGATGGTGCGGCGCATCGATTTGCCGGGGTGGGCACTGCGCTTGCCTGGGCCGACCTGAGGCCCTACACCGCGATCACCCTGATGACCCGTGGGGATGGCGCGTCCTACCGACTTGAGCTGATCGACAGCGTTCACAACACCAGCGATGAGGGCTGTGAAGACCCCGACTGGGACTTCCACGGCAGTGCGTTTCGCTGCGGGACCGGCGGAGATGCGTGGTCTGCTGTGACCATTCCCTTCGATGCCCTGCGTCAGTCCGGCTGGGGTACCGCCCGCGCGCTGGACCTCTCCGCCGTCGACCGCCTGCATGTCCGGACCCACAGCGACGCCGACGGTGACTTTGCCTGCGACTTCTGGATCCAGAGCGTCACCCCAGCGCGCGGCGACGTCCTGTCGCTTCAGTAGTCCAGCTCCGCCAGCGCATAGGCCGCCACTGCCATCGCCGCTGCGGTCCGACGGAGGTTGTCTGGATCGACCTTCTCGAGGGTGTCCGCTGCAGTGTGGTGGATGGGCCAGTAGCCGGTGGTGTCGTGATCAACCCCGAGGCCGATCGCGCCGCTCCGCACCAGCGGCGCGATGTCTGCGCCAGAGAATGCCGGACGCAGGCCGCCCGCGCCGATCGGTCCCAGCAGCGCAGAGACCGGCGCGAGCATCGCCTCCGCAGCTGCGAGGCGCTGCGCGACGACCGCATCGTCGTCTCCCCGGATGTCCAGCCGAAATCCACCAGGTGCGCCCATGCCGGTGTCCGACTCGATGGCCGCGACGTGCTTCTTGTCCACTTCCTCAGCATAGGTCTGCGCCCCGGCGAGGCCGTTCTCTTCGTTGGTGTACAGCACCACCCGCACACTGCGACGAGGCGGAACCGGCAGCGCCGCGAGCAGCCGACCAGCCTCCATCGCCGCCACGCAGCCGCCGCCGTCGTCCTGCGCGCCCTGCCCGACATCCCAGGAGTCAATGTGGCAGCCGAGCACCACCACCTCATCGGGCAGCGACCGGCCTGTGACCTCTCCGATGGCGTTGTGGCTCACAGCCTCCCCGCTGTCCTGGGCCCCCATGGTGAGGGTGACCGCGATGGGCTGCCCCGAGTCGGCCAGCCGACGCATCCAGGCGGCATCCTCCAGGGAGATCGCCGCAGCAGGGATCCTCGGTGCATCTTCGGCGTAGCTCATCGCGCCGGTGTGCGGCGTGTAGAGGCTCTCCGGGGAGATCGAGCGCACCAGCACACCCACCGCGCCCTGCCGAGCGGCTGCCGAGGCCCCACCAACCCGATAGCCGACCGTCTGGCCGTAGCCGGTGAACGGGACATCAAACAAGACGATCTTCCCCGCGGTCGCGTCTCCGAGGCTGACGAGGTGATCAAAGCTGTCGGCAACCACAACCTCCGCGCTCAGCGGACCGTTCGTGCCCACGCTCCAGCCCAGCCCCAGCAGGGTCAGCGCGCGCGGCATCGGCGCGTCCATGGTCAGCGACTCTGTACCGCGACTCCAGACCTTGACCGGAACCGGCTGCTTCCAGGCCGTCAGACCATCCGCAGTCATCTCGGAGACACCGTAGTCGATGGCTTCTTCGAGGGCTGGTGTGCCGGTGAGCCGGTGGCCGATGTTGTCGCAGAGATGGGCCAGCTCGCGCCAGGGCTCATCCGAGACCAGCGCCGCGCCGATCAGGTCCGCAGCGACCGACTCCAGCGGAGGGGGAGTCGCCGCGCGACGGCGCGCGCTGACGGATGTTGAGAGTGAGAGAACAAGCAGCGCAGCAGCGACACGATGCACAGAAACCTCCAGATCGGGAGGAGCATACAGCACGAGTCGGCCTTCTCAACAGCGCCGCGGCCTGCCACGACCTGTACGGCTCCACGATGCTCCGTGTAGAGGGCACCCGCGATGCGGCTCGGCGCGGTCATCGGAGAGACTCTGCCTGAGACCGCCGCCCTCCGAACGGCGAGAAGGCAATCGCTCTGGGTAAAACCAAATCGCTAACGATCGATATCGAGTACAGACCACAAAACAATGACAACCAACAACCAGAATCAGGGCACGATTAAGGTGAACACACAGGAGCCTCTGTGCGGACTCCCCTACAGCGAGCGGCCTCAGCATTCTGGGACATTCTCCTCGCGGTCCTGCCGATCCTGCTCGTTCAAGGCTGGCCGGATGTCTTCTCCAAGTGGCTCATGCTGTCCGGCATCCCCCTGCTTGCCTGTCGCTACCAGATCACCCGGATGTCTCGGCAGCAGTGATGGGCTGTGCCGGAGTGCTCACCGACAGCTCGACTCCCCAGAAAGACGACACCTTCAGAGAGGGTCCGCCAGCGCGATCCGCTGAGGACGGTCGGGCCATGGACCCAGCAGCTGGTCGGGCTTCGGGTTTTCCCATCGTCAACCTTCTTGAGGCACAGTGGTTGACGATTGCGTCTCAATGATAGAGCCGGGGCCATGCACTCCCTCCAGTCTCTCGATCTTGCCCATGTCTGGCACCCGTTCACCCAGCACGACGAGTGGGAGGCCGACGGCCCGCCGCTGGTCATCGAGGCAGCCGAGGGCTGCGAGCTGATCGACATCGAGGGGCGCCGCTATCTCGACGGGGTCGCCAGCCTGTGGACCAACGTCCATGGCCACCGCCACCCCACCATCGACGCTGCGATCCGTGCCCAGCTCGACCGGGTCGCCCACAGCAGCCTGCTCGGCCTCGCCAGCTCTCAGAGCGTGCGCCTCGCCGCACGGCTGGCCGCCCTGCTGGAGCACCACCTCCCCGGTGCTGGTCTGAGCCGGATGTTTTACTCTGACTCCGGCTCCTCCGCCGTCGAGGTCGCGCTGAAGATCGCGTTTCAGTACCAGCAACAGATCGGTCAGACGCAGCGCAGCCGGTTCGCTGCCCTCTCGGAGAGCTACCACGGCGACACGCTGGGCTCCGTCAGCGTCGGCGGAATCGACCTCTTCCACAGCATCTACCGACCGCTCATCTTCGAGACTGCGCGAATTCCAGCCCCGGACACGCCGGATCCCGCTGCTGAGGCGGACTGCCTGGCTCGGGCTGAGGCGCTGCTGGCTGAGCAGGGCTCGCAGCTCGCTGGCCTGATCGTCGAGCCGCTGGTGCAGGGAGCGGCCGGAATGCGCATGCACTCACCGGCATTCCTGGAGCGCCTGCTGAGCATGGCCCGAGACGCCGGGTTGGTGATCATCGCCGATGAGGTCGCGACCGGCTTCGGCCGAACCGGCACGATGTTCGCCATGGAGCAGGTCGAGATCCGTCCAGACCTTGTCGCCATGGCGAAGGGGCTGTCCGGTGGCTACCTCCCGCTGGCCGTGACCGCCGCATCGGAGCGAATCTTCGACGCCTTCCGCGGCCCATACACCCGCCATCGGACCTTCTTCCACGGACACACCTACACTGGCAACCCCCTCGCCTGTGCCGCTGCCCTCGCCTGCCTGGATGTCTTCGAGGAAGAAGACACCCTCGCTGCACTTCCTCAGCGCATCGATGCCCTGCGCGACGCGCTCGCAGCGCTGCCCTCTGACCACATCGGCAGCGTCCGTCAGAAGGGACTGATGGCCGGGATCGTGCTGAAGCATGACCGCCCAGCGGCGGAGCGCATCGGGCACCGGGTCGCAATGGCTGCGCGCACCCATGGCGTGATCGTGCGTCCGCTGGGAGACGTGGTGGTGGTCATGCCGGCGCTTGCGATGACTCCTGCTCAGATCCGGCGGGTGGTTGCGGTCGTCGGGCGGTCTGCAGCGGGGGTATTAGACGGCGACTAGCCTTTTTCTGGGATGACCTGAAATGGCCATGCCATGTCGGTGTTCTTCTCGGGAAGCGGCCACTGCGTTCCATAGATGACCATGCCGAAGCAGTCGAGGACGGGCTTCGGTACGCCAGCGACGTCGACCAGCGCAGCGTCGATGACACCGTCCGGTCCCAGGGTCATCTCGAGGAGCAGCCGCCCATCCAGGCTTGTCCCCATCACCGACTCCTGATCCTTCATGCAGGCCGAGATTCCGGGTCCAATGTCAGCCATTGCGTCGATCATGGCGTCTGGAGTGAACGCCATGGCTGCGGTGTCTTGAGCGGCCTCAGTATCGGGCTCAGCGACCTCAGCAAGCACCTCGGCGTCAGTGCGAGGGAGCGCCTCTCGGGCACCAAAGTCACGATGAATTCGCCCCGCACGAGCATCTTCGAGAGACTCTTTCGGCGGGACGACCACGACCTCCGCCGGCGGCTCTCTCGGGGTCGTTTTTGCCTGCGCAGGAGGAGACAGCTCTGCCAGCGGACCCGACGGTGAGAACGTCAGCGCCAACAAGTAGGCCACCCCTGACAGCGCAGCCAGCCCCCATGCCATCTTTCGGTTGCTCATTGGACAACTTGGCGGGCATGGGCGGGATCGATGGACCCACCGGAGAGAATCGCAGCGAGCAGCTCTGCCCCCTCGACCACCCGTGGTGCAGGTCGGGAGAAGTATGAGTTGGCATCCACCGCCCAGACCTGTCCGGTCTTCACTGCGCGCAGCTCGGCGACGTCTCGGTCAGCAGCGATGGCATCCTGGATGTGCTGGAGGTTGGTCTGCAGATCGAAGCCACATGCCGCAGCGATGATGACGTCTGGATCAGCTGCAATCACCTCGGCCCACGTCAAGCGTCGGCTGGGGGCGCCGGGCTCAGAGAACGGCTCCACTCCACCGGCTGCTGCGACCTGCTCGGGAACCCAGTGTCCGCCAGACCATGGGGGATCCGGCCACTCCAGCATCATGACCTTCGGCGAGCCCTCGCAGGACTGAATCGCGCCCCAGCGAGTGTCGAGCTCTGCGACCAGGGCTTCCCCACGCTCCGGGACCCTACATGCCACGGCGACGGACTGAATATCGCGCATAATGCCCGCGTAGTCGACACCAGAGAGCGAGAGCACTGGCGCGGTGCAAGAGGCCTCCAGGCGAACGAGCTTCAGCCCCTCTGTCACCGTCTCGGGGGTCACCGCACAGACCGAGCAGATGCCCTGGGTGAGGATGAGATCAGGCTTCAGGGCAGCCAACAGCTCCCCATCGACGACATACAGCGGCTTCTGCTCCAGAACAGCAGCGGTGACTGCAGCGTCGATTTGTTCGGAAGACAAGCCATGATCGAGAATGCTGCTGGTCAAGACCGGCAGCTTCTTGGCGGAAGCTGGGTAGTCGCACTCGTGACTAATCCCGACGATGTGATCGAGTAGTCCGAGGCGAGCAGCAATCTCTGTGGCGGAAGGGAGGAGGCTGACGACTCTCATGCCTGGATCGTATCGTGCAATTTCCCGGATAGGTAGGTTTATTTCACTAACACTGCACATTTACTAGACTGTTTGCTCCGGCCTGACACAAGGCTGGCCTTTCGCTCACACCGTGACTTCGAGTGGCCCAATGGAGTCGCATAAACAGGAGATAATCTCGGCGCCACGGTCAATGACGACGGCATCGTGTGAGGGACCGGCTATTCCTGGCGATCAAAATTGCAGTTCAACAGGTTGCAGTGCCGCTCGCAGCGACTGACCTCGAATCGCCGCCGCAGCGTGGTCAGCGACTCCCACATCACCGGCAGCGGGGTGGGATCGAACACCGTGCCGACCGGATCCAGGAAGTAACAGAGCCGCACCCGCCCCTCTGGATCGATGGAGAGATCGGAGTGCCCAGCACGACAGGACAGCCCGCTGTCGGTGGAGGGCTGCTGGAAGTGGAACTTCATCGCCTGCAGCTGTGTGGCCTCGTTGCACACTGGCCCTCCCCGGAGCCGCTCGGCGGTGAGAAGGTCGAGGGCAGCATTGATGGCAGCATGCTGCTCGGGCTGGTGTGGCCACAGCTCGGAGGTCTTCCACCAGTCCGGATCGTAGGCGTTGTAGCCAAAGTTCTGGTACAGCGGCTGAACAACGAGCTGGAGCCGGCGCTTGCGAACCCAGCCCAGGAGCGCCGGTATCTCTGCAGCATTCCTGCCGTGCAGGACTGCCGCGATGACCACTCGGGGATTGGGCAGGGCGTCGAACAGCTCGATGGCAGCCATCGCCTTGTCGAAGCTGCCGGCCTTGCCGCGGCTGTGATCGATCGTCTCCCGCGTCATGCCGTCGAGGCTGACGTAGACGATGCTCGCCCCCGCCTCCGAGATCGCAGCCGCGCGCTGGGCATTGACCAGCCAGCCGTTGGTGTTGAAGCTGACCGTGAAGCCTCGCTGGACCGCCTGGGCCATCAGGCGCTCCAGGTCCCGGCGCAGCAGGGGCTCACCGCCGACGAAGTTCATTCCAGCCGGCGCACACCAGTCGCCGAGCCGATCGATGAGGTCTGACCAGATCTGCTCGGGAAGGTCTGTGGCTTCGTTCTTCCAGATGTCGCAGTGCAGGCAGGGCAGGAAGCAGCGGTCAGTGACCGAGAGGTGGATCTGCTGAGGGCGTCCCGGCGCACGACGCAGCCTCATGCGATCCAGACCGCGCTCCAGCAGATCCCCGGTCAGTGCGGACAAGCGACTCACTTCGCCGCCTCGGACCATGCCGCCTGGCGGGCGATGTCGTCCTCGGACAGCGCCGTGTGGTTGAGGCTGCGGGGAATGAAGCAGGTCTGACACAGCGCGAGGTCACCGTAGTCTCCACGCGCGACGGCGGCCCGACGGTGCTGCATGGCATCTCCCCACCACAGCGCAGAGAACCGAGCAGTGCGCAGGCTGCCGAGACGGTTGACGAGGTGGTTGTCTCGGGTGCAGGCCGTGACATCCCCCTGCCAGCCGATCACCGGACTCTTCCAGAATCCCGAGCAGGGCGCCAGGTTTTCCGCGCGAACGGTCTCGCCGTGCGCCACGGCCTCCGGGAGGTGCAGTCCTTGCTCAGCCATGGCGGACCGAAACACTGCGTTCTCTCGCTCCTGCACTTCAGCCGTCGGGCAGTCGAGCTGCCGGAAGAAGATCACCGCAGCGTCTCCGGGCGGGACATGCCCGGCGGCAGCCACGACCGGGGTGCCCGTTCGTCGGCAGACCGCTTCCCAGTGCGCCCGATACGCTGGGACCTCGGAGACGTTGTTGCTGCCGACAATGAATTGGAGCACCGGTCGGGGCCAGGGCGCAGCGCGCGCGGCGCGAGCGACGAAGAAGGCCTCGATGTTCGCCTGCACCAGCGCGAAGCGATCCCGCCCTTTGATGGCGGCGTAGGTCTCCTGTGTGATCGCATCGAGGGAGAAGTGCCAGTGCTGCTCGACGGGCGCAGCGTTGAGTGCACCACGGATGCGCGCCTCCGTGAGGTGGGTGGCGTTGGAGTGAACCTCGACCCGAGAGAACACCCCATGCTCCACCGCCGCCCGCATCGCGCTGCGCCAGATTCGGCCAAAGTGGGGATGAATCAGCGGCTCCCCCAGCCAGAACAAGATGAGGGTGTCGAACCGTCCGCCGACAGCAGCGAGGTCGTCAAACAGCGACTCCGCCAGGGAAACGTCGAGGTACCCGGTGCGCTCGTGGTGCGGGTGCCCCGCCTCGGAGACCGAGCAGTGAACGCAGGCGAGGCTGCATCGGTTGGTCAGTTCCAGGACGAGGTAGCTGCCTGGCATTCGCGGCGGAGGACTCACCCCATCAGGCTATCCCACTCGCGGCGCCGGCTCGTGCTTACTCGCAGTTCACATCAAGGCAGAGGAAGGTCGTCATGCCAGCCTCAATGGTAAACGAGGCCTCGTTGTAGCAGTCAAAGCCTGCGACCCGATTGTTGCTGATCTGGATGAACCAGTTGCCCTCTCCGAGGGTTGCAGCGACCTCACCGGAGATGTCCGACTCGCCGTACCGGGGAGATCCACCGACGTCGAGGTTCTCGATAATGTAGGTGACATCCGCGACGAAATTCGGGTTGTGGGTGTCGTCCGACTCGTCCGTGACGATGCGGGCGATGAGACTTCCGTTGGCGCCATCGATGCTGGCGGACTGGCTCTCTTCGAGCTCATACGTTCCGCCGTCGGCGACATCCTCGCAGAACAGCTCCAGCACACTGCTTCCCTGACCAGAGTCAGTCGTGCCGTCATCACATGCCACAAGCAACAGGGTGAACACCATGGATTCCTCCGGCGTGCAGCATAGCCAATTCTGGCACCGTTCGGATCCACACAGGGCGGGCACAGGGTCGCAGCAGTGAGTCCGTCCTCTCGCGCGCCACAGCAGCCGCGCAAGGCTTTCAGAGTCCTCAGGCAGCAGCGCACCAGGAGAGCGGCCCCCGGCGCTCGGGGGCTGGGGTAGGCTGACAGGATGCTGATTCCCCTCCTCCTCGCCTGCAGCGGAAGCACCGATGACTCCGGGGCCGCCTTGCCGGTCTGCGCTCCAGGCGACCATCCGCTCGACGACACCCTCTCCATCACTGCTCTTCAGGCGCTGGGAACCCACAACAGCACCCACATCGCGCCAGAGAGCCTCGTCGATGCCTCTCATGGCTACACCCACCCTCCCCTGACGCAGCAATTAGAGCGCGGCGTGCGGATGCTGGAGCTGGACCTGCACTATCGAGACGGTGTCGGGCTCCAGGTCTTCCACCTTCCGGTCCTCGACGAAGAGACCACCTGCCGGCAGTTCTCCGACTGCCTCGAAGAGATCGCAGCCTTCTCCCGTCAGAACCCCTGCCACGCACCGCTCATGATCTGGCTTGAGCTGAAGGATGAGGATCTCGATGCGCTCGACGAGACCCTCCTCCTGCTCGATGATCGCTACGGAGAGATCGAGGCGGAGATCGCTGCCGCGCTGGGCAGAGACCGGCTGATCACACCGGACGAGGTTCGGGGACATCACGACACGCTCCCCGAGGCAATCGCCGAAGCGGGGTGGCCGAGCCTCCGCAGCGGACGGGGGCGGGTGATCTTCAGTCTCCTGGAGGGCGGCGCTCACCGAGATGCCTACCTCGACGGTGCCCCAGCACTTCAGGATCGGCTCCTGTTTGCCCGCGCCGACACCGCTGAGGATGCCTTCGCGGCGACCTTCAAGCTCGATCAAGCGCTGGGCAACGTCGAGGCGATCGCCGCGGTGGCCTCGGCCGGCTTCCTGATCACCAGCAACACGGACAGCGTGGATGCCTCCGATGAGGACAACACCGAGCGCTTCGCGGCCACCCTCGCTGCCGGCAGCCACTACATCGCCACTGACTTCCTCGATCCCATCGAGGGACGCGACTACCAGCCGCAGATCCCCGACGGAGATCCCGCCCGCTGCAACCCAATCACCGCGACGACAGGGTGCAGCAGCGCGGACATCGAGTAGCCCCTACTGGCAGTCGTCCGGCTCCATCTCTGCGATCCAGCGCCAGATCAGCTCGGCTCCGGTGTCGTGGGTGAGGCTGCGCCCGATGTCCGGCATCATCGCCCCGATGTCCTCGGTCGCGGTTCGATACCAGAGGATGCTCGCCTTGGGATCCCCGGGTACGATGTCGAATTCTCGATCCACGCCCCCCTCCCCCGCGGAGCCCGGACGCTTGCAGATCCCGAGGTTGAACGCATCGGTGTTGTCGTGGTTGAGGAAAAACTGTGAGGTGACGCCCTCTACACCCTTCGGGCTGTGGCAGTGGGCACAGTTGATGTCGAGGTAGTCCCGTGCAGCGGTCTCGACCTCCGCCGGCGAGAGGCTGTCGACCCCGCCAGACTCGATCGCAGTCCAGTCCACCTGCACATCGGCCCCCGCTGCCGCAGTACCCGTGAGGAAGGTCAGCACCGCACTGGAGAGAGCGCGAGCGTTCGGCCCGATCGGCATCAAGACCCGCTCCCCAGTGGCGTCGTACTGGTCGTGGCAGTCCACGCACTGGTTGCGCTGGGGAACGAGGTACTGCGCGGTGCGCGATGCACCGTGTGGATCGATGAAGTCGATGGTCTGGACATCACCCGAGACATGCAGCTCGGCATCAGATCCGTCTGCCCGCCAGAGGTAGGGCCATGCGGTCCACTCCGCGCTTCCCCGGAGCATCACGCGGGTCTCGATGAGGGCCAGATCGTCTTGCGGAGCGCGGAAGTCTGCTGGGAAGAGGAACGACTTTAGGATGACGGTGCCGACCGGGAAGTCGAGGGTGCCGTCCGAGTTCACCGTCGCCGAGCGCCCCTCCGGCATCCAGACCGCACGCTCCTTGAGGGCGAAGTCTGAGAACAGCGGGGTGTTCAGCTCATAGGCGAGCGCCTCATCGTGGTAGCTCAGCGCGCTGCCATCCCACCGCGTCAGGCCAAGCTCAGAGAGGAGGGGCGGGGGCTGGGCATCGGGATCGATCTCAACCAGCGCCCAGACCTCAGGCACTACCGAGGTGTCCTCAGCAGCCTGGGAGTCTCCGGGCTCATCACCGCTGCATGCCAGAAGAAAGGCGATCATCCACCAAGCTCGATCTTCGGAATGTCGCCGCCCTCAAGCTCGGCGCAGTCGAACGGAGCGAACGGCGCCTCGGGGCGGTAGACGTCCGAGATCTGTGGAAGCTCGAAATTCTCCATCTTCGCAGCGAGGCTCTCCAGATCCAGGCTGGCGTAGGTTCCGCCGCTGTTGGTGCCCACACAGATGCGGTTGTCGTTGCTGTTCCCGGAGGTCTCGGTGGCCGAGAAGCTGCTCTCGTTGATCGCGTCATACAAGACATCATCGACTGGAAAGCCGGAGTCTCGATAGACGAGGCCGACGATGGTCCCGATGGGCCGGTTGACCACATCGTCGAGATCGGGGTCGGTTCCGGAGCCGCTGTGGCTGTTGGCGGAGACCAGGACGTCCCGAGTCGAGAAGTTGTAGACCACCCCCTCGCCGACGTCGAGGTCCAGGCCGTCGATGTCACCGACCAGATCCCCCTCTGAGATCGCCCAGGAGTCCAGGCTGCCCTCGATGGCGAGGCCGTTGATGATCGCGATGTCGGCGGTGTTGTTGTTGGCGTAGGTGTTGTTCTCGACCACGACCCGACGAGAGGCCAGCACGATGGTACCGGTTCCTGCGGGAATGGAGCCGACGGTTCCGCCAGGAGCGAAGTTGGGGGTGTTGTTGTCGGTGACGGTGTTGTCGTGGACCCAGATGTCGCGACCGATGATCGGGTTGCCCGGCAGGTCGAAGATCAGCAGACCGCCGGTGTTGCCGGTGGCTGTGTTGCCGTAGACGTCCGCGTACTGGGTGTTCTCGATCTCGATGCCGGCGACGTTGCCGGTGGCGAGGTTGTTGCGAACGATGGTCCGCTGGACCTGACCGACGTAGATGCCAGCATCGGCGGAGTTGTGGGCCTCACAGTCCTCGATGAGGACATCAGAGCTGCTGACGGGGTACAGCCCATAGGCACCATTCTCACTGGACTCCTTATTCCTCCAGGTTGCTCGAACGTCTCGGAAGGTGATGCCCTCAGAGTCCTCAACCCGGATGCCGTCCTTCTTGGCGTCGATGACCGTGAGGCCCTGGATGAGGAAGCCATCCGAGATGGCGTCGACGCCGTTGGTCTGGACCTTCTCCTCGGCGAAGTCGAGGGTCGTGAGATCCATGCCTTGCCCAATGAGGCTGACCCTGTCCGCGCTGCGGAAGGTCACCTGGTTGTCCATCGACCACGTGCCCTCTGCAAGAACGATGGTCTGCCCATCGACGAGCAGGTTGGAGGTCTCCTGGAGCGCCTCTGCATCTCCGGCAGCGATCTGCACGCAGGGGTCGGCATAGTCTGCGCAGGAGGTGTTGGGGAAGCCCTCCATCTCCTCGGTGTCTTGCTCCGAGGTGTCGTCACCAGGGCTGTCAGTGTCCGAGACACCTGTCTCGGTGTCTTTGTCTCCGCAGGCTGTCAGCAGCAGGCACAGGGTCGTCAAGCGCATGGTCTCTCCTCAGGGATGGGGGATGATAGTGAGGTCACCGTGCCGACCGCAAGCATCCTGTCAGACCGTGCAGATGTGCTCACACAGCACACCACGCCCGGATGTAGGCACACGGCGTCTCGACACCGGCAACCAATGCGAGCGCCTGGTCTCTGGCTGAGGGGGATGACGTCGCACCAGCGCTTGTCCCAGGACGCCGACCTGCCCGTCGCGCTTCCGCTTCGAGGTGGTCGCTCCGCCACCGCACCTCATGGCGGCTTCTCCCCACCCACTGCGATACAGTTTTCTCATGCCCGCTCCTGAGCAGATCGCAGCCCGAATCCAGCAGTGGGGAGCGAACGGTCCACAGGGTCCGATGACCCTGGAGATCTATCCGACCCTCGCCTGCAACCTCGACTGCGTCTTCTGCGACACCACAGACCGACACCGCGCACCGGTCGATGAGTTGTCCACAGAGCGGTGGCTCTCGATCATCGCGGAGGCCGCAGCGATGGGGGTACAGCGCGTGTTCGTGCTCGGCGGCGGCGAGCCCCTGCTGCGCAAGGACACTCCGGTGCTGCTCGCTCGGATCAAGGCGCTGTCCATGGAGGGCATCCTCACCACCAACGGCACGCGGCTGACCGCCCCCCTCGCCGAGAAGCTCATCACGTGGGGCTGGGATGAGGTCCACTTCTCCGTCGACGGCCCCACCCCTGAGATCCACGATGCCCTCCGGGGACAGCGCGGCGCGTTCCGGCGCACCATCCAGGCAGCCTGTCGGCTGTCGGTCCTCAAGCGTCGGCTCGGCTTGGACCGCCCGCGCATCGCCCTGCACTTCGTCATCACCCGAAAGAACGTGCACACCCTCTCTGACATGGTGCGGCTCGCGCACGCCCTGTCTGCTTTTCGCATCGACTTCGATGCCCTCATCGCCTACCGCCCCGAGCAGCAGCGCCTCGCCCTCACTCCGCAGCAGTCCGCCGCGCTCCCCGAGCACGCCGCTCAGGCGCTGGCGCTGGCGGAGTCCCTCGGCATCGCGACCACCCTCGCCCACTTCCTCAGCCCCGATCGCCCGGATCGCGGCAGCACACCGCCCCCCGCTGCTCCTGGAGTCGGCATCAAGGGCGCTCCCTGCCTCAAGGCGTGGCACTACCTCACCATAGATGCCGCCGGGAAGACCAGCCCGTGCTGCGTGCTGGCTGGTGAGGGAGGCTCAGCAGCATCGGGGAGCCTCTCTGACCTCTGGCGCTCAGATCCCTTCCTTGAGTCAGTCCGTGCCGGCATGCTGGAGAAGTCACCGCTGCCCCGCTGCCAGGAGTGCTCAGCGAACATCCTGGCCCACGAGGCCGCCATCCGCAGCTGCCTACCGGAGAATCCGTGGCCATCAACCTAAACCTTGAGCTGACGGACCACTGCAACATCAAGTGCAGCATGTGCAGCCAGTCCATGAGAGACGAGGCCCACGGCATGCCGATGCAATTCATGGAGTGGTCCACGTGGCGGGCGGCGCTGAAGGGGCTGGAGGGCATGGAGGAAGACATCCACCTCTGTCCTCACTGGCTCGGAGAGCCCACCATTCATCCTCAGTTTGATCGGTTCATCGAGTACGCCTTCGCCATCAATCATGGCAACCGACTGTTCCGAGAGTTTAAGCTGCACACCAACGCTGTTGTGTTCTCGGAAGAGCGGGCGGCGCTGCTGGTCCGCCTCGCGAACACCCCCGGCCTCGCCGAAGATACCTTCCGGTTCGTCCACTTCTCGATCGACGCCTTCACCCCCGAGACCTACGCGGTCGTCAAGGGCGCCGATCGGGGAGAGCAGGTCAACCGCAACGTCCTGCGGTTTCTTCAGGAGCGCCAGGCAATGGGTGCACGATACCCCCACGCGACCCTCGCGTTTGTGGTCCAGCCCGACAACGCTCATGAAGCCGCCGCGTTTGTCGAGCACTGGAGGAACACCCTCGCGTCAATGGGTCGGGAGGTCGCGCTGAGTTGGGACTGGCCCTCTCAGGATCGAGACACCATCTACCTGAGGCGACTCAACTGTGGTGATCAAGCAGCCTCTGACGCCCTGCATGCACGAATCGTTCGAGAGCTTGGCATCGCCCCGCAGGGGCAAACACCGCTCCGTGGAGCCGAGAGTTTCTGACCCTTCTTACAGGTGAGCGGCATCAAGGTCGCAGCCGGTGAGGAGTTGCGCTATGCTGCGGCCATTCCCGGGAGTCCGTCTTGCGCTCAAACCTGATGATTGCACTCAGCATCCCCCTGCTTGCCCTGCTTGGTTGTGGTGACAAAGACACCGGCGCGGCCACTGACGACACCGGCGAGTCAGACACCACCATCAGTGGCGATGCACCTGACATCGCAGTCAGTCAGAACATCCTCGACTTCGGCGAGCTGACCCCGGGTGATGCGATCAGCCTTGAGTTCGACATCGAGAACAAGGGAACGACCAACCTCACGGTCACCTCGATCGCAGTCAACCTGCCCTATGTCAACGTGCTCCCGCCGCCGTTCATGATCATCCCAGGCAGCAAGCTCACCGCCACCGTGCAGTGCAAGCCCAACGACTACAACCAGGTCGAGTACCCCGATGTCCTGGTCATCTCCTCAGACGATCCCGACGAGCCCACTGTCTCCATCGATCTGCGCTGCGACCTGCTCACCGACGCCGACAACGATGGCTATGACACCATGGACGTCGGCGGCGATGACTGCGACGACAACGATCCCGACGTCTACCCCGGCGCGCCGGATGACTGGTACGACGGCGACGACGACAACTGCGATGGTGCAGACGACTACGATCAGGACGGCGACGGATACCAGACCCTCGTCTGGAACACCGACCCGAAGACCGGCGGCGGTGACTGCCAGGATGCCAACGCCGACATCAACCCCGGCGCAGCGGACACCTGGTACGACGGCATCGACTCCAATTGCGACGATGTCAACGACTACGATCAGGACGGCGACGGATACTCCTCCCAGGCCGAGGGCTTTGGGAGCGACTGCGATGATGAGAACCCAACCATCAACGCAGACAACGAAGAGATGTTCAACGCCGCAGATGACGACTGCGATGGCCTGATCGACTGGGACGTGCCCGGCTACAACGCCGACGCCGTCTGGGTCGGTGCATCCTCAGAGCAGGCGGGCCGAAGCTTCACCACCGGTGACCTCGACGAAGACGGCTACGACGACGTCATCATCGGTGCTCCCGGCTCGGCGGGCAACTATGGCTCGGTCGCCATCTTCGACGGCGCCAACCTTCCGGCAGATGGCGACACCATCGCAGACGGTCAGAACTACTACACCGAGACCACCTCAGCGATGCAGCTGGGCTCCACTGTCGCCTTCTTCCGCGACTTCAAGAACAACAACGACGAGCCCGCACTTCTGCTCGGTGCACCGACCTACAGCAGCAACTCCGGCATCATCTATGCCGTCGCTGCTGACGACATGTTCTACGGAGGAACCCCCGCAGACTCCTACTTCACCCTGACGGGCTCCAGCTCCAATCAGTATGTCGGGCGCGGCATCGCTCAGGACCTCGACCTCAACGCTGACGGCGTTGACGACCTGATGGGCACCTACTGGAGCAGTGGCCGCAACTACCTGTACATGCTCTACGGCGGCGTCCAGGGGGACTACACCCTCGACGAGGTCGACGGCACCTACTCCACCGACGGCAGTCACCTCAACGCCTACTGGTCCGTCGCCTCCGGCGGCGATCTCAACGGCGATGGCTACGACGACTTCGTGCACTGCGACTCCAAGGCCGGCGACGGCGGAAAGGTCTGGGTCATCTGGGGAGACGCCACCCGTGGCGGCAACGACAGCACCGAGAACCTCGACAGCGCAGGCACTCAGGTCATCGTCGGCGAGAACTACCAGCAGCTCGGTCGGGTCTGCGGCATTGGCCCCGACACTGACGGAGACGGCGCTGAGGAGCTGTGGTTCCAGGTTCCCGACGCCGCCGGAATTATCTCCGGCATCTTCGAGGTTCCCGGCGGAGAGCACCTCGAAGACGGCGACATCGATATCACCAACTCCGACAACTACAGCCGCCACTACGAGATGCGCGACTCTGACCCCGGCGCGATCACGTTTGGTCGGATTGGAGACTGGGACGACGACGGCATCGGTGACGTGGCGTTTGGTCTGGTCCAGTCTGGTGTGAGCTATGGTCGGGTCTACTCTTTCGGCAGCAGCGAGGCCGACGGTGACTACAGCGCCACCAGCGATGCGCTGGGCACCGCTGAGGGCGACGACGACCGCTACCAGTACTACTACGGCTACCAGATCAACCCGTTCCCGGTTGACCTCAACGCCGATGGGCTCCACGACTTCATCGCCACCGACTACGGCTATGCAGCCAACAGCGGTATCGAGACCAACGCTGGCGCCCTGTTCATGACCCTCCAGCTCGACTGAGCGTCGCAGGACCCTCCAGCTCGACGGAGCGTCGCAGGACCCTCCAGCTCGACGGAGCGTCACGGGTCGGCTCTCTTCAGCGGCCCTGCTTCTCCCGCCCGAGACCACATCGCCCGGATCGCCCACAGCGGTCTGGGCGCTCGTGTATGGCTACATCCCGAAGAACACCTGAGAGACCTCTCGCCAGCCGGGATAGTAGAGGTCGGCAAGCTCGGTGCCGTGGAGCATCCAGAGGATCGAGGCGAGCCCGAGGAACGGTCCGAAGGGCAGCGCGAAGTTGAGCCGGCGGGTCTTCAGAAAGCCGATGGGCAGGGCGATGAACAGCGCCAGAAAGACCGAACCGAACATCACAAACGGCAGCGCAGGCCAGGGTCCGAGCACCGCGCCGATGAGGGCGAGCAGCTTTACATCGCCCATGCCCATCGAGTCGATCCGCCGCACCAGCTTCCAGAACATCGCGATCGAGAGCAGAACCCCGCCGCCAAAGAACGCGCCCAGCACGCTCTCCCGCCAGCTCAGCGCTTCAGGGTACCCCAGCCACGTCAGCCCGAACGCCGCAGCGACCGCATAGGGTACCGCGTAGATGCTGAATTCATCGGGGATGATGTAGTGCTTCAGATCGATGAAGCTCTGGGCGATCATCATCGCGGCGATCGAGAAGGTGAACACAAAGGCCGCACCATGCGCGAGATCGAGGTGAGACGGCTCAGGCAGAATGCGACGAAACAGCAGCCATGCCACCACACCAGTCAGCAGCTCGATGGTCGGGTACAGCGAGGAAATCGTTGCCCCGCAGTCTCGACACTTCCCCCGCAGCAGCAGCCAAGAGAGGACCGGAATGTTGTCGGTCGGGCGAATTCCGTGGCCGCAGGAGGGGCAGTGGCTTGGGGGATGAACGACCGAGCGGTCCTCGGGCATCCGGGCAATGCAGACGTTCAGAAAGCTGCCGACCAGAAGGCCGAACACCAGCGCAAACCCGCTGTAGACAGCGTACATCTGTGCGGGGATGCCCGAAGCCTCGTACGGACTCACAGGCAGTCTCCGAGGGCCTGACACACCGCTGCGATGTCTTCCTCCGGCATGCCCTCGTAGCAGGGCAGCGCCACCGCCTCAGCGCAGAACCGCTCGGCGTTGACCGTGGAGTGGCGCGGACAGTCGGCCAGGGCTGGCTGCACGCTCAGCGGACGCGGGTAGTAGACCGCGCTCGACACTCCGGCCGCCAGCAGGCGCTCCCGAAAGGCATCTCGGTCGGGATGGCGGATGCAGTAGATGCTCACCGGGCTGCCGGAGTCCCGAGGGACCGCACGGTCTGAGACCACCGCATCGTAGCGGGCAGCGATGGCTTGGCGCTCGGCGATGCGAACCGGAAGATCCGGGAGCTGCGCGAGCAGCGCCGCAGCAGCGAGGGCATCGAGCCGACTGTTGCCGCCCATGACCCCGCCGATTCGGTCGTGGAGGTGCGGTCCGAGCTGCCCATGAAAGCCCAGACGCCGGATGCGGCTCGACAGGTCCTCGTCATTGCAGACGACCATCCCTCCATCTCCGAGCACCCCGAGGATCTTGGTGGGGTAGAAGCTCAGCGCCGCCGCGAGCCCCTTCCCCGCTGCGGGAGCCGCACCAACCGCCTGGGCCGCATCGTCGATGACAGGAACCGGGACTGTGGGGTGTGGGCAGACATCGCCGAACAAGTGAACCGGCATGACCGCGGCAGTCCGTGGAGACAGCGCCGCTGCAGCCGCATCGGGATCCATGAGGGGGCGGTCGGGCAGGACGTCGACGACGACCGGGGTGGCACCAGCCCGCAGCACGGCACCAGCGGTCGCGAAGAAGGTCACCGCAGGAACGATCACCTCATCCCCAGCTCCGATCCCCATCGCCTCCAGGATCTGAGTGATCGCGACGGTGCCATTTGCGACCCCGATGCCATGCCGTCGACCGGTCAGCGCAGCGACCTTCTCCTCGGCCGCCTTCAGCACCGGACCGCCGATGTAGTAGCCAGAGCGCATCCCTGCGAGCGTGGCGGCCTCGACCGCCGCTGCGGTCCGCGCATAGCGTGCCTGCATGTTCAGGAAGGGGACCATGACAAGAGGCTCCTACTTGACGTCGCGGGTCTGGAAGATCGCGACCGCAGCCGCGAGGACGGCAGAGGTGTATCCCAGCCCATACACCACAGCCGGTCTCACCCGCTCCCACGGTATCGGTAGCTCGTGCACCGCGTAGGCTCGGATGTTGAAGACCTCAAAGTTCGGCAGCATCCAGTACAGCGCCGCGGCGACCTGGCGGACACTCTCGACATCGCTCTGGCTGCCAAACAGCCACATATCATCGGCGAGGTGACCGATGGCGAAGATCGCGAGGGTGAACGCAGAGGCTGTGGTCGGCTCAGAGTAGCTGGAGAACAGGGTCGCCCAGGCACACAGCAGCATCAGCTCCAGCAGCAGCATCCCGATTGAGACAAACACCACGCCCGGCGGGAAGCCCTGGACCATCACCATCAGCCCGCAGTAGATCGCGAGCAGCACTGCGATCTCGACGGTCAGGGTCAGCATGAGGCCGAGGTACTTTCCGATGATGAACATCCACCGGGGGATGGGCTTGGAGAGGATGGTGTAGATGGTCTTCTTGTCCAGCTCCTTCCACACCAGCGACACGCCAAGGAACATCGCAATCAGCGAGCCGAACAGGTCGATGGCCCCCTGTCCGACGCTGCGGACCACCTTGTCCTGATCGCCGATGGTGATCTCTTCCATCGCCAGCGACATCAAGATGACTCCGGCCCCAAAGAACAGGATGGAGTAGAGCACCCGATCCCGCACAGCCTCCCGGAAGGTGTTCAAGGCGAGGGTGAGGAGCCGACTCATTGCGCCTCCTGGATCTGACGGACCAGGATCGTCTCCAGATCCTGGCGGATGGGATGGACCTCGATGATGCGCCCTCCCGCACGCTGGACCGCAGCAATGGCGGCACCGACCTCATCCGCCGACACCCGGTACCGCCAGCGGTCACCGTGCCGGTGCTGGAGCACACCAGGGATGGAGATGTCCTCGCTTAGCCCAGAGAACACGCAGTCGACGTAGTGGATCTTGTCTCCGATCAGCTCTGCAACCGTCCCGACCCCGCGCAGCTGTCCGCCGACCAGGATCGCGACCCGGTCGCAGAGAGACTGGACGTCTGAGAGGATGTGGCTGGAGAAGAACACCGTGCAGCCCCGCGCCTTCTCTTCCAGGATCAGATCCCGCACCAGGGCGCGGCCGACGGGGTCGAGTCCAGACATCGGCTCGTCGAGGATGATGAGCTTCGGCTCGTGAATGAGGGCCTGACACAGCCCCGCGCGCTGGAGCATGCCCTTTGAGTACTTGCCCAGCGGGACGTCCGCGAAGCTGGCGAGCCCGACTCGCTCCAGCAGCGACTCGACGCGCTGCCGGCGGAGGGCCGTGGGAATCTCGAAGAGCTGTCCGTAGAAGTGCAGCAGCTCGCGCGCGGTGAGGTGAACGTAGAAGTAAGGTCGCTCCGGAAGGAAGCCGAGCTGACGCCGGGAGTTCGGGTCCGTGCAGGGCAGCCCGAGCAGCCTCGCTGTCCCGGATGTGGGGAGCTGGAGCCCACAGAGGGTCTTGATTGTGGTGGTCTTTCCGGCACCATTTGGACCGACGAAGCCGAAGACCTCGCCCTGATGAACGTCGAGGTCCAGCGGCTTGAGCGCAGACACCGCGCGCATCCAGAAGCCCGCTCGATAGACCTTGGTCAGCCCTCGGATCTGAATCACAGGTTGCATCATCTCAGCCATTCTATCTATCGCATGCGCGCGCGCCACGCCTTGAGCCACGCGGCGGCCTTGCCCTCCGGGTAGCTGCCTGCGGAGCGCCAGTTGCAGCGCGGGCACAGCGGGCCGCTGTCCTTGAAGCGGCCCTCAACGTGGGCCAGGCGCCAGCGGTTGATCGTCTCGCCGTTCCAGAGCTCCGAGAGGGTTGAGGTTCGGAGATTGCCCAGTCGGTTCTCGAGGTGCTCATCGAGACAGCAGGTTGTGACATCTCCGTTGACCTGAACCATCGGAGTATTCCACAGCCCAGCGCAGGGGGGTCGCTTCGGCATACCTCAGGATATCACGACGCTGATGGAAACGGTCTGTGCCATATTTCTTCTGATGCCCACCTCCAATGACGGACGGCTCTATGCTCATCCTCGCCATCCTCGCTGGCTGCTCCCCAGCCAGTGTCACACCAGAGCCGACCAACACTTCCCCCCCGGCGAACGACACCGCTGCAGACGAGGACACCCCTCCGCAGGAGACGCAGGACACCGCTGAGATCGAAGACATCAGCGGTACGCCGGTCGATGAGTGGCCCGCGACCTGTGCGGACATCTACGAGCCCGACCTCTTGCCGACCTTCGCGCTCGACTTCGAGGCAGACCAGTGGTCCGGTCTTCAGTCGGACTGCGCGAGCGGACAGCAGAACTACCGACCGGTCCAGTTCACCTACGACGGTGAGAGCGTTGAGGCGATGGCGCGGCTGAAGGGCAACTGGTCGTGGAGCTGCGACAAGCTTCAGTTCACGATCTCGTTCAACGAGGTCGACTCCGGTGCTCGGTTTCATGGCCTCCGCAAGATCGTGCTCGATGCCCCCTGGTACGACCACACGCTCCTCCACGAGCGGCTGGCGTTCCCGCTGTTTGAGGCCCGAGGGCTCCCCTACTCCTGCGCCAACAACGCCCGGCTGGAGGTCAACGGCGAGTACTACGGCCTGTACGCCAACGTCGAGCGGCTCGATCACGAGTACCTGGAGCGGCACTTCGAGAACCCCGACGGCAACCTCTACCAGGCCGGCAGCGAGCTGAAGACAAACGAGGACGAGCCCGACACCAGCGACATCGAGGCGCTCAACCGCGCAGACACCGTCGAGGAGCTTTCCGCGCTGATGGATCTCGACCAAGCTGTCGCAGAGTGGTCGATGGAGGCAATGATACCGGCGATGGACAACTACTGGGCCGGCGTGGAGATCAACTACTACCTCTACAGCCACCCCACTCAGGGCTTCATCTACCTCCCCTACGACCTCGACATCAGCTTCGGGGATGCCGCATACACCAGCGGCGACCTCGTCTGGCCCGACGCCGTCAGCGCCGATCCGATCACCTACGAGCACACCGGCTGGCGGAAGGAAGCGCTGGTCGAGACGGTGCTGTCCGATCTCTACTGGTGCGAGCGGTTCGTCGAGGAGCTGAAGCTCTCACGAGATGCCTACGTACCGGAAGACATCATCGCGCAGGCCGAGCGCCACGATGCCCAGATCCGCGAGGCCCTCCAAGCAGACGGACACAAGACCTTCAGCAACAGCCAGCACGACCAAGCCCTGGAGCACCTCGCGGAATTCGTCACGCAGCGCGCGGAGGTTGTCGATGCCTGGCTCGCCGAGGGCGGACACTGTCCGGCGGCGTGGTAGCGGCGTGCCCGGCTGAATCAGCGGCCCCGATGAGACCGGCTGTGGTCGCCTTCGTCCCCTCCGCCCGGGCCAGCGATGTGCAGCCCCTCGCCGCAGGGCCTCCGCACTAAGCGGAGACGTCGTCCCGGCTGAATGTCTTCCACTCCCCCCCAACCCGACGCTCATGGGGGAAGTACCGAGCCTTGTAGACGAGGTGCTGGCACTGCTCGACGTACAGACCGAGGTAGTGGTGGCGACCGCTGCGCTCCTTCTGCCAGTTCATCTCAACGAGCACCGAGTAGGTGCCCAGAGATCGCCTGGACTCGTCGGGATCAAAGAAGAAGTAGACGCTGCTGGTGTCCAGACGACCGACATCCATGATGCCAAGCCCGATCAGCCGATCCTCAGCGAGGTAGCGAAACTCCAGGGTCGTCGCACAGGAATTGAGGAACCACCCCTCATAGCCCCGCTGGTTCATGCGTCGCTCGTGTCGGGCGAGGCCGCGCTCCTGCTTGTGGCGGTTGTAGAGATCGAGCTTCTCGCTGCTGAACCGGGCCGGCCCGACCTCGATGCGGAGGTCGGCGTTCTTCTTGACCGTCTTGCGCTGGGAGCGCGAGGGCTTGAACGTCTCGACCGGCAGCCGGAGGGGCTCGCAGGCCACGCACTCTGGGCAGGAGGTCTGATACAGCATGCGACCGATCCGACGATCTCCGCGCGCAAGGGAGGCATCGAATTCGTCTGGAGAGGGCCGCCGGAGCTGCCACCGCAGCGGCATCCGCGCGACCTTCCCGGTGATGTATGGACAGGGCTCCAGCTCATCGTGTACCAGTTTCTCGTGACGGCTCATCCTGAGTGCTGCTCCCTCACGAGCACAGGCCAGACCTCAATGCTCTGCAGTTCGTTCTGCTAAGCCGCTATCATTCAGTCGCTCACTCTCCAAGGACACCCCCCCAATGTCCATCCTCGTCGACATCCGACAAGAGATCGGCCTGCTCACGCTCGATCGCCCCAGCAAGGCCCACGCGTATGACCGCCAGCACCTCCTCGAGCTCAAGGCTGGGCTCGTCCGGCTGGAGGAGTCCGTCTCGGTGGTGGTCATCAGCGCCACGGGGTCGCGCGCGTTCTGCGGCGGTGCGGATCTCTCGGTGATCCAGCGCGCCGATCCGCTGGATGCCCTCGATCTGCTCAGCCAGCGGGTCTTCAACGCCATCGCCGCCAGCCCCCTCGTCACCATCGCTGCGGTACACGGAGCGGCGGTCGCGGGGGGCTGTGAGCTGACGCTGGCCTGTGATCTTCGGGTGGTCGGTCCCGCGGCCCGCTTCTCGCTGCCAGAGACAGCCATGGGGCTGATCCCATCGGCGGGTGGCTGCACGCGACTGACGCGGCTGGTCGGCCCGGGTCGAGCCAAGGAGGTCATCCTCGGGGGCGCGACGGTGGATGCACCGACCGCTGTGGCCTGGGGACTCGCGGGGCGCATGGTGGACGATCCCCGCGCCGAGGCCCTCACCATGGCGGCCCACATCGCCAGGCGCGATCCGGTCGCGCTCCGACTCGCAAAGCAGATCATCGATCACGACGAGGATCCCCGCAGCCTCGCCGCAGAGCGGGTCGCAGAGGCGCTGCTGTACGCCCGAAGGCGGGGCTGACCGCTACGCCGTCGTCTCGGGCAGATCCCGGAGCACCCGCACGATCCGCCCCTTCTGCGCAAGGTCGATGCGCATCAGGCGCGGCGGCTCCGTGCCGTCAGGCAGGCGAAGGAGCCGAGCGATGGGCTTGTCAAACGTCTGCGGGCTCCGGCACAAGCTCCGAGACACCACGACGTACCCGCCCTGGAGCTCGAGCAGGGTCCCAGGCGGGTATGCCCCGAGGGCATTGATGAAGACCTGCAGGAGAACCGGATCGTAGGCCTTCCCCTTGAGCGAGGCCATCTTCTGGAGTGCCTCGCGAGGAGAGAAGCCGCCGGCGCGGCGACGGAGGAGGTTGGTGTAGTCCTCCGCGATCCGCATGACCCGCCCAAACAGCGACGGAATCCCGCGCGAGTCGTTGTAGTCGCGGTGGTGCTCCAGGGTACAGAGCGCGCGAGCGATCTTGGCCTGATGGAACCCACGCTGGCGAAGGAGCAGCCGCGCACCGGCTGCTGCGTGTCGCTCGAACGGCGGCGGGTAGCCGGGATCATTGAGGGCGGGATCAGCTCCCTCGCGTGCGGCGTAGCCCATGTCGTGAAACATGGCGGCGACCCCGATGTCCTGGATGGCCTCATCGGAGAGCTTCGCAGCTCGGGCCAGGATGAGCGCGATCTGACAGACCTGTAGGGTATGGGCACCGAAGCTGCTGCCTCGGGTGGCCTCGGACATCAGGCCATCCCCACCGGCCTCTGACTCCAGGATCTCCGTGACGATTCGGCGCATCGGGAGCGGGTTGGGCATCCGCTCGGAGGAGAGGTTGTCCCAGCTCTCGTCGACCAGCTCCGTTGCTCGGGTGGAGATCTTCGCCAGGTCGCGCTTGACCGGTCGGCTGTCCTCCTCTCCAGAGATCCGGAACCGATAGACCCCGAACAAATCAAGGCCGTCGTAGCCCCGAGCGGTGAACTGCTCCATCATCTGGAGGCGCGGACTGTCGCCCTGGGGCGGTCCGGAGAACAGCTCCACAAACACCCGCATCTGCGCCTCGGTGGGGGCGCTGTGGAACGAGATCCCGCCGACACCATGGCGACGCAGCTCGCTGCCCAGATCCCCCCCCTCGTCTCGCCCCATGCGCAGCCGGATGTCGTTGAGGAAGACCTGATCCTCGACGGTGACGAGGTGGACCGCGCCGAGGGTGTCCATCAGGTCACTGACCACGTCGCCGATGTCGCGCATCGGCTTGGTGAAGGCGTTGTTGTCGAGGGAGTGGATGTTGGTCATTCGCAGCAGACCGAACAGCACCCGAACGAACCGCTCGCCGCGCTCACGCACCCAGCTCGCGAGATCCCGGTCCTCACCCATCCGGGCCCGCTCAAGCGCCTTTCCGAGCATCTCCTGGCTCTCGATAATGTTCTGCTCGTCAGACATTCAGGGTCCCCTCTCGGCGGCGGACAAACAGCACCCGCATGCAGTGCTTGTGGAGGTCAGCCCCCGCCTGCTCGGCCAGCCAGCGGATCAGCTTCTCGTTCTTGTCACCTGGCAGTCGGCCGATCCCGGAGACCGCCGTCCAGCGCAGCATCTTCTGACCCGGCACCGCGCCGAACCGCTTGAGCAGCCCCTTGGGTCGAATCCACCCTGACAGCAGCCGCTGGGCGGCCTTCGGATTCAGCTCGGCCATCGCCCGCCCGATGAGGTTGGCCTCGTCGGGCTGCAGGGGTCCGGCAGAGCGGGACTCGACGTGCTTGATGAGGTCTCGGAACAGGTCCACGCCCTTCTGCGCAATGAGCTGCTCCAGCGCCTTGAGCCGGATGTCCTCGATGGGGGCATGGATGAGCCCCATCAGCACCGACTTGACCCTCGGTCCGTACCGGGTCAGCGAGAGAACACGAAGCATCTCGTACTGCAGCTCAGTGTCTGCGGTCCCAGCGACCGCCTCGACCGCCTCGACCACCCGCTCCGGGAGCGCCTCCGCCAGCGCCGCGAGGAGATCTCGGGCCACACCAGACTCCAGCTCTTCCAGCTGAAGGATGACAAAAGAGGCGCGGGTCACGATGTAGCGGGAGATGAGCTTCCGGAGGATGGTGCGGGTGGTGGTCGCGCGCTCATCCTTGAGCAGAGAGATGAGGTTTGAGAGATGGTCGGTCGGCACCAGATCGAGCATCTCCAGCAGCTCTGGTGGAATCTCAGAGTGCCCCTTTCCGACCGATCGCACGATCCGCCGCAGGGCGCGCTCGTTGGTGAAGGTGCTCAGCAGCTTCTCGCGCTCCGTGGGATTGTCACGGAGCTTGTGGGCAACGGTGCGGGACATCTCGACGAGGTAGTTGAGCTGCCCCTCAGAGAGCAGGAAGTCTCGAACCTCCTCGATGAGGTGTCGGATGTCCTCGATGGTGGTGGGATCCAGTGGATCAGCGACCACCTCCAGCATGTTCGACACCAGACTCAGCGAGTTGCTGGGGATGGTCATCGAGGAGCCCTCTGCGTGCAGGGCCTCGAGTGCTTCCGCCGGGATCGGCTGGTATGTCAGCGCGACGGGCACACCAAACGTCGGGAGGGGCAGGTCCCAGTCGCTGGGAGCCTCGATGTGACTCTCTGCGCGCCGGTTGGCACGCGCGGCGCGCACCGCAGAGGCTTCATCGTCGTCGTCATCGTCGTCGGGCACGAAGCCCTCAACCGCAGCGATCTCGATGTGGGAGAAGCCGGCCTTCCACAGCAAGGTGACGATGTCGTCTTCCTGCTGACGGACGCCGGTATAGCGAACCGAGAGGATCTCCAGCAGACGCAGCAGCTCATCCCACTCCACCTCTGGAGTGATGGTGAGCCTCCGGACGCCATCCCGAAACATCCGAAACGCCAGAGAGCGCTCTCGATCCCGCTCCATGTAGACGACCTCGGCCGCCTGGACCATCTCAAACGGACGAATCTCCAGATCCATGGTTCCATGCTGCAAGGCCAGCTTCACAGCATCTCGGTAGTCTGAGAGAAAGACCCGGATGGCGTCGTTGGACGGATCGTAGAGCAAGAAGCTCCGAGCCGCACGGGACAGTGCACGGAGGCTGGCATTGGTGGCAATACCAGCCGGAGTGCTTCCCAGCGCGATCTCCTCAACAAGCTCCGGCGGAGCCTCGTCGGAGTCTGTCCCGGCGGCCTCGGAGCCTCCTTCTGCGTCAGGCGACTGGCTGAGGGGGGCTTCGACAGGCTCGTCCTGCGCGGCGCGCGCTGCAGCTTCGGCTCTGGGATCATCCATAGCGTCCTCGGTTTTTTCTCTCGAGATGACATCATGGTACCAGCTTCCCGACACCGAAGACACTCCGGCACTTGCGGGATTCGAGCCTGAATCCAATCCCCTGACGGGGACTCCACCACGCCACCGACATCTCCTCTGCCCCGCTCCTGTGACGGCTCCGGCTTCCAGACCAGCCCACGGCATGTGGAGCAACGACACTGGCAGCCGGCACAGCATCGAGCGCACGCCAGGTGGGATGTTCATCGCACAAACCAGCACCACCCGATGCCTGTGCGCACGCCGACGATGCCGCTCTCTCACCAGCGCTGCGGAGCCTCCGTCCGATGCGCTGCGGACCGACTGCGATACACTGGGACCATGGGATCCCCTCGTGCCCGCATCCTCTCCATTGGCACCGCCAATCCGGAGACCTACTACACCCAGGCCGACATCCTGGAGCGGTTCCGGGTGAAGAACCCGATCGTGCGATCGATCTTCTCCGCCTCGCACATCAAGGGTCGCTACCTTTTTCTGCCGACGCCCGATGCCGACGGCATCCCGCGCGAGAGTCAGTCGGAGCTGCTCGCAAAGCACCGTGTCGGCGCGCTGCAGCTCGGCCGCCAGGCCATCGCGCGCTGCCTGGAGTCAGAGGGGCTGAAGGCCGAGGACATCGACTACCTCTGCTGCATCACCTCCACCGGCCTGATGCTTCCAGGCCTGACCGCCATGTTCGTTCGCCACCTCGGCTTCCGAAACAGCTGCCACCGAGCCGACATCGTGGGGATGGGCTGCAACGCCGGGCTCAACGGCCTGAACCCGGTCTCGAACTGGGCCGTCGCCAACCCCGGCAAGAACGCCTTGATGGTGTGCTGCGAGGTGAACTCCGCGCTGTATATCTACGACGACTCGGTCGGAACCGGCGTGGTCAACAGCCTGTTCGGAGATGGCTGCGCAGCGGTCCTGCTGCGGTCGGATGACACCGACGAGTCACGGTTCGCGCCGCGAGTGCTGGGCTTCCAGAGCCACCTCATCCCAGAGACCTGGCGGGCGATGAGCTACCACTGGTCCGATGAGCACGGGAAGTTCTACTTCAACCTCGCGCGCGACGTGCCATACGTCCTCGGCACTCACGCCGAGAAGCCGGTCGCCGCGCTGCTGGACCGCTTCGGACTCAAGCGTCGACACATCAGCCACTGGATCGTCCACTCCGGCGGCATGAAGGTGATCGACGCCATCAAGTACACCGTCGGCGTCACCGACCACGACATGCGCCACACCGTCGGTGTGCTGCGCGGCTATGGCAACCTCGGCTCGGGAAGCTTCCTGTTCAGCTACAAGCGGCTGATGGAAGAGGGCACGGTCCGTCGGGGAGACTACGGCGTGATGATGACCATGGGACCGGGCTCGACCATCGAGACGGCACTGATTCGCTGGTAAGGAGCCGAGATGAAGGGTTCGTTGGAGACACAGGGTTCGCTGAAGACCCTTCGCTACACCGAGGACGGCGACGTCGCCACCATCCAGCTGCTCCGGGAGCGCACCACCATGCGCATGGTCCGAGAGCTGACGACGGTCTGCGACCACCTCGAAGACGTCAGCGGCTGCCGGGTCGTGGTCATCCGAGGGGCCGAGGGTCGCTTCTCGCGGGGCATCGACTTCGAGGAGTTCCGCCCAGACACCCCGATGGACATCCACGGGTTCAACAAGTGGGAGAAGTGCTGCGTTCGCATCGAGCGACTCCCCAAGATCACCATCGCCGCCATGGAGGGCGCAGTGATCGGCGGCGGAATGCAGCTGGCCCTGGTCTGTGATGCGCGCATCGCCACCAGCGATCTCTGCATGCAGCTCAACGAGGTCCGCCTCGGCTTCCTGCCGGGGATGGCGACCTTCCGGCTCGCCAAGTACATCGGGCTGGGTCGGGCCAAGCGGCTGATCATGCAGTGCCCTGAGCTGTCCGCCGAGGAGGCCCTCGACCTCGGCCTCATCGACAGCATCGCCGCAGACCTCGATGCGGCCATCGCCGAGACCATCACCAGCTTCGAGCCGATCCATCCGGTCACCCTGGAGCTGGCCCGGCGGCTGCTCAACGAGAGCTTCGCCGTCGACTTTGAGAACGCCATCGGCAACTTCCTCGCTGCACAGCACCGGGCGATCACCCAGACGGCGTTCCTCAAGACCCTCAAAGACCACCAGAACACCTCAGAGTGACCGCCCCCCGACCACTCATCGTCGATCCGGACGTGATGTCCCGGATCCGTCCCATGATGTCCATCGACATCGACCGGGTCGCCCAGCTCCACCATGCTGCGATGGGCGAGAGCCTGTGGTCAAAGCTGGGGCTTGCGTTCCTGAGGACGCTGTACGGCGGCCTCATCGACTCCGACCGGTTCCTCGGCTTCGTCTACCTCGAAGACGGCGAGGTCGCGGGCTTCATCGCCGGCAGCACGGACGCCGATGCGATGATGAGCGAGATCTTCCGCTCACACTGGATTCCGCTGAGCGTCTCGGCCGTGCCCGCGCTGCGCCGTCCCGGAGTGCTGCTGCGCCTGCTGGAGACGGCCCGATACTTCGACAAGTCGACCCCTGGCGAGTCGATCCCAGCGGAGAGCCTGTTCTGCTCGTTTCAGCCGCGCCTCCGCGGAAAGCGCATCAGCGGACACATCAACAAGGTGCTGTTCGACGAGCTGCTCGCGCGCGGCTTTGAGCGGGTGAAGATCACCACCGAGACCGACAACGTCGGCGCAAACCGCCAGCTCACCAGCTGGGGATTTGAGGATCGGGGGCGGTTTCGCTTCTACGGCAAGGACATGATCACCTACGTCCTCGATCTCATCGCCAGCGACCGGGTAGAGGCCTGCAGCCGGCACCACGCGGTTTAGCTGTTGCCCATTAATGTAACAAAACGGGTTGCACTCCCCACAGGCTCAAGTGAGACTAAGGGGCGGATCGCATTGCAGTCGATCCGCGCTCCCTCAACCCTGACCGGAGGACCGTCCATGTACACGTTCAACACCGCGACTGCCTCAGGTCTCACCATCCTCGCGGCCTCTCGGGGCGGCAACGATGATGGGGTCATGGGCGCTGATTTCAAGCCACGGAATCAGGCTTCCCCCTGCTGCAGCTGATCTTCATGCACTGAGATCGGGTCCGCCGCCCGTCGGCACCCTGACTCCAGCATGTCCCCGGATCTCCGATCTGGGTGCTGCTTCTTCACGACCACGGTCGTGATCTGACTTCCCTGCAGAGACTCTGGTTTCTGCAGAGAGGTGAACGGCAATTGCACTGGATTCTATTCCAGTAGAGAGGTGCCTCGTGGCACATCCTGAAGCGCTTCCTGCGCGGATACGCACCTCGACGGTGCTCACGCTCGCCTGGCCGATCATGGTCTCCATGCTGTCGCACACCGCGATGAGCGTGGTCGACACCATCTTCGTCGGCCGGCTCGGGACCGCACAGCTCGCCGCCATCGGCCTCGCGATGACCGCCAGCTGGCTGCTCCATGCCTTCGTCAACGGCCTCCTGTCGGGCCTCAAGATCGCCATCTCGCAGCGGGTCGGCGCCCGCGAGGAGCGGGCTGCTGGACGGCTGGCGTGGCAGGGGCTGTGGATCGCCGGCATCGCTGGCGCCCTCACCGCCGCCACTGGCCCGATCGGTGAGCCGCTGTTTGCCCTGATGGGTGGCTCGGAGGCCGTCAGCGGCTACGCCACGGCGTTCTTCAGCATCCGCATGCTCGGCGCGCCGATGCTGTTCGCGACCTTCGCGATGAACGCCTGGTTCCATGGACACGGGGAGACCCGGATCCCCATGGTCGCGGCCCTGGCAGGCAACGCGGTGAACATCGCGCTGGATCCGGTCCTGATCGCGATCTACGGGGTCCAGGGAGCCGCTGCTGCGACGGTCCTCGGCCTGACCACCAGCATGCTCTTGCTCGGCTGGCACCTCCGCCCGCAGCTCGCTGGCGTGGCACACCACATCGAGCGAGCGTGGCTGGCGGAGATCTGGCAGATCGGCAGCCCGATCGGCACGCGGTACCTCCTCGAGGTCGGCAGCTTCGCGATCTTCGCGGGCATGCTGGCGACGGCAGGGGATGCAGAGCTCGCCGCGCACGTCCTGGTCATCCGGGTCGTCTCGGTCAGCTTCCTCCCCGGCTACGCCATCGGCGAGGCCGCCAGCGTGCTGGTCGGTCAGGCTGTCGGTGCCCGGAGACCCGCCCTCGCCCGGCAGGCACTCCGGCGGTCGCTGGAGCTTGCGGTCGGGATCATGGCGGCCTGCGCGCTCGTCTTCTGGCTGCTCCCTGGTCCGCTCATGGCTCCGTTCTCCGCCGCCGAAGAGGTCGCCAGCATCGCCGCCGGTCTCCTGCTCGTCGCTGCGCTGTTCCAGATCGTTGATGCCGTCGCGATGGTCTGCCTCAGCACGCTCAACGGCGCGGGAGACGTCCGCTTCACGATGATCCTCAGCGTGGGCGCGGCGTGGCTGGTGAAGCTGCCGCTCGGCTGGCTGCTGGCCCTGCCGCTGTCGATGGGTGCGGTGGGCGCATGGCTCGGACTGACCGCCGAGATTATCGTCGTCGCCGGGCTCGCCCTGTGCCGCACCCAGGGCCAGGAGTGGCTGAAGCGCGGACCGGCCACACAGCCCGAGGAGCGCAAGATCAGTTAGAACCTCGCCGCCTCACATCCTCGCCGCCTCCCCTCACCGGGGGGCGGCTTCTGTCTGGAGGAATCAGTACTCGGTCATTGTTGTGTCACCGTACGGTCAACCGTCTCAAACAATCATCGAAAAACAACCTAAAACGACAACAATACCCATATTAGCAGTCACATACCCGATCGGATAACGCTTCTGCGGGAGCAGCAACTATGTCGGGAAGACTGACCGGACGACTCGCCATCATCACCGGCGGAAGCCGCGGCATCGGCGAAGCCATCGCGGTGGCGTATGCCCGCGAGGGCGCGCGAGTGGTCATCGCCTCTCGAAAGCTGGAGGGGATCCAGGCAGCAGCCGAGCGCATCAACGCCGTCTACCCTGGCGCCGCGATCCCGATGGTCTGCCATGTCGGCAAGGTCGAGACCATCCCAGCCTTCGTCCAGGAGGTCGAGAACAAGCACGGCATCCCGGACATCCTGGTCAACAACGCTGCAACCAACCCTTACTTCGGTCCGATGCTCGATCTGGAGTGGTCAGCCTGGGACAAGACCTTCCAGGTCAACCTCAAGGGCACCTTCGCGATGTCCCGTGAGGTCGCCAGCCGGCTGATTCTCAGCAACCGCAGCGGCAGCATCATCAACATGTCCAGCGTCTACGGCACCGTCGGCGCTCCCTACCAGAGCATCTACGCAATGACCAAGGCGGCGATGATCTCGATGACCCGCACCATGGCCGTCGAGCTCGGCCCAGCGGACATCCGGGTCAACGCCATCGCACCGGGCCTGGTCGACACCCGGTTTGCCTCGGCCATCGTCAGCAACCCAGATCTGGTCCGCATCTTCACCGAGCGAGCACCGCTGCACCGCTACGCTCGCCCCGATGAGATCGCTGGCATGGCGGTCTTCCTCGCCTCCTCCGATGCCTCCTACATCACCGGGCAGACCATCCCGATCGACGGCGGCTACACCATCGCCTGAGCAGCCTTCTTCGCAGCGGCTTCGACGAAGTGCAGGCGATCGTTGCCGAAGAACATCTCCTCGCCGACGAAGATGGTCGGCGCACCGAACGCGCCGCGCTCGATGGCCTCTGAGGTGGTTGCCCGGAGCTGATCCTTGATGTCGGGATCAACGGCCGCCATGGTCGGCCCCTCACCGACGATGCGTGCGACAACCTCGGGTCGAGTGAGATCGTGGTTGTCGACCCAGTAGGCCTTGAAGAGAAGCAGCGCGGCTTCTTGGCGCTCAGCCTGAGGGATCGCAGTCAGCGCCCGCTGGCTCAGCAGGGTGTTCATCGGGAACACCGACGGGAAGGCAAACGAGACCCCGTAGTGGCTCGCCCAGCTGTGCAGATCCTTGAGCAGGTAGGGCGCACGGGCCGCGAGGGCTGCCGGGGGCTGGTTGCCCACCGCTCTGAAGACCCCACCGAGCAGGAAGGGCCGCCAGACCACCGGGAGTCCCGAGCGCAGGCCGACGGCTCCGATCTGAGTTGCAGCCAGGTAGCTGTAGGGCGAGGTGACGTCGAAGAAGAACTCAATGTTCATGAGGCCCCCTATCCCTCTCGGCGACTCCAGACCCGCAGCATCGTCGCGAGGAGCAGGATGACGCTTCCGGCAGCGAGGATGATCATCAGCTGGTTCAGCGTGAAGCCGATGTCATCGGCAGCATCGGTAAATTTCAGACCGAGCTTGTACAGCGAGGCGTTGATCGGCTCGGCTGTAAATTCCCCCCGGTTGTTGCGGACCGCGACCTCATCTCCACACTTCAGGGCCGCATCGAAGGTGTAGCGCTGAAAGGTCACCCAGGTCAGGCCCTTCGCCAGCGGTGCCATGTCTCGAATGGCGACCAAGATGGAGGAGAAGGTGATCTGCGGGATGAGGATGAGCGGGAGGGTACCGACAGCAGCCTCAGAGGAGGTCCAGACCGCGCTGACCAGCATCCCCAGGGTCATGCCCAGCCAGGCCGTCAGGACGGAGACCCCGATCAGCGCGCCGGCGTGGAACCCGTAGGCGCCCATGTCGAGGATCAGGTAGTTCGCTCCAGCCAGCAGGATCGCCTGGAGACCAGTGAGCGAAGCGAGGATGAGGGTCTTGGAGAAGACGTAGGGCAGCACCCCGACCCCCACCCGGCGCTCTCTCCGCCAGATGACCCGATCCGAGATCAGCTCCCGGACGGAAGATGACATGCCAAACCACAGGCTCGACAGCGAGAGCATAAACAGCAGCTCGACGGTCGGTGCCGGGAAGACAATCGCCATGACCGCGATGAGGATCGGCGGCTGCAGCCCCATCACCAGCATGCCCGTGCGGTCGCGGAGCCGGGTGCGGAGGTAGCGCGTGGTCAGGGTGCGCAGCTGACGGAGCTGTGAGACCTTCACGCTCTTCTGGATGTCCTCCGCAGTGGTCGAGGACTCCTTGAGACCGAGCAGGTGCTCACGCGTGGTGACGTACTTGCGGCGGGCATCGCCGTCCCGGTACATCTGCCCCCACTCTTCGGGCGTGTGGTCGACGAATCGGTTGAAGATGGCGTCTGGAGTGGAGACACCGAACCACTGGCAGGCTTCTTTGGGCGGACCGAAGTACGCCACCCGTCCCCCCTTTGCGAGCACCAGGAGGTGATCGACCTGGGCCATGACCTCGGGGGTGAGGTCATGGGTGACGAGGAAGACGATGCGCCCTCGGTCCGCAAGCTGCCGGACGAGGCGGACGATGTCCTGACTGGCGCGGGGATCGAGCCCAGAGGTCGGCTCGTCGAGAAACAACATCCGGGTCGAGCGGGTCATCAGCTCTTGGCCGAGGTTGACCCGCTTGCGCTGACCGCCCGAGATGCCCCGACGCAGGGCGTCACCGATTCGGCTGCTGCGGATGTGCTGAATGTCCAGCTCAACCAGCACCCGATCGACCTCGCCCATCACCTCTCGATCGGTGACGTCGGCAGGGAAGCGAAGGCGACCAGAGTAGAACAGGCTCTCCTCGACCGTCAGCTCCGGCGGGACGAGGTCATCCTGGGGCACATTGCCGACCAGGGAGCGGTCGATGGACAGCAGACGGTGGAAGTCCTGATCATCGAGCAGGACCTCACCGGAGTCTGCGGGTGCGACGCCGCTGATGGCATTGAGGAGGGTGGTCTTTCCGGCACCGGAGGGACCGACCAGGGCGATGACCTCGCCAGAGAAGACGGTGAAGCTGACCTGCTCAAGCAGGGTCACGCCGTCGATGACACGAGAGAGCTCGCGCACCGACAGCGCCGAGAAGCTTCGCTCACCGAAGACCGAGAGCTCCTCTCCAACCAGCCGGAGCGTGTAGGGGCCGACGCGGAGCCGGGTCTCGTGAGTCAGGGGGGCGGAGGAGACCGGGGAGCCGTTGACCACCGTGGGGCGACCGCTGCCCATGTCCTTGACCCGCCAGCCACATGAAGTGCGCTGCAGCTCTGCATGGCGGTGGGCGACCTGGGGATCGGCGAGCACGAGATCACAAGAGGGCGCGCGGCCGATGGTGATCTGGTCGGTGGTGAGCGGAATGCGGAGATCACCGCTGGCGTGTCGGGGATCGTGCTTCTGGAGCAGCGCAGAGACCAGGACAGCATCGACACCCAGCTCATCCGCAGCCCGCCGCAGTCGCTCGACTTCCTCAGCACGGATCGTCCCGTCGGCACCCGCGACCGAGAAGAGGGTGTCCAGCAAGAGCAGCGCAGAGCTGCTGCCGTAGGTCCGTCCGAAGCTGAGGAGATCGATCTCCTCCTCAGCCTCTCCCCGCAGGCGGCTGGCAGCCTTCTCGCCAAACCGTGCAGAGAAGCTGCGCAGCTCAAAGTCACTGACCGCTGCGCGAAACTCCGGCGCGATGGCCATGTCGAGAAGCTGACCAGCGGAGAAGGTGTCCAGGCCAGTGCGAACCTGGATGGCGCCGATAAGACAGTGACGCTCGACCTCGACAAGCTCAACCAGCCGCAATGCTCGGACGGCTAGCCGGACGAAGTCTACAGCGAATGCAGAGGTTTCTGCATCCAGCGAGATGCCCCGAGAGGTGAGAACCTCTCGGAACCGACTCAGAAGCCGGGAGGAGCGCACTACTTGTAAGTAACCGCCATGGCCACGCCGGCCTTCTGTCCTTCATCAACCTGTCCGGCGTACAGCACGACATAGTATGTCTCGGTGTTCGCTGGCTTGTAGGTCACCACCGGCTCGCGATCATCGGTCTGATCACGCGCCAGCTCGACGCCCTCGGCGTCATGGAGGACCAGATCGACGTCGGTGGCAGAGTCATCGCCGCAGACCTGCAGCTTGTACTCATTGCCCGCATATAAGGTCACCAGGTAGACGCGATGCTCACCCATGCCAAGGCTCGCGGTGGTGGCAGTACGAACTGCCCAGCCATCGCTGTAGCCCTCCCAGATTTTGGTGCGCAGGCAGCTGTCTGCCTGCTTCTCGTCCGCTGAAGCGGTCTGGACGCCGGCCATCAAGGTCAGCCCCAGAAGTGCGATTGCTCTCATTTCAATCTCCTCGTTCCGTCTGCTCGACTACAGCATGCTCAGGACGGCACCGGTTGCGGCGTGGATCTCTTTGACATCCTCAGCGGAGAGAGTCTCCTTACCGGCGATGCTCTTGAGCTTGACCAGGGTGGCCTCCAGTTGCTTGACGACCTCATCGGGAGCCTTGTCGCCCCCCTCGCGCTGGACGTACTCGAGGAAGTAGTCGACGACCTCGGGCTGACGCAGCAGCGAGCCAGCGGCCTCGAACTTGCTCTCGCTCTCGATGGCACCGGAGACGAGGTAAGCGCCCTCCAGCCAAGAGCCCGCCTGAATCAGCGGCACAACCCACTCACCAGCTTCGGTCTCAAGCTCTGGCACCATGGCACCAGAGAGGAGATCGACCTCGTCGAGGAGGTCCTCGCGGTTGAGATCGTTGTTGATGCTGGTGATCAGCTCGTCGATGGTGCTGGGGATGTCCGAGCCCGCACCGAGCTTGACGAAGCCAGCCTTCATGGACTCCAGCCGGCGGACGAGCTTGTCCTTGGGGGCATCCTTGAGGGTCAGCACGACCTCAGCGAGGATGACACCGGTTCGAACAGCGACCTGATCGAGGTTGTCGACCTCGACGCCGATGTCTTTGTCTGAGACCATGCTCGCCAGCTCAGAAGTGAGCCCGGCGTTTGCCAGGGCACGCTGCATCTCAGCGGGAGAGGGAACCAAGGTGACATTCTCTGCGGCAGCAGCCAGCTCAGCTGGGTTGAGCTGAACATCCGGAGTGGGCTGCGCGGCGGGCTGCTCGGCAGGCTGCTCGGCAGGCTGCTCGGCAGGCTCTTCGCCGGTACAGGCAGCAAGAAAAGACAGGGAGAGAAGGATCCAACGGGGAGCCATGGGGATAGTGCCTCCAGGCGATAGGGCGGGACAAGGCTATGCCAGGAAGGTGCTATAGGGCAAGCGGCTGGCATGGCTACAGAGGGCTCTACGGCCAATTAAGGGGTCAACTTGACACCAAAATGACGGTCATGGTTCTTTCCTCCCGAAAATCCACCTGGCGCGTCGGCTACTGAGACAACTTACCGGTCACCACCACCGCCGGATCTCGGCTTCGCTCCCCACCAGCAACCACCCCACCAGCCAGCCCCACTGACTCCACCAGCGACCGAAGCTCCCACGCCTTGCGCCGGATCATCGGCCAGCCGATCAAGTGGTCAAAGACCGGCGCATCTGCCCACGGGGCCAGTCCGGTGATCACGATCTGGCCGCCAGGCTTCAGGTGTCGAGCGCTCCAGCCCAGCAGCGAGGCGACGAGCCTGTCGGGCAGGTAGTCAACCAGCGAGTCGATGAGGATGAGATCCTGGGGCGGGTGGTCGACCTGAGAGTGCCCCATGCTGAGTCGGGCAAGGTCGTCCTGGATGAGTCGAAGCTCAACAGAGGGAGAGCGGCTGGTCTGGCCGGCATCGAGGAACGCCAGCGCCTCTCGACTGCCATCGATGCAGGTCACCGTGGCGCCGTGACGGGCCAGCTCGGGCATTACCCGGGCCAGCGGAGCAGAGTTGGTGATGTTGACCACCATCAGCTGACAGGTGCGCGGCGGGATGGCGGCCTTGAGGGTCTGCCCCGCCAGGCTGGTGCGGTGGCGGATGCCAACGCTGGAGGGAAGCGTGAGCAGCGCCTGATCCAGGGCATGCCCCAGGCCGCCATCGCCCCGGGGCTCGTTGAGCAGGATGTGCGCCAGCAGGCGTGGATCTCCGCTCTGTCTTGCCGAACTCTCGAGAGCGCGAGAGGCCATCCGAGAGCGAATCAGGAAGGGGTGAAGCTCTCGTGCCAGCGCCTTGCCAGCGGCCTGCTCCGCCTCCGCGCCCCCCATCCCAGTGATCCAGGAGCAGGACTTCTTCATCAGCGCCTCAAATGCCCGCCGCATCTGAGTCCGGGCCTCGGCGTAATTCGGCTGGGTCCGAAGAAGCATCTCCGCATCGATCCACTTCGCGCGCGCCGGAGCAACAAGGGTATGGGCTTCCCGCTGCACGCTCTCCTCGACAATACCTCCTCCGCTCCGCCGAGAGGACATGCTGAGCCCAGCAGCCGTGAGGACCCGAGCCCGGCTGGTGACCAGCTCTGCGAGCGCCCGATACACCGCGCTGGCGAGCGCCGGCTTTCCGCTCAGCTCTCGCCGCAGCGCTGCGCCATCCCACGTCCAACAGACCGTGGGCTCTGAGGCGCGGACATCCGCAGTACGCGGCATCTCGTCGAGGAAAGCCATCTCTCCCACCAGCGCTCCCGACCCAACCGTGGAGATCACGACCTCGGGGCTGCTGCGGTTGTCGACCACCTCCAGCGCACCAGACTCGACGAGGAACAAGTCACCGCCAGGCTCACCGCGACGCATCAGATAGTCGCCACCAGGCAGCCGCAGCTCCCTGGACAGGCTCATGAGTCGATCTCGACTGGCTCGGTCCAGTCGATTCAAGAATTGAACGCTCACGGCTCCCCCTTCGCTTACAGATCGATGAGAGGATATCGGTAGGATCAAATCCACGCAGAAGGGTTCACCATTATGGAAGCCGTTGACACACTCATCGCTCGACTCCGAAGTACGGATGACGACGACGAGCGCGATGACATCAAGGCAGAGATCGTCGCACTCAGCGAGAGTATCGGACGGAGCCCGCTACGAGAGTACGTCGAGAGTGCGCTGAAGCAAGAGCTGCTCGAGGTCCAGTGGGAGCTGGAGGAGGTCGTCGAGGCCCTCACTCCCCCCAAGCAGTCCGAGCCCGAGCCCGAGCCCGAGCCGGTCGACGATCCCACCACCCGTGCGCTTCGTCCCTCAGAGATCGAGCCGATCTACAACGATCCCCGTGGGCTCCGCATCTACAAGAGCAAGGTCGATGACCGCTGGGTCGTCAGCCAGGTCGATCCCCGGGTCGGCCAGCCGGTCACCTATGAGATCCCCGGTGAAGAAGCAGAGCGCATCAAGCAGCAGCTCGCCGGCAGCCCGTACTGGCTCAAGGAAGTCTGATGGGGGGCCAGCTCGGATCCATCATCGCAGTGCTGCTCCTCTCCGGGTGCGGCGTGCGGGAGCGGATTCATGCTGGAGACAACTATATGGAGGCCGGACGCTATGCGGCCGCCGGTCGGGCCTACAGCAAGGCCGTAGACCGACGCCGTCGCAGCAGCCGTGCCCTGGAGGGCGCAGCAGCGGCCTGGCTCGCCGATGGCGATCCAGAGCAGGCACTCTTCTACGCACGGCGCGCCGCAGCACAGTCGGACTCCGGGCTGCCTCTGCTGGCGGAGGTCCTCATCGATCTCGGTCGCGGCCGAGAGGCTGTTCCATTGCTGGAAGAGGCTCCAAAGACTCCCGATCGCGATCGCTGGCTCGCAGAGGCGCTGCTCTCCGCTGGTCAGCTCGATGCAGCCTTGACCGCAGCTGGAAGTGCAGAGGCCGACGATGCCGGAGAGCTTGCAGGCCTGATCGGCTGGCTCTCTGCTCGCCAGGATCGCGACGAGGATGCCTTCTCGATCGCACACCGGACCCGGGGCGCGGCCTCACCTCAGGCACAGGCTGATGTGGCGGCGATCTTTCGGATGCTCGGAGACGACACTGTCATCTCGGTCGAGGCCGAGGCACACGTCAAGCAGTGGTGGGCATCTGCCGCCTGGATGCTGGAGACGGGTGAGCACGAGGCCGCGCTGCGACGCTTTATGTGGCTGTGGGTTGCGGATCCGGCAGACGGACGCGCTGCGCGACACGCCGGCGAGCTGCTCGTGACCCTTGGAGAATTCGACGTCGCCCGTCGTGCACTGACCGACGCCCTGGCCGTCGACGACACGGATCCGGCCGTCTGGCAGACCCTCGCGCGCGCCTGCTTCGCCCTGGAAGACTGGTCCTGCAGCGCATCGGCTCGCTCTCGCCATCTCGACCTCTCGGAGTCTCCCACCGTGGCGGACTGGGTCCTCGGGGCACGGGCGTGGCGGACTGCGGGCTCCATGCCGGACCTCATCGCCATGTGGGAGCGCGCGATCAAGCGCCAGCCCGATGCGCCGACCCTCTACTACCACCTCTCCGGTAGCCTCCTGGAGTCCAAGCGAGTCGATGAGGCCATCGGTTACGCCCGGCTGGCCTGGCGACTGGCCCCCGGAGATCCAGAGGTTGCTTTGCTCCTCGGAGGCCTGTATTCCTCGCGTCAAGAGCACGAGGCCGCAGCAGACATCTATCGTGAGGCGCTCGAGAGCAGCCCGTCCGATTCACGACTGCATGCAAGCCTGAATACTGTTCTGGGATACATACAATACTGAACCGCTCAGGACGGCCAGCATGCCCATCACAACCCGAAGCGAGTACGGAATGCGCGCAATGCTCATGCTAGCCTCGGAGCATGAGGGGCGACGGATGAGTGCTGGAGAGCTGTCTGAGCGCGCACAGATTCCCAAGAAGTATCTGGAGCAGATCCTGCGCGATCTGAAGGGTGCCGGGCTGATTCGCTCCTATGCCGGAGTACACGGGGGCTACCAGCTCACCCGCCCGACTACAGAGATCACCGCTGGTGAGGTCGTGCGCTCGCTTGACCAGATGAACATCATGAGCTGCGTGGGCACGCTGCCAGAGCCCTCCTGCGATCACCTGCTCGGCTGCTCTCTGCGACCGCTCTGGCAGCGGCTCTACAGCGCGATGCATGAGGTCCTGGACTCCACCACCCTCCAGCAGCTCACCGAAGGGGCCTGCATCAGCGCCGCAGCCCCCCTCAGTCTCGAGGCACCACCACCGGCTCAATGAGCGGCTCAATGAGCGGCTCGGTGATGTCCTCATCCAGCTGCACGCGCCCGATGGGCTCCCCATCAAGCTGCACGCGCCCGGTGGTCTCCCCATCCAGCTGCACGCGCCCGGTGAGCTCCTCATTGTGCTTGGTCAGCACGGATATCTTGCTGCTGAGGTGCAGTGGAAGGGGTGGAGGAAGCCGCAGATCAACGATATGCTCTGGGGCAACGCGCCGGCGGGCGGTGTGGCGGAGCTTCGCCAGCTCACCGCGCTCACGAAGCTCCACAAAGACCCGGCTCTCCAGCTCGGAGAGTCGACGGGCGGAGTAGCCGAGGCGGTGCGCAAACAGGCTGATCCGTCTGGCCTCTTCGACAGCGTACTCGCCGTCCGCAACAGCGACATAGATGCAGGCTGTCAGGAACAGCTCCGCGCAAGACCACAGCGCCTCGAACGGAGCCGGGTCCGAGGAAGAGATCCACGAGACATCCACCAGGCGGCTGATGAGCTGTCGCTCGACGCTGTTCTCCGGGCCATCTGCGGCCGCGACCTGCTTGAGCCCATCCGCGAAGGTCCGTGCCACCGCGTCGCTCAGTCTGCTCTCCGCAATTCGATTCGAGAGGTGCATCTTCTAAAAGCCCATCTCCTCAGGGCGACGGTACCGCCACAGACGCTGGAGCGCCTTGAGCTCGTAGGGACGAGTGTACCAGCCCAGTCGATAACGTGGTGCAGCGAGGACGCGAAGGGCAGCACGCTGCCAGGGACGCAGGTTGCGGTCGGAGACCGACGGACGCCAGGCGTGCAGCACGCTCTCGAAGTCATAGACCCGCTGAACGATGGCTGGGGTCAGCCAAGGTGTGACCGGGTTTCGACGTTCCTCGTAGCCCGACCAGGTCGGCGAGAGCCACTCGTCGAGGGTCTGCGGAAAGGAGAAGCCCAGGGCCGTCGCATCGTCGAACATCCCCGGCAGCGGAACGGGGGTGTACATGTAGAGGATGATCTCGCAGTCGGAGTTGTCTGACTTGAGGCGACGGACCAGCGCGATGGTCGCAGCGATGTCGCCCTCGGGATCGCCGGGGTTGCCCATGACGAAGGAGAACTCGGGGATGACCCCGTAGCTGCGCGCGCGCTTGTTCAGCGCGATGGTCTGCTCGACCTCAAGTCCGCCCTTGTCCATCGCCTCCAGCGCATCCTGATCACCGCTCTCCGCCCCGTAGAACACCATCGCCAGCCCGCTGCGGGCCATCGCCGACCAGGTCTGGTGCGACCAGGCGAGCATGGTGTCGATGCGCCCCTCCCCCCACCAGCGGACTCCCAGCGAGGCCATCCCCCGTGCGACCGCATGGCAGCGACGCTCCGCGGCGAAGAAATTGTTGTCGTGGAATTCGATGGCGTCGGCACGATAGCGATCGTGGAGCAGTCGGACAGTCTCGACGACGTCCTTCGCCGGATCGGGAATCCAGGCGCCGTTGGCGACCGCAGTGACCGCGCAGAAATTGCAGGTGTAGGGGCAGCCGACGGAGCTGTGGTGGTTGAAGGTTCGCTGCCCGAGGAAGGTCTTCGCCGCGTAGTCCTCCATCGGGAGCCGCTCATAGGGCGGCATCGGGTAGCGGCTGGAGCGGGTCCATGGACGCAGCGGTCCGCGAATCAGCGCGCCATCTCGCCACACCGCGAGGCCGGGCAGACCGGCAGGATCCTCTCCGGCCGACAGCGCCTCGACCAGCGCAACCGCAGTGTCCTCGCCCTGGTTGAGGACCGCATAGTCCACCCCAGCATCCGCACAGACCGCCTCAGGATAGACGCTCGGAAAGTAGCCTCCCCAGACCACCGGAGTCTCTGGAAAGCGCGCCTTGAGCTTCCGGCACCATGGAGTCGCCCAGGCCAGCTGCGGCCCCGGCATGACGGTGACCATCACCACGGTGTTTGAGGGGTCTCGGGCAATGAGCGCCTCAGCACGGGCCTGCGCATCCGGGTCGATGTTGGCGTCGACGATCTCCCAGGTGACCCACTCTGGAAGGTTGCGTGCAACAAACAGCACCGAAAGCGGCAGCCTGCGGTGCGACTTCTGCGCGCGAGGATTGACCAGGATGACGTTCATGTGAGCCTCGCCCAGCAAACGCACCGCGAGCAGGCTGGGTCTGCTTTGATATCCAGTGCTGCAATCCGAGGGGCCATCGAGACCAGACCTGAGCGCAGTCCGTCACGGGCTGTGGCACCCGGAGGAAGAAAGAAGCAGGGGCGGAGCGAGAGATCAGCACCGACCACAACAGAGGTATATGGTGCATCACAGCGAGGCGACTCCGGAGCACGCTCGCCCGCATCGGCAGCGTACTTCTGCCAGATGCGGGCGATGGCTGCAGGGCTGTCGATGAGGAAGCCCGGCGGAAGCGCCGCCCGCAGCGAGGACAGCTCCGCCTGCAGGGCTGCGACATCGATTGGCGCCGCAGACACACCGGCTGAGCGTCCAAAAGCATCGGCGCTCTCGGTGTCTGCCGCGAGGTAGCTGACGCCGGAGAGTCCAAGCTCAGCTGCGAGCAGCCCGATCGCCTTGAGGCTGCCGACGTTGGCCGCAGTCACGGTGACCCGAGCGGTGATCGGCATGCCCGGCGCGAGGGCGCGGAGCACATCGATTCCAGTGGAGACCACCCCCAGTCCATCGACCCCCCGAATCTCGCGGTACCGCTCGGGCGTGTGCCCGTCCAGTGAGACCACCACAGAGCGACACCACCGGGCGACGAGCGGTGCATGTCGGGCGAGGGCGAGGCCGTTGGTGAGCAAGCATATCGGCGCCCCAGCGAGCCGAATCTGCTGGAAGATCTCAGCGATGTCCGGCCGCAGCAGCGGCTCTCCGCCGGTGAGAATGACCTCAGTGCAGCCCATCGAGACCGCCTGCTCCGTGAGCTGTCCGCAGCGCGCCGGCGTCAGGGCTTCCCCACCAGCCGGCCCGCGAAAGTCACAGCTTGTGCAGCGACTCTGGCAGCCCTTCGTCACCTCCAGAATCAGGACCCGCAGCGCACGAACCTGTCCGGTCTCTCGGGACCGCTCCGTGGCTCGACGACGCTGCAGCGGTCCGCCGGGGCGGTGGGTGCCGCGCCGGCGGAAGACCACGATGAGGTGATCGCCGATTCCCCGGAGCACAGGCAGCCGACGCAGCGGACGCTCCAGGCGCTCCATCCGATCGGCAAGGGCAGCTGAAGCCCCGCTGCCCGGAGGCGGAATCAGCACCCCGAGGCCCTCGCTGTGCTCCAGGTCAAACCATGGCGAGAACGCCGCCTCCAGCTCACTGAGAGAGAGGTAGCGGGTCGGAACCCGCTCTCCCTCGACGTCAACATCCACCCGACGCCGGAGCCGAGAGAGGGCATCGCGAGGGTGACCGGTCAGCAGCCGATACAGAACCCACGCTGGGTTGATGCGCGGCATCGGGACCACCACCGCCGGAGCCCCCGGGCGAAGGCAGTCGGCCAGGGCAGCAGCGGCAGCGGTTGGCTCCAGGCAATTAATGACGCCAAAGTCAGAGATCGCACCGTCGAAGACCTGCGACAGGCTGCCGAGACGCTGGATCGGAGTGTGGTGGACCGACACGCCAGGCAGCCGAGCACGCGCCTGCGCGACCATCCCTGCAGAGGCATCGACTGCGACCACTGTGCGACCGCTCTCCACCAGCCAGGCCGCATCAAGCCCAATGCCACATCCAGCATCGAGGATTCGCCCGCCGGGAGGAAAGACGTCACTTGCAACAGACCAGACAGCGCGCCGCATTGCCTGCGCGCTCGGATCATCACCCCAGACCTGCTGGTATACACCAGCATGCTGATCAAAGGCTTTCATCGTATTCATCTGCCTCTTTATCATCTCGGCAGGCTTCGCCCATTTACTGCATTCAGTGGGTTGACAAAGCCTTGACCCTCGACATTGGCCGATCTGGACAGGTTTCGCCTATCTTCTTCCATCCTAGGCCAACGAACGCCCCTTGGCCGATGAATGTCTCGCAATTTGGAGATCCCCCCAATGCTCAAGACTCCCAGCCGCAGCCTGCTGGCTGCCCTACTCTTCACCGGCGCTCCCCTGTTGGCGCTCAGCACAGCCTTCCCGACTGTCGCCATCGCCCAGGACGCAGTGTTCGCTGAGGAGCTTGTGGAGCTCTTGCCCGGCACAGCAACCGTCGGAGATGGTTCAACCGCGACCACGCTCTATGTCCTCGTCATGGGCAAGGATGGTTCGCCCCTGATCGGCTTTACGGGCAAAGCCTCTCCGACATCTGGAAGCGCCGGAAAGCTGGAAGAGGTCAGCCCTGGCCTGTACCGCTTCGACTGGACCCCGCCCCTGGTCACCGAGATCACTGCTGCGACGATCAACTTCCGCGGCAAGACCGCTGACAAGGTCAACGTCAGCAAGCGCTTCGACCTGTCGGTTGTTCCTCCGCTTGCCAGCACGATGCAGATTGTCTCCAATCCCGCCCAGATCACCCTGGGTCAGGACGCCTCGGCCACCATCACCCTCAACCTCTCCGGTGGGGCCAACCAGCCCCTTGAGGGCACCGACCTCGTCGTGCGCAGCTCAGCGGGAACCGTCTCCAACATCACCCACCTCGGCGGCGGGCAGTTCTCGGCGCTCTACACTCCGCCGAACAAGCCCTTCCCGCACGTCGCGGTGCTGACCTTTGCCGACAAGCGCAGCCCAGACACCATCTTCGGCTCCTTCTCGCTCCCGCTGGTTGGTAAGGCCAGCTTTCCAGTCTCCTCTGCGCCCAACAGCCGAGTGATGCTGCGCATCGGTGACCGCGAGTTTGGACCGGTCCAGGCAGACGCCACAGGCCGCGCCAACGTTCCGATTGTTGTACCCCCCGGCTTCAGCAGCGCCACGCTGGTGACCATCGTCAGCGGCCAGACCTCTGAGGAGATGCTCGATCTCCAGCTTCCGGCCACCAAGCGCGTCTCGCTGCTTCCCAGCGCCGCCAGCATCCCTGCCGATCCGAGCATCTCGATCCCGATGCGGGTCTCCATCGCTTCACCCGATGGCAGCCCAGACAGCGAGGCCCAGGTCACCTTCACCACCACCGCCGGGCAGATCTCTGAGGCGCGCCACGAGGGCGACGGCATCTATGTGACCGACTTCACCCCGCCCTACGGAAACGCCAGCAGCCAGGTCACCATCCAGGTCTCTGTCGCGGATGATCGCGGCGCTCAGAACGACTCGATGACCCTCAACCTCGTGCCGGCACGTCCCGCCTCCGTCGCGCTGAGCACCGAGCCCCCGATGCTCGCCAGCAACGCCGCCAGCGTCCAGGTCTTCGCGAAGGTCATTGGCCAGGACGGCATCGGCATCTCCGGACGCGAGCTGTCCTACGCCGTGACCGGTGCCCGGGTCAACGGCGGAACCCGCGACCTCGGCAACGGCGACTACCAGACCCGCCTGACCACCGAGGGCACCAACGCCGGCGTCGACCTGACCGCAGTGGTCAGCGGCTCCGCGACCGCCAACCCGGTCACTCAGGTGCTCGTCATGCCCTCCCAGGCTGCCGTGCCCAACCAGGCCAGCAGCAGCGTGAGCGTCCTGACCCTCGACAGCTTCGGGTACCCGGTCGCCGGTACAGCCGTCACCCTCAAGCTCGACGGCGACGGAACCCTGCCGACCTCGGTCACCACAGACGCCAACGGCTTCGCCCAGGTCTACTACACCGCCGGCGCCTCCAACGGACTCGCCCGCATCTCTGCCACGGTCGGAGACCACACCGGCAGCGCAGGCATTATCCAGGTACCAGAATCCCTTGCATCCGGCATCGTGGCTGGACTACCGGCCCTTCCGCTGTCTGGAAGCGCTGCGAGTCAGGCCACCATGACGGCCTGGCGCAGTGCCTCACCGGCCATGAACGTCGCGCGTGAGGGCGCCACCGGCTCCGTGGCTGCTTCCGCCGCCATCGAGACCAACACCGTCGGCCCGCTCGCGCGCCTCGTGGTTCTCTCCGAGCCCTCCAGCGCAGCACCCGGCGGCACGATAACCCTCAAGATTCGCGGAACCGATGCCAGCGGAAAGGGCGTAGGCGGACTGACCCTCGACTTCGTGACCTCCACCGGCACCCTCGGTACGGTCACCGATCTCGGCGATGGCAACTACCAGGTCCCCCTCGTCCTTGGCGCAGACGCCGTCGGCGAGGCCAAGGTCACGGTCGCCTCCGAGGACGGCACGGTGGTCAAGCTGGCCAAGATCCCGGTCACCGCACCGGCCGCAGTCACGGCCTGGGGCTCCCAGACTCCCGCAGCGCCCACCCCGGTCGCCGCCGCAGAGCCTGCCGCTGCGCCCGCCGAGGAAGCCAAGCCACCCAAGCCGCCCAAGGCTCCTCGCGAGCCTCGCGAGCCCGGCGATGGTCCCTGGCTGCGCATGCAGGCTGGCTTCCAGTTCGGGCAGTACTCCTACCAGCAGAAGGCCCTCGTCTCGAACGGCCCGGTCTATGAGAAGGAGATCGCCTTCGGGAGTCTCGCCGACTCCGCTCCAGCCCAGTCTCCTGGGCTGTCCATCCGGGGTCGTGGCTTCGCACCCGGGCTCACCTACCTCGGCGCAGACCTCTCCTACAGCGTCGGTACCTACTCCCTCGAGATGCAGGAGTTTTCCGAAGCCATCGTTGACTGGCTTCACGACTTCAGCATGGTCGGTGTCGGCCGGTATCCAGTCGAGCTCGGTGGCACGACCCTCCATGCGGGTGCACGCCTCGGCTTCGGTTTCGAAGACTTCATGCTCTACAAGCAGTACACCGAAGACGCTCAGATCTTTCTTGAGTACGAGCCCTATCTCTTGCCGTCCCTGCAGATCGGCGGTGAGATCGGTGCAGAGATCGGCGACAGCTTCTTCGCAGTCGGCACCATCGACCTCGGCGCCGTCCCAGAGATCTACCGCACTGACATGCACCTGATGCTCGGCTACTCTCTCATGGACAACCTCTACGTCCACGCCGGTGCCGGAACGGTCGTCCGCGGCATCGACATCGCGGTGGAAAGCGCTCAAGATACCGTTGTCGGTGAGCTGAACGATGAGTTCGTCAACTTCTCCATCGGCGTCGGCTACCAGATGTGATTCCAGCCTGGGGTCGCGACCTCATGCACCTCAGATAGAGCCAGCGAGCGCGTCCCACCGGGCGCGCTCGCGCTGCGCTGGGGGGAGTGGGTCAGGCCCCTGGCTTGTAGGTCCGTCCTTTCCAGGTCACCGCACCGCTTCGGGTCCGCAGCCCAGAGTGAACGATGATGGCCATCACCATGGCATTTGCCGGCGCGTGCGTGAGGCCGTAGAGGACCGACTGGCCGTAGCGAATGTCCATGAAGGTCCGTGCAGACTGGAGCAGGACCGACAGCACCGCGCCCCAGATCAGCCACTCTGCTCCGACCAGGCCGACCAGCCCGGCGAGAACCAGCACCGGACCGAGCACCGAGAACAGGAAGGTGAAGATCAGCGCAGCGGCGACGTTGCCCCAGGAGTAGCGCATTCCGGCAAACAGGTTCTTCGTCCAGCCCTCCCAGATCTCTCCGAGGCTGGTGTACATCCGGCAGGAGAACAGCGCGCGCATGCGCAGGCAGCGATAGGCCTTCCCGCCGGCCACCAGCGCCCGGGCCATGCCGATGTCGTCGAGGATGTCCTGCTTGACCGCACCGTGCCCGCCGATCTCGTCGTAGGCCGAGCGGCGCACGGCGATGAGCTGGCCGTTGGCGAGGTTCTTGTCGGGCTGCGCGGGGTCGTTGACCGCGTCGAGGTCGTTGCCGGCCAGGATCAGGCCGCCAACAGCGGGCTGGAGCACCCTCTCCCAGAAGGTCTCCATCCCCATCGCGCCCAGGCCGGTGACCATGTCCACGCCATGCGCCTCGCCATAGGCGACCACTCGGGAGACCGCGGCGGGATCGAGTCGGACGTCGGCGTCGATGAAGAACAGCCAGTCACCAGTCGCCGCCGCCTGCGCCCGCTGGCAGGCCCAGGGCTTGCCAAACCACCCCTCCGGGAGCCCCTCGCCGCTGCCGCCGAGCGCCGTGATCCGTGGATCGCGCGCGGCATGATCCGCGAGGATGCGACCGGTGGCGTCTGAGGAGCCGTCGTCGAGGACCACGATCTGGAGGTCTTCGTGATCCTGGGCACGCACGGTGTCGAGGCAAGGACCGATGTTGTCGCCCTCATCTCGGGCTGGGATGATGACCGAGACGGAGATCCCCGGATCCGCAGCAGGATTCTTCGGGGTGAGGGTCCAGTCGGGATCCCGCCACTGGGAGAGGATCTTCAGCACAGTCAGCAGCCAGGCCAGGCTGACCAGGCCGAGGAGGATCCGAAGCATCCAGGTGAGCACGATCATTGTCGGAGGATGACCACGCGGTTGAGCCGAATGTCCTTCTTTGGACGATCGTTCTCGCTCCGCGGCGCCGTCGCGATGTCCTCGACCACGTCCAGGTCCTCGCAGAGGCCGAAGATGGTGTGCTTGCCGTTGAGGTTCGCCGGGGTGCCCCGATCGGTGATGAAGAACTGGCTGCCGTTGGTGTTCGGGCCGGAGTTTGCCATCGCGAGCAGACCGTGCTGGTTGAAGGTCTGCATCGGATCGATCTCATCTGCGAACTGGTATCCCGGTCCGCCAGCGCCGCTGCCCAGCGGATCGCCACCCTGGATCATGAACTCGGGGATGATCCGGTGGAAGATGGTGCCGTCATAGAGCGGAGCGGTGGAGGGTGCGCTGGTGCGAGGGTCGGTCCACTCTCGGCTTCCCTCGGCGAGCTCGACGAAGTTCAGCACGGTCATCGGCGCGGCATCTGGCCACAGGGCACAGGTGATGTTGCCCTTGTCGGTCTCGAAGCGAGCAGAGAGGCTCTGGCCGTCTTGGAGGTTCAGGCGGTATCGGGCTTCACGCTTCAGGGCACGCTTCAGCTCTCCCTCCATCTGCAGCTTGCGCGCATGAAGGGAGTCGGCCTCGCGCTCCAGGCGCTCGTTGCGGGCCGTAAGCCGCTCCACCTCGTCACGGTACTGATCGCGCTCTGCGACCAGAACCGGATCATTTCCACAGCCCATCAGCGCCAACAGCAGCATCATCGGCCTCCTTACCGACACGCCTTAACCGATCGACAACGAAGACGGATATAGGCACAGAACCAAGCCAACACGGAGTTTCTGTGGACCACGTCGTCATCTATCTCAAGACCGCCCTGTTCTCTGAGGACAAGAAGTCGGGACATGTCCCGCCCCACACCATGATCCTGGAGGGCCAGATCGTCGAGCAGCCCAGCGGCGGCTTCATCGTCACCGCCACCGGCTACCGCACCGACAGCAACAAGGCCCTGGAGGGCGCGCCCTCCAAGCTGTTCATCCCCAGCGGAAAGATCGATCACATGCTCCTGCTAGACTGACGCCTCCCCAGCAGCACTGCCGCCAGCGCCACGGTCGCCCCGGTGCCTCCGATCAGGACCGGGAGTCGCCCCTGGGTCGCGGCGGTGTATAGCAGCAGGTCAAGCGCCTGCCAGCCGACCGCGAGCACCAGGGCACCGCCGATCCGTCGGGTCCCGGCCTGGCCGATGCCGGTCACCCAGACCAGCCACGCCAGCAGCCCGCAGGCAAGCACCCGCACCCGGCGGCTGATCCACTCCAGCCTGGCAGAGGTCAGCGTCGCACCAGTGAGGGCCGCTCCGCTGGCGGTCCGTGGCTGCTGAAGCATCGCTGCACGGCTCAGCGCCTCCTCCGAGATCTCTCCGGCGACCAGCGGACGAATCTCCGTGATGCGATCGTCTTCCAGCGCGATCTTCAGGCGACGCTCCGGATGAATCGCCGCGCCATCCAGCCAGACCCAGGCGGTGCCGGCTTCCGACAGCAGCGTCCGGCGATGGGCCTCTGCGTGGCTGACCACCAGATCCGCGCAGCCCCACTGCGCGAGCCCGAGCAGCAGCCCCACACCCGCCGCAGCCGCCCCGGTCCGCCACGGGCTGATGCCGCCACAGGCCAGGGCCAGCTCCTCACCGAGCGCGGCCATCCGCGCGGCCGCCACCGCTGCCCCCAGAGCAGCCAGGATCGGCATCAGCAGGATCAGCGCCGCGGGAACCTGGGTCAGGGCGAGGGCAGCAGCGGCTGACGGCCCAAGGCGCGCAGCCTCGACCGCGCCGGCCAGAGCGGCCAGTCCAGCGACCAGGGCGGCGGCCACCGCGCTCCAGCCCAGAACGCGCGCTGCGATGAGTCGAGCGAGGATCATGCCTCCCGCCAGGTCAGCCACGCCACCGCAGCAGCCAAGGCGAGTGCTGCGGGCGGGATGGCTGCGGCCAGGATCGGACCGGTGCTGCCGACAGCCTGATCGCAGATCCGCATCACTGCCCACCAAGCCAGGGTCACAGCGGTGGCTGCCGCAGCCGGTCGGACACCGCGCACCCCCAGCGGCAGGGCGAGGACGGCGAGCAGCGGCAGGCTCAGCGGGAGCGCGGTCCGCTTGTACAGCGCCAGCCGCTCCACAGCCGCCGGTCGCCCTTCTGCCTCCATCCGCATGATCAGCCCTGTGAGCGAGGGCGTCGAGCGCTCCGCGTTCTCCATCCGTGGTGTCGCTGGGCGCAGGGCGAGCTGCGCCTCCGCGAACGTCATCGTCCAGTCGTCGGTCAGCCCCGCAGCGGTTCCCTCCCTCAGGGAGAGGACGCCACCAGACACCCGCCCCGACACCGCACTCATCGCCGCGCCCTCTGTCGCGATGAACAAGCCCCCGAGGTCTGCGCCCTCCACCCGCGCTGCGTGGAGGAGCACCCCGCCAACCTCAGCGGGCTGGCCAGGTCGGAGGGTGACCTCCCCCGCTGCGGTGATCATGGCCTCACGGACCAGCCGGCGACCGGCAGGCTCCAAGACATGCGCCAGTCCGGCCTCTCCCACACCACAGAGTGCCCCCGCAGCCAGCAGCCCAGGCAGCAGCACCCGGCCGGAGAGTCCAGAAGACGTCATCGCCAGCCAGTCCCCCCGCTCCGCCCATGCCTGCCCGGCAGCAACCAGTCCGGCCAGAACACCCACCGGCAGCGCGACCGCCAGCACGCTGGGCAGCAGCCCGCCGATCACCATGCACAGCCCGGCGAGTCCCGGAACCAGCCCGGACCGCAAGACCGCCTGACCAGCCATCAGGCTCACGCCGATCGCAACCAGCCCGACCACGACAAGCCCGCCGGGCGCAGCGGACTCTCGCAGCAGCGCGCCGACTGCCAGTCGACCAGCGGCAAACTCTCGGGACATGCGCTCACAATGCGCCGGGTGTCTCGATTGCGCAAGCCATCATCCCCTAGATAGACACCCACATGTCCAACACACAGCGCATCTACAACTCTCTGAGCCGCTCTCTCGAAGACTTTCAGCCCGCCGAGCCCGGCAAGGTCTCGATGTATGTCTGTGGGATGACGGTCTACGACTACTGTCACATCGGCCATGCGCGCGCGATGCTGTCGTTTGATCTCATCTATCGATGGCTGGTGGAGGAGGGGCTCGACGTCACCTTCGTGCGGAACTACACCGACGTCGACGACAAGATCATCCAGCGCGCAGGAGAGCTCGGTGAGGATCCCCTCGCCCTGTCCGCCCGGTTCATCGATGCACTGGACGAAGATCTCGCAAAGCTCGGGCTCGCCATTCCCCAGCATCAGCCCAAGGTCTCCGAGCACATCCCGGAGATCATCTCGCTCGTCGAGAGCCTGGTCCATCGGGGACACGCCTATGCGGTCGAGGGAGACGTCTACTTCGCGGTGGAGTCCTTCCCAGAGTACGGCAAGCTGTCGGGGAAGAAGCTCGACGATCTGCGGGCCGGTGAGCGCGTCGCGGTGGACTCCCGCAAGCGTCACCCCGCCGACTTTGCGCTGTGGAAAGCGACCACCGAGGGGATCTCCTGGGACAGCCCGTGGGGAGCAGGCCGACCCGGCTGGCACATCGAGTGCTCGGCGATGTCGATGCGGTACCTCGGTCAGACCTTCGACATCCACGGCGGCGGGATCGACCTCATCTTCCCCCACCATGAGAACGAGATCGCACAGAGCGAGTGCGGAACCGGCCACGGGCCGTTCGCAAAGTACTGGCTCCACAACGGCCACCTGACCGCCCACGATGGCCAGAAGATGAGCAAGTCGCTGGGCAACTTTGTGCGCATCCGCGACATCGTCTCAGAGGTGCCCGCCGAGGCGCTGCGGCTGGTCTATATGGAGAGCCACTACCGCTCTCCCCTGCCCTACTCTCCGGATCGGCTGGCGGAGGCGGTCGCCTCGCTCGATCGCCTCTATCAGGCCCGAGAGCTTCTGGAGGCGCTCAGCACGCGCCCGGTCAACGAGTCCGCTGCCTCCCTCGTCTCGTCCTATGGTGAGCCCGCCGCAGATCTCCACCGCCTCTGTGAGACCTTCACCGAGCGGTTCTCCGAGGCGATGCGAGACGACTTCAACTCCGCCCGTGCCCTGTCGGTGCTCTGGGAGCTGGTCCGTGCGGTCAATCGGTTCGGCGGGCTGAAGAAGGCCCAGCGGCGCGGCGCCGCCATGGCTGCTCCCGCGCTCAAGGCATTCGCTCAGGTCGGGCGGGTGATGGGCATCGGCGGCAGAAACAGCAGCGCGTGGTTCGAGGAAGTCCGGCGGCTCCGACTGGCGGCCATCGACAAGACGGAGGCCGACATCGAGGCGCGCATCGTCGCGCGTGACGAGGCCCGCCGCAGCAAGGACTACGCAGCCTCTGACGCCATCCGCAAAGAGCTGGATGCCCTGGGAGTCATCCTGATGGACGGCTCACAGGGCACCCTGTGGCGCATGCGCGTCGAGTAACGCGCACGCGGTTGCGTGATGACTCTGAGGACTACTCGGCGGCAGCGGCGGCGGGAGTGACCAGCAGCGCGTTGCAGGTGACCATCTTGACGGCCTCCTTGCCGGTGCAGGCCTTGTTCACGACCATGGTCATGATCTCAGCCTCGCCGGGACCGCTGGCCTCCGCGAAGGAGTCCGAGAAGTGCCAGCGCATCTCCTTCTTGCCCTTGACCTCAACCTCTTCAGGCTTCTGGTCCTTCTGCGTCGGCTTGTAGTTCTTGTAGAGGTCGTAGCTGTAGCTGCAGCCCTCTTCCGGGCTGAGGTAGTCGCCAGAGAGGAACCAGTAGTGGACCGGCTTGCCGACCTCGTGCTTGCCCTTGTTCAGGACGTTGGCCGGGTCTGAGGGGTACTCCGCAGCCGTGAGGTCGACGAGGTCACGCGGGTTGTCGCAGTGCTCCCAGAGCAGGTCGCCCTCTTCGTTCTTGACGAAGGGGTTGATGCCGGCCGGATTGCTGTCCTCGCCCCACTGACCGTTGTAGTAGAAGCGGTACATGTCCTGGACACGCAGGCGACACTTGCGCTTGTCGATCTTGACGTAGAGCACACCACGGAGCTTGTTGCCCATGGAGTTGTAGGTCTGCTTGAAGGTCGCCTCACGCGGCGTGCCCTTGTACTGCTTGAAGTCCGCGTCGGCCGCCTTGATGCCCTCCGCGATCTGCTCGTCGGTCAGGGAGGCTTCCTGCTCCTTGAGCCATGCCGCGTCGCACTCCTTGCCGTCCGCGAGCCGCGCCTGACACCAGGCCATGACGTTCGCTTCCTGCTTGCAGACCAGCTCCTCGCCGCTGACATCGCAGGTGTAGTCGTACATGTCCGACAGCGAGCCGACGTTGTACTTGGCGATCAGCTTGTCACCCTCGGTGACAAACTTCATGCGGGTCTTGATGTTGGCGAAGTCGGTCTTGTCTGGCTTGGTGTCCAGGAACAACCACTCGGTATCGGTCAGACCATCGAGGGTCAGACCACACTCTCCGCCGCCACCAGAGCCCAGGGTGAGGGTGGGAGTCTCCTCTCCACCGTCGCAGCCGAGGAGGGCGGCAAAGCCAAGCAGCCCCGCCATTTTCGCAATACTCATGACCTTATTCATCGACCTCTCCTGAGCCAGATGCTGAATTCAGGGGCAGGCTACCACATCCCACCGTCGCGGTGGATATAGCCGAGCACATCTGGAGGTCCCGATGAGGCTGATCCTCGCCAGCAACAACCCCCACAAGATCGAAGAGTTGCGCCACCTGTTTGCCGGAACGGCGGTCTCTTTCAGTGGCCTGTCGGACTGGCCAGCGCTTCCCGAGCCGCCAGAGACGCAGGACACTTTTGCCGGAAATGCCCTCCAAAAAGCCCGGTTTGTATACGAGCGCACCGGGATCATGGCGGTTGCGGATGACTCTGGTCTGGTGGTGGACGCCCTGGGCGGACAGCCCGGCGTGCGCTCCAAGCGCTGGACGCCAGAGGCCACGGCCCAGAGCAACAACCGCCACCTCCTGAGCGCGCTGGACGGAATCACCACACGCACTGCTCGGTTCGTCTGTGCGATGGCAGTGGTCTGGTCGGGCGGAGAGCGTGTGATCGAGGGATACTGCGAAGGAAGCATCGCCGTGGCCCTGCGCGGTGCAGGTGGCTTTGGCTACGACCCGCTGTTCCTCCCCGATGCCCGACCAGGACAGACCATGGCGGAGCTGTCCGCAGCGGACAAGAACGCCATCAGCCATCGCGGCCAGGCCTTCACTCACCTCCCCGGACTGCTCGCCGAGATCTCAGACACCTGAGCCTCAGAAGATCCAGGTTCCGCGCATTCGTCCCGTGTAGATGACGCCTGGAGCGGTGTAGAACTCTGCGGCGAGTTGGACGTGCTCGGACGCGCGAAACTGAGCGCCTACTGAGGCGGTGATGCCCGCAAACGGCTCCGCGTTGTTTCCGACGATGCCGTCGTCTCCGATGTAGAAGAAGGTGCTGACGTCGGTAAAGCCGATGGCGGCGTAGGGGGTGAAGCGCTCGGCGCGCCAGCCGCCCATCAGATCGACGCCGAAGGTCGAGCCGATGAACAGGTCGTCGACCGCCTCGGCGCTCTCATCAAACGGCGTGGCGATCTCAGCGACCGTCTTCATGAGCGTCGCGTGGTAGCGACCGCCCCACTGAAGCCCCTTGTCGCTGCTCACGCCGAAGCCCGCCTCTGCGGAGATCACCACGTTGCGGGTGCCGAACACGGTCACCGGCGGGATGTACCCCAGCCCCGCATACGGAACGATCTTCTCTCCGATCTTCGGGAACGCAAACGAGACGCGCGGGCGGGGTGCCACGGGCGCCTTGTTCGTGTCTTCCGTCTTCGTGTAGTTCAGAACCAGCCGGCGCTCACACGACAGCGGCGGGATGATCGCCAGCTCGATGCCGGCTCCGCCCGTCCCTGCCTTGTGCGGTACCGGGGCGTGAAGCGGGGAGAGCGTGGTGGCGAGGGCGAAGTAGTTCAGCAGGAAGTCCTGCTGCCCCTGCTCGTCATAGTCCGCTGGCGGGCCGGCGTCTGCGACGTCCTGGCAGGCCTCGTCGACGTAGGCGCTCGCAGAATTGATTGCAATCAGTAGGGTCAACATCACTGCTCCAGCTCCAGAATCCAGCCATACAAAATGCCGAGCTGCTCGGTCGTGAGGGGGTCACCAGAAGGCGGCATGAATCCACCAGTGTCGTCGTGCGTTCCCCTCACCTTCTGGTAGAGGAAGCTCGCCTCCGGATTGCCGGGGACAACCAGCGTGAGGTAGTCGTAGTAGTTCGACGGCTGGTCGATGAGGTTGCCGGGATCCTCTCCAAAGGTCGGAGTGGCCTGTCCGCCGTCGAGGTGACAGCCCGTGCAGCGCGGCCAGACCTCTGCCACGACGGTCTCGAAGTCATACCCGGCCTCATCGCTCCCGGTGTCTTCGGTGTCGGTGTCGGTGTCGGTGTCGGTGTCGGTGTCCTCCGCGCACACCGCGCCAGCATCGATCCAGTCGCCTACGACCGCGATGGAGGACTCATCCAGCGCGCCGCCGATGGGCATGACCCCGCCGACGCTGTCGTCCGCGATGAGCTTGAGGTACAGCACGCTGGCGGTGGCATCGCCGGCCTCGATGAGGTTCCCCGCAGCAGCATATGCAAGGGAAGGGATGCCTACAGTGCTCCCGCAGAAGTCGGTCTCAAGGTCCAGTCCTCCCGCCTGACTCGTCGCAGAATGACAGCCCTCGAGGCAGCTCGTCTCGATGACCTCCATCGTGCCGGTGAACCCCGACTCCGTTGTGCCACCGCTGCTGCTGCTGTGGGCCTCAAAGGTGGTGTCGTCGCAGCCGGTTGCCAGCGCAACCATCAACAGCCCTCTGTGCATCTGCTCCTCCTTTCCATGTTGACGACACGGTAGCATGACACTCCGCGACACCACGTCCGATCGCACACTTCTCAAGTCGATGGCCGTGCGATGAGGAACGCCGCCCGCTCATCGATGCTCGGCAGCATGCTGCGTATGCGGCATGCAATGAAGGCGATGCTGCCAGAGGCCCCGCTGCGGATGTGGTGCGATGAGGGAGCGAGTCCTGGGGTGCGACGACCATGCTGGTGAGCCGATTCGGTGCCCAGGGGTGCTCGCGCGCCTGGTCCTGCTGGTCGCTTGCCCTCACCTCTTGCCGGCAGGCTCCGTGAATGCTAAGTCCGGTTGGTATCGGGGAGTGGCGCAGTCTGGTAGCGCATCTGCTTTGGGAGCAGAGGGCCGCAGGTTCGAATCCTGTCTCCCCGATACCTTAAACCTGGATTTTCACACTTCGCCCCTCCAGGTTGGGGCACCGAGGTTGGGGCAGAAGCCCCTCCGAGTGCTCGCTCGACGGCCACCGAGGCCGCGGCGGTGCGGCTCAGGGTTGCGGTGAGATATCGCTGGGTTGTGGCGAGCTGGCTGTGCCCCAACGCCGCCTGGGCTGCAGCGGCATCGCCGGTGCCTTGAGCGGACCATGTGGCGTAGCAGTGCCGAAGATCGCGAAGGGTGATGTTGCGGGTGTAGCCCAGCTCCCGGCAGGCTCGCCGGAACGCCTTGTCGTGGCGGCCTGGCAGCAGGGGCGTGTCGGGAGCCTTGTCGGCAGCGAGTTGGTGGATGAGCGTGAGAGTTCGCATGGTCAGCCCGACGACGCGCTCGCTGCGGGTCTTCGTCGCCCAACTCGGCACCCTCAACAGGGCAGCAGCCCCAGAGGCCTGCTTGACCTCCTCCGGGGCGGGCTCGACCCAGTTGAAGCACAGCCGCTGCGCCTCCATCGCCCGAAGACCGGTGGAGAGGACGAGCTCGGCCTGAGCAGCAGCTCCCCTCGCTCGACCATCTCGCTTCTCCTCCCGCACGAGCTGAGCGAGCCACTGCATGAGCACCTCGGGCTCGTGGAGCTGACCACGAAGGATGGTGCTGGGCGGATCATCACGGATGGCGGGAAACTCCGGCATCTCAGCCAGCAGCTTCCGGCGCTTGGCGATCACCAGCCCCCGACGGAGCGCCTGGGTCTCCTTGCGAATGGACTGCCCGCGCGCTCCCTCATCCCGTCGGTGTGCGATGTAGGCCTCGACGGTGTCGTAGCTGAGGTCAGCGATGCTGTACTCCGTGCCGAACAGCCGGGTGAGGTGCTTCCAGCAGTCGGTGATGCTGCGGAGCTGTCGCGCGCCGGTGCCCTTGGCCTTCGCCCGGGCGACATCCCAGCCGCTCAGCTCGACGAGTGGCGTGCCGACGGGCTCGGGAAGGGCAGCGGCTTGCTCCGCAGCTTTTTCTTCGAGAGCGGCCCGTATGCGGCCTGCTGCGATCTCAGCACTTCGACGATTGGCTTCTCCGGTGGAGCGCTTGCGTTTCTTGCCCTTGTTGGGACCGGTGGTGAGGCGGAATTCGACCCACCAGTACTGGCTGTTCCTGGGCTTGAAGAAGTACACGTTGGAACCTCACGGGGAGTTGAGCGTGTGATGAGGCAGTCCTGATCTAGCCAGCGGTCCAGGTCTGCCTTCCGGTAGTAGACCGCTCTGCCCTGCCGCAGCAGCGGCGGTCCGCCGTTCTCGGGGTGGTGCCGGGAGAGCCAGGAGTAGCTTCGTCCGATGTAGACAGCGGCCTCACGTCGGGTGAGGAGATCGGCTCGTCGATTCAGGGCAGCCATCGTGTGGCCTCTTGGCTGTGGGAGCCGGTGTTCATGCCGCCCCCCGGTGAGTCATTAACGAGCGTTTATGACCTTCGCCGGGCAAATTCTTCACTTGACTGTCGGACGCCCGCTCTGGTGAGTCAGAAACCTGAGTCGTATTGTTCCGTCGCCAGATGCGGCTGATGGTCTTCTGACTCACCCCGAGCAGACGAGCGACCTCGCGCTGCCCCCGCCCGGCGGTGATCAACTCGACCACCATCGCCTGCTGCTCCGGTGTGAGCTTTGGACGGCGACCAAGAAGCCGGCCCTTCTTCTTCGCCACCTCCAGTCCCGCCCGGGTGCGCTCGCGGATCATCTCGCGCTCGAACTCGGCGAAGGCGCCCAGCATCATCAGAAGCATCCGGCCCGCTGCCGTGGTTGTGTCGATGCTCTCCGTCACCGAGCGGAATCCTGCTCCCGCCTGCTCGATACGCTCCAGGATCCACAGCAGGTCCACCAACGATCGAGACAGCCGGTCCAGCTTCCAGACCACGACCACATCCCCGGTGGTCAACTGACCGAGCAGCCCCTGCAGCACAGGTCGCTCACGCTTCCCCCCGCTGGCGTGCTCAGTCACCACCTCCTCACACCCAGCCCGTTCCAATGCTGCCACCTGAAGCTCCGGAGCCTGGTCGGCGGTGCTCACCCTCGCGTAGCCGTAGATCATGACAAACCCACCGCGGCCCGACGCCCGGTGCTCAATCGCTGCGTTCCGCAGAACCCGCAGCCATACCCAGATTCAGACTCTTCAAGGACAGAGGCTGGCAATTGACTTGCCACGTCAAGCCCGAAATACCCTTGGACACGTCGGATTCTCCATGTCAGATTCTGGCAGCGCGACTGTACAAAAATCCAGGTTACTGAATACCTGTTCAAAACCTCAGACACCTCGACGTGGTGAACAAGCGTCGAGCCGTCCTGGCGCAGGCCAGGGAGCTGCTCACAGAGCTGCGAGGCATCGTGAGCGGTGCCATGGAGTGGGCGGATGATGACTCGGCGTGGA
>JAQXDW010000016.1 GCA_029251165.1 Myxococcota bacterium
CCGCCGTTGCCGAGCCCGTCGCAGAAGCCCCTGCACCCGAGCCCGAGCCCGAGCCCGAGCCCGAGCCCGAGCCCAGCAACGCCGATATCCAGGTCACCCTGACCTTCGCAGACGGCACCTCCAAGAGCGGACAGGTCATCCGGATCGAGCGCTCCGAGGACTTCTTCGCAGACGCGGGCTGGACCACTGCCGAGGATGCACTCCGCATCTCTGCAGACGGCGGAAACCAGTACAAGAAGCTGACCTGGCAAGAGGTCAGCAACATCACCGTCAAGCCAGGCACCATCCCCGGTGACGTCTCCTGCCTCTATGACAGCGACTTCTCTCCCTGGATGTACGACTGCACCTTGAAGACCACCGCCACCCTGACCGACACCTCCGGCAACCGCTGGACCGTCGACAACCGGCACATGTGGCGGATGACCTTCTCCGATGACACCGCCGTCGAATTCTCGCTCAAGAAGCACTCCGCTCGCGAGCAGGACAGCGGCGTGGTCGACCTCGACACCGTGGATCCCGAAAACCGCGACCTCTACGTCAAGCTCCAGCAGCAGCTCCGCGAAGACGTCAAGGGTGGTCTGGTGGTGTCGGTCCGCGTGCAGTGAGCTCCTGGCGCATCCTGGAGCGTCGGGCTAGCCGACGACGAGGAGCTGCTCGGCGAGGCTGTCAGCGATGATGCTGATCAGCTCCAGGTGCTCCTGCGTGAACGCCTCGGGCGCATTGAGCATCTCCAGGCAGCCAAACAGGGAGCCCTCGTAGCAGACTGGTGCTGCGATGAGGGTCACGGTCCGGTAGCCGGTGACCCGATCCATCGTCGCAAAGAAGCGCGGGTCGCGATGGGGCTCGTTGATGATGAGGCTGACCTGACGCAGCACACAGAAGCCTGCGATGCCCTGTCCAGCGGGAACCTCACGTCCGATGACACGGTCAGCGGTCGGCCCGAGAGCGTCGACAAAGCGGAGGGTTCCATCCCAGTCCCGAGCCAGCGCAGAGACTGACTCGGCTGGAATGAGCGCGCGGGCCCCTTCCAGCGCCACACGCCACGCCGCGGCAGTGGTCGTGGTGGACTCGATGCGGCTGAGCAGCGTGGTGAGCTGGGGCGTGGAGAGGCTGGAGAGCGGATCGGCGAGCATGACCGGCGCAGGATCGTCCTGCAGGCCGCTCTCGCTGGTGGTGCCCTCAGTGTCCGCCGGCATCAGGAGCATCTCCTCAGGCTCCTCAAGGGCGCTGCTCTGGCTGGCCTCTCTGGGCTGAACCACAAAGCCCTGCCCGGTGCGCACGTCTCGAACCAGGACCGTACCGTTCGCCAATACCTCACAGGCAAGGCGATCAATACTCGCAACAGCACCGAGCTGTTCCAGGCCGTTCCCAAGCGCAGAGAGCCAATTGGAAGCCTCAACCGCAGCTGGCTTTCCTCCACGGGTGCTGACGAGGAACCAAGCCATCTTCTCTCCGACTCCGCCGGATATATCCGCGAGCGGATATATGCGCTTCCATGTCCACCAATCTGGTGCACCGCTTCAGGCGCTGGGTCATCGTTGCCATTGCCTTCGGCGCTGCGTTTTATCTCGGTTACACGATCTGGATCGGCTTCGATGAGGTCAAGACCCAGTTCGCCATCTTCAAGTGGGTCTGGTTCATTCCAGTCCTGCTGCTGACCCTGCTGAACTACGGACTTCGGTTCGCCAAGTGGCACTACCTGCTCGGTCGTCTGGGCGTCGACATGCCGCTTCGTGAAGATGCCTGGAACTTCGCGGCTGGCCTCGCGATGGTGATCTCACCCGCGAAGGCAGGCGAGATGCTGAAGCCCTACGTCGTCAACGCTCGGCTCGGCACTCCGATGTCTCGAACCATCCCTGCGCTGGTCACCGAGCGCCTCACCGACGCCATCGCGATGCTCATCCTCGCAGGCCTGTCCGTGAGCACCTACGCTGCTCAGCACGACGCCATTCGCACCGAGGCCCTGGCAATTCCGGCCGGGCTCATCCTCGTCGGCCTGGTCGTCGTCGCGATCCCCACCCTCAGCATGGCGGTGTTCAGGATCCTGGAGCAGGTGCCGATCGTGAAGAAGGTGGTGCCCAAGCTGCGAGAGCTGTACGACGCGATGCGGACGTGTGCATCACCAGTGCCGCTGCTGCTGACCATCTTCCTCAGCATCATCGCCTGGGCTGCCGAGTGCCTCGGCTACCTGCTGGTCTTCTACGGGCTCGGGGTCAAGGTCACCTTTGACTCCGCGGTCTTCCTCTACGCCTTCGCCACCATCGGCGGTGCAGCCACAGGCAGCCCCGGTGGCCTCGGCCCGACCGAGGCCATGATGGTCGAGATGGCCCCCCGGCTCATGGCCGGCGTCACGCCAGAGCAGTCCATCGCCGCAGCGATCATCATCCGAGTCGCGACCCTCTGGCTCGGTGTGGGACTCGGCGCGTTCGCCTTGTTCAAGATCTCCGCGCTGCTCGGCGGCGAGATTCAGCTCGGCGAGACGTCCGACTCCAGCGCCGAGTCTTCCAAAGAGGAGACTTGAGTGCGTGAGGCGTTCGGGCGGTGGGTGGTTCGCCGACGCGGCACAGCCCTGGCGATCGTCCTCCTGCTGACCCTGCTCTCTGCGCTCGGCATCACCCGCCGTGTGTCCGTCGAGATCCCCATCGACTTCACCCCCCAGGCGGTCTTCATCGACCGGGGACCGATGATCGATCGCCTCCGTGAGATCGAGCAGTCGTTCGGCCGCGAGGACAACGACCTCCTCCTCATCCTCACCGGCCCGCAGCTCTCTGCTGCGGGTGCGGCGCTCGTGGAGCTGCATGCTGAGATGGAGGCCGACGCAGACGTCGTGACCGTCACCTCGCTGCAGAACACGCCCCTCATCGAGCAAGAAGACCAGCAGCTTCGCATCCGCTCCGCCTTGGAAGAGCGCACCCTGGGCGAGGCCCTGACCGTGGGCGCCGCCGATCCGATCCTGAGCCGCATGATGGTCTCTGAGGATGGTCAGACCACCGTCCTGCGGGTGCGGATCCGCTCGGAGATTTCCCAGGTCGCCGATCTGGAGCCTGTGGTCACCCGGCTCGTCGCGCGCGCCCGCACCGTACCCCTGCCCGACGGCGTGACCCTCCACACCACCGGGGTGCCGTTCGTGCGCGCCGAGGTCGTCTCGATGATGATGAACGACCTCGTGAAGTATGTGCCGCTGACCACCCTGCTGTTCGCGGTGACCATCTGTCTGCTGTTTCGGCGGATTCTCACAGGACTCGGGCCGCTCTTCTCGGTTCTCGGTGCCATCATCTGGGCGATGGGGGCCCTGCTCTCTGCCGGCGTGACCCTCAACATCCTCTCCGTCCTGGTCCCGGTCCTCATCCTGATCATCGGCGTCGCCGACGGGATCCACCTGGTCAGCCGCTATCGCGAGGAGCTGATCATCGATCGGGATCCAGAGCAGGCCATGGGGCGCACCATGCGGCACATGGCGGTGGCCTGCTTCCTGACCACCTTCACCACAGCCGCCGGCTTCTTCTCCCTCCTCATCGCCGACACCCGAGTCATCCGAGACTTCGGCCTGCAGGCCGGCGTTGCGGTGATGATCACCTGGATCGGAGTGATGCTGTTCCTGCCGACCTGGATGGCATTTGTGCCCGTTCACCGGGTCGGAGCGCCCCCCACGGAGCGTCCCACGCGCGAGCGACGAATCTTCGCTCGCCTCTCCAGCATGGTCGCAGCCCGCCCACGCACCGTCATCATCCTCTCCCTGATCGCCACCCTCCTCGCGGGCCTCATCGGGAGCGGTGTCCGACCAAACTCACACCTTCTGGAGATGTACCGACCCGGACACGACACCTTCACCTCGGTCACCCTCGCCGAGGAAGAGCTGTCGGGCGTGGTGCCGATCTTCATCCACATCGAGGCCAGAGACGGGGATCTACTCGACCCCGAGGACATCTCTCGGATTGCAGCCCTGGAGGCGGAGCTGCGCGCCGAGGAGCCCGTTCGGTGGACGGCCTCGCTCGCGGGCTACGTCGGCCGAATCCACACGTCCCTGACCGGAGAGGACGCCCTGCCAGAGAGCCGTGAGGCCATCGCACAGGAGCTCCTGCTGGCGGAGATGTCCGGCGAGCTGTCCCTGAGCGCAGTGGTCACTGAGGACTATCGACAGGTCCGGATCATGGCCCTGTGTGCAGACGCAGGGGGCCCGGCCTTCGTCGCCCTCCACCAAGACCTACAGGCTCGCGCAGAGGCCATCTTTCCCGATGCCCGGGTCGACGTCACCGGCGATGGACTCATCGCCAGCATTGGCATCGGCGGGCTGATTACCGATCTGCTCTCCAGCGTCGGCATGGTCTTCGCGGTGATCCTGGTGGTGATGTGGATCTTGCTGCGCAGCGCCAAGCTCGCCCTCATCTCTGCCCTTCCCAACCTCGTGCCGCTGGTGTTCACCCTCGCAGCACTGGGGCTGATGGGAGCGGACCTGCAGACCAGCAACATCGTCTCGTTCACTGTGGCCATCGGGCTGGCGGTCGACGACACCATTCACTTCCTGGTTCGCTACCGTCAAGAGTCCGCCGCAGGCTCACCCGACCCAATCGGACGAACCTACCTCGGCGCAGGACACGCCATCGTCCTGACCAGCATGCTGCTCGTCTCTGGCTTTGGAATCCTCGCCTCCAGCGACCTGACCACGACCCGACACTTCGGCATTCTCTCCTCGGTCACCATGATCGCAGCGGTGCTGGCGGATCTGTTCCTGCTGCCGGCGATGCTTCACCTGATGAGAACACCCGAGACCAAACAGGCCTGATCATCCGTCAGACCTCACCGTCAGGTGTCCGTCAGTGAGCCACCCCCCTTTAGTGATCCCATAGACTTATCGCTGGGTCGGTTCTTGCTTGTCTCCAGGCCAGCTGGAGATACCATGCCCGACCCTGCGATCACCGCCCACCTCCGTATCCTCGACAACCTTCAGGTGGTGGGCCACCGCCTCATCACCGATCTGAGCAACCAGGGAGCCTTGTCGCCTGGCTTCGCCCTTGCCTGCCGTGGGTGGCTGCTGCAGCAGCTGCGCTCCCTCATTCTCCACCAGCAGGTCATCACAGCCAGCGGAGGGCTGAGCCGCCGCGTAGCGATGTATGACGACATCCTCTACACCCTCAGCGAGGACCGCGACCTCTCCATCTACCCTCTCTCGCGATCCGCTCCTCCACCGGTACTCCAGGCGATGTCAGAGCGCATCTTTGCAGTCCGCAGAGTCCTCCTCGACTTCACGCCGCAGCCCGGCAGCTCCCAGCCGGACCCGATCGCAACCGGACTGGCTCACCTCATCGAGCTCAGCGCTGGACCGATGAGCGTGCCGGGTGCGCTGGCCGGTCTCGTCGGCTGGTGGACTCACCTCTGCTGCACCACCATCACGCTGGACCTCGACACCCACCGGCTGTCTCTTGGCGTCGAGGGAGCCGCACAGCTGGTCACAGCCCTCGCAGACGTTCACGCCCCCCTCGGCCACCTCCGCCGTGACATCACCGTCTCCTGGGGCTCGGCGCGTGGTGTCTCACCACGGAGCGGACCGCCGATAGTTCATCTCTGCGATCCAGCAAACAAGGTGGTTTTTTACGATATTCTTCACAAGGTTCCAGCGATGACAGCCCGCTCGGCACAGGATACCTCCTGACCAGGAGATGGTGATGGTTGTGCTCTCCCTTGTTGCACTTGCGGTTGCCGAAGACTGCGAAGACACCGCTGCGCTTGCCTTGGAGGCAAGACTGATGATGCTGGAGGGTCGGCTGGAGGACGCGGACGACCGACTCCAGCGCGCGCAGCGCTCACTGGGCTGTGGGGAGCGCCCCCGCGCGCAGGACCTCTCGGAGCTCTACCTCAGCAGCGCCACACGACGTGTCCTCGACAACGATCCGATTGCAGCAGACGTTGCATTTGTCGCTGCCCACCGCACCGACCCCAGCCGCTGGGATCCCACGCTGGGGGATGCGCTACGCGCCCAGTACGACCAGGCGGTCTCGGCGGCCCTCAGCACCGCCGAAGACACTGGCGAGCTCTACATTGATGCGCTGCCCCGTGGCTACCACAGCGCCCTGAACGGCGTAGAAACCGTCTTCCCGATCTCCCTTCCCAGCGGTGAGTACCTCGTCACCATCTCCGATCGCGTGGAGACCCGATACGGAAAGATCGTCTACATCCCGCCCGGAGAGATCCGTGAGATCGACTACGGCGAGCTGCCCCCAGCGAGACGCCCGGTGTGGCTCATCGGTGGCTGTGCCAGCGCAGGGGTTGCCGGGGGACTGGCGGCGATCGCGCTGCGGCAGCACACGATCATCTCCAGCACAGCCGATCTGGAGACACTGGACCGGGCCTACAGGGTGCAGCGCATCTCTGGCACCACCAGCTACGGCCTCGCGGTCCTCGCGACCACCAGCCTGCTGCTGCACGTCGTGCTTTAGAATGCGCGGCGTCCGCTCAGCAGCGCCGCTCTCCGGCCCCAGGCCCCTGGAGCCCTGAGCATCATGAGTGGTTCACACTACTTACAAGACTGCGAGACGGCTGAGGTCACTTCATCACAGGACAGGAAGTTGGCATCACAGTCCGTCACATAGTCGCTGCTGGCGCCGCAGCTCGGGATGCTGCCAGACCAGCCCGTTGTGGACGTGCTGCAGATCCAGACCGCTCCGCTGCAGACACCGCTGCTGGTGTCGTACCTCGTCTCGCTGCTGTCGCAGTCATAGTCGTAGCTTCCGTCACCACGGCTGGTGCTGTAGTACCCTCCCTGGGTCGGGTTGGCGTCTGCGTTGTAGTCGTAGCAGTCGGAGCTGTTCTGGACGGTGTAGTCTCCATCGGGACCACAGAGGCACTTGTCCGTGCTGCTGCCGTAGCCGTCGCCGTCATAGTCGCGGTAGTAGGTCGTGCAGTCGATGGCGTCCTCGGCTTCCTCTGAGCCATCGCAGTTGTCATCCCGGTTGTTGTCGCAGATCTCGGTCTCGCCGGGGTTGACGTCGACGTTGCCGTCGTCACAGTCGCCCTGATCTTCGGAGTAGCCGTCGCCGTCGTCGTCGTACCCGTTGGTCCCCTCGTCGATGTTGCCATCGCAGTTGTCGTCGATGCCGTTGGCGTACTCTTCGACGTTGGGGTTGACGTTGGGGTTGTCGTCGTCGCAGTCGCCCTGGCTCTCGGTCCAGCCGTCCTCGTCGTCGTCGATCTCAGAGCCCGCGACCACGGTGAAGTAGACGGTGGAGGAGTCGGTGAAGCCCTCGGAGTCCTCGACGGTAAAGACGAGACCGTGCACCGCAGGGCTGAGGGTGTATGGGCAGGAGACGAGGCCGGTGGCGTCGGGGACGGGTGCGCAGAAGCGCCCCTCCTCGCCATCGGTGGTGATGGTGACCAAGAGATCCTCGGGAGCATCCTTGGAGTCGAACACCTGGGCCTTGAAGTCGAACTCCTCGCCCTCCACACCCGACTGCCCAGCTGCTGGCTGGACGATGCTGAGTTCTGGAGCATCCGGGAGCTCGATGATCGTGATGGTGACGCTGCTGGAATTGGTCAGCGCGTCGGAGTCGGTCGCCTGGAGGGTGACGGTGTGCGTGTAGCCGGCGGTGAGGTTGGCGGTGGCAAACAGCACTCCACCATCCGCGTCTGCGGTTCCCGTGGTGAGCAGCTCCCCATCGACGTCGCTGGACCACACCAGGAGCAGCTCCCCGGGAGCGTCGATGTCGTCGTTGACCAGGGCCTCGAAGTTGATGACCTCACCCTCGTTGTACTCACTTCCATCTGGTGGGGAGACAATGGTTAGATCCGGCTCCTGGGTATAGGTGCCGATCTGGGTGTCGGGTCCGTTGCAGCCAGCGAGCACGGAGAGAAGCGCGAGAGCACGGGACATTGAGACCTCCATCAGACGCTATAGCATACTTGAGGACCCGCCTGATCCGCGTTTCGGTCCCATTGCACAAGAGAAAATACTCTCAGACCACAGGGGTCCGCCAGACAATCCTGAGGGCTGGCTTGAGCTTGATCGCCCCCATCATCGCACGGTAAGGCGAGATCCCGAAGCACCGCTGGTCGATGGTGATCTCTCCAGTGATGACTCCCCGACTTGGGTTCCAGGGCAGGGTCAGCGCCTGGCTGGTGCCGCGAATCGTCAAGACACCCGACACCGAGGCATCCTGAATCGTTCCGGTGAAGAGAATCTCTGGATAGCGCTCAGCGTCGAGGATCGTCTCGTAGATGAGCGACTCAATCTCTCCCCGCTGGCTGGCAGAGAGCGCCCGATGGTCTTCGCGACCCCTCTTCATCGCACAGCGTACCTTGAGGCCACGGGCCGGCGCGGTGACAGTCAGAGACGCGCCATCTCGAGAGAGCATGACCCGCTCGGCCTCGATCTTGAGGTCGTGGGCTATACGCGAGAGGAGTCCGTCCTTGAACGTGAACACCAGCAGCTCAGTCATGAGCCGGTGCAGTCGTAGGAGAGGGTGAGGGTGTCGGTGTCGGTGTCCCCCTCACAGTCAATGGCCTCGACAGTCACGATGACCGTGGTGGTCGACGTGCTGCCATAGGTGGCAGGGATCCCAGAGAGGGTGATGGTGGCCTCTCCCTCGTCCTCGCTGTCGATTGTGGCGTAGGTGCTCGTCGTGCTCCAGGTGTAGCGGAGCTCGTCGCCGTCACCGTCAGTGGAGCCCGTGGCGTCGACAGCGAAGGATGCGCTCTCACAGTCCGAGCAGCGCCAGGAGCCACCGAAGAACGAGCAGCTTGAGGTTGCAGTGTATTCGTCATCCTCTCCCGCCTCGGCCACGGGCACGGAGTTGCTGCCGCTTCGATCGATGACCGTGATGTCGAGGGTGTCCTGCACAGAGACATCGGTGCCGTCGTAGACGAGCAGGCCGAGGGTGAATGTGCCCGCCTGATCAGGGACCAGAAACGGCGAGGGCTCCTCAGGACTGTCGATGTCAGCGGTCGTGAGGATCGAGCCCGTCGGAACAGAGACCATGCTCCAGGAGTAGCCGACGATCGGATCGCCGTCGGGGTCCGAGGAGGAAGAGCCGTCGAGCTCCAGGGTGTCGCAGACGGAGAGGGTGCCAGAGGTGGACAGCTCAGCGTCCGCGATGGGGAGGGTGTTGCCGATGCTGCCATCGCAGTCGTTGTCGACGCCAGGCTCAGTCTCATCAGCGCCCGGATAGACGGTGTCCGACTCGTCATCGCAGTCGCCATCATCACCAGTGAAGCCGTCTCCGTCGTGGTCAATGGTGCCGCACAGATCATTGTCGGCGCCCGGGGTGCCGAGGTCGCCGCCAGAGGTGATCTCTGAGGACGCATCGCACCAGTAGCTGTAGTCGTCGTTGTCCGACTCACTGTAGTAGTCGGGATCCAGCATCATCGCGATGCCCTCAGCGTAGGGCCAATTCGTGCCGCCGTCCCAGGCGACTGAGTCGATGACCGTGCCGTCGATGTCCAGGTACAGCTCATCGGAGCTGCCGTTGCCGAAGGTCATGTCGGTGTCGTAGGCGTAGTCAGCGGTCACGCCGCCGTTGTTGGAGGCGCGTCGGGCAAAGACCGCGTAGTCGTCGGCCGGAACCGTGACGTCGTCTTCGACGGTGAATTGATCGCCGGAGGTGTCGTAGATGAGCCAGCCATACATCGAGATGTCGTCGCTGGTGGCGTTGAAGACCTCAAAGTACTCGCCCTTGTTGTCTGCAGAGCTGAGTGGATCGATCATGATCTCGGTGATGTAGAGGTCACCGACCGCGATGAAGCCCTCATCGGCGATGCCGTCGCAGTCATTGTCGATGAGATCGTAGACCTCGGTGTTGCCGGGGTAGGCATCGGAGTCGTCGTCGTCGCAGTCGTCATCACAGAGTCGGTAGCCGTCGCTGTCGTTGTCGTCTCCGACCTCCTCGTCGACCTCACCGTCGCCGTCGTTGTCGAGACCGTCGCACTCCTCCTCGTCCACGCAGTCGGCGGTGCCGTCGCCGTCAGTGTCGTCGAAGCCCTCGTCGGTGTCGCCATCGCCGTCGTTGTCGAGCCCGTCGCACTCCTCGGTGTCGATCCCATCGCAGGTGCCGTCGCCGTCGGTGTCGTCGAAGCCTTCATCGGTGTCGCCGTCGCCGTCGTTGTCGAGCCCGTCGCACTCTTCGGCATCTATGCAGTCCGCGACACCATCAACATCGGTGTCGGTGAAGTCTTCATCAATGTCGCCGTCGCCGTCGTTGTCGAGGCCATCGCATTCCTCAACGTCCACGCAGTCTGCAGTGCCGTCGCCGTCGGTGTCGACGTAGCCCTCGTCGATCTGACCGTCGCCGTTGTTGTCCACGCCGTCACAGTCCTCGCCATCCACACAGTCCGCGACACCGTCACCGTCGTTGTCGAGGTAGCCCTCGTCGATGTCGCCGTCACCGTCGTTGTCGAGGCCGTCACACTCCTCGGCATCGAGGGCATCGCAGGTGCCGTCGCCGTCGGTGTCCGACTGCTCTTCATCGACGTCGCCGTCGCCGTCGTTGTCGAGGCCATCGCACTCCTCAACGTCGAAGGCATCACAGGTGCCGTCCGAGTCGGAGTCTGGTGCGTTGTTGTCGATGTTGCCGTTGCAGTCGTTGTCGATGCCATCACACAGCTCCACGGCACCCGGGTAAGTGGTCGCCGCGTTGTCGTCACAGTCTTCCGAGGCAACGACACCGTCACCGTCGGCGTCAACGTCTGGTGGTGTTCCGGTATCGGACTTGTCCCCGGAACACCCGAGGAGCGACAGACCAAGCAGCAGGGCAACGCATCGCATCAGACTCTCCATCGAGCATATCGTAGCATGCCCGTCGAACAACCTCAGGACGCTCTGCTACTGAGCCGTCCTCCGACGACGACGCGGAAGAAGAACCACCGGAAGGAGCAAGAGCGCGCTGCTGATCTCCCCGCAGCCGCCTCCGGAAAGAGAAGCCTCCTCGCTTCCGATCAGCGCCTCCTTGTCCTCTGCAGTGCACTGAATGGTCAGGTCAACGCTGTCGAGGGTTGCACCATCAGTGCAGGAGAGGAAGAGCTGAAATGAGATCGGAATGCAGGACTCGAGCTCTCCAGGCGCAACGAAGTCTATCGGCGAGCCGGACGCTGGCGTGAGCTCGCCGCTTCCGTTGAACTCATCGAGCCACCAGCTACAAGAGTCAATGTCGCCGCACTGGGTACCGCCGGAGACGTAGAGGGTATAGCTCTCGCCGGTGTACAGGGGCGGTGGCTCCGCAGGGCTGATCTCACCCCAGGAGCTGCAGTCCCGTCCGGCCTCAGCGACCGACAACAGCAGCAACATCCCCTGAATCATGCTCGCGCTCCTCATGCCCAATGCGATCTGGCTCAGGGGATGGTAACTGCCATTCTTCGATGCCTGCCACCTTCCTCACACTGCTGATCGCTCACGCTGCTCCGCGTGCCGCGTTGGATGATGGGGATCGGGCCTGGTGTGCTGGACAGCGAGGAGACGCCGCGGCGCAGTGGAGAGAGGCTGCGGCTGGTGATCCAGCGATCGCAGCGATGGCCGAGCTGCGCCTGCTGCTGGTGAGCGGAAACCTCGGGATGGCCGTCCATGGCCCTCGGGCAGAGGCAGCCCTGGCGATGTGCCCTGCCGGAGAGGCCTGGTGCGATCTGGCACGAGCGGACTACGAGATTCTGCTGAGTCTTCAGGGCCTTCCCAGTGATCTGGACGAGGCGCGCTACCGGATCAGTCGGGCTGCCGAGGCGCTCCCCGGACCGGCACAGGCGCGCTCGGTCTGGATCGGAGATGCCCAGCTCGATACGCTTGCCGCGCTGAAGCGAGACGGGCTGGGGGATGGCCTGCTGGCCGCCAACGGCTGGCCGCGTGGGCCGGGGAGCTGGTTCATCGGTCTCGGCGTCTCTGGAGCTCCGGGACTCGGCATCGGCGGTGGTGTTCGGTTCGTACATCCTGACCTCCGCTACACGGCATGGCGGCTGACCACCGACGCCTCCCTCACCTCACGGGGAACCGGACAGCTCTCCGCGCAGCTGACCACCTCCGGCACCCTGTGGAGCGTCTGGTCTCTGCGCGGGGGACGCTTGATTGTCGACAGCTATGCACTCGGAGAGAGTCGCTCAGTGTGGACAGTCAATGCACTTGCTGGACCGGGTGTACGCTGGGGGAAGAGCGCGGCATGGATTGGCCCGATGCTGCGCGTGGACCACACCGACGGAGATCGACTCGATGGACACGGACTGTCCGCCGGACTCTCTCGGAGGGTCCCAGGGCTATGGCTGTCAGGTCGCATCGAGCAGACCCTAGGCGCGGACTATGAGCACACCCTGCTGATGGCTTCCGGGACTGCCTCGCACACCTGGGAGGCCATCGGGCTGCATGGTCGACTCGCTGGAGCCCTCGCCCCAGGCTCCGAGGCCCCGTGGTGGAGGCTTCCCTCTGCGGGCGGCGGCGTGAACCTCCGCAGTGCACCCCTCGGACGCTGGCGAGGAACATCGATGCTGGCTGTTGCTGCAGAGATTCGGGTGCCGATCATGGGTCCGCTGGGTGGAGTCCTGTTCGCAGAAGCAGCCCTCATCGAGGGGCTCCACTCCGGGGCTGGAGGGGGACTTCGGCTGCACCTCCCGCCCCGCCCTCACGGCACCCTCCGCCTGGACGTCGGCGTGGGAGAAGAGGGCGCGATGGTCACCGCAGGATGGGGTGAGGCGTTCTGATCAGTCGCAGAGGAGCGCGTCGATGGTCTTCTGATCGGCACCGGGGAACTCGTAGTCTCCGAAGTCCTCCGGCTTCACCCAGCGCAGGTCGTTGACGTAGCGCCGGGTCGGAGTGCCGAGCAGCGACACCCGGTAGGAGACAAGGCTGAGGGTGTAGTCCCCGTAGTCGTGGGACATCTCCATGGTCTTCTCCCCCATGCTGATGCCACAGCCAATCCGGGCACTGATGGTGCGCCCGAGGGCCGCAGCATCGCTCTCGCCGTCTGCGACACGACCGCCAGGAAACTCCCAGAGCAGCGGCATAGAGGCCTCTGGACGTCGCTGGGTGATCAGGAAGGTTCCGTTGTTCTCAATCTCTGCAGCGACAACCCGGATGTGGGTCCTCGTCTCATCGGGACTTGCCAAGGTGTACTCCTACTCCACCGAGCGGATGATCAGTCGCACTGCCGGCCCATTGCACGGAGCTGGCCCTCGACCTCTCGCTGAGTGTCAACATCTGCTCCGCCCTTGAGCGCACGGCAGTAGTGGCCGAACGCAGCATCCGCATCTCCGAGCTTATCCAGCGCATAGCCGAGTCCATAGCGGGAGTCCGCGCTGCCCGGACGCTCGGCGAGCGACTGGGTAAACAGATCGCGCGCCTTGCTGAACTGCTGGCTCTCCACGGCTAACCAGCCAGCGCTCGAGAGCGACTGCGCAGATGGTGCCGATACCGGCTTCGGTGCAGGCTCCGCAACGGGCTCATCAGCGGGCGCGACGGGCTCCTCGGCGGGCGCGACGGGCTCCTCGGCGGGCGCGACGGGCTCCTCGGGCTCAGCAGCAGACGGCTCAGCAGCAGACGGCTCAGCAGCAGACGGCTCAGCAGCAGACGGCTCAGCAGCAGCAGGGACTAACGACGGAGAAGTGGCCGATGCCGGATCCTCTGGGGGGGAATCGACCGGCTCATTCGCTGCCCAAGGCTCCACCAAGAGGAGCAGTAGGATGGCCGCAACCACGACACCGACAATGATCCAGGTGTTGCTCGAGGACGGCTCATCTTGCCAATCTGCAGAGAGTTCGTCGTCTGTCGAGCGGAGCACAGCCATCGGCTCCGAGAAGAATGCGTCGTCGCTGAGGAAGCGGTCCTCTTCAGAGTGGGCGGGCTCCTGCTCAGCCGGAGGTGGGATGGGGGCAGTGTCCAGCAGTGACGGATCGGGGAAGCTCTCCAGCGTCCTCTGCGAGGACATTGCGTCATCCCATGTGGTGTCAACGGAGATGTCTTCGGTCGGATCCTCGATCTCCATCAGCGGCTCAGAGGGTATGGCAGACAACGGAGCGGAGCGCGGCGAGGCATCGTGGAGGCTCTCAGTGGGCGGCTCATCATCGAGTGACACGCTTCCGAACTGATTGATGTTGGCATCATCGAAGGCATCGGCCAGCACAGGGATGTCTCCAAGGCGCTCCCAGCGGTCGTCTCCGGTCGAGAGTCGATCGTCCTGGTCCACTCGCTGCTGGAAGATCCAGCGCTTGAGGGTCGCCATGCCATTGATTCGATAGACGTCCGAGCCCTGCCGAAGCAGCATCGCAGTCGGGGACGCGGTGGCCGCCTCCGCTGCGTCGTCCTCAAGGAGCTCCTGGCTCACCGAGAAGCGATGCCCGCAGTTGGTGCAGCGAAACTGGAAGCTCTTGCTGGCGCTCAGCGCGCCGCTTGGCGAAAAGGAGTACTCCGTTCCGCACTGATTACAGACCACGACCAAGGGGTTCATCCGCCGTTGATGGAGTCAATCCGACGCTGGATCTCATTTCGATCAGGAGGATTGCTGGAGAGATAAGACTGATAGTGACCGACAGCACCCGACATGTCTCCCTGATCGTAGGAGATGTGACCGAGCCACTTGCTGGCCGCGCTGGCCCCGTACTGCTTTGCCTGGCTGCAAGAGCTCCGCGCAGAAGAGACATTTCCTGACCGATAGCGGTACTCACAGAGCTTTGCGATGTAGCGCGCGTTGCGCGGCTCGACATCTACAGCCTTTTGGTAGGCTGCCGCAGCGGCACCCCAGTTGGCACTCTGAGCGGCTGCGTCGCCGGCAGCAGCATGGCTGGTTGAGCCCTCACTGCCGCCAATGCTCATCGATCCGTTCTGCTCCTGCTGAGCACCGCCGTTGCCGTCTCGAAACTCTTCCGGGATGAGGGGGATCAGCTCCTGCTCGATGGGGAAACCGTCCCGGTCGTAGCCCGGCTCAGGCTCGACCGGCTCGACTGGTGTGGCATTTTCATTGAGTCGGTTCTTGAGATTGGCCCGAATCTCCTCAGGGGTAATGCCCCCCTCCCCGACGCCCTCTTCTCCCGCTTCGACGACAGGCTCTTCGCTCAGCTCCGACGCGTCGACCGCAGCGCGGCTGTTGGCGGTCATGTACCAATACCCACCACCAAGCAGGATCACGCCGAGCAGCGCGACCGCAATCATCATGCCGCTGCTGCCCTCTGATTCCTCTGGCTTCGACGAAGACCGGTTGGAAGAGCGGCTACCAGTGCTCCGAGTACTGGTGCTTCCCGATGAATTTTTCTCGAAGGGATCGACAAATCGGGGCGGCTGGTTGGCGTCTCGCCCGCCGCTCTTCCAGTCCTTGCCGCCGTCGACCTCCGCAGCAGCATCTGCAAAGGCATCCGCCAGAGAGTTGTCCAGACCACCAGATGAGGCCGGCTCACCAGCCCCAACCGCAACCGACGGCCCTGTGGACTCTTCTGCCGGCGGAACAATCGACTTCTTGGTCGCCGGGATGTCGATGTCAGCAGTGGACATGATCCGAGTCGGCTCGTCCTCTCCGACCTCTTCGTTGGCGTCTTCCTCGGCGCGCTGTGCGCGAACGTAGACCTCGCAGAACCGCTGCGAGAGGGCGCTGAGGTCGCCGATCGGACTCCAGTCGCTGCCGTCAAAGCTGATGAGATCTGACGCCGTGACGCGACCATCCCGGACGTTCTTGTTGAAGGTCTTGTAGTCGTTGAAGTCATAGATCAGGCCGATCTTGACTTTGACCTTCCAGGATCCGATGCCGACACTGCGGAAGTCGAGGGCATTGACGTCAAGACCTGCCGCCTCTTCTTCAACACTGGGGGGCGAGGGGGCGATCGGCTTCGGAGACGCAACGACTGCGGGCGCATCATCCTCAGCAGCTTCTCGGCGGTAGACGACAAAGACATGCCGGCAGCTGGGACAGGTGACCCTGGCACCCCGACCGGGAATCTTCGACTCGTCGAGCCTGTAGCGGGCGCCGCAGTGGTCGCAGGTGACGATCATGAAATGGGATCCAGTTGAGGGTCGGTCAGGAGGCTACCGCACATCGGCAAGCTACCACTGCCATCTTACCAACCGCAATCATCGCCCTGCTGAGCAGGAAGCCATCCCCGGTCTGTCGGCATCATGGCGCACCGCGCTCGTATGCTTCCAGGGTGGACTGAATGTCCGCGTCTGAAGGGTCGAGCCGAGCGGCGCGGCGCTGGGCTTCGATGGCGGCCTCGCGATCTCCGAGCAGCCAGTGGGCGCGCGCGAGCGTGTCGAGGTAGGCGGGCACAGGCAGATCCCGCTGAGACAGTGCAGCATCCGCGAGCGTGCGGGCACGATCAGGGTCTGGCGCAACACCGTCGCTGGGATCGAGGAGGAACCAGGCGAGGTTGTTGAGGATGGTGGGATCATCGGGGGCCTGCCTGAGCGCATTCTCGTAGGCCACGAGGGCCTCTGTGCCGCGACCGAGTTCACTGAGCGACAGGGCATGCCAGGCCAGCGCATCGGTGCGTAGGGTGTCGATTCGCAGGCCGCGCTCAGACCACCGCAAGGCCGCCTCCAGCTCATCGATGTCCGCAGCGGCCCGATAGGAAAACTGAACCAGGAAGCCAGACTCCGCGCCGTCCTGCCAGGCACGCTCGGACAGGTGCAGCGCATCGCTCAGTCGGCCCTGCTCACGACCGAGCTCAAAGAGATCCGTCCAGAGGCGGAGGTTCTCGGGGTGTGTGCGGAGTCCGCCGGTCAAAGCACTCCAGGCACGCCCACGCTCCTCGGATGCGGTGAAGGCCTCCGAGAGCAGGCGGTAGATCGAGGGACGATCCTCGCCGTTGTCGACGGCAGCCTGGAGGTGTCGCGCGGCCGCCTCTGGCTCCTCATCGACCAGCAGCAGGGTACCCATCAGCGCCCGGGCGACTGCACGCTCCGGATCGAAGGTGATGAGGCGCTCGAGGGCATCCTTGCTCGACGCGCTCTGGCACAGCTCCAGCACCGCGATGCCAAGTCCGGCGTCATCGGGAAACCGCTCCATGCCTTCGATGCCGACGCGAACGGCATCAGAGACCTCATCCAGCTCGCTGAGGTGGAGAATCAGGAGCTGGTAGTGCATCGGCGCGACACCGTCCGACCGGAGGGCTCGACGCATGTGCTGCTCTGCCTCCGGCAGACCACGCCAGGCATCCTCAAGGGACAGCTCGAACCAGAACCATGCATCGTCCGAGCCCGCCTCCAGAGCGGACTCCCGGATCCGAAGCGCCCGCCGTGTCTTGCCAGACATCATCAGCGACCGCATCTGGAGGATCAGCGCCCCCTCGCTGTCCTCAGAGGTGTCTGGAAACCGACGCAGCAGCTTCGCTGCGCGGCCATGGTGACCGTCCTCATTGAGGAGCCAGGTCGCAGCCAGCAGCACGGTCTGGTCTCCCGGAGACATCGCCATCGCAGCGACCGCTGCAGCATGTGCCGCGTCCGCGTCTCCAGCACGCCAGAACGCGACCATCTCCCAGATTCTTGCCTCGACCAAGCCGCTCTGGTTCGCGAGCGCGCTCCAGTCCGCCGCGGCCTCGTCCCACTGACCGCGCTCTCCGAGCAGTCGGGCTGCAGCCCCCCCCGGGATCGCTTCAACCCCCCGGCCGATCACCCCCCGGGTCTCTTCCAGCAGGCCAGGGTCGGCGTGGGCGGAGAGACTGAGTAGGGTGAGCAGGGGGATCATATCAGGACGATCTCCAGGTTTGCGTAGCGAGCCAGGATGTTCTTTGGTCCGTGTCGATCAAAGTGTATCTGGAGCTTGGGGTTGTTGGGAGCACCGACACTGGATCGAATGACGCCAGGGCCGAACTTCGGGTGGATGACCCGGGTTCCTGGCTTGAGATCGGTAGGAGACTCTGGGGTGACGGTCCGGTAGTCGCTCGGAAGCGGCGGCGGCGGCTTGAGCTTGGCGGCAGAGGCCGCCGCACGGGACCGAGACGGCATGCCCCGTGAGGCCGCGCGGGAGGGCCGACGACCAGCTCCGCCCCCGCCTCCGCCGAAGCCGAGGCGCTGCGCCCGGTCGTTGCGGCCTTCCCGGCTGAACATTCCCTGCTGTCGGCGAGCAAAGGTGCCGGTTTGTCCGAAGTCCATCAGCTCCGTGGGGACCTCGGAGAGGAAGCGAGAGGGATCGGCATCGGCGCGGGTGACCTCGCCGCCGGCAAAGCTCATCCGTCGACGGGGCCGGGTCACGAACAGCTTCTCTTTCGCGCGGGTAAACGCCACGTAGATCAGCCGGCGCTCTTCCTCGATGTCTTCTTCCTTCTCCAGCGAGCGGAAGTGCGGGAAGCCGCCCTCGTACATGCCGACGACGAACACCACCGGGAATTCAAGCCCCTTGCAGAGGTGTGCGGTCAGCAGGGTGATGCGCCCCTCGGAGGCATCGGGGATGTTCTCTGTGGGGCTGGAGAGGGTGGCCCGGTCAAGGAACCGCTGAAGGCGCTCAAGCGGGGACTCATTCTCGACGATCCCCTCTTCCTCGACCGCAGACTCCATCGCTCGGATCAGCTCGCTGATGTTGTCGAGGCGGGCCTGAGACTCTGGGGTGTTCTCGTTGTTGAGCCGATCGATGTAGCCGCTGCGGGTGGCGACCTGCTTGACGAGATCACCGGGCTCAATGCTCAGGGCCTCTCGGGCAAAGGAGTCGATCATCCGACAGAAGTCACCTGCAGAAGAGCGCGCCTTCCCCCGACCACGCATCGCCCAGCCCCGAGCGGCTTCCAGCAGCGGAACCCCGCGAAGGTTGGCTTCCTCGATGATGCCCTGAAGCGACTTGCCGCCGATGCCACGTGGCGGGGAGTTGATGACCCGCTGGCATGCCATGTCATCGGAGGGGTTGAGGATGAGCTTGAGGTAGCCAACGATGTCGCGGATCTCACGGCGCTCATAGAACTTCTGGGCGCCGATGAGGACGTGGGGGAGGCGCGCCTGGAGAAGCTGCTGCTCGAAGATTCGAGAGGCGGCGTTGCTGCGGTAGATGATCGCAAACTCACCGGGCTTGCGACCCTGCTTCCGCATCTTCTGGATGCGCTGGACGATCAGCTCCGCCTCACGCTCCTCATCGCTGCCGATGATCACCCCGATCTTCTCGCCGTCTCCAGAGTCGGTCCACATCGTCTTCGCCATCCGGCCGCTGTTGCGGGCGACCACGGTGGAGGCGGCCTTGAGGATGGTGTTGGTGCTGCGATAGTTGCGCTCCAGGCGGATGACGGCGGCGTCGGGAAAGTCCTTGTTGAAGTTCAGGATGTTGGAGATGTCCGCGCCACGGAAGGCGTAGATGGACTGATCATCGTCGCCGACAACCGCGAGGTTGCGGTACTTGCCGGCGAGGAGCTGGACGAGCTGGTACTGGGCCTGGTTGGTGTCCTGGTACTCATCGACCATCAGGTACCGGTAGCGGTCCTGATAGCGCTCCAGGATGTCCGGGTTCTCCTTGAGCAGCTTGACCATCAGGCCGATCAGATCGTTGAAGTCGACGCCGTTGTTCTCCTTGAGCGTCTTCTGGTAGCGGATGTAGATCTGCTCGCTGTGATCACCCTTGTCTGCTGCCGCTTTGTCTGGCAGGCGCATGCTGTTCTTGGCGCTGTCGATGTGGGAGAGGAAGCTGCGGGGCGGACGGGCCTTGGGATCGAGGCCCATGTCCTTGAGGATCGACTTGATGAGTCGAATCTGATCGTCGGTGTCGAAGATGGTGAAGCTGGTGCGGTAGCCAAGCGCAGCGATGTCCCGGCGCAGGAAGCGCACGCAGGCGGAGTGGAAGGTGGTGACCAAGATCTTGTCCGCCCCCTCCCCGACCAGCGCCCCGACGCGCTCTTTCATCTCCGCAGCGGCCTTGTTGGTGAAGGTCACGGCGAGGATGTTCCAGGGACGGACTCCGTTCTGGAGCATGTGAGCGATGCGGTGGGTGAGCACCCGGGTCTTGCCAGAGCCGGCGCCGGCGAGAATGAGGAGGGGGCCGTTGATGGTCTCAACCGCCCGGCGCTGCTCATCGTTGAGCCCGGCGAGGATGTCGTGCATGGAAGCCTCGGTGTCTGAACTGGCGTTCAGTCTATCGCGGCGGTTTGTGTGGTGCGGTGGTCGGTGGTGCTCCAAGAGGATCCATTGAGGGCTCGGGAGGGCGGTGAGCGGTTGCGTTCGGCTGGGGGTCGAAGGGGAGCGGCGAATGCAGCCGAGCGAAATGAGTTCAGCCCCCTCGAGCGGAGGGCACGAAAGCGGACCGTAAGGTCTGCGTCGGCCCGGGGTGGACAGAAGAGAGAACGGCTCAGAGAATGGCCCGCCTCAACCACGCGGTGAGAGCGCACCCTTCGGAGTGGAAAGCCCCGACGCGGAGAGCCAGGGGCAAGCAGAACGCGTCGGCAAACTCCAACGGTAGAGTCCCGGCGGCACCCTCTCCGGCGGTGCTCCCAACACCGTCTCCGTCCTTGGGCTCTGATCGCTATGGTGCCCCGGTCCGCGCAGCGCTCCGACCCTGCAAGAGAATCTGGCGTGCAGGGTCTCCGAGACGGGCCGGTCCTCGACCCCTTGCGCGCGACCGGGCGTCTTACGACTTGAGATCAGGCAATCCAAGTAAATTACATCAACAAATATAAAGAGATCGGCACCGACCGACTCCACCCGGCTGTCGCCTCCCTCCGTCCGCGCCTCCACACCTCTCCCCGCTATCGGCAGCAGTCCCACCGACAACCTGACGCTGCCGCAAGTTCACCGGGATGGTGCAGAGCACGGCAGCCAACAAAGACAACCCGCCAACCTCAGAAAACAGCAGCCACCCGCCCCCTCAGAGGCCCTCAATGCTCCTGCTCTTCTGTGACGACGGCGTCCTGCACCTGTCCGACACCAGCAACCACAGCAGCCGACCGCCTCACGACCCGCTCAGCCCCCGCTTGATCGCCGCGAGACGCTCTCGGATCTGTGCGGCGCGGCCCTCCTTGTTGGTCTGCCGAGCCCGCCCCAGCGCCAGAGCGTCCTTCGGCACATCGCGGGTGACCACCGAGCCCGCAGCGACAATCGCTCCCTCCCCAACCGTCACCGGAGCGACCAGGGAGGAGTTGGAGCCGACAAAGGCGCCAGGCCCGATGGTGGTTCGGTGCTTGCTGAAGCCGTCGTAGTTGCAGGTGATCGTTCCAGCGCCGATGTTGGCGCCAGCACCGATGGTGGCATCCCCAATGTAGGAGAGGTGGCTCACCTTGGCACCGGCCTCGATGGTGGCCTTCTTGACCTCGACAAAGTTGCCGATCTTGGCTCCCTTGCCGATGTCTGCCGACGCACGCAGCCGGGCGAACGGACCGATGGTGGCGCTGTCGGCGATTCGTGCCCCCTCACAGACGCTGTGAGACTTGACGGTGACTCCAGCACCGACGGTCGTGTCGGTCAGCACGCAGTGCGCTCCGATGGTGCAGCCCTCGCCGATGGTCGTCTGGCCGCGCAGCACGACGCCGGGAGCGAGGGTGGTGTCCGAGCCGATCTGCACGGTGACCTCGACGAGCGTGGTGGCTGGATCCTCAAAGGTCACGCCCGACAGCGCGATCGCAGCGATCCGACGCTGCTGGAGGATGGCCCGCGCCTCTGCCAGCGCGACCCGATCGTTGACCCCGAGGAACTCGTCAGGGTCTGGAGCGACCAGCACCCCGGCACGGCCCCGCTCTGCAGCGAGCTGAAGGACGTCGGTCAGGTAGATCTCACCCTTGGGAGGATGCGGCGGCAGATCCGGGACAACCGCGTGAAGGAATGAAGCATCGAAGGCGTATATTCCCGTGTTCACCTCACAGATCGCGAGCTGCTCAGGAGTGGCGTTGTCGGCCTCGACGATCCGCAGCGGTCCGTCGTCTCGAACCAGCCGCCCATACCGAGCCGGGACCTCGACCACGGCAGAGATCACGGTGGCGAGGTTGTCGCCGTGCTGAGCGAGCAGCTCCTTGAGGGTCTCGCCACGGACGAGCGGAGTGTCTCCACAGAGCACCACGACCACACCAGAGGACGGCAGGGTCGCCAGGGCTGACGCAACCGCATCGCCCGTTCCGCGAGTCTGCTGCTGACGGACGAAGGTGATCCCCTCTCCGGCAAGCCCCGCACGAACCTGATCCTCCTGATGGTGGACGATGACGGTGGGCGCCAGACCAGCCTCGACGGCAGCATCGATGGAGAACTGCGCCATCGGAAGACCGAGCAGCGGGTGGAGGACCTTGGCGAGGCGACTGCGCATGCGTGTGCCGCGGCCAGCAGCAAGAATCAGCGCAGTTCCAGCGCAGGTGGACTCATCAGACACTTCGACCCCCGGGGTGTTGTCCGGCGGAGTGTATCGCGTGTCTGCGCAGACCCCTACTCGACGATCAGCCGCCAGTCGCCGCCGTTCCCCGACCAGCCAGCGATCATCAGGATGTAGGGCTGACCAGAGCTGACGGTGTAGCTGAACGCCTCGGGCTGGGTGGTGCCGTTGGTGTAGGCGGAGGCCAGCCCGTTGCCGTTGTTGCCGTTGTAGAGGTAGAGGTCGTAGTCGGCAGTCTGTTCCCAGGTCAGCGTGAAGGTCGTGGAGCCGCCGAAGCCCGTGGTGAAGTCGAGGAAGTCCACGTCACCGGTGAACGCAGTGCCGTTGTTGGTCGCCTCGTAGAGATTCCCGCAGAGCACCGAGGGCCGGGACAGGGTGCCGAGGTTGACCCCGCTGGTGCCGATGTTGATGTAGGTGTCCGAGAAGTCGTCGGCCCGAGAGGAGTCGATCTGAAGCTCAGGGGTCGTCAGGCTGTGGGAGTGCGAGGCTGGAATGCTGGTGAGGCCGGTGGTGTCCGTGGCCTGAATCGAGATGTTCGGCGAGGAGCCCATCGAGCAGGGATCAATGTCGATGGTGAGGCGTGAGGTGCCGCCGTGGTTCCAAGAATCGAGCTGCCCGGGGACGTCGTAGCTGGTGGTCTCACCGCTGATCGTCACGCTCATGCTGCCGCCGGTCATGTCGGCGTCTGCATCGAACAGGTTGAACGCAATGGTCAGCTCGGTCGCAGAGTCAGTCACCGAGGTAATGGACAGCTCAGGGCGTTGGTCCTCGTCGGGCGGAGGCTCGTCGGTGTCCTGAGTGTCGTCGGTGTCCTGGGTGTCGTCGGTGTCCTGAGTGTCGTCGGTGTCTGCGGCGGTGTCTTCGTCGCTGATCTCGGTGTCACCGCCATACGGCGGAGTATCGTCCAGACCCAGATCACCGCTGGTGTCCTGGGTGTAGTACTCCAGGCCGACGGTTCCACAGGCTGACAAGAGGAGAAGCACAGGGGCTGTAAGTATGGCTTTCATCATGACTCCCGCCGGACACCCCGACCCTGCTGACGGTCTCAGTATACCTGGGAGCAAGTACTGTGGGTTATGAACGGCGGCGAGGAATCAACAATGGCCACTACCGTTCCCCATCAGCTCCGCATCAACGGCGAGGAAGTCGAATTCCTGGCACCTCAGCACTGGACCCTCCTGGAAGTGCTCCGCTACAAGCTCGGGCTGACAGGCACCAAGCAAGGCTGTGACAAGGGCGACTGCGGTGCATGCACCGTTCTGCTCGACGGTGAACCCACCCTCTCTTGCTGCACGCTCTCCTTGATGGCGCAGCACCAGGAGATCACAACGATCGAGGGCCTGCCCCTGAAGGTCCCTCGGGCCTTCGACATCGCCGGCGCGCTTCAGTGCGGCTTCTGCCAGCCCGGCATGATCTGCACCTCGCACGCGCTGCTTGAGAAGAACCCCGATCCCAGCGATGGAGAGATCCGCGAGGCGCTCTCCGGCAACCTCTGTCGATGTACTGGCTACACCAAGATCTTCGACGCCGTGAAGCTCGCAGCCCGCGACCTCGATGGCATGGCCGACACCACCACCGCTGGTCTTGAGGTCCCGACGGTCTTCGGCACCCCGACGGATGGCTTCAACGTCATCGGCGCGCGAGGGCGAAAGGCTGACAGCATCCGCAAGGCTGTCGGCACAGAGCTGTTCGCCGATGACATCACCCTTCCCCGCATGCTCCATGGCCGCATCCTGCGATCGCCGTTTCCCCACGCGAAGATCCGCAGCATCGACACCACCGATGCAGAGGCGCTGCCCGGTGTGTTCGCGGTGCTCGTGGGCTCAGAGCTGCCGACTCCCTACTGCGTGATCCCCTGGACTCCCGACGAGACCGCGCTGGCCATCGACAAGGTCCGCTATGTCGGAGACGGCGTCGCGGCAGTCGCAGCGGTCGACGAAGAGACTGCCATCCGAGCGATGGACCTCATCAAGGTCGACTACGAGGTCCTGCCGGCAGTGCTGTCCATGGAGGCCGCCCTCGCCGAGGATGCTCCGCTCGTTCATGAGACCGACTGGAAGGGTCGTGATCGAAAGAACAACATCTGCAAGAAGGTCTCCCTGAGCTTCGGCGAGGTCGATCAGGGCCTGACCGACGCCGCCGCAGTGATCGATGACACCTGGTTCTATGAGGGCTCCACCCATGCCCCGATCGAGCCACACTGCGCGCTGGCGACCTGGTCTCCGGACGGTCGACTGACCCTGTGGAGCGCCACCCAGGTCCCCCACTACCTCCACCGGGAGCTGGCGAGCGTGCTGGAGGTGCCCCAGGCGAAGATCCGGGTCATCCAGCCGGCCCTCGGCGGTGCGTTCGGGGGCAAGTCCGAGCCGTTCGACCTGGAATTCTGCGCGGCAGCGCTGGCGAAGAAGGCTGGACGGCCCGTGAAGATCCTCTACACCCGCGAGGAGGTCTTCTACGCCCATCGCGGACGGCACCCGATGGAGATGCGCCTGAAGATGGGCGCGACCACTGACGGCAAGCTGACGGCAGTCGACAACGACATCGTCATCGACGGCGGCGGCTACCACAGCTTCGGCATGATCACGACCTACTACTCTGGTCAGCTGCTCACCGGACCGGTCGACTTTCCCACCTACCGGTTCACCTCCAAGCGGGTCTACACCAACAAGCCCTGCTGCGGTCCCAAGCGTGGCCACGGCTCGGTCCAGCCCCGGTTCGCCTTCGAGTGTGCGCTCGACGAGCTCGCCGAGAAGCTGTCGATTGACCCCATCGAGATTCGCCGGCGCAACGCGCTGGTCAGCGGCGACACCACCGTCAACGGCCAGCACGTTCCCTCCACTGGGCTCGCTGAGTGCCTCGACTCGGTGGCCTCGGGCTCTCAGTGGGAAGAGCGACATGGGAAGCTGCCGCTCGGCAAGGGGCTCGGAGTCGGCTGCTCGATGTACATCTCCGGCACCGCCTACCCGATCTACCCCAACGAGATGCCCCAGTCCGGCGTCCAGCTCCAGGGCGACCGCTCCGGGCGCATCACCATCTTCTGTGGTGCCAGCGACATCGGCCAGGGCTCTGACGGCATGCTCGCCTACATCGTCGCGGAAGAGACCGGGGTGAACCCCGACGACATCATCGTCGTCTCCTCCGACACCGACCTCACGCCCGTCGATCTCGGCGCCTACTCCAGCCGGGTCACCTACATGTGCGGCATCGCGGCCCGAGAGGCCGCCCAGGGCATGCGCAAGAAGATGGTCGAGGCCCTTGCCGCGAAGTGGGAGGTTCCCGCTGAGCAGATCGGCGTGTCTCTGGGCTTCTTCCACGACCGCGCGGATCACAGCCGCCAGCTCCCGGTCCGCGAGGTCCTCCAGATCGCCGAGGCTGCTGAGGGCACCCCGCTCGCCAGCGCGGGCGGCTACCGGACCCGAAAGGTCGGCGGCGACTACCGAGGCGGCACCATCGGCGCCTCCCCGGCCTACTCCACCACCGCGCACGTCGCGGAGGTCTCGGTGGATGTCGAGACGGGAATCGTGACCGTCGACAAGGTCTGGGTCGCCCACGACTGCGGCCGGGCGCTCAACCCCACTCTGGTCGAGGGCCAGATCGAAGGAAGCGTCTACATGGGCTACGCCGAGGCCCTCATGGAGGCCCAGGTGTTCGATGAGCGGGGGCTGCACACCGGTCCAAACCTCCTGGACTACCGGATCCCGACCTCCGTGGAGACGCCGGAGATCTTCGCCGCCATCGTCGAGACCCTCGATCCTGGCGGGCCCTACGGAGCCAAGGAGGCTGGCGAGGGGCCGCTGCACCCGATCATCCCCGCCATCGCGAATGCCATCTATGATGCGGTCGGCATCCGGCTGCGGCGCATTCCGTTCACGCCCGACCGGGTGCTGGCGGCACTCAACGCACAGAAGGAGGGCTGAGACATGCTCCGAATGGATGGCTTCTCCTACCACCATGCCGCCTCGCCCGCCGAGGCCGTCACGCTGTGGCAGTCTCTCCCTGACCCCCGCTACATCGCGGGCGGCACCGATCTGCTGCCCAACATCAAGCACCGGATCATCAACCCCGCCAGCCTCATCGGCATCGCCACGGCCCTGCCCAGCGGGTGGGAGGAGCGGGACGGTGCGGTGGTCATCGGAGGCGGCACCCGCCTCTCTGCGCTCACAGCGTGCGCTGCACTTCCCGCGCTCGCGAAGGCCGCTGGCCTCGTCGCCAGCCCGCAGATCCGCAACATGGGCACCATCGGCGGCAACGTCCTCCTGGACACCCGCTGTCTGTTCTACAACCAGTCAGAGTTCTGGCGGAAGTCGCTGGGGTACTGCTTGAAGGCAGAGGGCGACTGGTGCCACGTCATCGGCGGTCCCAAGACCTGCGTCGCCACCCAGTCCTCCGACACCGTCCCCGCCCTGCTCATCATGGATGCCTCCATCACCCTGCTGGGCCCAGACGGGGAGCGCACCATCTCGCTGCGGGACCTCTACCGGTTCAACGGCATGGACCACCTCAAGCTCCACCCCGGCGAGCTGCTCACCGCGATCAGCGTGCCGAAGCCGGCACCTGGATACCGAGCGACCTACCACAAGATCCGAACCCGCGGCAGCATCGACTTCCCCCAGCTCGGCCTCGCCATTGGCGGCGTCTTCGAGGGAAGCGGTCCAGACGCTGTGGCCCGCTCGCTCGACATCGTCGTCGGCGCAATCAATCCGCAGCCCAAGCCGATCCGTAAGCTGGAGGCGTTCTGCGATCGTCCTCTGACCGACGCGCTGATCGCTGAGCTTGCGGAGGTGGTCTACAAGCGCAGCCGCCCGGTCGCTGCGGTCCATGGAGATCCACAGTGGCGCCGGACAATGGCATCGGTCACCGCCCGTCGGGTGCTGCTCGAGCTGCGGGACGCTACCTCGGGATCGTGAGCGCCTGAGCGTGGAAGCTCTCGCCAGAGTAGCGGATCAGCTCCAAGAAGCTGGCTTGGTCTGAGGCGATCCCCGCCCAGGCCAGGTAGAAGTGTCCGCCGTAGTGGAAGGCATACGGACGGTTCTGCGGCGTCGAGGGCGTTCCGACGTTCGGCGACTCGTGCAGAAACAGCCGGTTCCCGAGAACGGGGTGGACATCGATGACGATGAGAACGCCGCGCCCATCGATGCTCGTGCGCAGGAAGACCTCCTCGACGCCGTCGGCGTCCATGTCCAACCCCCAGCCGTCGATGATCTCCAGGTTGTCGATCTCAGCGCCGCTGGAGACCCGCAGCCGGGCCCGGTCGATCGCAGCATCGTTGAGGGACGTCAGGGTGACGGATCGGCCTCCAGTGGGCGGCGCGGCGGTCAGGTAGCCTCCGGGCTCCTTCGCCCAGGGCACCACCTCAGACAGGGCTGGAGCACCGGTCTTGCTCGCATCGAGCAGCGCGGTGCCGATGCCGAGGACCTTCTGGGCCATCGCAGAGAGGAAGCGGACTTCTCCCTTCGGCATCACCCAGCGCTCTGTGATGCCGCGTCCGCTAAGGAGCAGATCGTCCTCCTGTGTGCTCAGCGACATGCCCTCTGGAGGAGCAGAGCCGACGAGCGCAGAGGTCAGGAGGGTCTGGCGCGACGGCGCCCGATCCGTCAGCCAGGGCGGACCGCCATCGATGGGGTGGACCAGCCACACCCGACCGGACTGCCGGAAGAGGTGGCCATCGGAGAGGACCAGTGCATCGCTGGGGCTGCTGATGAACGCCTGGGTGTGGTTGCGACCGTCGCGGCCTCGGCTGAGCAGGTCCAGGGCATGCCCCGGCGCGAGCGACAGTCCGCTGATCGTGCTGCCAGTGACGGTGAGCACGATCGGGAGGACGTCCGCTCCACAGTCCGGCTCCCAGGGGATCGGGCGATACATCCGACCGGTTCCCACCCGAACCTCGACAGCCGCATGCCAGCCCTCAGGCTGTCCGGGGATGCTGCAGATCGGCAGCCCCGGTCCGCTGCCCTGCGGTCGGGTCAGGGCCTCGTCGAGTCCAGAGCTGAGGAGATGCTGGGCCGCCACCTCTCGCCAGGCCAGGGTGTCACCACCGGGCCAGCGCGCGACCCACAGGGGAGTGGGCTTCATGTAGTCGGGAATCGCGATGTCAGGCTCAATGGTGATGGACACCTCGTGGCCGGTGATCGTCGCCTTGACGAACTTCTCTGGATAGCGCTCCACAAACACGGAGAGCCCATCATGTCCGGGGTAGCGCTTTGCAGCTCGAAGGGCTTCTGCGCCGGTAGTGACGTCTCGAATGGCAGCATCGCCCGCCATCTCTGCTGCCTTACGGGCTGCCCGAGAGTCATAGAACTCCTCGGTGATCCACAGGAGGTCGTCCTCTGAGGCATCCACCGGCAGCTCTCTCAGCGTCGCAGATGCAAGACGCTCGGTAGCAGTCGCCGCCCAGTCGGTTCCAGACCAGGTGCTCGTGTAGTCCCGCCAGGAGGCTGCGCTGTCCACAGCCTCCGCGAGCGGCCAGTACGCTTTCGCACAGATCTCTCGCAGCGCAGGCTCGGTGTCGCGCTGGGAGGCTGCCCACTTCTCACACTTCTTGCGTGCGCCTTCGTAGTCGTTGTCGCTCAGCTTCCGCTCGACCGAATCCGACCGCTCAGCGGCATTGGCCGCTGTCATCCCCACCCCCAACAGCGTCAGCATCATGTGTCCTCCTGCCTTCCCCTTATCAAGCGTGTGGGTTCACCGAATTGTTACGAACACGCTACAGCAGCCCAGGATCTCATCAAAACCCGGTAGAATCCTTATCTTCCCAGACAGCTGTCATCCTCTTTTCTCAACATCGGTTCGACAGTGACGCGCTTTGCTCTTGCCTATATGCGGCGGGATGAATACCTCGCGCCCCATACTTACCCTCGGCGCAATGTGCGTCGGGATCTTCAAGCCCAATCACAATGCTTAGGGCAACGTCACAGGACGATGGTTCGCCTGGATGGTGCCCTGACTTGCTACAGGAGGCTAAGGTGCTCACCGATCTCAGCCTGCAGCGTAATATCGGTATCAGCGCCCACATCGACTCAGGGAAGACCACCCTGACCGAGCGGATCCTGTTCTACACCGGTCGTATCCATGCAATCCACGACGTCCGCGGAAAAGACGGCGTCGGGGCCAAGATGGACTCGATGGAGTTGGAACGGGAGCGGGGCATTACGATTCAGTCTGCTGCCACTCACTGCGCGTGGAAAGACATCCACATCAACATCATCGACACCCCCGGGCACGTCGACTTCACCATCGAGGTGGAGCGTGCGCTCCGTGTCCTCGACGGTGCGGTCCTGGTTCTCTGCTCGGTTGCCGGTGTTCAGAGTCAGTCGATCACGGTCGACCGGCAGATGAAGCGCTATGGCGTTCCGCGCGTAGCGTTCGTCAACAAATGTGACCGTCAGGGTGCAAACCCTGTCCGCGTTCGCGACCAGCTTCGAGACAAGCTCAACCACAACGCCGTTCTCATGCAGATCCCGATCGGGCTCGAAGAGAAGCACGTCGGTGTGGTCGACCTCGTCGACATGCAGGCGGTCTACTTTGAGGGCGAAAACGGCGAAAACATTCGCATCGATTCGATCCCAGCGGAGTTGGTCGACCAGGCCAACGAGTTCCGTGAGGAGATGCTCGACTCTGTCAGCATGTTCTCTGACGAGCTCACCGAGGCGATCCTCATGGAAGAGGAGATCGAGTCAGAGATGATCCACGCGGCTGTCCGCGAGGCCACACTCAAGCTCCAGATGACTCCGGTTCTCATGGGCAGTGCCTACAAGAACCGCGGCGTCCAGCTGCTCCTCGATGCGGTCAAGACCTGGCTTCCCTCCCCGACGGAGGTGGTCAACGAGGCCATCGACACCGAGGATGATTCCACCCACGTCGTCCCCTGTGATCCCGAGGGCGACATGCTTGCCCTCGCGTTCAAGCTTGAGGACGGTCGGTACGGCCAGCTCACCTACCTTCGCCTCTACCAGGGCACGGTCAAGAAGGGCGACACGATCTACAACGTTCGTAGCCGCGACAAGATCAAGGTCGGTCGTCTCGTTCGGATGCACTCCGACGAGATGGAAGAGATCGATGAAGCCTCCGCTGGCGACATCATCGCGCTGTTCGGTGTTGACTGCTACTCCGGTGACTCGTTCTGCTCGGGCAACCGGTGGCTGTCGATGACCTCGATCCATGTTCCGGATCCGGTCATCTCCATCGCCATCTCTCCGGTCGATGCCAAGTCCCAGACCAACATGTCCAAGGCTCTTCAGCGGTTCACCAAGGAGGATCCAACCTTCCGGGTGCGGACCGACGAGGAGACCAACGAGACCATCATCGCAGGCATGGGCGAGCTTCACCTCGAGGTCTACATCGAGCGCATGAAGCGGGAGTACAACGCCATCGTGGACAAGAGCCCCCCACGGGTCTCCTACCGCGAGGCGATCACCCGGCGCGCTGACTTCAACTACACCCACAAGAAGCAGACCGGTGGCTCCGGCCAGTACGGTCGCGTCGCAGGGTACGTTGAGCCGATGCCAGAGGATGGCGACGGCAATTACGAGTTTGTCGACCAGATCAAGGGTGGCTCCATTCCCCGTGAGTTCATCCCCTCTTGCAACAAGGGCTTCAAGTCCATGCTCGACAAGGGGCGCCTCATTGAGGCTCCTGTGGTCCGTGTACGCGTCGTCATCAACGATGGCGCTTCGCACGCGGTTGACTCCTCTGACCGCGCCTTCCAGGCTGCCGCAAAGGGAGCTTGGAGAGAGGTCTATGGCCGTGCTGGAGCCATCGTGCTTGAGCCAGTCATGAAGGTCTCCGTCGAGGGTCCCAGCGAGTTCCAGGGCTCTATCATCGGCACACTGAACCAGCGTCGCGGTACCATCATCGGTATGCAGGAAGACGAGGGTTACGCCACAATCGACGCCGAGGTCCCCCTCGCTGAGATGTTTGCGTACTCCAACACCCTGCGCTCCTCGACTCAGGGTAAGGCCGAGTTCACGATGGAATTCGCTCGCTACCTCCCCGCTCCGAAGTCTGTGATGGAAGAGCTGATCAAGAGGTACCAGGAGGAGAAAGCAGCCAACTAATGTTGGTATGATTTCCCCATCCCAGTGCTTCGCCCCAATCAATGGGAGAATTGTAAATGCAGGCAATAGAGCTGACCGACCGCAGCCCCATGCAAGGAGTCGTCGCGACCATTCGCGGCGGCCTTGAGCCTGGGCAGATCGGTGGTGTGCTGGCCCGTGCTGGTGTAGGAAAGAGTACTTTCTTGGTGCATGTCGCCCTGAACTCACTTGTTCGGGGAATCGACGTCCTCCACGTCTCGCTCACCGACACTCAGGCACACGTCCGCAGCTACTATGATGAGATTTTTGCGGAGATCACCCGCAGCTCTCACATCTCCGATCCAGCCGCTGCGCGACTGGCCATTGAGCGTCACCGGGTGGTGCACTCCTGCCTCGGCAAGGACTTCGCCCCTCATGATCTCGCACGGCTGCTCGATCTGCTCAGCGACGTGATGAACTTCCAACCGGTGGTTGTGGTGGTTGATGGCCTGAAGGCCTCCGACCTCGATGCCGCCTCCTGGCAGGGCATCGCTGCTGCGCGCAGCCTCCGCCTCTGGCTGACCGTCCGAACTCATCGCGAGACCGGACCGACCGCTGAGGCCATCGCAGCGGGCTTCTCGACCGCCATCGCCCTGGAACCAGAGGATCGTGATGTCCTCCTTCGGGTCCTCCGCATCGGCAACGATGTGGGCGATGACACCCGACCGCTGCACCTCGATCCGGTCACCATGCTCGTTCGCGAGGATGATGTCCGCGAGCCCACCACCGCGCCGCCCTCTCCGGTGGTCTCCATGTGCACCCTCTACTCCGGTGGAGCGATGGGTGCGGAGGCCTACTTTGGCGAGACTGCGGAGCGCTGGAAGGTCACGGAGACCAATTTCACCTTCGACGGTCATAACCAGAAGCGCACCACAAACCGGCGCGTTCTGTCTGACCGTGAGCTGGCTGCTGGTGCAGTGAGCTTGGTCTACGTCTCTCACCGGCTTCACCGCCACTGGGAAAAGACCCCGCTCCTGCGCAAGGTTCTTCAGGTCCTCTGGCATGTCGTCAGCCACGCCAACCAGATCTTCGTCATCGGAGTCATTCAGCCTGATGGTACGGTTCACGGCGGCACAGGCTGGTCTGTCGAGCTGGCCCGTCGGTGGAGCAAGCCTGTCTGGGTCTTTGACCAGGACAAGGAGAGCTGGTTCATCTGGGACGGCACCACCTGGCGACAGGGAACGCCAGTCATCGAGAGCACACGATTTGCGGGCACCGGCACCCGGTTCCTCTCCGACTCAGGACGTGCTGCAATCGACGATCTCTTCACCCGGAGCTTCGGACCGGCATAAGCCGCCCGCTTCCCGTGAAGACCAACCCGGCGCTGCACCCGCAGCGCCGGGTTCTGTCGTTGTGGCGCATCATCTTGCGCGCTTGGGATACAGTGGCGCAGTGATCACAGATATCCCCGCACCGGTTCGGCATGCCGATGAACGCCACCACCGCATCCTCCAGCGGATACCGTTCTCGCGACACCTCAACCCCTGCAACGTTCGGGAGGCACGACACGCCTTCCGAGGCGGTGCACAGGCGCCGCCGTTTCGCTACCAGCCGCTCATCGAGGCTGACAGCCTCCTGCGCGAACTGGACGAGATCTGTCCGTCTGACGATCATCCGGCCGGGGCCCTGGTTGCGCGAACCATTCAGAGCACTGCGCTGCTGATTCGTGCGCTGAGAGACCGCACCCCGCAGGCATTTCACCAGCTTGCGCTGCGCGCGGACTGGTACCCGGACGCCGAGATGCTCTCCCTCACATTCCCCGAGCCGCCCCCCGATCCCCAGCCCGCGGATCAGTCCTCGGCCGTCATGATCGCCAAGCTCGAGGAGGCCCTCCAGGCGCGTCAGCTGCACGGCTGGCGGGTGGAGCGAGACACTGTGATGTCAGCCCGAGTGCTCGTCGACAGCGCCAAGCGGCTCCTCCGGGTCAACCCCCTGGCGCGCTTTCGCCCCCGGGATCTCCGGCGCCTGATCGCCCACGAGGTCGATGTGCATGTGGTCCGTGCCCACAACGGTCAGGCCCAGGCACTGCACTGCTTCTCCACCGGACTGCCCGGCTCTCTCGCCACAGAGGAGGGGCTTGCACTGGTCGCAGAGGAAGAGGCTGGCGCAGCTTCTCCAGGCGTCCTCAGCCGTCAAGTAGAGGTCGTGCGCGCCATTCACGATGCGCGTCGGCTCGGCTTCCGAGAGCTCTACAACGATCTTGCTGCCCGACAGGGGGCTGCGCTGGCCTGGGGGATCTGCCTGCGCATCAAGCGCGGCCTGGCAGATCCATCCATTCCCGGCGTATACGCCAAGGACAGCGTCTACCTCCGCGGGCGGATGCTGGTGCGCCAGTGGCTCGACGACGGAAACGACATCCGACAGCTCTACGTCGGAAAGGTCAGCCTGACTGACCCAGTGGCACAGTGGCTCGAAGAGGGCTGGCTCAAGCCCGGGCGCATCCCGGAGCTGTGGAAAAAACGCCTGGCCTCATGAGTCCGCCTCAGCCGCGCGGCTACGACGCCGGAGCGGTCAGGGTGCTGACGTCGACGAGATCGTTCATGGTGGGAAACTCCTCCTTGAGGAGGGCCTCGACACCCATCTTCATCGTCATGATCGACGACGGACAGGTGCTGCAAGCGCCGACGAGCTTCACATAGACGTTGTTGTTCTCGATCCGGATGAGCGAGATGTCGCCACCATCTCCCTGCAGGGCAGGGCGGACCATCTCATCGAACAACTCCTGGACCGCTTCCATCGTCAGGGGCAGACCGGCGGTGTCGTCCATCTCATCGGGAGCGATGGCATCGGGGGAGGCCTCGATGGCAACGTACTCCGCTGGCTTTGCATCCTCAGGCGCCGCCTGACGCTCTGGAGCATCCGGAGCCGGCGTCTCTTTGAGGAGCGGCTCTGGAGCCGGTGCTGGGGCCGGCTTTGGGGCCGCCTCGACCGGCGCAGGTGCCGGAGAACGAGACTGCCAATTTGGGGGGGAGGTGTCGGCACCAGGGCCGACACCGAGGACACGCTTGAGACCCGTCTTTAGACGGCTGCGAATGCCAAAGGTAGACATCTGGCGATACTCCCGGGTACTCCAAGAGACCTAACCTGAATCAAACGCCAGGCGAGTCCAGCCTGACTTACTTGCCAGTGTCGCCGGTGTCGCCAGTCTCGGCGGTGTCGCCACCGCCAGTGGTATCGCCGGTCCATCCTTCAGGGGTGGCGTACAGCGGGATGCGCAGATCGAGGTAGTCCGCGTCATTGGACTTCACGCGGAGCTCACCGATCGCGTCGGTGAATTCCGTGAGGGTCGCGACCACCGTGAACGTACGCTCCGCCTCGGGCTGGAGGACGATGCTGGTCTCCTCGGTGGTGTAGAAGGCACCGCCGCCGCTGTCAGAGATGTCCACGACGCTCAGGGAGAGGTTGCCGTCGCCGTTGTTGGTGATGACCAGCTCCGCGCTCTGGCTGACCCCGTCCTCCCAATTCAGATCGGTGAACGAGAATTCCAGGGGCGCATAGGACATCGCTGCCACTCCCTGCTCCGCGACCCCGTTGTTGTTGTTGTTGGTGAATTGCTGCTCACCGCCACAGGCCAGCAAGAGGGGAAGGATCATCTGCGACTCCTTAATCGTCCGTGCGCCACGAAAATAGCTCACGGTTACCCGGTCCGCGATACCGCTGTGCATGGTCTCCGATTCCCTTCCAGCTCAGGTGCGGTTCGTGATCGAGGTTCCCCGGGGGGGCTTCATCAAGTGGGGTGCAGACGGGTCCATCGACTATGTGTCTCCCATCCCCTCCCCGTTTAATTACGGCTCAGCCCCCGAACACCCCGGTCAAGACGGTGATCCCGCTGATGTGGTGGTGCTCGGACGAAGACGACGTCGGGGCGAGACAGAAGTGATGTCGGTGTGGGGCAGGGTCCGATTTCTCGACCAGGGACATCAGGACGACAAGTGGATCTGTGCAGCCCGGGCGCCGCGCCGACGAGAGCGGATCGCTCTGGAGGTATTCTTCCGAATTTATGCAGTTCCAAAGTCAATCATTGGTTCATTCATGAAGACCGGTTCGAGCCGATTTGAGGGCATAGAGCTGAGGGCGTGAAATTTCTGCGAGTCATTCCTAAATGACACCATGAAGCCGCCCGAGGAACGCCACAGGAGCGCCACAGCGGCCCTCTGTGGCGCTTGATTTGTAGTCGGCTTCGCTGTCGGGACGACGCGAACGACTTGGTTAGCGGGACACAGCGGTTGACTCAGGCAGCAGAAAGACGCCTGGAGAGAGCATGTGTGTGCGCACTACTCTCTCCAGGGCGCTCTGTCCGTGCGGGGGATGTAGCGATACCGGGGACGGACCCGCCAGCCGGTGACAGGCTGCATCGCGGTGCCGGACTGAATCGTGGACTGCCGGCGGTAGTTTTTCTTGAAGCCGTGCTCCAGCTTGGAGTTCGCCGTGAAGATGGCCGCCCAGTGCTTGTCACTCATCGCCTGCTCGATGTGCGCGACGCCGTGCTCAAGGGGACCGCCGGTGTGGTTGATGTCCCACAGGGCGATCAGGTGGAAGTACGGCGTCTTGCCCGCCATCACCGGGTACCAGGGAAACTGCGGGGCGAGCACCTCGCCATCAACCTCTGCGATCTCTTCGATGAGGGCATCTCCCGCTGCGACGTCCTCCGCGGTCGGGGTCAGCGGGGCAGGATCCCAGCGGCCTACCCAGAGCTGTCCGGCGATGAGAAGGCTGGTGGCGATCCGAACCGTCAGCAGCGGCCACTCGGCGCGAACCCGCCCGACCGCCAGGGCACTCCACAGCGCCGCAGCCCAGATCCCCGGAATGAGCACATTCACATAGCCGCCGTGGTGGCCCCGCATGACCGCGCTCAGCAGCACCAGCATGCCACCCTGGATGAGCCAGTACGACAGACCGGAGCCGATGGGGCGGGGGGGACGGTTCAGCGACGGGAAGCGCGTGCGCGCCAGCCATGCTGCTGCGGTGAGACCGGCGAGGCCGAGGGTGAGCGGGAGGGTCATGAAGATCTCGCGCTCAGCACCGGGGATGAACCGACCGAGCACGAACGGGTGGCGAGAAGGAACCCCGAGGAGGTAGGTCAGGAACAGCCCGTCTCCAGAGAGCTGAACCGCACCAGTCACCAGCAGCGCAGGGCCCACGCTCCAGGCAACAAACCGAGTCGCTGCGGCACGGTCGGTGTTCTTCCACAGCCAGTACAGGATGCTCAGCCCGAGGATCGCGACGCTGTGCTTTGCGAGGTAAGCCCCCGTCAGCAGCAGCCCGGAGGTCCGCAGCCAGCCGTGGCGGGCAGCAACCAGGGCCCACGCCACCAGTCCGATCAGCACGCCGTCCGCGCGAACGAGGTCGTAGAACGATCCCGACTCGTCGTAGCCAGTCAAGAACAGCCCCGCAGCGCCGATGCCCAGCAGCACCCCCAGGCGCTCCCCGGCGATCGCAGCAACAAGCCCTGCGGCGGCGACGAGGGTGCCGACCATCGAGATGCTGCGCCCCAGTGCATAGTCCAGGCCGAAGATCTCTCCGAGCCCCCCCAGCAGCCAGGAGTACAGCGGCGGATAGATGTAGGGGATGAACGACGCTGTGGGCTCGACGTAGAGCCCCTGCCCTTCCATGACCCGCAGCCCATGGAGCAGCATCCCGCCCTCCATCCACTCCAGGTCGTAGGGGTAGAGCACTCGCCCGGCGAAGGTCTGCCACAGCAGCACCCCCACCGCGACAGCGAGGATGAGCTGTGGCAGATCCGCGAGGAAGTCCGGCCAGCGCCTGTCGGTGCTCACCGCTTCGAGAGGGCCTTGAGCACCTCTGCCACCACCATGTCCTCGATCGGATCCGACTCGCGGAGTGCGTCGCCGAGCGAGTGAACCGGAGAAGCGGAGATCCGGGCGAGCTTGAGGTCGGACTTCGGCGCGATTCCAGAGGGCGTGGGCGTCGCACATCCACTGCAGCCGGTGCAGGCGTCGGGGAGGTCTACGCAGGGATGATCAGCGCGGGCGACCGCAGAGGGCGGTCCGCCGTATCGCTTGAGCCCCATCGCACGGAGCCGAACCGCCTCCGCAGCCGGAAGCTCCTTCACCCCGCCGAGGTCTCGGGCGGTCTTGGTGATGAGCGCGGTGTGCTCCATTGTCTCCAGGCGACAGAACGCCTCCAGGAGGTTCTTGCCCACGCAGACGGCGCCGTGGCGATCCATGAGGATGGCGTCGTGGGTGAGGATGGCGTCTCCGACACGGGTGGCGAGGTCGTCGGTGCCGGTGGTGGCGTAGTCGACGGTCGGGATGACCCCGAGGGTGAGCACAACCTCCGGCAGCACACACCGCGCCATCGAGACACCCGCGATGGTGAAGGCAATGGAGAGCGGCGGGTGGGTGTGGATGACGGCGTTCACGTCCGGGCGGGCGTTGTAGCAGGCAATGTGCATCGCCATCTCGGAGGTCGGCATGCCGCGCCCGCGAAGCTTCTTGCCGGTGGCGTCGATGACGACCAGCTCATCCTCGGTCAGGAAGCCCTTGTGGCAGCCCGCCTGCGTGCAGATGATGTTGCCCGAAGGCATCCGCACAGAGAGGTTGCCGTCCATTGCGACGAGCAGGTGTCGCTCGTAGCAGAGGTGGCTGAACTTGATGAGGTCACGCCGGATCTGATGCTCGTTCATCCCCGGTGCGTATCACGCCCGGTATCATCTCGGCGATGGACTTCTCTCCCGGATCCCGGCTCGGTGCCTGGTACGACATCGTAGAGCCGATCGGCCAGGGCGGCATGGCGACCGTCTACCGTGCGCGACACACGGTGCTGGACTCGATGCATGCCATCAAGGTGCTCCTCCCTCACCTCGCCGCAGACCGGGACACTCGGGTCCGATTTCTTGAAGAAGGCCGCATCCAGGCCTGCATGAACCACCCCCACGTCCTGCCGATCACCGACCTCATCAACGAGCCGGGCTGCGCAGGGCTGGTGATGCGCTGGCTGGATGGCTCCGACCTTCGCGGTCGGCTCGATGAGGGGGCGATCGGCCTCTCGGATGCCCTGACCTGGATGCAGCAGACCCTCTCCGCCCTCGCCCACGTCCACGAGCAGGGAGTCATCCATCGGGATCTCAAGCCCGGCAACCTGTTCCTGGAGCGCATCCGAGGTGGGGTTCACTTACAGGTGATGGACTTCGGCATCGCCAAGGTCATCGACAAGCAGCGCACCCGCACCGGCATGGCGATGGGCTCGCTGTGCTACATGAGCCCCGAGCAGATCCAGGATCCCCGCAGCGTCGATCACCGCTCCGACCTGTTCGCCACCGGCTGCATCCTCTACGAGCTGGTCTGCGGCGTGCCCGCGTTTGACGGCGAGACCGACTTTGAGGTCATGCAGCGCATCACCAAGGGGCACTACGCTGCGCTCTCAGGGCCCCTGCGCGACACACCGGGCCTCTCGGAGGTCATCGCGCGCGCGCTGGCGGTGGATCGTGCGGAGCGGTTCCAGAGCGCCGACGAATTCACCGCAGCAATCGCAGCCATTCAGGGTCCCGACCAGCACATCCAGCAGCACACCGCCCGACTCCACCAGCTGAAGTCCCGCGCGGAGCGCCTGGGGCTGGATGCCTCGACCTGGTGGGTGCCCCAGGAGCTGACCAACGAGTGGCTCGCTGGAGCCGCTGAGAAGCTCGACGAGCAGGCTCAGGCCCGCCAGAGCGAGCTGGAGGATCGGCTGGCTGCCGCCAGTGCAGCGGTCAAGCGGCTGGGTGCCGAGCGGGCGCAGCTGATCCGAAAGCAGTCCGGCATCGAGCGCACCCACCTCCTCCTCGCAGATCTCCGGGATCGGCTCGACGAGAAGACCATCGCCTTCGACGACATGGCCGAGGCACGGCGCATGACCTTGATGGAGCTGGAGTCCTATGAGGAGCGGCTGCTGCACACCCTCGCCAGCGAGAAGCGCCTGAAGCTGACCATCGGCGTGCTGGTCTCGGTGGCCCTGCTGGGGCTGCTGTTCTCCTGGGCCGGCGGGTAGTCCGCGCCCTGCTCCAGGGATACCGTACCCCCGGAGGTGCCTGTGCACGATGAGATCGCCGAGATCCTCATGTTCTGGTTCGGCTCAACAGACCTCATGGCAGACGTCGATGCCGAGCGACAGGCCATGTGGTGGCAGGGAGGCGCTGACCTCGATGCCCAGATCGCCGCCCAATTTGGCGCGCTCCACGCCCTGGCCGCCGCTGGACAGCTCGATCACTGGCGGGCCTCTCTGCACGGTCGGCTGGCGCTGATCCTGCTGCTCGATCAGCTCTCTCGAAACATCCACCGGGGCACGCCGTTCGCTTTTGCTCAGGATGAAGCGGCCCGGGCCCTCACCCTGACTGCCCTCGATCTCAGCCTTCACCATGACCTCAGCCTCCACCAGCAGACCTTCCTGCTGATGCCCCTGGAGCACGCCGAAGACCTCGCCCTCCAGGAGCGGAGCGTCGCCGCGTTCTCAACGCTCGTGGCCTCGGCACCTGCCGCGCAGAAGGATACCGCCGCGTACCTGCTCAGCTTCGCCATCACGCACCGTGACATCATCGCCCGGTTCGGTCGCTTTCCACACCGAAACGCGCTGCTCGGTCGTGAGCCCACCGCCGAGGAGAGCGCCTGGCTGGCGGCGGGGGGAGCACACTTCGGGCAGACGAAGGGCTGAGCCCTCAGCCGCACCGCCCCACGGCACCATCACGGGCGGGCTCCCGCCCAGCGCCAGTCGCTCACGGGCGATAGGCCTCCTCTCCCCGCGAGATATCGCATGCGCCAAGAAGCCCTCCTGAGAGAAGAGATCGTCTCACTGCACCAGTTCTTCGTGCGCTGGTACCGCGGGGAGGCTCTCCGAGCAGAGCACGAGGCGGTGCTCGCGCGGTTCCGCTCGGACTTCTCTTACGTTGTTCCCGGCGGCCGGCGCAGCGACCGCAGCGACCTCGCCGCCATGCTCACCAGCAGCCACGGGGCGAATCCAGACTTCCGGATTCAGGTCACCGCGCTCTCCTTCCAGCCGCTTCTCTCCACCGACGCCGTCGCGCTGTGGGGGGTGACCTACGAGGAGTACCAGTCCGGAGCGCGAAGCAGCGCAGCCGACAACGGACGCCTCAGCTCGGCAGTCCTGGAAATCCAAGACGGGAGTGTCCGCTGGGTGCGCCTGCATGAGTGCTGGCTGCCTGACGAGCAGGTCTCTGAGCACCACCACGACTTCGGCCCGCTGGTGCAGTTCGGACTGCCTGCGGAGCCCGAAGACCTGCCGCTCATTCGAAGCGCGCTGGAAGCTCAGATCCGCCTGGAGTCCGCCTCACAGGGCCGGGGAAACACGATCCGAATGCGGCTCCTCTGCGCACAGCTGTTCTGTGCCGGTCAGCCCGAAGACGCCCTGCTCATCTGGCGCGCCAAGCGAGCCAGCTTCGATGCGACCTGCTCCATCGACATCGAGCTGATGTGCGGTGCGGGCTTGGACGAGACCGTCGCCCACCTCCAGCGCCAGCAAGACTCCGCGGCTGCTGCAGCGCTGTCGTACCTCCACCAAGCCGCACCAGAGACCGATGGCTACCTGGCGAGTCTGCTGGCGTACTACCAGTGAAGTTCGCGCCCGTGGTGCATCTCCCGATCGGATAAGCCCGAGGCATGTCTGAATTCGATGCCCACCTCGGCTGGCTGAGCGAACACCCTGGCCCCCTCGTGATCGGAATTGCTGGCGGCTCAGGATCCGGCAAGAGCCGCATCAGCGAGGCCCTGGAGACCACGCTGGCGCCCGGCATCGCCCGGCTCCAGCACGACAGCTACTACCGCGATCTCAGCCACCTGCCGTCCGAAGAGCGGCGGGTCTTCAACTTTGATCACCCCGACGCGCTGGAGACCGACCTCTTGATCGCGCACCTCGATGCGCTGATCGCTGGCGAATCAGTGGACGTCCCCACCTACGACTTCGCCACCCACTGCCGCTCGTCCACCACCCGCACGCTCCAGTCCGCGCCGATCATTCTCGTGGAGGGGATCATGGCGCTGCACGATCCGGCCCTCCGCGCGCGCTTGAGCCTGCGCGTCTTCGTAGACACCCCGGCAGATGTTCGGCTGATTCGTCGCCTGAAGCGAGACATGGCTGAGCGGGGTCGCAGCCCCGAGCAGACGATGGCCCAGTACCTCGACACCGTCCGCCCGATGCACGACCGGTTCGTCGCGCCCTGCCGCGCACACGCTCACCTCATCGTGCCCTGGGGCTACACCCCCGCAGCCGTGGCGATGCTCCAGGCTGCCCTCACCGAGCTCCGGCGCGGTCTCGTCTCCTGAGTCAGCCGCGCTCCGCTCTCCGCTGACGCCCCATCAGATCCCGCATCGCCAGGGGCACCGGCTTGCCCTCATAGAGCACCTGGTACATCTGCTCCGTGATCGGCATCTCCACACCGGTCTGCTGCGCCAGCGCACGGGCCGTTCGGGTGGTGACCACGCCCTCCGCGACCTGCCCCAGCTCCGCACAGACCGCCTCCAGCGTCTTGCCCTGCCCCAGCCCCAGCCCGACCCGACGGTTTCTGGAGAGGTTGCCGGTGCAGGTCAGCACGAGGTCGCCCATGCCGGCAAGCCCCGAGAGGGTCAGCGGGTTCGCCCCACGGGCGATGGCGAGGCGAGAGATCTCCGCGAGGCCACGGGTCATCAGGGCTGCGCGCGCGTTGAGCCCCAGCCCGATGCCGTCAGCGACTCCGCAGGCGATGGCGACGATGTTCTTGAGCGCCCCGCCCAGCTCCGCGCCGATGATGTCCTCGGTGTGGTAGACCCGGAAGCTTCCGGCGTGAAAGGCCTCCGCCACAGCGTGTGCGCAGCCCTCATCCCGAGCAGCGATGACCACCGTGGTCGGCAGATCCGCTGCGACCTCTCGCGCGAAGGAGGGCCCCGCGAGGTAGCAGATCTGGTGGTGCCGGGACGCCGGGAAGACCTCCTTGAGGACCTCCTCCATCGTCATCAGGGAGCCCGACTCGATGCCCTTGCTCGCGCAGCAGATGATCGCATCCGCGGCGATGAGCGGGGCAGCCGTCGTCATGACCGCTCGGACCGACTGGCTGGGAATCACCTCGACCACCAGCTCCGCGCCGTCGAGCGCCGCTGCCATGTCGCTGAAGACGTGGAGGGTGTCGGGGAAGGAGAAGTCCGGCAGGTAGCGGGTGTTGCAGCGCGCAGCCTCCATCCTCGCGGCGCGCTCGGGACGGTGGTCCCACAGCCGGACATCGTTTCCGGCACGACCGAGCTGCATCGCCAGCGCCGTGCCCCAGGATCCTGCACCAATTACCGCAGCCTTCATGCCCACCCCCCGTGAGCTGCGAGCGTATCACCGGTCGGCGCACGGCAGCGGACCGTCGCCCGCCCCGGCGACCACCCGCCACCGCTCTGCAGCGCGTCGGTGGCGGGGGCTGAGGGCCGTCAGCAAGGCCTCGGCGAGCGGACGGTGACCCTCGGGAACCGCGCGGCTCTGGCTGGGGAGGATGGCACTGGCAGGGCTCGCTCTCAGCGCCGAGACCAGCCTCTCTGCGCAGCCCCTCACCGACTCGTCCTGCCGGCAGCAGCGCGCCTGGGTCAGCACGATCGCGGGATGCCCGGCGAGAGCCGCCGCGGCGGCAGCGTGGCTCTCTCGTCGGTCAACGAGCGGCAGGATCAGCGCCCCGCCACGCGCGGCTGTGGCGTGGGTCATCAGCGCGAGCGCGCCGGGGGTGGAGCTCTCATAAAATACCGCCCAGGCCGGCTCAGGATAGCGCGGCCAGGGAGGACTGGGGAGCGGAGAGCGAGCCGCATCGAGGTGCTCTGCGCGCTGATCGGCGAAGGCGTGACTCCAAGCGACGGTGTCTGCCAGCAGCAGGGCGACCAGCACCGCTGACGCAGCCCGGCTGCGCGAGAGGAGGCTGCAGATCGCGACCAGTCCAAAGCACAGCGGCAGGAGGTGGCGAGGCTGGAGGCGCTCCCCACGGCTCACAGCCACCACACCGGCACCGACGAGGACCAGCACCATGCACGCCGTCGCAGGCCGGCTCCGAGCAAGGCCCGCACACAGGAGCGCGAGTCCGACCGCCAGCGGAAGTCGTCCCTGCTGTGTGCTGAGCTCCCAGAGTCCGCCGGAGGCTTCCCCGACTCCGAGCGCCTGAGCGGCGAGCCAGGGGGTGTCCGTCGGCAGGGTCAGCCACGCGGGGATCAGCGCGAGCAACCCGCCGGCCGCCATCGCCCCGAGCAGCACCACCCGACGCTGCGTGAGGAGGAGCGCAGGCACCACCAGCGGCAGCGCTGCCAGGGCAGTCGGCTTGGCTGCCGCAGCAAGCACCAGCAGCCCCATGCCGAGTCCTGCGCCGCGCGGGGCATCACGCCGCGCCGCGTCCCAGGTCAGCCCCAGCCCCAGCCAGGCCAGTCCCCAGGCCACCGTGCTGCCGCTGATCAGCCACGCCTGCCCCGCGCTCAGCGACCAGCAGGCCGCCAGCAGCGCACCAAGCGTCGCGCTCCCGCCCAGCGCCCGACTCCCCAGCGCGGCACCCAGCAGCGCCGCTACAGCAGCGGACGCCATCAGCACCCGCACCCCCAGCAGCGGCCCCAGCAGCACCGCGAGCGGCCACCCCAGCCAGGCGGAGAGCCCCTCGCTGACCGCGCCGCGCGCCAGATCGGTGACCAGCAGCGTGCCGCCAGGCCCCGGCAGGTCACGCAAGTCCAGCGCCCCGATCAGGACAAGGTGGATGCAGAGGCCAGCCAAGAGCCCGAGGGGAAGACTCAGACGCCCCACGAGTCCAGCAGCGCCTGGATGGTCTGCCGCTGCACCGGGTTGAGCCGGGGGAGCGCATCCTGAAAGCGCCCCAGGAGGGGGTCTGCGCCATCAAGATCAGGATGCGGCGGCCGAACGACGGGCAGCGCACGGGCTTCTCCCTCGATGACCGACTCCTCCCAGTCCCGCGCCTCCTTGAGGATGCGGGCGCGCTTGCGCTCCTTTTCAGGATCGTCTTTGTAGCCGAGCAGGATCTCACCGACAGACTTCATCACACCGATCATACCCAAACCGTCCGCTACACTCCATCCCTATGCGCGCCCTAGCCTCCCTGACTGCCGCACTGCTCACGCTTCCCCACCTCATCACGGTCAAGGCGGATCCCGATCTGTGGGGTCACACCCTGTTCGGTATTGCCCACATCCAGAGTGGCCGTCTGGCGGACAGCGATCCCTACTCCTACACCTTCCAGGGTGCGGAGTGGACCAACCACGAGTGGCTCTGCGAGTGGCTGTTCGGCGCGGCATACCTCGTCGGAGGAGAGACCGGGATGATGGTGCTGCGGGGTGCGCTGCTGCTGTTCATCAGCCTCGGCGTGACCCGCCTGCTCACCGAGCGGCTGAGCAACCTCGCCCTGGTCGGCCTCATCAACGTGCTGATCATCCCGTTCTTCGCCATCTACATCAACGTCCGTCCCCACAGCTTCACCTACACCCTCATGGTGGCGCTGCTGCTGTGCTTCGATGCCATCCGGCGGGGTCGGTACGGCTGGCTTGCGATGATCCCGCTCATCATGGCGGCGTGGGTAAACCTGCACGGTGGGTTCATCGTCGGGCTCGGACTCGCTGGCGCGGGGCTCGGTGCGCTGCTGTTCAACCTGGAGAATGCGCCCGCTCCGCCCACCCCTCGCGCGCGCACTGCGATCATCGTGACCGGGCTGACGACCCTCGCGGCTGTGCTGCTCAACCCCTACGGCATCGAGATCCTCACCTACCTCTCCATGGCGCTGTCCCTGGAGCGGGGCGGCGTGACCGAGTGGCAGTCTCTCAGCGGCGCGACGCTGGTTCCCTACGCCGTGTTCTTTGTCGTGACCTTCCTCCTCGCGATCGGTGCGCGCGCCTGGAAGCGACCGACCCAGCTGCTGTTCTTCTTCATTGGAGCCTGGGCGGGGCTGAACCATGGCCGGTTCTTCATCATCATGATCCTCTTCTCCGCGCTCGTGATGGCCTCCTCGCTGGAGGTGCTGTGGGCACGGCTGCTCGCCTCCGACCGCCTGCCGACCCTCTCCAGACTCGAGACTCCCCGAGCAGTCGTCGCCGTCGCTGTGCTCGCCGGGCTGCTCAGCCTTCCGATCGCAGCCACCTCCGCGTCGACCCACGGCGGGCCCTCAATCCTCGTCAGCCCAGCAAAGTACCCGGTCGCGGCAGTCTCCTGGCTCAAGGAGCACCGCGACACCCTCCCCCTCCGGCTCGCGCTGCCGTTTGGCTGGGGGGAGTATGCGATGTGGCACCTCTACCCGAACTACCTCGTCTCGATGGATGGTCGCTACGAGACGGTCTACACACCATCGTTCATCGAGGCGCTCCAGGCTGCGGAGCAGACCGGTGATCTGGAGACCTTCATCACTGAGCAGGGCGCGGACGTGCTCCTGGTGCTGACCGACTCTCCGCTCCAGGCTGCCGCAGCGGCCCACCCAGACTGGACGCTGCGCTACATCGACGACACCGCTGCCATCTTCGCCCGCTCCCCGATCATCGGCGCGCACGATGTCCGGACCGATCAGCCTCGGCCCTGGTCACACTTCCCCTGATCCATCAGCCGCGCGTCTCGCTGACCCGGCTGCGCAGGATCACCCAGATCGCCCACGCCCCGTCTCGCCAGCCGATCTTCTTGCCTTCGTCGTAGTCCCGGCCCGAGTACGAGATCGGGACCTCGTAGATGCGAAGCTTGCGAGAAGCGATCCGAGCGGTGAACTCCGGCTCGAAGCCAAAGCGGTCCTCTTGCAGGATCAGCCCATCGAGGACCTCCCGCCGGAACGCCTTGTAGCAGGTCTCCATGTCCGTGAGGTTGAGGTTGGTGCAGACATTGGAGAGGCTGGTGAGGAAGCGGTTGGCGATGTAGTGGTGGTAGTTGAGGACCCGATGCGGACCACCGAGGAAGCGACTTCCATAGACCACGTCCGCCCGACCGTCCAGCAGCGTGACCAGCAGCGCGCTGTAGTCCGCCGGGTCGTACTCCAGATCGGCATCCTGGACGATGATGATGTCGCCGGTCGCCTCTGCGAAGCCACGGCGCAGGGCCGCGCCCTTGCCCGCATTCTTGGGCTGCGCAAGCACCCGCATTGATGGAATCTCCGCCGCGAGCCCGTTCAAGATCGCGAGCGAGCCGTCCGTGCTGCCGTCGTCCACCGCGACAAGCTCGATGGTGAAGGGCTGGGCGAGCACCCGGGAGATGATCTCTGCGATGGTGGCCTGTTCGTTGTAGACCGGGATCACCACGCTGAGAAGCGGATCGGAGAGCGGAGAGGGCATGTTGGTCTCCTGTATACCCGTCCGCACTGCATCGGGCCGGTATATGGGCTGTCCGTATCCACTGGAGACCCCATGCGCGCACTGATCACTGGCGGCGGCGTTCGGCTCGGCGCCGCCATCGCGCTCGCACTGGCGGAGGCCGGCTTCGACCTCGTCCTGCACTATGCCCGCTCCGCAGACTCAGCCCGAGCGCTCGCGAAGACGCTGACCCAGTCTGGATGCACAGTCTCGCTCGTCCAGGCAGACCTCTCCACCCCCCAGGGCTGCGCAGCGGTGATCGACGCTGCTGGGCCCGTCGATGTTCTGATCAACAACGCCGGGATCTACGAGGCCGTCCCAGCAGGGGCGATCACCGTGGCGCAGTGGGATCGGATGCAGGCGATCAACACCCGCGCGCCGTTCCTGCTCGCCCAGGGTCTCCTCACCGGGCTCCGGGCCAGCGCGCTGCCAGGCGGCGGGCTGATCGTGAACATCTGCGACATCGGCGGGCAGCGCCCCACCCCCGGCTATGCCCACTACTCGGTCTCCAAGGCCGGCCTGCTGATGCTGACCCGCGCACTGGCGCTGGAGCTGGCCCCGGCAGTGCGCGTCAACTCGGTCTCTCCTGGCACCGTGCTGCCGCCGGTCGACTTCACCGAGTCCGCCCTCGACGACATCCGGCGGACCATCCCAGCCGGCCGCTTCGGCACCCCAGAGGACATCGCCGCCAGCGTGGTCTTCCTGGTCCGCTCCCCTTACATCACCGGTCAGGACATCGCAGTGGACGGCGGACGCTCGGTCGGCGGCCCGATGGAGGCAGGATGATTGGACGAATCACCATCAACGGACTGCAGGTGGACTGCATCATCGGCTGCCTCCCGTCTGAGCGCACGACCCCTCAGCGCCTCCGGCTGGACCTCTGGGTCGACGTAGAGACCGATCCGGCTGCAGACAGCGACACCCTCTCCGATGCCCTCGACTACACAGCGGTCGCCGAGCAGGCCACCTTCATCCTCCAGGAGGCGCGGTTCCAGCTCCTCGAGAGCGCCGCCCGGATGCTGCTGCGGCACCTCCTGATGCCCCCAGCACCCGGCGAGCGCCGCCCCGAGGTCATCACCGCTGGAGTGACCTTGACCAAGTCCGGGGTCTTTCCCCATGGAGCCAGTCCGCAGCTCACCCTGTCCGCTGCGGCCGACGCGATGACCTGGACGGAGACCGCGCAGCCCTGGGGCACCCGGCACACCGTCGACACCAGTCGGCGGGTGCGCCTGGAGCGCCTCAGCATCGCTCCGGGTCAGACCGCACCAGACGAGACGGAGACGACGCTCCGGCTCACCCGCGCGGAGCCGGAGGATGTGACGCAGTGGCGCAGCAGACTTCAGGTCATCCATGCGGAGGAAGCGCCCGCGCAGTGAGCGGTCGCCGGCGGTCAGATGGCTGCATGGTCACGCGCAGGGCTGCCGCACAGGTGCCCTGCCCTACTGGTCCGCCATTAGATCCCACATCGTCGCTCCTGCCTCCTCGGCTCCCGGCCCCAGGCTGCCGGTCAGCTCTGCGCGCAGGGCCTCAGTGACCGCCGGATCGATGTCGTGGTGGAGGACGATGTAGCGGATCTTCGAGCGGATGAGGCGGGAGGGATGGCTGCCGCCCGGGCCGCCGCTGGAGAGGTTGAGTCGGGCATGCTCATCGGGACGGCGGCTGCAGAGGGCCGCGAGGACACGAAACGACGGCTCCCTGAGCAGCGCGCTGGTGCTCGCACGGGCATCCGGACCGTAGGAGATCGGCAGCCGGTGCGTCGACTGCCAGAACAGGTAGCGGCTGGTCGCCATGGTCATCCCGGCGTCCGTTGGCAGATCGAGCACCCCCCACTGGATCGGCTCACCGGCTGCCCGCCGGATCTGCTCGTGGGCGGGCGGCGGCGTGGCGTCTGCGGTCAAGATCGGCCACGGCGCGCCGGAGATGAGCAGCCCATCGAGCAGCACGGCGACCGCAGCAGCCCCCCGCCACCGACCGAGCCGATCCGCGCCCACAGCCGCCAGGCCAGCAATGATCGCCAGCGCCGGGACCGCCAGCCGCAGCGGGTGGGTCACCGCGAGTCCGGGGGCCAGCTTCTGGAGCGCCCACCACGGCAGCCGCAGCCGTGCGCCGTTGGTCACCAGCCAGCCGTCTCCCCAGAACAGATACGGCCCCAGCGCACACGCCAGGCACGCCACCGTCGCCAGCCCCCACCAGCGATGCCGCCAGACCACCAGCGCCGCCAGGAGGAGGGCGACGAGGCCGAGGTACATGCTGTGCTCGAAGCCCTCAGCGGAGAGGTCGACGGAGCGAAAGCCGAAGGGCATGACGAACGTGCGGGGATCGACAGCGTTGTGCAGGGCGAGCTGCTCGTTCATCGCGTCGGGGTGCTTGACGATGGCGTCCTCGGCGTGGAGCTGTGTGCGCAGGGCGAGGATCGGTGGGGCCGCGACCATCACCGAGACCACCGCACCCAGCCACGCCTGCCGGATCGACGGCAGGCCACGCACCGCCACCGCAATTCCCACGCCGAGGCCCAGGTAGGGCGAGGCCACTGCGGCCATCCCCACTCCCAGCCCTGCCTTCGCCCAGCCCCGCAGAGAGCCCGCACGCACCGCGTCCTCGCTCCACGCCAGCGCCAGCGCGACCGGCCCGATGTTGACCGCCTCGGAGATGCCGTTGTGCAGCTCACAGATCATCCATGCGCTGCCCGCAAGCCCGGTCGCCCCGACCCAGCTCGCCGCCGCCGAGGCCCCCAGGCTCCGCGCAAGCCGCCGTCCAGCCCACGAAGCAAACAGCACGTAGCCAAACACCACCGCGTTGTAGGCACCCACCGCACCGAGAATCCACACCAGCGGTGCCCCGAGCACCCCCAGCACCGGATCGATGAACCACAGCACCCCGCCATCCGGCCAGCCCAGCAGCGCTGTGCGCCACGGCAGCTGCCCAGAAGCGAAGCTGTCCGCGAACCACCACGGCCCCCAGGCATGGTTCCAGACATCGACATCAGGCGAGCCGAGGAGCCGACGGAGCGGACTCGCGAGCATGGTGAGGGTCACCAGACCGGCGAGCAAGAGGTGGAGCGCTGCGTCTGTGAGGCGATTCATCTTTTCGATGCTACCCCCATACCAACTCCGGAGTCCTCCTATGTCTATGCACATCCTCAAGACCTGGCCGCTTGGCTTCCAGTGGCAGACCTTCGATCCGTTCCTGTTCTGTGTTCACCACGACGACGCCTACCCTGCCGGAGATGAGGCGATGGGTCCGGCGGCATCGCTCGCAGGCCGTCAGATGGGCTCGGACTTCGCCGGAAAAGACGGCTGGCGGATGTACCATGGCCGGACCGTTCCGGGCTTTCCCCGGCACCCCCATCGGGGCTTCGAGACGATCACCATCGCCCGCCAGGGCTTCATCGATCACGCCGACTCTCTGGGCGCGACCGCGCGATTCGGCAACGGAGACGTGCAGTGGATGACGGCTGGACGGGGCATCGTGCACTCAGAGATGTTCCCGCTCATCCACCGGGACCAGGGCAACCCCGGCGAGCTGTTTCAGATCTGGCTGAACCTGCCGAGCGCAGACAAGATGGTCGAGCCTCACTTCACGATGCTCTGGGAGAGCACCATTCCCCGCGTCACGCAGGGCGGCACCGAGATCTCGGTGATCGCCGGACAGCTCGGCGAGCACGCCGCCCCCGCCCCGCCCCCGTCCTCTTGGGCCGCTCGCCCGGAGGCCGCTGTGGCGATCTGGACCATCAAGATGCAGCCCGGCGCGACCTGGACCCTGCCGGCAGCCCCTGCAGGGGTCAACCGGGCGCTGTGCTTCTTCCTCGGCAGCCAGGTCCGCATCGACGGCGAGACGATTGCACCGCGCACCGGGGTGATGCTCAAGCCAGATGAGGCGATAGCGGTCGAGAGCGGACCGGATGGTGCAGAGCTGCTGCTGCTCCAGGGCCGCCCAATCGGCGAGCCCGTTGCCCACCACGGTCCGTTCGTGATGAGCACCCGCGCACAGCTCGTTCAAGCCTTCTCGGACTATCAGCGCACCGGCTTTGGAGGCTGGCCGTGGCAGAGTGATGGTCCGGTGCACGACCGCGACGCCGGCCGCTTCGCCGTCCACGCTGACGGACACCGGGAAGATGCAGAGCAGGAGCGTTGATGAGACTGGAAGCCAGCAGCACCCAGGGCGTGGTCGTCCCCGCCAGCCCCGCAGAGGCCCTCGCCCTGCTCGCGGACATCCCAGAGTCCACCGCCCACTTCCCGTCTCTGCTGTCGCTCGTCGCAGCGCAGGGGGGCTACACCTGGACCCTCGCCCCGGTGAAGGTCAAGGGCATCCCGGTGCAGCTCGTCTACGGCTGCCGGTACACCATCGACGGCAGCGTCGTCTCCTGGTCACCGGTGCCTGATGTGGGCAATGCTGAGGTCAGCGGGACCTGGACGGTGACCGCCAGCGGCACCGGCAGTCGCCTGGTGCTGGAGAACAACCTCATCCTCAGCGTCGGCTTCCCACGCCTCTTCCGCTCAGTGGCTCAGTCCGCGCTGGAGGCCAACAACGCTGCGCTCATCGCGGGCTACGTGGCGAACCTGAGCAAGACGCTCAGCGGGCGTCCAGGCGGCCGCCTTCGAGCTCCAGCGCGGTGAGTCCAGCCTGAGCAGCCGGAGAAAGCAGCGTCTCCAGGATGGAGCGGCGGGGGAACACCACCAGCATCAGCAGCTCACCGGCGAGCAGAAACGGAACGATGCGCAGCGGCTCCGCTGCCAGATACGCCAGCACAAAGCCAAACAAAATTACCGACTCGGCCAGCGCCATCGAGATGATGGTTCCCGTCATGTAGCGACCTACGGCGTACGCAACAGCCTCGCGGGTCTCTTCGGGGGAGAGGGGGCTGGTGGATTCGCGATGCTGCCGGGGCAAGAGGGCGAAGGAGCCCATGAGGACGTGGCGAATGACGATAGATCCAGCCATCGAGCCCATCGCCGCCGCGAACATCGAGAGGCTGATCCCAACGCTGACCTCACGAGGCTCATCCGGGAAGATGAACAGACATCCAGAGTAGATGAGCCCGGAGAACATGAGTGATCCGGCGATAATTTTGAGCGTCTTCAGCTTATCGTCGATCACTGATCCCCCACGTCGCTTCAGCAGCGGTCACAAAGTGTACGCGCAGTATAGACGAGTGGCCGCGCGTGCCCTCTTCGCTGAAGCGTGCGCTTTGCCCCATCGATACATGCCGCTCTTCCTTGAGAGGGTCCCCCGCAGCCCCCTCAAGCACGCCACAGCTCCCATGCGCGCTGGCCACAGTCCGGAGAGTCAGCGGGCTATGCTGCAGCCACGAAGGAGAGAAGCCATGAGACTGCTCGCACGCATCCGCTGGGGAAGACTGCTGGTCGCAGCGGTCGCCGTCGGCGGCCTCTGCCAGCTCCTCGACGATGAGCCCGAGCCGACCATCGCCGGAGATGACCTCCTGGTCAACCGTCCCTGGATCGACCACATCCCCACCTCCGAGCGTGATCTCGTCACCCACTTCCTGTTCCTCAGCCGAGATGATCAGCGCACCGGTCTCGTCGGTCGGGTGTCGAGCTGGCGGCAGCACATCGAGCTGTTCCAGTGGTCTTTGCGCAGCGGGGCGGTCACGCTGACGTTTCCACAGGACAACAAGACGGCCGAGGTGAAGCTCGCGGTCCGCCGATGTGAGGCTCCTGCCCCCCTCAACCTCTGCCTCACGGTCGGAGAAGGCCGCAGGTCGGTCACCTTCTACTCCAGCACCGACTGGCACCTCGCCACCCCGGACCCCGCCTCCGCCCAGGCGCTGCTGCCGCACGATCCGAGCGCCGCGCCGACTGCTCCGCTCGATCTGGACGCCCTGCTGAAGTGATCTCGGCATTCTACGAGCCCGACGGCGAAGCCTTCCGCGCGACCCTGCTCACCCGAGGACCGTGGGATGCCCGCTTTCAGCACGGCGGCCCCCCAGCAGCGCTGCTCGCCGGTGCGATGGCCCGATGGGGAGCGGATGCCGATGACTTCTTCCTCGCCCGAGTGAGCATCGAGCTGCTCCGCCCGGTGCCGATCACCACGCTGACGCTCTCCGTGAAGCCGGAGCGCCTGGGCCGCAGCGTGCAGCGCCTCTCCGCCGTCCTCCGTGCCGATGGGGTCGTCGTGCTCTCCGCCACCGGAATCCGAATCCGCCGCGCTCCGCTCTCCACCACGCTGCCGCCACCCCCCGAGGCCTGGCCCGATCCGAGCCGCCTCCAGCGATTTGTCTTCCCGTTCTTCGTCGACGACATCGGCTACCACCGGGCCGTCGAGCTGTCGGTCGCTCATGGCGCGTGGGGTGCGACCCCGGTGGGATTCTGGGCGCGCCCACGGGTGCCGCTGGTCGACGGACAAGACACCAGCCCCATCGAGCGGCTGATGATCATCGCCGATGCCCAGTCCGGCATGGGCGTGCCGCTCGACCCAGCGGACTACACCTTCGTCAACCCGGATCTGACCGTCTATCTGGAGCGCGAGCCGGAGGGGGAGTGGCTGGGCTTCGACATTCGCTCCACCGCCAACGCGCACGGCTCCGGCCTCGCCCAGAGCGCGATCCGGGATCGTTGCGGCCTGATGGGGCGCAGCGCGCAGAGCCTGCTGGTCGCCGCGCGGAGGCGAGAGGAGCGATGACGCACAGGTCAGGCTGACCAAGAGCCCCGCCGACAGGAGCGCACGGGTCGCCCACCACCTCGGCACTGAGCTCACCGACGGCGAGCTCTGGAATGGCCGCGCCCCCATCGAGCGAAGCGGTGTCTTCAGCAGGCACCGGGACTACCCCCGGTGCACGCTCGGCATGGACAGGCTGTCCCGGGCACGCTCTGGGGCGAGCTGCAGCCGGGCTGGACTTCGCCGCCCATACCGCCGGGCTCTCCACAGAGCGCGGAGGACCGATCGGCTCGTGCTGCGCGACGGAGCGCGCCTGCTCACTCCGCAGAGAGCAGGGTCTCGACGAGTTCCTCAGCCTGAGCCAGACCGCCGGCGTTGCTGCGCCGGAACAGGATGGTCATGTCGCGACCGATCACCATGAACATCGGTCGGTCCACCACGTCATAGGCCTGGGTGATGGTGTCGTCGGTGTCCCACAGCACGGTGTAGGTCGCGCCGAAGTCTGCCCACTCATCAAGGTCTTCGGTCTTCTGAACCTCCGCCAGGACGGTCATCGTCATGAAGTCGGGGTTGTCTTTGTTGGCTTGGTAGAAATCTTCGAGCCCTGGCACGAGGGACTGGCACGATCGTCACGTGAAGCCTGAGAAGTCCAGCAACAAGACCTGTCCAGCATAGCTGTGCAGCTCGTGGGTGGTTCCGTCTGCGTCGACGAGGGCAAAGTTCAGCGCGCAGTCCCCGACGTCGATACCGACCGTCTTGCCCTCGCACGGATCCGTGTCGGTGCTGCCAGTGTCTGCGGTGTCGGTGCTGCCGGTGTCTGCGGTGTCGGTGTCGGTGCTGCCGGTGTCTGCGGTGTCGGTGCTGCCGGTGTCGGTGCTGCCAGAGTCCGCCACCGTCTCTGTGGTCTCCTGGGGAGGACTCCCGGCGCCCTCAGCCTTGTCATCATCGCAGCCGATCAGCAGTCCCAATAGGGCCAGTGCACGCATCTTGCTCACCTCGTCGAGCTTTCTACCCGGGTCTCAGGCACATGCCGCATAAATCACAGCGGCTTCTTGAGCTGCTCTGCTTCCGACAGCCCGCTGAGAACCTCAATGTTGATTCCATCGGACAGTCCGACGGTGATGTCCTGGCGTGAGAACACCTGCTCGGCACCCTCGATCTCGACATAGACCTGTCCTTCGTCGAACTGGAGCACAGCCTCGCGTACCGAGAGCACCGACGCACGAGACTCCAGGACGATGTCGGCATTTGCGGAGACCCCAGCGCGCACAAAAACGCCCTCCGGGGCCGCCAGCGCAGCCCGGATCTCGAACTGCACCGCGCCCTCGTTCAGCTCGCCCTTCGGCGCGATGTACTCCAAGGTGCCGGCAAAGAGCTGGTCCTCAAATGCGCCGATGGTGATGTTCAGCGGCATGCCCTCCTGGATGCGGCCGACCTCCGACTCATCAACCGCGCCCTGGAAGATGAGGTCGTCCATGTCTGCGACGGCAGCGATGGTCGTGCCCTCGTTGAAGGTGTTGCTCTCGATGACCGACTCCCCCAGCTTCACCGGCACCGTCAGCACCATCCCGCCGACGGTCGTCCGGACCTCGGTGTTGACGTCTCGACCGCCCGATGCCGCACCCTCCCGGATGAGGCGGAGGTTGTCCGATGCGGCCTGGTTCTCCTGCTTCCGGAGCGCAAACGCGACCTCAGCCCGCTGCAATTCCGCCGAGGACACCGCCCCGTCTCCGGACAGGGACTGCGCCCGCTCCAGGGCGGTGCGGGCATCTGCGAGGCTGATCTTCGCCGACGAGAGGGCGGAGCGCGCGTTGTTGAGCGCGAGGGAGTTTGGGATGATCGCCACGGTGGCGATGAGATCCCCGGCGGTCACGGTGTCTCCCGGCTCGACCACGATCGACTCGATGACCCCCGAGACCCGTGGCTTGATCGTGACCTCGTTGCGCGGCACGATCGAGCCGGTGGCGACGGTCTTCTCCACGATGTCAGTGATGAACGCCGTCTCCGTCTCGAAGGCGGTCTCTGGCTCCCGAGAGCGCTCATAGAGGAACACGAGGGTGGCGATAAAGGCGAGCAAGACGCCGAAGACAACGAGGACGGGGAGCAGCTTCTTCATGTTCAGGGGCCTTTTAGTCCGCACGAAGCGCGACGACAGGATGGATCGCAGCAGCCCGGATGGCCGGGAGCAGGCCGGCAAAGGCACCGAGCACGACCAGCAGGGTGGCCGCACCGAGCGCAACAGAGAGATCGACGCCGGGCTCCGAGAGGACCTCGCTGTCCGGCCCGACCACCTGAGAGAGCACCTCCAAGAAGCCCACGCCGCAGACCAGCCCGACGTACCCGGCGGTCAGCGTCAAGGCGACCGCCTCCTGGAGGATCATCACCACCACCGCCTGGCGGCTCGCTCCGATCGCACGGCGGACGCCGATCTCACGGGTCCGCTCCTGGACGGAGATCAGCATGATGTTGCTCACCCCGATGACACCAGACAGCAGGGTCATGGCGCCGACAAACCAGACCAGCAGAGAGATGCCGTCGAACAGCTTTCGCAGCCGGGTGAACTCCTCCGATGCGTTGAAGCTGCCCATCGCCCGCTCGTCTTCTGGGTGAATGCCGTGGCGGGCAGCGAGCACCGAACGGACCTCCGCCTCCAGGACCGCCGCGTCCACATCTGGCCGCCCCGTCAGGGCATACCAGCCCACCGAGTCACCATACTGAAAGGTCTGCTGGAAGGTTGAGAACGGGACGTGGATGGTGGAGTTGAAGCGGTCGCCGTCGTCGCCGCCGATGGTGGAGTGGAACACCCCGACCACGGTGAAGTCGATGCCGCTGATGGTGACGTGCGCGCCGACCGGCGCCTCGCCGCGCTCGAACAGCTCATCGACCACCTGCTGACCAAGCACCGCCACCTTTCGGCGATCCGCGAGGTCGAGGTCGTTGAGGAACCGCCCCTCGTCGATGGCCATCGGCTGGATGGCTCGGTAGGCCGGCACATCGCCCGCGACCGGAAAGCCGCCGCTCTTGCCGTTGTGGGTGGTGAGGCTGGGCGAGCGGTAGCCGCCGAGCTGTAGCCGTGGGGCAAGGTGAACGATCTCGGGAAGCTGCGCGAGGACGTCGGTGTCGGCGTTGGAGAATTCGACGGGTCGGCCAGAGCGGTGGCCGCGGTAAGGCATCGCGGTGCGACGCCCCCACAGGTAGACGCTGTTGGTCGAGAAGTCACCCATGGTGCGCTGCACTCCGTTCTCCATGCCGTTGCCGAAGCCCTGCATCAGCAGCAGCATGAACATCCCCCAGAACACCCCCGCTGCGGTCAAGGCAGCCCGGAGGCGGTTGCGGCGAACGGTCTGGGCGATCTCGCTCCAGGTGTCCAGGTCCAGCAGGCTCATCCGTCCTCCCGCAGGGCCTCGACCGGCGGCACAGCGGCCGCATGTCGAGCTGGAAAGTAGCCGGCAAGGGCACCGGAGAGCACCAGGAGCGCAGTGGTGATGAGGGCGGGAGTCAGCGCGATCTCAGGATTTCGGATGTAGTCATTCTCCGGAATAAACCGTCGCATCGCCTCAACCACTGCGACCCCGAGCAGCAGGCCGGAGTAGCCCGAGACGGCGGTGAGCGCGACAGCCTCGCGGATGATCTGGCCGATCAGGGATCCCGACGTGGCCCCCAGCGCCTTGCGCAGCCCGATCTCGCGGGTCCGCTCCTGGACGGAGATCAGCATGATGTTGCTCACCCCAACGATGCCAGCGGTCACCGTGCCGATCCCGACCAGCCAGATGAAGCCGGACAGCCAGGTCATCACCTGCTGCAGCTCCGCGAACCGCTCCAGGTTGTTTCGCACCCGAATCGCACGGCGATCCCGCGGAGAGATGTTGTGCCGAGCGCCGAGCCGGCGGAGCACATCCTCCGCGATCGCCTCGCTGTCTTGCAGCGAGGCATCCCCGACCGTGAACATCAGCTGGTGAATGCGATCTCCGCCACCATAGGCCGCCTGAGCGGTCGAGATGGGAATGTAGATCTGCTGCATCTCCCCCTCGCTGCCGACGTCCTCGAACACCCCGATCACCCGGTATGGGATCCCGTTGACGCTCACCGCCTCTCCCAGCGGCCCCTCCAGCGGGTCCTGTCCAGGAAACAAGAACTCCGCCACCCGCAGCCCGATGACGGTGACCTTGCGCCGCCGCTCGATGTCGAGCTCATTGAGGTAGCGCCCTGCGCGCATCTGGGTCTGCTCGATGTAGCGGTGATCGGGGTGACAGGACCGCACCGAGAACGACCCCGTCTGACCGTTGGCCTGGATGGTGCGCTCTCCGCGCAGGTAGAACCGGCCCGTCAGTCGCTCGACTCCGGGGACGCTGGCACGCAGCAGGGTGTAGTCGGCGTTGGTGAACTGCACCGACCGACCCACCGGATAGCCCTTGTGGGGGATCGCGGTCTGGCCGGGGTAGATCCAGATGCTGTTGATCGCATCGTCTCGGAACTCCCACTGCAGGTGATTCTGAAGCCCGCTGCCCATCCCGAGCAGCAGCACCAGCATGAACACCCCCCAGCCCACACTCAGGGCCGTCAGGGCGGTGCGCAGTCGATTGCGGCGGAGGGTCTGTCCGACCTCCAGCCAGCGGTCCAGCCAGTCCATGTCAGGAAATGACCAGGCCGTCGGACAGCCGGATCACCCGATCGGTCAGGTCAGCAATGTCCGGCTCGTGGGTGACGATGACCATCGTGATCCCCTCGCCGTTGATCTCCCTGAGCAAGGTCATGATCTCGCCGCTGGTGGTGCTGTCGAGGGCTCCGGTCGGCTCGTCGGCCAGGACAAGCTGCGGACGGGCAATGAGCGCCCGAGCGATGGCGACCCGCTGCTTCTGGCCGCCGGACAGCTCGGAGGGCGTGTGGTCCGCCCAGTCCCCCAGCCCCACCCGCTCCAGGTAAGCCGCCGCGCGCGCGTTGCGCTCTCGGCGGGAGATGCCCTGGTAGTACAGGGGCAGGGCGACGTTCTCGATGGCGGTCTTGTAGCCGATGAGGTTGAAGGACTGAAAGACAAAGCCAAGCCACTGACTGCGTAGCCCTGCAGCCGCACGCTCCGGGAGGTTGGTGACGTCTCGGCCGTTGAGGTGGTAGCTGCCCGCATCGAAGCCATCGAGCAAGCCGACGATGTTGAGCAGGGTGGACTTTCCGCTCCCAGAAGAGCCCATGATCGAGACCAGCTCACCGGTCTCGATGTCAAGGTCAAGCCCTTGGAGCACCCTCAGCGGGCGGGTGCCCACCTGATATGACTTCTCAATTCCGCGAAGTCGCAGCATGGAGATCGCTCTAACCGGCACACCCCAGACAGCACGCCACAGGACGACGGCATAGGATGGTCCGCGATGATTCGACCCCAGCCCTACACCGGTCCTGCGCCACTGAACGTCAACCGACGAAGCGACCTCAACGCGGCCGTGGACGAGCTGCTGGCTGGCGAGGCCCTGCTGGTGACGGATCGCTACAGCACCGGACTGTCGCTGCTCACCGCGCTGCGGCTTCGGCTGAGCGTCGAGGGGAACGACTACACCCGCCAGCGTGCATACCGTCACCAGTACCAGGAAGCCTCCAAGCGCATCCTCGCTGCGATCCGCAGCCAGCGCCTCGACCTGATGAAGGCTCCGAAGATCGGCTGGCTGGAGGTGATGTATGCCGACCTCCCGGAATTCTACCTCTCGCTGCCGCAGCTTCAGGGCCTCAACAGCTCCTGGCAGTGGCACCTGCGGGGGCTGAAGCTGCCGGTGCTCGATCGGAGGCTCCACCCGCTCCACGGCACATACTTCCCCACCCGTCACGAGCACCTCCACCTCCTCGCTGACTGGCTGGAGCGGTACGACGGGGCGAGAGATCGGGCCGTGGATGTCGGAACCGGCTGCGGCGTGCTCGCCCTGATGCTTCAGGCCGCTGGGTTCTCTGAGATCGTGGCGACAGACATCAACGAGAACGCACTGGAGGGTCTCGAGGGAGACCTCTCCAAGCCGCCGCGGATCACCAACATCACGCTGAAGAAGACCTACCTCATCGGTCCAGTCGGCGACCGCTTCGATCTTGTCCTGTTCAACCCGCCCTGGCTTCCCGGCGAGACCCACAGCCTGCTCGATCAGGCGATCTACTACCCCGACAACCTGTTCGATGACTTCTTCGCTGCGGCATGGCGCGCGCTGCGCCCGGGCGGCCGCGTGGTCCTGCTGTTCTCCGACCTGCTCAAGACCACCGGGGTCACCAGCCAGCACCCCATCGTCCGCGAGCTGAAGCGGCGCAAGCGCTTTGAGAAGGTCCGCCTGCTGGAGCGTCCGGTCGGGAGCGCCTCGAAGAAGACGCGTCGGCGCAAGCGCACCGGCACGAAGGAGAAGGTTCAGCTCTGGGAGCTTCGCAGGCGCGGCGGCGGCGGGGCCTGAAAGGTCACGGGGACCTGAGAGGTTGGGTGCGCGACGGTGAGGGTCGCGGCGTGCAGCAGCATCCGAGGAATCGCGGGATCCGGCGGCGCATAGAAGCGGTCGCCGACGATGGGGTGGCCGAGGGCGAGCAGGTGGACCCGCAGCTGGTGAGAGCGTCCGGTCAGCGGATGGAGCTGGAGCAGCGTGGTGTTGTCCTCGTCCCGGCTTCGCACAACGTAGCGGGTCGAGGAGGGCTTGCCAGCAGGATCGACCACCGAGCGAAGCTGCCCGGAGAGCCGCCTCAGCGGGAGCGTGATGAGCCCCTCATCGTCGGCGGGATGGCCGATGACCCGGGCGAGGTAGACCTTCTCCACGGCCCGCTTCTGGAACTGTCGGTCCAGCCATCGCTCCGCCCGACGGTGGAGGCCCACCGCCAGGACGCCAGAGGTGTCCATGTCGAGGCGGTGGGAGATGCGGGCGTAGGGGAAGCGCTCCAGGATGCGGGTGTAGGCGCTGTCCTGTCGGTCTGCCCGGCGTCCCGGGACGCTGAGGAGACCGGCGGGCTTGTGGATGACCATGAGGTCACTGTCCTGGTGGAGGATGTCCAGCCAGGGCTCGGTCGGTGGCGTGTAGATCCAGCCGTCGTCTTCATCAATCCGGGGCATGAGGGCACTGTAGGACGTTCGCGACCCGTCGGCGCCCGGTCGCGCCTCTTAGATGCGGCTGCGCAGGGATCCGATGGGGTGCGCGACAACCTGGCCTCCCGCTCCCGCGAGGGGCGGACTGCTGCAGGAACCCAGCACGCTATGGGAGAGACCATGACCCACAGGATGCTGAGCACACACACCCGCTGCGGCCACCACTGCGCGTCCAGCAGCCACGCGGAAGCCAAATGAGCACATACCTTCTCGGGCACGGCCAGACCGAGTGGAGCCGGCTCGCAGCACAGCACGACCTGTGGCGGGACACGCTGCTGACAGAGCTGACGCTGTCGGCCGGGCAGGCAGTGCTGGAGGTCGGCTGCGGGAGCGGAGCCCTGCTGGAAGACCTCGCGGATCGGGTGGGGCCGACGGGGCGCTGCATGGGCCTGGAGCAAGACCCAAGCGCCCTCTCCGCTGCGCGCGGGGTCGCGGAGAAGCGCCCCTGGGTCGGACTCGCTGAGGGCGATCTGCGCACCGCAGAGCTCGGTGGCCCCTGGGACGTCATCGTCGCGCGGTGGGTGCTCTCTTTCCTCCCCGACCCCGCAGCATGCATCCGGCGGCTCTCTGGAGCCCTGGCTGCTGATGGGGTGCTGGTGGTTCAGGACTACAACCACGACGGCGTCCGGCTGTTTCCCGATGCTCCGGCATTCAATCGCACCATCGCTGCTTACCGAGCCACCTATGCCAGGCTGGGCGGCGACCTCTGGATCGCTGGGAGGCTGCCGGGAATGATGGCCGCTGCCGGGCTGACGGTCACCGGCATCTCGCCGCAGGTCAAGGCTGGACCACCCGGCAGCCCGGTGTGGCGCTGGGTAGAGCGGTTCATCTTCGAGCACCTCGACAGCATCAGCGCCGATGTCGCCGCGCCCGACGCCCTCTCCCCCGCCGAGCGGCAGGCCCTGCACACGCAGTGGCGCGCAGCCGCAGCGGCTCCAGACACGGTCCTGTTCTCTCCGATGCAGGTGACCGTCACGGGCAGGCGAGGATCTCGTAGGTGACGTCGACCTGCGCACCAGGTCCGGGAGGCGTGCTGAAGAACACCGCCTGGTCCGCATCGGAGTAGCTCCACCCGCTCGTGACAGCGCTGCCGTCGATGGAGAGCGCGATGGTGTCCGGGACTGCCGGCTGCGTGAGGCGGAAGTGATCCGTGACCGGCGCAGTGTCCAGCGCCAGCTCGATCATCAGGGCCGCCCAGTCGTCCGTGCACAGCGAGTAGAAGGCCCCGTCGGTGGACTCAGTGGCTTCATACATGCCGGTGTAGGCCGGAACATCCCATGCCATGCCGCAGCCGCCAGGGTAGTCGCCGCCGATGCCGTGGACCACCACGTTGGCGGGATCGGAGACCAGGGTCTGGAACGAGCCGACGTAGTAGCCATACGGAAGGCTGCTGTGATCAGCCTCGTCGCTGATGCCGATGAGGTTCAGCCGCCCCTCTCGAAGCCAGTCGTCGTTGGCCTCCATGCCCGCGAGGAGCAGCGCGAGGGTCTCGCCGCCGTTGCTGCTCTGCTCGTCGAGCATCACAATGGCTTGGCTGGTGGCGTTGACGGGATCGTCGATGTAGTCGTCCGCTCCAGCAACGACTCCGGTGTCGCTCACCAGGATGGCGACCCGATACTCCACGCCGAGCCCCGCCAGGGTATCGACGAAGGTTGCGAATTCTTCGCGGAACCCGTCGAGGTCGTCAAGCACAGAGTCCGAGACGGCGAACAGGGTGTCGGCGTGCATGCCAGCGGACTGGAAGAAGACGTCGTGCTGCTCCTCGCCGGCATGGAGCCCAGAGCCCATCACCGAGACGAACAGGGTGGCGCTGAGGGGGTCAGAGGTGGTGACGGTGAGGACCTCGCTGCTGGAGTGGACGTCCTCTGGAGTGTAGTGAAGCGTGACGTCGTGCTGGCCACCGGGTGCAATGCTCCAGGGCAGCATGACCGAAGCGTCGAGCGCAAACGGAGCGGGGAGCTGAAGGTCGGTGACCGCGAGGTCTTCGGTCCCGATGTTGGCAACCGAGAGGGCGCTCGAAGCCTCACACCCGACCATGACCGCCCCAAAGGAGAAGTCCTCGGGCGTCACGGACACCTCCGGAGCGAGGCCAGTCCCAGACAGCGAGATGGTGAGCTCCGCAGTCGAGAGAGAGTCCGTGAACAACACGAGGCTGTCAGAGAAGAGGGCGTTGTGGGTGGGGGTGAAGGTCACCGAGATCGTCAGCACCCCACCAGGTGCGATGGTCGTGGAGGAGAACGAGCGGCTGAAGGTGTCGCTGGAGGTGACCAGGTTGTTGATCTCTACCGAGCCGGTTCCCGGGTTGCTGCAAGAGAGCGTGAGGGTCTCTGAGGCCGCCTCGGTCACGCTCAGCGCGCTGAACTCAAGCGCTGAGGCATCGCACTCCAGGCGCGGCGGTCCGACGAGGACATCCGCAGCCTCATCGAGCTGAGCGGGGACCTCTCGGAGGAAGATGTCGTTGAGGGATGTACAAGACAGCAACAGCATCATGCCAGTCATAAGTGCTCCGGAATTACGGATAATATCGTCACGTCACCGATGGTTATTTCACGCCAGACGACGATCTCTGTCGCAGCAACCTGATGCCTCTGAGTGGATGGCATCCACACGGGTTAGACTGTATCTATTCCTCTGACCGTGAGCTTGCCCATGACCTCATCGAGGCTGACCGTGGCACTCCCCATGGCACTCGCGCTGAGCGTGTTCGCAGGCTGCGCGGGCGGCTCTCCAGATCCGATCGAAGACACCGCCAGTGTCGATGCCGGCGTCACCCCGCTCTCCTCCCCGCGGCTGCTGCGTCGGATGAGCCTCGATCTCCGGGGAACGCTCCCGACCATCGCGGAGCTCGATGCCGTCGAGGCTGACCCAAGCCAGCTCGATGGCTTCCGCGATGCCTTCCTCGACGATCCCCGGCTCGAGGAGCGCCTGGTGTCGCTGCTCGGGGAGTGGTTCCTCACCCGGCTCGATCAGTTCCAGGTCGTCTACTACGACTACGGCTTTGATGAGCCCGAGGCGTGTGGGTTCAACCGCTCGGTCGGACAGGAGCCGCTCCGGCTGGCTGCACACCTTGCGGTCACCGATGCCCCCTGGTCTGAGCTGGTCACCGCCGACTACACCATGGCCGACGAGACCCTGCTGAGCGTCTGGCCCCTGGACACCGCAGAAGATCCCGCGGCGAGCAGCAGCGGCTGGGTCGAGTCTCGCTACACCGACAACCGACCGCCGGTCGGCATCCTGGCCGGCAACGGACTGTGGTGGCGCTACGTGACCAGCGTAAGCAACGCCAACCGCTCTCGAGCCGCTGTGATCAGCAACCTGCTGCTCTGCACGGATCTCATCGGCCGACCGGTCAGCTTCTCGACCAGTCCCTCCCTCGCAGATGAAGACGGCATCGCCAGCGCGCTCAAGGAAAACGAAGCCTGTGTGGGCTGCCACTCCGTCGTCGATCCGCTCGCTGCTGCGCTGTTCGGCTTCTACCCTGCCATCGACTACAACCCAGAAGAGCTCGGCTACTACCACCCCGAGCGAGAGCTGATCTATCGGGACATCCTCGACGTGGAGATGGCCTTCTTCGGACAGCCGGTCAGCAGCCTCGCCCAGCTGGGCCTGGTGATCGCCAGCGACTCTCGCTACTCCCGCTGTGCCGCACAGAACCTCGCGACCGTCATGTGGCGTCGGCCAGTCCAGCGCGAGGACTTCGACACCATCACCACCCTCGACGATGCCTTCATCGACGGCGACCTCACGATCCGGCCGCTGCTCGCCGCGATCACCGACACGGCCACCTACCGGGCCGGTGCGGTCACCGCTGAAGCCGCTGAGCACGAGAACACTGCCCGCCTGATCGCACCGGACCTGCTCGCAGCTGCCATCGAAGACCTCACCGGCTTCTCCTGGACCTACGACTCCTGCGATCAGCTGGACAACGACGCCGAGGGCTATCGCGTCCTGGCTGGAGGCGTCGACGGCAACAAGGTCACCGCGCCCCAGCAGGATCCCGGACTGACGTGGGCACTGGTCACCGAGCGGGTCGCCCAGGCTGCCGCAGACACCGTCGTCGAGGCTGATCTGCTCAGCGGCGGAACGCGGCTGCTGGATCGGGTCAGCACAGACAGCCGGCCTGGAGACGATGCCTTCACCGAGCAGCTCGATGACCTCCACTGGCGGCTCCATGCCCAGCGGCTCTCCGACGCCGAGCGGGCAGACCAGGAGGCCCTGTGGGAGGCCGTCCTGTCCATCTCCTCCGACCCGGCTACGGCCTGGTCTGCCGTGCTGACCGCTCAGCTTCGGGATCCGGAATTCGTGAGCTACTGAACCCATGACGAACCTCAGCCGACGCCGCTTCCTCTCTCGTGCGCTCTCTGCGACAGCCGCCTCTGGACTCATCCTCCCGGGGCTCTCCGCCGCCAGCGTCGGCGACAGCGAGCGAAAATTCTTGTTCGTGCTCGCCTCTGGTGGCTGGGACACCAGCTACCTGTTCACGCCAGCCTTCGACAACCCCAGCGTCGACACCGAGCTCGACGCCACCATCGCCGAGATCGACGGCCTGACCTTCGTCGACTCCGAGAAGCGTCCGTCAGTCCGGACCTTCTTCGAGGACTACGCGCACCGGGCCTGCATCATCAACGGCATCGAGGTCCGCAGCGTCACGCACGAGCGCTGCGAGCAGCTCCTGATGACGGGGACCGTCGGCAGCGCCGATGACTGGCCCTCGATCATCGCCGCGCAGTCTCAGCACACCCGCCTGATGCCCCACCTCGTGGTCTACGGCAGCGCCTACACCAACCGCTACACCAACGGCGTCGTGCGCATCGGCAGCAACGGTCAGCTCCCGGATCTCCTCGACGGCACGGCCCTGATTCGCTCCAACATCCCCACCCCGCGGGTCTCTGGCGAGGTCGATGCCGCGGTCGATGCATACGTCCGACAGCGCGCCGCGGCCCTCTCCGCCGCAGCCGGGGATCCCGGACGCCTCAGCGCCGGCTACGGGGCCGCGCTGGAGAACCTCGCCGGCCTGGAGCAGCTCGCCTCTTCCCTGACCCTCGACCCTGTCGATGCCGGCTGCGAGCGAGACCTCGCCTCCGATGGTGCCAGCGTGCTGGAGTGCTTCGCCGCCGGGCTGTCGCGCTGCGGGATGATTCAGTTCGACGGCTGGTGCGGCGAGCGATGGGACACCCACTCTGGCAACGACAAGCAGGGCATTCACTACCAGCAGCTCTTCAGCTACCTCGAGCGGCTGATGGCCGATCTGGACTCTCGGACCGGCTCCAGCGGTGCGCCGCTGTCTGAGGAGGTGACCGTGGTCGTCCTCTCGGAGATGGGTCGCCACCCGCAGCTGAACTTCTCCGGTGGCAAGGACCACTGGACCTACACCTCCGCGATGCTCCTCGGCGCTGGCGTGGCCGGCGGTCAGGTCATCGGAGAGATGGACAGCACCTACCAGGGCTCGCCCATCGACCTCGCCAGCGGCGCGGTCACCAGCTCCGGAACCGACCTGCTCCCCACCACGCTCGGCGCGACCCTGCTGGCCATGGCCGACATCGATCCTGGCGACCACCTCACCGATGGCTCTCAGCCAATCACCGCCGCGATGGCGTGAGCCTCAGCGCGACAGCGCGTCGCTCATCGTCTGTCGCAGGGCATCTGGTGCGAAGCAGAAGGCGTCCTCGACCACCTCACCAGAGAAGGTGAGCGTCCCGCAGACGGTGCAGTCTCCCGGATAGGTCAGCCGATACCAGCCCCCGCTGGGGTCAAGGATCGAGAGGGTTCCGGCGGGGAAGATTCCGGCGCAGCCTTCTCCAGTGAGCTGGAAGTCGTCGAAGTGTACGGCCTGGTCTCCGATGGCGAGGCCACCCCGGACGCCAGCAAACCCCAGCAGGTCGTCGTCTCCAAACCGAATCCCGGTGTACTCCAGCCAGGCGCTGGTGCCAGCATCGAGCCAGTCCAGCCCGAAGTCGGCTGAATTCCAGCTCCCGTTCAGCTCACCGAACCACTCGGAGCGGTCGTCGAAGTGACGGAGGTCGTGGATCCAGTGCCCGCCGACCGCGAGGCGACGCCCCTCGGTGCCGAGGATCTCCATGTCTCCAAATTGGACAAAGGTCTCAAACGAGGAGTAGTCGTCGGTCTTGGCGGTGTACCAGTAGCCGCCGATGCCGCTGTACCACCAGCCGCTCTCCGAGGCACAGCCCAGCTTCGCGGACTTCAGCCAGTTGTCGCCGCCGGGACAGAAGTCGTCGCCCTCGGCGAACACGTCCTCGAAGACCCCGATCATCTGACGGGGCCCCGGGAAGCCAGCCTCCAGGAAGGCGCTCAGCTCTTCAGACATCTCCTGGACAGACCACACCGCCTCCAGGTTGGTTGTCGGGACCGCGCCATCGAGGCCGGTGTCAACATCCTCCACCGTGTCGGGGTTGGGATCGGGTGTGCATGCCAGGAAGAAGAAGAGCATCACAAGAAGTATAGCCACATCATCCCCCTGCTCGTTGCAGTCTGAGCAACAAGCCGGTAGTCGAGAACCGGAGGTGGCATGGACGGCCGACTGACGACAATTGAGCTCTTCAAGGAGAACCAGAAGTTCTCTGCCGGGCACTTCACCATCTTCTCGGCCACCAATCGAGAGAACCTGCACGGCCACAATTTCACCATCTATGTCGCGCTGACCGGCGTCGTCGGCCCCAACGGGCTGATGGCAGACTATGGGCGCTTCAAGAAGCAGATCAGCGAGATGTGCGAGACCTGGAACGAGACGTTTATGCTCCCAGGCCGCTCTCCTTATCTCCGCATTGAGCAGACAGATGGCGGGGTCATCGCCCACTATGCTGATGAGAAGATCCCCTTCCTGGCGCGGGACATCACCGTGCTGCCCGTGAGCAACGTCACCATCGAGGAGCTCGCCCGGCTGTTCGGAGAGCGGCTCACCGCTGACCCCGAGACCCTCGCCCAGCTCGCGGTCGTCGGGGTCGAGGTCAAGTGCGCCTCAGGCCCCGGGCAGTGGGCGTGCTGGCGCTGGAGCGCTGCGACATCCCCCACCGAGGAGAGACCATGAGCCGTACCGCACTGATCACGGGAGCAAGCCAGGGAATCGGCCGGGCCTGCGCCGTCGCCCTCTCCGAGGCTGGCTGGCAGGTGCTGACCATGTCGCGGAAGCCCTGCACCGTGCCTGGGGTGACCCACCTCAGCATCGACCTCACCACCCCGGAGGCCCCGGACACCGTGGCAGCGTTCGTGGCGGAGAACACTCCAGACACCAGCGTGCTCTCGGTCGTTCACAACGCCGCGATGCTCATCCCAGATGCCTCGACCGCGATCGATGCAGACATCCTGCGGCAGACCTTGGAGCTGAACGTGGTGGCGCCGGCCTGGATCAACCGCATCCTGGTCCCTCGGATGGCACCGGGCTCCAGCATCCTCTACATCGGCTCTACCCTCTCGGAGAAGGCCGTCGCTGGTGTGGCCTCGTATGTCACCTCCAAGCACGCGGTCGCCGGGCTGATGCGCTCGACCTGCCAGGATCTCGCCGGCACCGGCATCCACACGGCGTGCATCTGTCCCGGCTTCACCGCCACCGAGATGCTGCGGACCCGCGCCGGCAACAGCGACGAGGTCCTCACCTCGCTGGGCAAGATGTCGACCTTCGGCCGCCTCATCGAGCCCGCAGAGATCGCCGCGGTGGTCTCCATGGCCGCCGAGCAGCCGGTCATCAACGGCGCGATGATTCACGCAAACCTCGGCCAGGTCGAGCACTGAGGCCCCGCGCTCAGGCCCGCCAGCCCCCGGAGCGGACCCACCGGGTCACGTCGACCAGCATCCGCGTGAACGACGGGGCGACAAACAGGGTCGACTGAAACGCGGTCGGGTCGTAGGGCGTCTGCGCGATGGTGTTGAGGTTCCAGTCGGCCAGGGTCGGTCCGCAGTCGAAGCCGGCCAGCTCCCCGCAGCTGCTCAGCAGGCCAGCCCCGAAGGCCTTCAGCGCCCCGCGCTCCTCCACCACACCGAATTCCAGGGTGTACCAGTACACCCGCTCCAGCCGCTGCATCTCGGCATCGCTGGCGACCGCTGCGGCGAGTCCGAGCAGGCGGTTGAGCTCCGCAATACCGGGGTGGATGAGGGTGGCGACGTGCCCGGTCAGCTCGTGGACCACGTCAGGCTCGGGGGTGTACAGCGGGCGGGAGTGGTGGCGGATGTACTGGGTAGAGAGGAACACCCGCTGGCCGAGGTAGCGGAGGAACACCCGGGCGCTGACCAGCCCGGCGACCGGCTCCATGCGAAACCCTGCGGCCTCCATGAGCTGCGGGTTGAGGGTGGCGAGCTGGGGAATGTGGTCTCGAGGAAGCGGGACCACCTGCTGAAGCTCCAGCAGCTCCGTGCAGATCCGATCGGTGTGCAGCGGAGCGAGCTGCTGCCAGATGTGCCGCCAGACCGCATGCTCCTGCTCGGTGTAGGGCGCCTCGGGGACCGGCTGACCGGTCCGATAGTCCAGGGCGATCTGGGCGATGATGTCTCGGCGACGACGGTAGACGTCGTCCTGAAACCCGGGGTGATTCGGATCGAGCGCGACGAGGTTGTCGCGTCCGCCGGCGTGCTGGGTGAGGTGGGGGAGTCCATCCATGCTTTCACTGTATGAGAGAAGGATCCCAGTGTCTCGGGGAGTCTCACACCGCGTGACCCTGTGAGCAGAGATTTGCGCCCGATCTGAGGACCCGCGTCGCATCGCCTGCCGTGAGGTGGCACTCGAAAGGGAGACCGCCCTCCGCGCTGGAATCTCCCCACCGACCCGCCGGCTCGCTCCTGGCGGCTCTGAGCAGGGTTCGTCGACATCATGGCGGCTCTGATCAGCAGCGGCGGAGCATCATCGCCGGCAGGAAGAGCCTCCCTGTCTACCCCTTCAGCCCATGGAATCGTAAGCGGCTTCATTCTCGGAAGACCAGATCCCCGTGGCTCTTCGTCGGAGCCGACGGCACGCTGCTCACCCACAGCGACAAGGATTCGCAGAAGCGCTGGCCCCCTCCGACAGCCGCCTCGCAGAGCCCGCTCCCCTGGAGGAGGGTCACGCCTGGATGATCGGGCTGTCCGACGGAAAGGTCTTCGCCACACCGCCGCTGCCGGAGGGTGTCGCCGTGCACAAGGCAACGGTCTCCAGCGACGGGAACGGTGGCGATCCGGATCCAGCGGGGCAGCCCACGGCTCTACGGCTTCGTGTCGTCAGCCGACCTCTTCCCACTCGCTGAAGAAGTCAATGCGGCGGCGGTCGGTGCTCGCCGGACGTGCTCGAGGCCGAGCCCACTCGCGGAGGTCCTTGAGGTGGTCGTCCATGGTGACCGCCAGGGGAATCATCTCGCGGCCGGTGTCGATGAGATCCTCGCTGCGCAGCTCACGGCTCTGAGCGAACGCTGAGAACAGCGCCGAGATGACGACCTGCTCCAGCTCAGCGCCAGAGAACCGCTCGGTCTCCTCGGCGACCTCGGTGAGATCGTAGGTGGCCGGGTTGCGCCCGTGGCGGCGGAGCTGGATGTCCAGGATCTGGAGGCGCTCGTGGATGTTGGGCAGATCGACGAAGAAGATCTCATCGAAGCGGCCCTTCCGCAGCAGCTCCGGCGGCAACATGCGGACCTCGTTGGCGGTGGCAACGACGAACACCGGCTTCTTCTTCTCTTGCATCCAGGTCAGGAAGTAGCCAAACGCCTCTCCGCCACCGCCCTCTTTGTTGAGAAAGCCCTTCTCCAGCTCATCGATCCACAGCACCGCCGGCGCGAGACTCTCGGCGATGCGGACCGTCTCTCGGAGGGACTCTTCCTCTCGGCCCGACGAGGAGAACACCGCCGCGACGTCCAGTCGCAGCAGCGGCATCTTCCACATCCCAGCGACCGCCTTGGCCATCAGCGACTTTCCGCAGCCCTGGACGCCGAGCAAGAACAGCCCTCGGGGCTCAGGGAGACCGAATTGTCGGGCGTCCTGCGAGAACGCCAACGCCCGCTGCCGGAGCCAGTCCTTGAGGTTGTCCATGCCGCCGACTGAGGCCATGCCGGTGCTGGCGTCCCAGAACTCCAGGAACCGACTGCGACGGATCGCCTGGCGCTTCTCCTGGATCTGCAGGGAAAGATCGTCCTCAGAGAACCGACCGCCGCCGAGCAGGATGCGCGCATACAGTCGCTTGATCTCATCCTCCGTCAGCCCCAGCGCACCCTTGACGAACCGCTCAAACCGAGCCGGTGAGATCCGAATCTTCTGGCTCTTGCACAGCACCGAGAGCAGCCGGGAGACCTCCTCGCGCCCAGGAAGCGGGAAGTCGAGCACGGTGATCATCTTCTCAAGCTCGACTGGCACGACAAGCTGAGGGCCGACGATGAGGATGCTCTGGCCACGGGGGCCGACGAGCTGCGCGAGGTCCTTGAGGCGACGCAGGATTGTCGGCTCATTGAGGAAGGGGTGGAGGTCGTAGAGAACAAACAGCCCAGGCCGAGTGATGTTGCTCAGCCGCTTGAGGGTGGAGGCCGCATCGGCGCTGCGCTCATCGGCTGTGCCCTCCGGTCCGGTGAGTCCGGTGGTGCAGCGCCACTCATACAGGCCGCGCCCCTCCTGCTCAGAGAGCTTCTCCAGCGCGCGACGGATCCGCTGCTCTTCATGGGTCAGGAGATAGAGGATGGGGTAGCGGGCCTGAATGTAGGCCTTAATCTGAGCGATGGTCTGCACCCTCTCAGGGTACCACCACCGGGTCTGCGAGGCCGGGAACCGCCCAGACTCGCATGGCCGAATCCTCGTAGAACGGCTCTCCGAGCGCTCGCTTCAGCCCTCGGCGAAGCGGGCCGCGCTTCTTTGAGGGCCCCTCGCTGTAGAGAATGACGTAGTGAAAGCCACCAGCTTCCTCCTCGGTGTAGCGCTCCAGACCTCGAATGTCAGGATCACGACTGGCCTCCTCGATGAGGGCGAGCATCATGATCTCCCGCGCTGGCGGGGTGATGCCCATTCCCGAGCCCATGCCGCCGTCGACAGGCTGGCCGTGCCATGGGATGAAGCCGACCCGACTGTTGCGCAGCCAGGGACTGGGGAGCTGGAGAATTGGGTGGGTGCCCTCCAGCGCACCGAGTGAGACGAACAGGGCCGGCACCTCCGCCCGCCCCATCACCGCCCGCTGCCCGCCGTCTCTCAGGATCACTGCGCCCTCCACGAGCGACAGGGCCGCGACCACCACAGCCAAGACGCGGTGACGCAGCAGCACCGGCAGCACGACCGTCAGCGCAGCCACCGAGAGCGCCTGCCAGCGATAGGGCCACCAGAAGCGCTCAAAGCCCGGGAGGACGTCGAGCAGTGCACCGGGCAGCGGCACTCCGAGGGCGCCTCGCGTGCCATCCAGCAGGACTGGACCGGCAGAGAGCACCGCAGCGATGAGTCCACAGGCCGCGACCAGCCGGATCCCGCGTTCGCCACGAGCCAGGGCAACAAGCAGCCCGGGAAGCACCAGCATCGGCAGCCGCCAGGAGCGCTCCTCGCCAGAAGCCAGCGGACCGAAGAAGCCGAGCGGACGGATCGAGGCCCGGGTCTGCATCGCGACGGTGTCGTTGGTCTCGACCGCCGCCGAGATGACCTCGGGGCTGCTCGACAGCGCGGAGATCACCGGCAGGAGGAAGGGCGAGACCGCGACCAGGGCGATCCCGCCGGCCAGCAGCAGCGCGACGAGGTGCTCGCGAGAGGGACGAGACAGCGGGAGAGATAGCGCCAGCACAAGGAGCGCGAAGATGGCGTAGAACCAATACACCGCGCCCGCTGCCGCCAGGGCAAGGCCGGCGATGATCGCACGCGAGCGATCCGCCGGCGTCCGCCACAGCCCGGTCAGCGCGCCCATCCACACTGCCAGCGGTGCCCACAGCCCCTGCTCTGGTCGACCGACCCCGGCCTCGACGAAGCCATACGGCGCACCGATCGCCACACACATCCCCAGCAGCGCCCCCGCGCGGGTTCCGCTCACCTGCCGACCCGCCCAGGCCCCGGCGAGTCCGTTGAGGCTGACGATGAGCAAGGCCGCGAGGTTGGTCGCCGGGATCGGATCGAGCAGGGCGAAGAAGGGAAAGATGAGGAGCTGCACCCCGTGGTTCCAGATCAGCAGCTGCACATCCTGGCCCGCCGGCCACATCAGCTCCGGGCGATGGTAGATCGGCTCGCCGGCCAGCAGAGACTGAGAGAATGCCCACGGCCAGTACATTCCCCCCTGGACGTCAGGCAGGTACAGCGGCTCCAGCAGGTGATCGGTGATCAGACCCGCTGCCGGCCAGGTCGCGAGCACCGTGAGGAGCACGGACAAGAGCACCCAGGCACCACAGGACGGGAGTCGGCGGAGGAGAGGCTTCAAGTCAGTCGATGATCGCAGAGACGATGGCCGGAATGGCTTCACCAGACGCAGCGCACACCCATGCGCCGCGCGGAGATGCGGAGGCGCGCACGCTGAACGGATTGGCGCTGGGGTTGACGTCGATGAGCACCGCGCCGTTGTCCTCAGCCGCCTCGACGCACTGGTGCGGCAGCGCGGTCGCTCCGGCAGTCCCGACGGTGATCAGCAGGTCACACTGTCGCGCCGCCGCGACCGCAGCGGCCGCCCGGAAGTGGACCTCGTCGTAGTACTCATCAAACCACAGGACGTGGGGCCGAGCGCGCGCGCCGCTGGGGGTAACCAGCCGAGACCAGACCGCATCATCGAGGGGCGTGTCGCGATCAAGCTCTGGAATCCCCTCCGGCATCGGGAACATGCCCGGCGTGCCATCGGCGGCTCGGATGAAGTCGGTGTTGCCGTGGATCTGAAAGGTCCGCGCGGGAGTGCTTCCCGCGCGAAGGTGCAGGCCGTCCACGTTCTGGGTCACCAGAGAGAACCGATCCCCAAGCGCCTGCTCGAGGCGGACAAGCGCCGCATGGGCCGCATTGGGCTGCGCGCGGTTGCAGATTGTTCTGCGGAACAGGTACCAGCGCCAGATCTCACGGGGCTGCTGGAGGAAGGCTGCCCGGGTCGCCAGGTGCTCGGGGCGGTAGACCGTGCTGCCGATGGTCCAGTAGCCCTGCGGACCCCGGAACGTCGGGATGCCACTCTCCGCGCTGATTCCGGCACCAGTCAGGACAACCACCCGACCACCACGGACGCGCTCGAGCAGGTGGACAAAATCCCGAGTGTTCATGGTTGCCTCCGGAAGACCCGTCGAAGACCATAGCGCGCTGGCGGCAGCCCCCTCCAGGACACGCACCGCCCTGCACCCGCTCGCCCACCAGGGGCAATGCCCGCACGGCCTGCGCGCAGCAGTCGCTGAGCACTCCCGTGGCATCGTCCGCTCTCCAGCCACAGCCGGCGCATCAGACGTGTCCGCCGGGATGCGGGAGCGCACACTCTTCCCCTGTGTTCAGCACAACCCGACCGCAGTCACGCCACCATGGGCGGTCGAGATCTCAGCCCCGCTGACGGAGCCGGGGAGGCTCCCCAGATAGAGTGGGGGTCATGCCTGTCGCTGTCCGCTACCTGCTGCTCTGGCTGACCCTCGCGGCAGGGCTCCTCGCGGTACGGGCGGGGCTGGCCCTGGCGGTGCCCATCGGCAGCGATGCCGCGCTGTGGGGACTGGCGGCGATGGAGGTCCGTCGGGGACTCATCCCCTCGGTCGCTCCAGGCTATCCGATCCTCGTGGCCCTGACTCCGGGGCCGACCTGGTGGAGCGGCGGGGTGGTCAGCGCGCTGTCCGCCGCTGGCGTGAGCACGGGCCTGCTGTGGCTGCTGCTCCGTCACGCTGTCCAGCGCTGGGTCGCCATCGGCCTCGCCGCTGCGCCGCTGCTGATGCCGGCCCTGCTGCTGATGTCCATCCAGCTCCAGCCCGACGCCCTCACCCAGCTCCTCCTGCTGGTCGTGATCGGAACCGGCCTGGCCTGGGATGCCCGCCCGGATCGTCGCCGCGCGGTGTGCTGGCTGCTGGCCGGGATCGCCCTTGCCCTCACCCGAGAGCACGGCGTGATCGTGCTGCCCGCGATGCTGCTTGCCTTGATGCTTCGTGCCGGCCTGCCGGTGTGGGTGCCGCTGCTGGGCGCGGTCCTCGGCGGACTCGGGCTGTGGCTGGGGGCGGATGTCCTTCCGGACCGTCTCCGGGTGCCGCTCCAGAGCAGCCCGCTGGGGGCCGGCAAGCACCCCCTCCCCGAGTACATGACCCACTTCCGCAACCATCGAGGCGCGCCGCTGCGCGAGGCCTGGATGGCGGGAGAGGGGCTGCGCTTCTGGAGCCTGATCGTCGGCGAGCTGCTGCGCCGGAGCGCAGAGAACCTCGCGGTGGTCCTGCTTGGAGCCATCGGCTTCCTCTGGAGTCGGCAGCGCAGCGGACTGGTCGCCCTCGCCCCGGCGGCCACCCTGCTGTTCTTCTGGTCCCACGAGCGACACTCTGCGGTGCTCATTCCCGCTGCGCTGGTCGGCATCGGCCTGCTGCTTCGTGAGCTCCGGCGCCCCGTGCTCTTGGCGCTTCCGCTGGGGATCGTCCTCCTCGCACCGCTGAGAGAGGCGCCGCAGATCTGGGAGCGCCTCCAGGGCGCGGTTCGACATGCCCGAGAGCAGCACGATCTGGCGCGCTGGATGGCGGAGCAGCCCGGAGAGTGGATGCTCGGGGGACTGGACAACGAGCTGAACCTCTACCTCGGCTGGCCCCGCCACGTTCCGATCCTCGCCCAGCGCTGTGCACAGGTCACCTGGGATGCCGCAGGCTGGCGCACGCTGTGGGTCGCGCCGGTTGGGCTGATGCCGCCGCCGATGGTTCCGCTCCAGCAGCATGGACACCTCGCCCTCTGGCGCCTTGAGCCGCCGGAGGACACACCGCGCCCCTGCCAGGACAGTCCCCTCCCCCGCGGGCCGCTGTATGCCACCGGCAGCGAGGCGGTGCAGCTGGAGGGGGGCTGCTCTGGCGACGTCGACGCGGCCAGCCTGCGCGGCTGGACGATCTGCCCCCAGCGTCCGCAGCCGGGTGGCGCCCCAGCAGCAGCGGGGCGATAACGGTCCAGCGGGGCTTATTACGGTCTCCACACGAAGTTATCACAGCATGAACCTTGAAGTTCAGCACATAAGAAGCACATGATCTCACCAATGAGGTCAACATGGTGATGTGGCTTGTCCTGGCGTGTGGGAACAAGCCCGCAGCCCTCCCCGTGCGCTTTGAGGACTGTGAGACGGCAGGCTGCCGCGAGGCATGGATCCTCCATCCCGACCATCAGGATCCGACCCTCCAGGCCGCCGCGCTCCAGACCGTCACGCGGCCCGAGGAGCGCATCGGCCTGGTGCAGCAGATCCTCGACATCAACCCCCAGCAGCCACCCGAGATCTGCAACCAGCTCCCTGCCGGAGATGCTCGGCTCTACTGCGAGCGAATCCAGGCGCGCCCCCACCTCACGGAGAAGCCGCCGCAGCGCAGCGCGAGCAAAGCACGGCCCGGCGGCGGTCCGAGCAACACGGAGCTCGGCGGTCTCCCGGGCGGCGGATTCGTCGCATCGCTCACGCCGCAGGACGGCGGCTGCGAGGATGCCACGGACGTCCGCGCCTGTCGCTCTCAAGAGGCTCTTGAGCTGGCGGGGGCGGGTCGGCTGGAGGCCGCCGCGCGCAGCTGCCTTGCGGTCGAGGCCGGCCGCTGGCGCGGAGAGTGCATGTTCTCCACCGCTGAGGCGAGCCTGAGCCGCGGCACGCCGTATGCCCAAGCCTTCCAGCTGTGCATGGCTGCCGAGCCGTTCTCCCAGCAGTGCCACAACCACCTCCTCTCCGCGATGGCGCTGCAGGCTCCGGGCGCCACCTCCCCGGCCCACGCCTGGAACCCAACCATCAACCGCGCCGAGCAGATCGCGGAGGCATGGGAAGCCGTCGACTCCGGACTCGGAGCACTGCTGGTCGATCGGTTCTGGTCTGAGGCCGTGCGGCTGAGCTACCTGGAGCAGCCGGTGGTCGGTGATCCCTTCGACCACCTCCCTCCCGCTGCCCGACCCCACATCCGCGCGGCCATCGCCTGGAATGTCGTGGTGACTCCCGGCGCCACTGCCCGGAGCATCGAGGAGTGGGTGGTGCTGGCGGATGCGGCCAGCGCGCGACGTGCCGCGTCAGAGACGACCCCGCTCACTGCGCGCGTCCGCAAGCACATGCGGCTGTGGATCCAAGACCACTGGGCCACCGATCAGCCAGGAGATGCCAACATCGCGGCGACCTACTACTTCGGCACCGCTCGGCGGCCGCTCGCGGAGGATCCCGACGTCGACCTGCAGCTCTGCCTCTTAGAGGCCCTCGTCCGGCAGCCTGGCATGCGCGCTGCGCTGTTTGTGGAGGCCACAGCCAGTGAGGCGTCAGAGGTCGCCTGGAGCGCACAGCGTCTTCAGAAGACCCTCCGCCGGAGGTGAGCGCACCTCAGCGCACGCGCCCCTCGTCGCGGAGCTGCCGGGTGCGGATGTCGGCCTCTCGGATCGGCGCGATGATCCGCCACTCGCTGCGCATCATGCTGGCGAGTCCGACCGCCGCGCGCACGCTGCAGCGGTGTCCTGGTGAGACAAACACCGGCTTGACCCCCGCGCTGGTTCGCAGGACGCCGCCGATGGTCTTTCCCGCCTCGGACCGCAATCGGGTCCAGCGGCCGGGCTCATTGCCTGGCATGGCATACGAGCCGATCAGCCGCTTCTTGGCGACCCCGACGGTGGCGATGTCAAACGTCAGCCCGAGCTGACAGGCGAGCCCAAAGCCACGGGGATGGGCGATGCCCTGACCGTCGATAAACAGCACGTCCGGGCGCGTCTTGAGGCGCTCCAAGACGCTCCGGAGGCAGGCCCCCTCTCGCAGCGCAAAGAGACCGGGGACGTACTCATACGGCGGCGGTCCAGACCACGTGGCGAGCTCCACAATGCGATGACTCGACGCCTCCATGACCACCGCCACGGCGTACGCCATGTCCGGACCGGTCTTGCTGTACGCGACGTCCACACCCGCGACCAGCGGGGCTGGGTCGGGAGCGCCGCCGAGCCTGATGTCTGCTGCGAGGGCACGCTGGACCGCCTTGAAGTCCTCAGGCTCCTGCGGCAGGTTCAGCGCCCGGCGGATCCTCACCCCTCAGCCTTCATCATCGCCACGCCGGTCGCGTTCAGCTCGTACACGGTGTTGCCCGTCGCCTGCTTCTCCGGCATGTCCGCAGTGTTCTGGGACTCGCTCTCGAGGTGCGCGACGAACTCCGGGTCGATCTCCTTGGCGACCAGGGTGCCCTCGATGCGACAGGTCGCGCCGGTGCCGCCCTTGTCCACCGCGAAGCCATGATCCTTCATCAGCACCCGCATGGTGGTGGTGTCATCGGTGATCACCATCCAGCAGCCGGCCTTCTGGCAGACATCGGTCACCCGCCCCTCGACGAGGACGTTCTGATCAACGTACTTCGCTGGCTCACCGAGCAGCTCCGCAGCGGTCAGGGCGTCGGAGAGGGTGAACTCGGAGCCGTAGTGGGTCCACTCGCCAGCCTTCGCCTCCGCAGGCGCAGCGGGCGCAGCGGGCTCAGCGGGCTCAGCAGGGACCGCTGGAGCCTCCAGAGCGGGCGCCTCAGCGGCAGGGGCTGCGGGCTCGCTGTCACAGCCAAGGAAGGGAAGAATGAGCAGAGATGCGATCAAGGGGACCTCCATTTCGGAGCACTGTATCGCCATCTCTGGCTCGAAGAGCAACGCCAATCAGATCAAATCTGAAAACCGATCCCGGTGGTGGTGAAAAACGGAGTACCCGATCAGCAGCGCAAACACCGCGACCATCGTAATGATCAAAAAATCGTGGGGGTGGGGCAGCTCGTTGTTGAGGATCAGCTCGCGGTAGACGCCGACGAGGTGCGCGAGCGGGTTGACCTGGAGAAGCAGATTGAAGCGCTTGGGGTAGGTCGAGGCGGGGTAAAAGATCGGCGTGAGGAACATGCCCATCAGCAGGACAGCATCCACCCAGTGCAGGGTGTCGCGGAAGTAGATGCTCGCGCACGACAGCAGCATGCCAACGCCCAGCACCATGGCGGCCTGGATCGCCATCACCACCGGAACCAACAGAAGATGCCAGGACGGGCTCCCGCCCATCATCAGGATCGCGCCCAGCAGGACCAGCAGCCGAATGACCTGGTTGAGCACCGCGCTTGCGATGACGTGTCCGGGCAACACGATGACCGGAAAGTTCACCTTCTTGACGAGGTGGCTGTGCTCGATGACCACCGAGGAGCAGCGAGAGAGGCCGTCCGAGAGCGCCATCCAGGTGACCATGCCGCAGAACAGAAAAAGCGCATAATTCGCCGCACCGCTGCCCTCGTCGATCTTCACACCGATGAGGGCGTGGAAGACGAAGGTGTAGGTGAGCAGCTCAAACAGCGGGGTGATCACGGTCCAGAAGAAGCCGATGCTGCTGCCGAGGTAGCGGTGCCGCAGATCGCGGACGACAAAGTCCCACAGCAAGCGCCGGTGTCGCCACAGCTCTCCAAGTCCGCCAGAAGCATGGCCAGGCTCGGTCTCGGGTCCGATCGTCTGCACAGCTCTCCTTAGACGCTGCCGAACAGTCTACCGGGACAGGCCGCCGGTGTGCCCATCAGCGGAAGAGATCCGGGGGGCTACCGGAGAGCGCAGGACCGGATGGGAGGCGCACATCGCCTTGATGAACGGCATCAGCGGGGTCAGCTCCTCAGTGGTCCAGGACATCGCGGAGGTCACCTGGCGGACAGTGGGCACGACGCTGGCTGGAGAGAGCACCCGCTCCAGCGGGACGTAGAGATCCATGTAGGGACGCTGGGCCTTCAGGGTGCGCGCGGCGATCTGCTGGATGGGGTACCAGATGAGGCTGCGGGGCCGGGGAACGAAGCAGTCCATTGCGAGGATGAACGGATTGCGGCGGGTGAGACGCCCATCCATCACCTCATCAAAGGCAGGCTTTGCAGGAACATTGTTCACCATTCCGCCTTCTCCGAGGCGGGTGATGCCGTGCTCGGCATACAGCCCATCGAGCAGTCGCTTCATCCGGGGGTCGTCGCGGAGGACGTCATAGTGAATGAGTCCCGGTACCGCTGAAGAGAAGCCCGCAGCATCCAGCGCGTCGGCGTCCATGGTCATCGAGTCCCGACCAAACACGACCTCGCGCAGGGCGTCAGGGTTCTCGACAAATTCACCCATCAGTCCGACGAAGCCCTGGAGACGCCGCAGCTTGGAGGCCCGGAAGATGCCGCCGGGACGGACCACGTCGTCGAGGTAGTGCTCGTAGTACGACAGGTCGTGCTTGAGGCCCTCAATCTTGATGCCGGTCGCCACAATCAGCAGCGGAATCTCAGCGTTGCGGAAGGTGATCGGCTCGCCCTCGGGCGTCAGCATCATCGAGCCGAGGGACCGACGGAGGTAGAGGCGCAGGGTGGCGGGCACCCCATAGCGGCTGGAGACGTTGAGCACCTCGAAGACGTTGTTCCAGCGCAGTCGGCGAGCGGCCTCGATGACCGGGAGGCTGTCATAGACCTCGCGGCGAGCCCGAAACAGGCTGGCGAGAGAGCCGATAGAGGTGCCGGACAGGAGGCGGGGCTGGATGCCGTTGCGGTGCAGCAGCGCGAACGCGCCGCCATAGCCATAGCCGCTGCCCCCGCCCCCGCCAGAGACGACAACCAGCTGACGGTTGCAGATCTCCTCCTCCAGCGAGTCGCGGTCGAGGGGAAAGTGCTCCAGGATTCGCTCGCGCTGCCGGATGGTGATCTCGGTCAGCTCGGGCAGCAGCCGCATGACGCCGCGCAGCGGATGCTCGTCGGCCCGGATTCGGGGCTTCAGCGTCGTCTGAACCCACCAGCGGTGTCGAGCGAGGGCCTCAGAGAGGTCGACATCGACCCCGTCGATGCTGCGGACAAGGGTCAGCCGGGCAAACGACAGCGCGTATCGAACCGCATCGACCGCATCCTGCGGCAGCGCACCGGGCTCCTGGATCACCCGCTGCACGAGCTGCTCCTCCAGAGAGGTCAGCGGCTTGCGGATGTCGAGGCGGTCGCGGTGACTCATGGGGCGCAACTATAGCGGTCGGCTTTTCACCCCCTATGCGCCACACAAAACCTTTGCGGTTGCCGACACCACAGGAGTCGTCAGACACACCACCCACGCTGCGATATGTTGCATCATGATGCAAGACATGCCGCAACACAACACCAACACGCACGGCATCCTCACCAACGCACCCGAAATGCGTCGGCTGTTTGTGCTGATGGAGCGGGCCGCAGTCACCGAGGCCCCTGTGCTCATCCGTGGCGAGACCGGCACCGGAAAGGAGCTGGTCGCCCAGACCCTCCATCGCCTCTCCACAAGAGCCAGCGGTCCCTTTCGAGCCGTCAACTGCGCCACCCTCACTCCAGAGCTGCTCGCCAGCGCCCTGTTCGGACACGTCAAGGGCGCGTTCACTGGTGCCGTTCGAAGCCGAAAGGGATTGCTGGCGCTCACCAACGGCGGGACCCTGTTCCTCGATGAGATCGCAGAGCTGCCCCTCAACCTCCAGGCGCGGCTGCTGCGGGTCTTGGAGACACAGAGCTTCGTGCCGGTCGGGGGCACCGAGCCGGTCCGTGTCAACGTGCGGCTCATCTCGGCCACGCACAAGGCCCTACGCCGAGCGGTCGACGCCGGGCAGTTCCGACGGGATCTGATGTACCGCATCCGCGTGGTGCCGCTGTTCTTGCCCCGGCTCATTGACCGGACCGGCGACATCTCGGTTCTCACCAATCACTTCATCACGCAGCTCAACACCACGGGCACCCGCACGGTCACCGAGATCGCGCCCGACTGTATGGAGATGCTGATGAGCTGGTCGTGGCCGGGGAACGTCCGGGAGCTGAAGAATGTCCTGCAGAGTGCCTACATTCTCGGAGAGGGCCCCACCCTCACCCATGATGAGCTGACCCCGGAGATTCGCGGTGAGCCGCCGCCAGGAGATGCGCTCTCGGTGAACCCGCTGGCGATGGAGGAGAAGCAGCAGCTCCTGGCGGCGCTGCGAGAGGCCAACGGAAGCCGCTCGAAGGCTTCAGCCCTGCTGGGGATCCACCGAACAACCCTCTGGCGGAAGCTCAAGAGCCACCGCCTCCTTTGAGCGCTCCCGCGCGCGGCGCGCGCGCTGCGCCTCGACATACTTTGCCGCCACACAGCCCGTCTCTGAGCACTGCTCACAGCGCGGCTCGACCAGCCCAACGGCATGCCCCGCCGCATCATTCATTGCAGCAAACCATCGTTTTCTCGACGGGAACAGGGCATCTTCCCCCAGGATCTCCACTGCACCTGCGCGCTGGAGGGTCGCCATCACTCGGGGCGGCATGCCGACGAGCAGGAGGTGCTGGCCTCGACGGTCCATCGCGATCGCCACGCTCTCCAAGACGTCGATGACCGTCACGTCAATTCCCTGAGTGCGCTTGATGCGCACCACCAGGACATCCACGCCCGCTGCGGCCTCATCCAGCGCGAGCTGAAGCTCCCCCGCCGCGCCAAAGAACAGCACCCCCTCGACATGGAGGATCTTGATGCGCTGGCACCGAGAGAACCCTTCGGGGAGGGTGTCGTCGGTGAGGGGCTCGGAGATCGTGCGGAGCCGTCCGCGGGGGCCGATGACCATCTCCAGGACGCTGATCATCCGGGCGCGCTGGAGGAACAACACCACGCTGATCCCGACCCCGAGGTAGATCGCCTGGTTCAGCGGGATGAGCAGCGCGGCGATGAAGGTCACCCCGAATGCGATGCCGTCTGCAGGACGGGTCTGAATGGTTCGCTTGATCTTCGGGACATCGATGAGCTGAAACGCCACGACAAGCAGCAGCCCCGCGAGGGCAGCGATCGGGGTGTGGTCGACGATGGGCCCGAGGACCAGCATCACCAGCAGCATCAGCACCCCCGACGCGACACCGGCCCAGCGGGTCTTTGCGCCGAGCTGGGCGTTGAGTGCGGAGCGAGAGAGGCTGCCAGAGATGGGGTACCCTCCCGAGAAAGCAGCAGCGATGTTGGACATTCCCTGTCCGAAGAACTCCCGAGAGGACGACAGGCGCTGCCCAGTGTCTGAGGCAATGGCCCGGGCAATCGCGCTGGACTCGACGAGGGAGAGCACCGTGCAGGCCACCGCTGCCGGCAGCAGCCCGACCGCCAGCGAGAGATCGGGAATGGTCAGCGGGGGCAGCCCAGTGGGGACCGGCGCGATGTCCGCGATCACAGCGAGCCCAGCGTCCTCTAAGGACAGCAGGATGTTCACGCCGATCGCCAGCACCATCGCGACCACAGCGCCGGGGATCTTCGGCACCAGCCGGCGCATCCCCACCAGCAGGATCACCGTGGCGACCGCGAACCCCACCGCCAGCGGCTCGGCGCTCGCCGGACCGACGCTGAGCCAGCCCTGGAGTGTCGTCAGCAGGCCGCCCCTCGGACCGGTCGTTCCGGTGATGTTGTGGAGCTGGCCGACCCCGATGAGCACGCCCGCACCCGAGATGTACCCGAGAACGACGGGGCTGGAGATGTAGTCGACCACGCTGCCAAGCCGGAGCAGCCCCGCACCGACCTGCATCAGCCCGACCAGCAGCGCCAGGGTGATCGCCGCAGACATCGGATCGCTGCTCTGCCCCACCAATGCGCCGCCAACCAGCAGGCTCAGGGCGTTCGTCGGTCCAGCAACGACGTGCCGCGAGCTTCGCAGCAGAGAGCCGACGATCACTGGGATGCAGGTCGCATACAACCCCATGGCAGGAGGAAGACCCGCGATCATGGCGTAGGCTACTCCCTGAGGCACGGAGAGGGTGACCACTCCGACCGCAGCGATCATCTCTTTGAGTACTCGCTTCATTGACCGCCCCACTGCAACCGTCGTGCCCCCCCTGGCATAGGCTGTGCAGAAAGCACCAATCTGGAGGGCCATCCCCGATGAACTATGGCTTCGTCATCGACAACCGGAAGTGTATCGGCTGTCACGCCTGCTCCACAGCATGCAAGAGCGAGAACGACGTTCCCTTAGGGGTCAACCGGACCTGGGTGAAGTCCGTGGAGATCGGGCTGTACCCCGATGTTCGCCGGAACTTCCAGGTCACCCGCTGCAACCACTGCGCGAACCCGCCGTGCGTGCGCATCTGCCCGACCGCTGCGATGTACCAACGTGATGACGGCATCGTCGAGTTCAACAACGACAGCTGCATCGGCTGCAAGGCCTGCATGCAGGCCTGCCCCTACGACGCCATTCACATCGACCCAGAGACGAAGACCGCCGCCAAGTGCCACTTCTGCAGCCATCGGATCGAGATCGGCCTGGAGCCAGCGTGCGTGGTGGTGTGTCCGGAGCATGCGATCGTCTCTGGAGACATGGACGACCCGGCTACTGAGATCAGTCGGATCATCGCCGGCCACCAGACCACGGTGCGCAAGCCCGAGCAGGGCACCGCGCCGAAGGTGCTCTACATCAACGGAAGCGACGTCTCCCTCCACCCCGGAGCGGCCCCCACGCCGAAGACCTTCGCCGCCGCAGACGTCATCACCAAGCAGCACGGCGGGACTCCGCCCAAGCAGCACAGCCAGGGCGTGCCGATGGATCCAATCCAGGTCGGCGTGCGGGTCGCCGGGCAGATGGCCCAGCTTCACTACAACGCCCAGCACGAGGTGCCCTGGCACTGGCCGGTGCCCGCTTACCTCGTCACCAAGGGGATCGGCGCGGGTGCGTTCGGCTTCTTGTCGCTCGGGCTGCTGACCGGAGCGATCGCCTACGACTCGCTCACCGTCCTGCTCGGCGGCGCGCTGGGCATCCTCGCCACCCTCATCACCACCGGACTGCTCGTCTACGATCTGGAGCGCCCGGAGCGGTTTCTCTACATCCTCACCCGCCCCCAGTGGCGCAGCTGGCTGACTCGCGGGGCCTTCCTGCTTATCGGCTTCTCTGCAGTCAGCGGCCTGTGGTGGGGACTGGAGCTGGCCAGCTGGATGGGTGTCCTCTCCCTGCCCAGCTTCGCCCAGACCGGTCTGGCACTGCTGACCCTTCCGCTCGCGGTCGGAACCGCGGTCTACACCGCCTTCTTGTTCGCTCAAGCCGAGGGGCGCGATCTCTGGCAGAGCCCGCTGATGCCGCTCCACCTGCTCATTCAGGCGCTGATGATGGGCGCGGCCAGCTTCCTCCTGCTGTCTCCTGTTGCCGCCTTCGACGCAGACCTCATCCACTTCGCCCGCTGGGTGTTCGGAGCGGCCCTGGTCACTGACGCCGCAGCAACCCTGATGGGTGAGTTTGGCATCGCCCACGCCAGCGAGCAGGCGGCCCGAGCCGCTCATGAGATCTCTCACGGGCGCTACAGCCGCCAGTTCTGGCTCGGCGCGATGGTCCTCGGACATGTCGTCCCGCTGCTGCTGCTCGCAGCGAACCTCTCCGTCCTCTCTGCGCTGGCCGCAGTCTGCGCAGGTGTGGGGCTGTACTTCTACGAGCACGCCCTCGTCATGGCCCCCCAGGAGCTGCCGAATTCATGAGCATCAAGTCTTTCCTCCAGTCGATGCTCGGCATTGCCCGACCCGCCGTCAGCGGTACTGAGGCCACCAATGCTGCCGGGGTGGCGATGCCCACTTTCGGCGAGGCCGACGCCGTTCCGTCCACGGAGCTGACCACGGTCCGGCACCCCGACGGGCGCATGAGCCAGTACCCACCCGCCGAGCGGTGGGATGACTGGGTCGAGTGGGACAGCCGGTCGTGGCCCAAGAAGGTCGCCCGGCGCTACACCCTCGTCCCGACCATCTGCTTCAACTGCGAGAGCGGCTGCGGGCTGCTGGCCTACGTCGACAAGACCACCTTCGAGATCCGCCGCTTCGAGGGCAACCCCGCGCACCCCGGCTCGCGAGGGCGCAATTGCGCCAAGGGGCCAGCGACCCACAACCAGGTCTACGATCCCGAGCGCATCCTCTACCCGCTCAAGCGAGTCGGAGAGCGCGGAGCCGGACAGTGGAAGCGCATCTCCTGGGAAGATGCGCTGTCGGAGATCTCCGAGAAGATGCGTGCGAGCCGGGCAAAGCGGCGGGACGGGATCATGTACCACGTCGGTCGTCCCGGCGAGGATCACTACACCAACCGCTGCATCTCGGCCTGGGGGGTCGACGCCCACAACAGCCACACCAACATCTGCTCTGCCGGTGCCCGTGCGGGGTACTTCTTCTGGGCTGCGGGCGACCGCCCCAGCCCCGACTACGCGAACGCACAGGCCATCCTGCTCATCTCCAGCCACCTGGAGACCGGCCACTACTTCAACCCCCACGCCCAGCGAATCATGGAAGCAAAGATGAAGGGGGCGAAGATCGTCACCTTCGATCCGCGCTGCTCGAACACCGCCAGCAAGTCAGACGTGTGGCTGCCGACCTGGCCGGGCTCAGAGCAGACGGTGCTCCTGGCGATCGCCAATTACCTCATCCAGAATGACCGGTACGACCGGGCGTTTATGCGCCGTTGGGTGAACTGGGAGGCCTTCCTCGCGGCTGCGCCAGGGATCCCCGATGCACCCGAGCTGCCGACCGGCGAGGGCACCTTCGAGGACTTCGATGCCTGCCTCAAGGCACTGTATGCGGAGTACACCTTCGAGCGCGCCGCCGAGGAATCTCAGGTCCCTATTGAGCGCATCATCGAGACTGCTGAGATCGTCGCAGCGGCCGGCAGCAAGGTCGCGACACACACCTGGCGAAGCGCGAGCATCGGCAACCTCGGCGGCTGGCAGGTCTCTCGGTGCCTGTTCTTCCTCAACGTGCTCACCGGCAGCATCGGCACCAAGGGCGGCACCTCGCTGAACTCGTGGAACAAGTTCGTGCCCAAGCCGTTCGCCAAGCCCCCGGCGTTCTCGGCCTGGAACCACCTCCACCTTCCCCACGAGTGGCCGCTGTCGTTCTTTGAGATGTCGTTCCTGCTGCCCCACTTTGTCGAGGAAGGCCGCGGCGACATCGACGTCTACTTCACCCGGGTCTACAACCCGATGTGGATCAACCCCGACGGCTTCATGTGGCTCAAGCTCCTCCGAGACACCGAGCGGATGAAGTGCCACGTCGCCCTGACCCCGACCTGGAACGAGTCCGCCTGGTTTGCCGACTACGTCTTGCCGATGGGCCACGCCGGAGAGCGGCACGACCTGATGAGTCAGGAGACCCACGCCGGGCAGTGGATCGGCTTCCGCCAGCCCGTCCGCCGCGTGGCGATGGAGCGCGCGGGACAGAAGATCACGCACACCTGGCAGGCAAACCCCGGCGAGGTCTGGGAAGAGAACGAGTGGTGGGTGGAGCTGTCCGGGCGCATGGATCCCGACGGCGCGCTGGGCATCCGAAAGTGGTTCGAGTCGCCCTACCGCGCCGGAGAGCTGATCACCCAGGATGAGTACTGGGGCTGGATGTTCGAGAACAGCGTGCCCGGACTCCCCGAGGCGGCGGCCGCAGAGTCGCTGTCGCCGCTGGCGTACATGAAGAAGTACGGCTGCTTTGAGGTCGTCGCTGAGAACTACGTGCCCTATGAGCACGCGGTGGAGCCCGGCGAGGTCGATGAAGAGGGCCGCATCATCCAGGACGGTGTCGCCGTCGGCGTGATGGTTCAGGGGGATGCGCGGGCCGGGTTCAAGACCCCGAGCCGCAAGCTGGAGTTCTTCAGCCCGACCCTCCGGGACTGGGGCTGGCCGGAGCTGAAGCATGTTGTGCCCTGGACGCTCAAGAGCCATGTCCACCCCGACAACATCGATCGCAGCCAGGGCGAGATGCTCCTGCTGCCCAACTTCCGGCTCCCGACCCTCATCCACACCCGCTCGGCCAACGCCAAGTGGCTCTATGAGATCAGCCACAGCAACCCCGTCTGGATGCATCCCAGCGACGCCACCCGCCTGGGTGTTGACACCGGCCAGCTCGTCCGCGTGGAGACCGAGATCGGCTGGTTCATCGACAAGGTGTGGGTGACCGAGGCGATCAAGCCGGGCATCATCGCCATGAGTCATCACCTCGGACGCTGGCGGCTGGCAGAGTCACAGGGCGTCAACCCCGGCATGTCCGCCCTCGCACGGCTCTCGGAGGACGGCGCCGATCACCGGCTCAACATCCTCAAGCCCGGCTCCGCCTGGGAGACCTTCGACCCAGACACCAGCCGGGTGTGGTGGGAAGACGTCGGGGTCCACCAGAACCTCACCCACGCCGTCCACCCTGATCCCATCAGCGGCGCGCACTGCTGGCTGCAGAAGGCGATGAGCGTGCGCAAGGCCCGAGCCAACGAGAAGCACGGAGACGTGTTCGTCAACACCGAGCGCTCGATGGAGGTCTACCGGGAGTGGCACGCCATGACCCGATCCGCCGTCGAGAACAGCCCCGACGGCACCCTGCGCCCCTACTGGCTCAAGCGCCCGCTCAAGCCGACGCGGGAGTCCTTCGCCCTGCCGGAGAAGCCGTGGAACCGGTGATGCTCGCGGAGGCCCGCAGCCGCGGCTACGGCCTCCTGGGGAACCTCTTGCTCCGGGGGCTGACCACAGAGAGTCTCCCCCGCCTCCGCCAGACACCGCTGGCTGGACTGGTTCCCGAGGACGCTGACCTCGACCGCCTCGCCGCTGCCCACCACCGGCTGCTGTCGATGGAGATTCACCCCTACGCCAGCCTGTTTCTCACCGAGGATCCCGCCGGCTGCATCGATCCGATCCGCGATGCGGCCCGAGCCGCCGGTTTCCACATCGACGCAGCCTCCGCCCGCCCCGACCACCTCGGCATCGGACTGCTGCTGCTGTCGTTTCTCAGCGGCGCGACCGCCGATGCCCTCGCAGACAACAAGACCGACATCACCGCCCAGACAGAGGCCCTCGCCCAGTCCTTCCTGTCGTCCTGGCTCATCCCCTGGCTCGCGCCGCTGCGTGCGGCAGTCTCTGCCCATGACGACGGGCTGTGGGCGTCGGTCATCGCCACCGCTGCCGCGCTCGCTGAGGACCACTGGGACGGCAGCGGCAGCCTCACCCTGCCCGAGTCCGCTCCGCTCCTTGAGGCATCCCGAACGGACCTGAGGGCCATCGCGACCTTCCTGCTCACCCCCTGTCGCTGCGGGGTGTACCTCTCCCGTGCCGACATCGGAGGCCTCGCTCGGGGCGTCTCCGTGCCCCGCGGCTTCGGCAGCCGGCAGCAGGAGCTGACAAACCTCCTCCGCACAAGCGCAGAGTACGGCGAGCTCGGCGCGCTGATGCACCGCCTCGATGGCCTGATGGCGAGGCGTTCGGAGGAGATGACCAGTGCCTTCGCGGGAGTCTGGCAGGCGCGCATCGAGGAGGCGCGCGGGGTGGTTCAGACGATTCGAAGGGCCGTGGAAGCGCAGCCGCACAGCAACAGCTGATCCGTCGCGGGACAGATGCGCAGTGCATGCCCGGTCCCCAAGGAGCAGCCAGCATCAGGGAGAGGCTCTCTGAGGCTGACAGGGCGGTGCTTTTTGCCCCTCAGCCGCGCGGCAGACCGGCCGTGTTCCAGGCCAGCATGCCCCCGGTCATCGAGGCGACCCGAGAGAAGCCGAGGCCCTCCAGCACCTGAGCGGCCCGACCGGAGCGCCCGCCGGAGCGACAGAGAACCACGATCGGCTCGTCTCGCTTCCACTGTGCAGCGCCGGCATCCAGGGATGCCAGGGGAACCAGCTCCGCGCCCGCGATGTGGCCCAGCTCTCCGGTAAATTCCTCGGGCTGTCGAACGTCAACCAGGCGGTGCTGGCCTGCGCTGTCGTTGACCCAGCGGATGTCGACCTCCGGGATGCCGTCCGCAGTCCGAACGACAGGTGCCCAGTCGGTGTCCTCTGGGCTCGGCACCGGCACGTCACCGGGCAGGAGTCCACACGCCAGGTTGGCTGGAACCGCCACGTGGATGCGCTTGGGATGAGAGAGCTTGAGGTTGTCCATGATGGTGATGAACTCCGCCGGGCTCTTGCCGCCGCCGAGCCGGGGGTTGTGCTGCTTCTCCTCACCAACCGTCGTACACGTCCGCCCCTTGTAGTCGTGACCTGGGTAGAGTCGGGTGTCGTCGGGGAGGCTGAGGATCCGACCATGGACGGAGCGGTAGAGGGTCTCAGCGCTGCCCTGCTGGAAGTCCGTGCGGCCGCAGCCACGGATGAGGAGGGTATCTCCAGTGAACGCCATGCCCGCTGCGTGGTGGACAAAGGTCATGCAGCCGCTGGTGTGTCCGGGGGTCGCGCGGGCTTCCAGGGTCTGACGGCCAAAGCTCACCGTGTCACCATCGGTGAGCTGGATGTCTGCACAGCTCGCTCCCCCGAGCGCAGAGACCGCAGATCGACTGCCCAGAAGCGCACGCAGCAGACCGGATGCCGTCACGTGATCGGCGTGGACGTGGGTCTCCAGGGTGTACTTCAGCGTCAGTCCCAGCTCCGCGATGAGCCCCCGATCGCGATCAAGATGCTCCCTGACAGAATCGATGAGAACCGCCTCACGGCTCTCCTCATCGGCGAGCAGGTAGGTGTAGGTACAGGTCTCGCGATCAAAGAGCTGTCTAAAGAGCATGGGTCCTCCGAGTACGGGACGATTGTAGATGCACACTGTGTGCCAGGGGAACCAGTCAGGCTGGTACGTTTATTGCTTCAGAGGTTCTCCTCAGGAGAATGTATGGAGAATTTTACCCCTCTCACCGCAACCATTGGCGGCATGCTGATCGGCGTCAGCGCCTCGATGATGCTCCTTCTCAGCGGACGCATTGCGGGAATCAGCGGCATCCTCGGCGGGCTCTTCGGGCGACCGAGCGACGTGCTCAGCCGGCTGGCGTTCATCGGTGGACTGATGGTGGGCGGTGTCGTTCTGCTCATGACGACGCCGGAGGTGTTCGCAGTGGAGATCGTGCGCTCTCCAGCCGCACTCGTCGCTGCCGGTCTGCTGGTGGGCGCTGGCACCCGACTCGGAAGCGGCTGCACAAGCGGCCACGGCGTCTGCGGACTCTCTCGCCTCTCGACCCGCTCGCTCGTGGCGACCGTCACCTTTATGGGCGCGGGTGTCGTGAGCGCTGCCGTCATCACACAGCTCTTTGGAGGGACGATCTGATGAAGAACCACCTCGCCATCTTCCTCGCTGGGGTGATCTTCGCGCTCGGACTCGGCGTCTCCGGCATGACCCAGCCCGCCAAGGTGGTCGGCTTCCTCGACATCACCGGAGTCTGGGATCCGTCCCTGGCGTTCGTGATGATCGGTGCAATCGCTGTCCACACCCTGGCCTATCGTCTGGTCCCGAGCATGAAGTCTCCCGTGCTCGTCCCCCAATTCGGGATCCCCTCTCGCACCGACATCACCGGCAGGCTCATCGGCGGCGCGGTGCTGTTCGGGCTCGGCTGGGGCCTCAGCGGCTTCTGCCCTGGACCGGCCCTCACCTCGCTCCCCGCTGGTGACGGCTCGACGCTGATCTTTGTCGGCGCGATGCTCAGCGGGATGGCGGGGGTGCACTTCATCAATCGCCAGCGCCCCCTACAGCAGCCGGTCTCCGAGGTGTCCTGAGAGTGCGCGAGTGCATTCCGAGACGGCACTCAGGGGCGGCCTCGGCTCCAGCGGTCGAGAGCACGTCACCGGAGCGACGTGGACGGCACTCATCGAGCACATGCCGATCCTCGACCGTCGAGAGCACCGCCCTCTCGCACATCCTGGATGCTGACGTCGCAGGGATTGTATACGGTTGTGTATGTCTCTCCTTGGGCGCGTGCTGACCTCCCTGCTGCTGCTGCTGCACCTGACCGCCGTGGCCGGCAGCCTCCTCATCGGCACCCCGCCCGGAGACTGGATCCGGCAGCACAGCCGTGGCTACGAGCGCCTGGTCGGGGTGTACCAGGGCTGGAGCATGTTCGCGCCCAACCCACCGATCGTCGATCGCTGGATGGTGTTCGTGGGGAAAGACCAGAGCGGCGAATGGGTCACCCTGCCGCCGCTGATGGGAGCCCGGGAGACGGTCTCTGTAGAGTGGCGCTACCAGCGCGCCGGCAAGCTGGAGCGCAACCTGATGACGACGTCGCGCCGCCGAGCGCTGCGGGCCTACGGCCACTGGCTGTGCGAGGTCCATGACTCCATGGTCACCGTGAACGTAGAGCGGCACAGCCAGCGCAGCCCCTCTCCCGAGGATCGTCGCGCTGGCGCCACACCGACCGTGGAGCGCTCCACCATTCGCACCCAGCGCTGCAAGCGATGAGTCGCCTGCTCGCCCTGTGGAACCGGGCGTGGTTTGCGCCCGTCGACGCCCGCTCGCTGGGGGTGATGCGCATCACGCTGGCGCTGCTGCTGATCCTCTCCCACCTCGCCTGGATCGGCGATCTCATCTTGCTCTCGGATGCCGGCCCGATCACCACCCAGACCATCATCGACAGCGCCAGCTATGCGCGCTGGAGCTATCTCGACGGGCTGTCCGGCGATGCCCTGCTCGCGGCGCATCTGCTGGGTCTGCTGCCGCTGCTCGGCATGCTGGTTGGCTGGCAGAGCCGGCTGATGACCATCTTGGTGCTCGTCGGACAGATCGCCCTGCACCACCGCGCTCCCTGGCTGCAGCACGGCGGCGATCGGATTCTGCGCATCTCAGTGCTGGCCCTGTGCTTCGCCCCATCCGGCGCTGCGTTCTCGATAGACGCCTGGAGAGCCCGCCGGCGGCGCGGCACCGATGCCTGTGCGCTGGTGCCCGTCACTGCGCACCGCCTCGTTCAGCTTCAGCTGATGATCATCTACCTGCTTACCGGGATCGCCAAGGTCAGCGGCGGCACCTGGCACAACGGCAGCGCCCTGTACTACGCCCTCTCCAGCCGCACCTTTCAGCGCTTTCCCACCCTCCTTGAGCCCATCCTGTCGTCACAGCCCGGCCAGATCGTCCTGGCGGTGTCCACCTGGCTGACCCTGGCGTGGGAGCTGGGGTTTGTGGTGATGGTGCTCTGGGCGCCGACCCGCCGCTGGGCGCTGCTCATCGGGCTGGCCGTTCACGCCGGGATCGCCGTGACCATGATGGTCGGCAGCTTCAGCTTCGCCACCGCATGGTGCTACCTCGCCTTCCTCCCCTGGGCCTGGGCCTCGCGCTCGCGAATCACTGCTCGATGGACGCGATGACCTGAGCGTCGTCCTCGGTCACGGTCAGCGCGCGTGCGGCGAGATCGGCCGCCATGTGACGGGGATCCGACGTGCCGGTGATCGGCAGGATCCCCTGAGCGAGGGCGAATCGAAAGAGGACCTGAGCAGGAGTCGCCGAGAGCCGACGCGCGATGTCGGCGACCGCGCGGTGGTTCCAGGTCTTCCGGTTGGCGGTCAGCAGCGAGAAGCCCTGGTAGACGATGCCATGCTCCCGACAGACTGCGCGCACGTCCGCATCCCAGCCGTGGCGTGCATAGCAGCGGTTCTGGACCATCGCCGGCTTGACCCGAGAGGTGCGGATCGCCTCCGAGAGCTGCGCAGCGGTGACATTGCTCACCCCGAGCAGCCGTATCTTTCCGGCATCGTGCAGGTCGCTGGCGACCGCAAAGAACGCCATGTCCGCTGCCGTCAGACCCTCTCGATGCTCCGGGCCGTGCAGCAGCAGGGAGTCAAGGTGCTCCACTCCGAGGTGCTCCAAAGAAGCCGCGAAGGACTGCGCGACCCGCTCCGCTGGTGGGGCATCCGGGTCATACGGCAGCCGATGGTCCTGACCGGCCTGGTGGGTGAACTTGCTCTGAAGGAACAGCTCAGACCGCTGCCCCCCGGCATCCAGCCAGGCCTGGACTGCGGCGCCGACCCCGGCTTCAGCGTAATGCTTTCGCTGGTTGGCGGTGTCGATGCCGCGAAAGCCCGTGGCCAGCGCGTGGTCGACGAGCCCCGAGGTGCGCTCCTCCTTCCAGGCCGTGCCGTAGAGAAAAGCAGGGACCATGACCCCCTGGACAGAGAGGGTCGGTGCTGCAGCGAGATCAGTGGGCATGTCTTGCAGGCTACAGCTAGGTCAGGACATTCGACAGCAGGTTGATGACCACCAGCAGGATGATCGGCGAGAAGTCCATGCCGCCCTGAGAGCCGAGGACGCTCCTGATCGGGGCGTACAGCGGGGCGGTGAGCTGGCCGGTGAGAGAGCGCGGGAAGGTGCTCTCTGACTGGACCCAGGAGAGGACAGCATCCACGATGATCACACCGGAGACGACGTTGAGGAACATGGCGATGAGCGAGGTCATGTTGACAACCTACTCCCCGGGTGGAGGGTCGGACACCCCCCAGAACCCAACAAGAGAGCCGCCGAGCTTGCGGGTGCGCTCTGCGGACCAGTCGCCGGGAAAGAACGCCTGGTAGTCCCGCTGGAGGAACCGCCGCCCGATGAGCACCACGCTGCCGCGATCGGTCGAGTTTCGGATCAGCCGACCAGCGGCCTGGATGACCCGTGACATTCCCGGAACCAGCCACGCATAGCGGAAGCCCTGCTGGTATCGCTCCTGATACCACTGCTGCATGAGGCGTCGGGAGAGGTTGGCCTGCGGCAGCGACGGCCCGACGACCACGACCCCGACCAGCGCGCTGCCAGGAAGATCGATTCCTTCGGAGAAGATGCCGCCGAGCACCGCCATCAGGACGTGCCCTTCCCCCTTCGCCATCGTGTTGATGAGGTCGATCCGCGCGGCCTCGCCCATGCTGCGCTCCTGGAGGAGCACCGGTCGGTCGTGGATGTCGATGTAGGGGAGCATGCTCTCCCGGAACGCGAAGCTCGGAAAGAAGATCGCCACGTTGCCGGGGATGGTCAGGATCGCCTCGGAGATGAGCGCGGCGGTGGACTCGCGATCGCGATCACGCCGCCGGTACTCCGTGGAGACGCCCGGCGCGATGAGGACCTGGCGCTGCTCGGGCGGAAAGGGAGAGGGAAACTCTGCCGCAGCGGAGTTGTCTTCGTTGACCCCAAACATGGCCCGGTAGAAGTCCTCGGGTGCCAGGGTCGCGGACATGCAGACCGCACCGGCGAGCTTGTCAAACAGCGGGCCGAGGATGCCCGCAGGATCTCGACACAGCAGCTTCAGACCGGTCTCTTCTCCGCGAACCCCTGTGAGCACCACCGCATCACTGCGGCCGCCGCCGAGCAGCGACATCTGGCTGGTGGCGATCTGAGGGCGGCGCTTGCGCATCCGACGGTCCTTCCAGGAACGACGCCAGATGACGACCGTCTCATCGTCGGCCCGCTCCAGCGCACTGCGCAGGCGGATCACCGCGCGGGAGACCTCGCTGAACGGATCGGTCTCTCCTGCTGGAAACGGAGCGTGATCGAGCTTGAACAGCGCGTACTCCAGCGCGACCTGCTCGATGCGGCCGATCAGCTCGGCGATGCGGCCCTTGTCCAGACCCTCATCCAGCGGCAGCGCCATCTCGCCGTCTCGGGCACCCTGCGGAACCTCCGCGACCCCGTCCGCCAGCATACCCGCGATCTCCACCATCACCGCAGCAAATGGCTCACCACCCGGAACCGCCGCGAGCGCGGTCGCGGCGGACTCGGCCATCATCAGCGACAGCTCCGGCGAGCCATAGCCCATCGCCCGCTCGGGGAGGTTGTGGGCCTCATCGACCACGATCAGCCAGCGGCCCGGCTCATCATCGATGAGTGACAGCCGGGTGCCGGGATCGAAGATGTAGTTGTAGTCTCCGATGAGGACATCTGCCTGGCCAGCGAGATCCAGCGACAGCGCAAACGGACAGACCGTCTCAGCCTCGGCGATCTTCACCACCGCATCTGGGCGGGGCACGCCCGAGGCACAGCCTGGTGGATCGTCCCACGCCTTGTGGATGAGATCTCCGGTGCGGATGCGGTCGTGGTAGCCCTCGGCGTACTTGCAGGCATCCGGACGACAGGCCACCACCTCGTTGAGACAGATCTTCTCCCGCGCTCGGATCGAGACGGCCCGCAGCGGCATCCCCCGGCGGGCCATCTCGCTGACGACCTCCTCCGCCATGAGCTGCTGGGTGGTGCGCGCAGTGGCGAAGAACACCCGCAGATCGCGCTCGTAGGCGACCGTGAGCGCGGCATGAAGGGCAGCGGCGGTCTTCCCGTAGCCGGTGGGCGCGGCGAGGAGGAGGGTCTTGCTCTGGTGGAGCGCCTCCTGGACGGAGGCTGCGAGTTCGGGCTGACCGGTCCGCCAGGTGTCGTGGGGGAACGGCAGACCTGCCGCTACAGCGGTTCGTCGGCGAGCCAGCCACGCCAGGCGCTCCTCGTGCTGGAGGATGATCCAGTCGAGCTGCCGCACCATCCAGGTGTCCAGGCCTGGATCCTGAGGAACGTCGAGGGTGTGCTGAGTGCCGTCGGGGATGGAGATGAAGATCAGCCGACCGACCGGCGACTCTCCCTGAGCGGCCATGAAGTGCAGGTAGAGCTGAAGCTGACGAATGTAGGCCGGGAAGTCCTCAGCGGTCGCACCGACCAGGCGGCTGCCAGGCAGCGTCGAGGACTTGACCTCCTCGATGACGATCCGCCCCCCCTGCTCGGAGAGTCCGTCGACCCGTCCAGAGATGCGAACCTCCCAGTCTCGCACCACCAGGCTGTGCTGAATCCGAACCTCGCGCCGAAAGGAAGCATCCTCCGCAGTCCGGGCGTCCTGCCAGCGGTTGTGGATGTCGGTGCCCATCTGCATCCGGGTGCGCCCCGACCAGTTGACCTGCATCCGGAGGTGACCGCTGGATGGTCCGGCGTCGATGAGGTCGTGAACCCCAATCTTCAGGAGACGATTCTGTTCATCAAACCGAAGCAACCGATTCCTCCAGCGGCTCGGAGCGCACGTAGATGCCGCTCTCTTCCCAGCGAAGCATCACGCTCGATCCCGGGGGAAGGAGGTACAGACGACGACCGGGCGGGATGTCGCTGGCATCGCCAGAAGGAAGGGTGGCGGTCCCGGAGAGCTTCGGCCCGCTCTTGACCAGCAAGGTGCCATCTGCCGACAGCCGGACCTGCCCCCCGAACGCGGTGACCTGATCGCCGGGGGACAGCCGACCGGCCGCAGCCCAGGACTGGTTCCACCGCTTCCAGACCTCTGCGGAGCGAACCGAGGTGGTGGGCTCCGGAACGGGCATGGTGAAGTCATCATCTGGAAGACGGGCCTGCTCGATGGTCAGCAGCTCCACACCGGCTGTGGTCTCTTCCTGGGGGCCGTCGAGCGCGATGCGCATCGAGGCAGAGGCCTCCTCGGTGGCTGGGGTGGCCTCGACGGTGGCCTCGGGGAAGGGCATCGTGAGGTCATCGCCAGAGTGGCGCACCAGGGCGGAGCGGATGAGGGTCGCTTCGTCGTCTCTGCTGCGCGGCGGCGGAGCTGCGGCGGTGAACGTCGCCAGCTCCTCACCGGTCACCACATCCACCACGCCCATCTCCAGCGGCGCGCTGGACAGCGACCAGCTCCCGAGCAGCTCTCCACCACGGCGAATCTGTAGAATGAGCTTCTTCATCGTTCTTCGCTGTAACCACATCTGGTTTGTGCAGGTGACTTGGCGCTGTAAACACGCGCAATGCAAAGCTATCCGAACGCAGCGATGACAGCATGCGGTCCTTCGGATCCGGCAGCGACTTCTGGCGCACCTGGGGACGCCCCCGATGGGCCTGTACCGGACGGGTGGCACCGCGAGCCTTTCAGGGTACCGAATTGGTGAGGGACAGTCCTCGATACCAAGCCCTCGCGCACGTCGAAATGTTTGATGTCACAGTGGGAACTCAGACCCCGGAGACGACAATGTTTTGGCTGCTCTCAACCGCTTATGCAGACGACTGTGGCCGCGTTCCTGACCTGCTCGAACGCCTCGAGTACGAGGGATGCCCGACCACCACGCTGCTCCAGCTCGCGGAGCTGCGCTGTGACGATGATCGTCTCGCTCCGTTCGCCCGCCGCGACACCCCGATGCTCGCTCCGCTGCCGCCGGCTGGGGGCAAGGGGCTCCGCGACAGCTACAGCATGCCCCTGAGCCAGGAGTCAGAGAACTTCGTGCTGCGCTGGAGCGGCAACAGCTGGCCGAGCAGCCGGGCTGACGCGGTGCTGGAGGCAATGGAGTCGGCGTGGTCGCTGATCCTAGAGGACATGGCCTACCGCGCCCCTGATGGCTCCGATGAGTACAAGTTCAACGTCTACATTGGCGACACCGGCGGTCCGGGGGCCTACGGCTCGGCGTACTACACCCGCGACAGCAGCGGCTGGCCGATGGTCGTGATCACTCCGGGCACCTTCGAGGACGTGGCGATGGGCTCCACCGTCGGCGCCCATGAGTTCTTCCACGCCCTCCAGGATGCCGCAGGTGCCCCGTACGCCTACACAGACGACTCACCAGGAGCCTGGTACTGGGAGGCGACCGCCAACTGGGTCGAGACCGCCATCTACCCAGAGAATCGCGCGCAGACCCTCGCGGGCTTCCTGATCGGCTACGCGCTGCTGCCCCAGCTGCCGATCCACTTCTTCGACTACCCCGACTCGGGCTCCCTTCAGGAGTATCACCAGTACGGCGCCTTCATCTTTCCGTACTACCTCACCCGAGAGATTGCCGACAACGAACTCATCCGAGAGAGCTGGATGGAGGCAAGCTCTGACGATCCGCTCATCGAGCTGGATGGCCGCCTCCAGAGCGGCTGGGGGGTCAGCATCGACGACGCGTTCTTCGACTTTGCCGCCAGCAACGTCACCTGGGAGGCCTACGACGACGGCGACGTGTTCGACTACTACGTCACCGCCTATGAGGAATACTACCCAGACCTCGCCCGGCGGATCGCAACGGTCGGCCCCGACAGCGGCGGCTGGGTGGATGCCCCATCCTCAACCTTGCCCCAGCGGTACGGAACCAACAACCTCGTGATCAGCCCAGAAGGCAGCGACCTGTTCGTCTCGTTCGACGGCGAAGCGGTCGGCTCTCGCGGCGGCGCAGCAACCTGGGATGTTCGCGCGGTCCTGGTCACCGGAGAGACCGGGACAACCCAGTCGTTCACCCTGTCAGGGGGCTCCGGGACGCTCGACCTCGTCGGCGCTGGGGATGTCGATGAGGTCTGGGTGGTGGTCAGCGTGGTCAGTCCATCGACCGAAAATGGCGAGACCTTCTCCTGGTCCTACAGCGTCGGCGAGTCCGAGGAGAAGCCCGCAGACACCGGGAGCGCAGACACCGGGAGCGCAGACACCGGAGATGCGGCCGGTCCCGATGCGGACGCCGGCTGCGGCTGTCAGGGCAACGCAGCCTTCGGACTTCCGCTGCTGCTGCCGCTGGCATGGGGACGCAGACGGCGGTAGACCTGCCGGCAACATCGGGAGGTTGAGATGGCTGGAGTCTACGGAAAGCTTCAGGAGCGGATCCGCGAGCTGGATGCGCTGACACAGGCAATGGGTGTGCTGGAGTGGGATCACCAGACCCACATGCCACCCGGCGGCAGCGCCGGTCGCGGCCAGCAGATGGGCACCCTCGCGGCGATCAAGCACCGCCGCCTCGCCGACCCGGTCGTCGGGGAGTGGCTGGATGCCCTGGAGGGCTCAGAAGACCCCGGTGTTGCCGCAACGCTGCGCAACGCTCGGCGTGCCTACACCCACGCCACAGCGGTCCCGTCTGCGCTCGTCTCTGCGCTCTCCGAGGCGACCACCGCCGGCCATGGTGCCTGGATGGCGGCTCGAGAAGCCAACGACTTTGCCCCGTTCGCGCCCGCGCTGGAGCGACTCGTCGACCTGATCCGCCAGCAGGTCGCCTGCCTCGGCGAGGCTGAGCACCCCTATGACCTCCTGCTGGAGCAGTACGACCCGGGCTCCACCGTCGCCGCGCTGCGCCCCATGTTCTCTCGGCTCGCCGGAGAGCTGTCCGGCGTCATCGACGAGGCCATCGCCCGCCCCCGTCCGCCGGCGCTGAGCCTGCACGTCCCGCTGGCTCCGATGAAGGCCATCAACCGCAGCGTTGTCTCTGCGCTGGGCTTCTCGATGGACCGAGGCCGGCTGGATGAGGCTGAGCACCCCTTCACCCTCGGGGTCACCCCCGGCGATGTCCGGCTGACCACCCACTACCACCTCGACAACCTGCTGAGCACCCTGTCGGGCACCATCCATGAGACCGGACACGGCCTCTACGAGCAAGGCCTGCCAGCGCGTCCGGGCACCTGGACGAACACTGCTGCGGGCATGGGACTGCACGAGAGCCAGAGCCGATTCTGGGAGAACTGCATCGGCCGCAGCCTGCCGTTCTGCCGCTGGCTGGTCACCGTCCTCGATGCTGAGCACCCCAGCCACGGACTCACCGCAGAGGCCATCTTCGGCGCCGCCAACCGGGTCAGCCGCTCGCTCATCCGGATCGCTGCGGATGAATCCACCTACAACCTCCACATCCTCGTCCGCTTCGAGCTGGAGCTGGCGCTGCTGACCGGCGAGCTTGCGGTGGCGGACCTGCCGGAGGCCTGGGATGATGCCTATGCGCGCATCGTCGGCATCCGTCCCGATGCTCCCCGAGCCGGCGTGCTCCAGGACGTCCACTGGTCCGCTGGGCTGCTCGGGTACTTCCCCAGCTACACCATCGGTAACCTCTACGCCGCCTCGTTTCGGTACACCATCGAGGAGGCGATCCCGGACCTCTGGACGCAGGTCGAGGCCGGTGAGTTCGGCGCGGTGCTCTCCTGGCTGCGGGACAACGTGCACCGCCACGGACACATGATGGACGCCCCGGACATCTTCGCGGCAGCGGTCGGAGACCGGGATCCCGTTGCAGACCTGATCACCCACCTCCGGGCGCGGCAGGAGCAGGTCAGCGCGCTCTGAGCGGCTCCAAGACGCCGCACTCCGGATGCCTCAGCACCCGTAGACCGTCACCGTCTGCCGGCGCCCCTTCACCGTGTGGACCCCGAGGCTGGGGAGCTGGACCTGGAGGTCGGCCGGCAGCCGGGACCACGTCGCGCCGCTGATCAAGAGCCAGCTTCCGAGGGTCTTGTTCAGGGCCTCCAGGCGGGCAGCGACGTTGACGGCGTCTCCGATGATCGAGTACGCCATCCGACGCTGGCTGCCCAGGTTTCCTGCGACCACACGCCCGGTGTGGACCCCCCAGCGGGCCGTGACGCCCTTCAGCCCCCAGCGCTCCATTGCGCCGGAGGTCCGCCAGCGCTCGTTGAGCTCCGCCAGCCGAGACTTCATCGCCAGGGAGCAGCGAACGGCCTGCTCGCAGTGATTGGGCAGGTCGCGCGGCGCACCGAACGCCGCCATCAGGCCATCTCCCAGGTACGACAGGACCGCCCCGTGGCCGTCTCCGATGACCTCCTCCATCTCCGTGAAGAAGGCATTGAGCAGGCTGAGGACCTCGTCTGGGGGGAGGCTCTCGGAGAGGGTCGAGTAGCTGGCGATGTCGCAGAACAGCACCGTGATCTCGCGCGATTCTCCCCCGAGGGTGGGGGTCTCCGCCCGCTGATCGAGGAGCTTGAGGAGGTCGAGGGGCAGGTAGGGACTGATCCGCTGCTTCTCCAGCAAGACGCGCCTCAGCTGCTGCTCGTCGTCCCACAGGCGCTGGTACTGCTCCCGAACGTCGACGGTGACCCGGCTCAGCAGCGCGCTGTCGCGCCGGTATGCCCTGCGATCCCGCCACAGTCGCCGCCAGCCCTCTACGCCCACACCCGCCATCCCGCCGATCAGAAACATGAGCGGCTCGGGCGACATCCACCACGCCAGCCGGGCGCCGATGAGCCCGAGCAGCACCGGGACGCCGATCTCGACCACCGAGCGCTGCCGGTAGTGAATGCGATACAAGCAGGCCTCTGCGGGCTGCCGGGGGTCGTGCATGCACTTCAGGTGCTCCACCCTCGCCAGCGGCAGCCCCCAGATGGTCGGCACCCCCTCCAGCGCCCCCCGTCGGCTCCAGCAGACCTCCGGCCCCTCTCCGTCCCAGCCCTCGGTGCAGGAAAACGACAGCACCGCCACCCCGCTGCTGTTCTTGAGGACTGACACCATCGTGCCCGGATTGGCCTCCTCCATGAGGTTGGCGAGCCGCTGGTAGATCTGTCGCGGGCTGCCCATCGCCCAGATCACCGGCCAGATGCTCCCGAGCATCTCGCGCTCGAAGCTGCGCTGACCCGCCTCGCGCCAGAGCTGCCAGAACTCGGACTCCATCGACGGCTGGCACTGCTCGGGGGTCAGCCCGAACAGGCGGGCACCGACGGCCTCTCGGAACCGGGTCATGTACAGAACAGAGACGCGCTTCTCGGGATCTCGGATGTAGGCCACAGGCAGCCCAGCATCTTCGAGGATCTGCTGCAGGGTCTTGGTGTCGTACCGCTCCCCGATCCGTGCGATCAGTGGCTGGAGGAGACGGTTGCTGAGCTGTGGCTCTGTGAGCCGGGGATCAAGCATCGCTGATAAGTTTACGCCCTGAGACGATGTTCCACAGAGATAAGGATGCCTCATGAACACCACGCCCTCTTTCGCACAGCTTCCCTACCAGCGTCCGAACACCGCGGAGTTCCTCACGAGCAGCGCTGCACTCCTCGCGCGCCTGGAGGCTGCCGAGACCGCCGAGATTCAGCGCGCCATCGTCATGGAGTGGGACACCCTCCGGCGCTCCTGGTCTACCCAGAAGAGCATCGCAGAGGTTCACTACCAGCAGGACACAGCCTCCGAGCAGGCGAAGACCGAGCAGGAGTTCTACGACACCGCCGGCCCAGAGGTCATGTCGGCAGAGGTCGACTTTCTCAAGGTCCTGACCACCTCACCCCACCGCAGCGCGCTGGAGGCGTCCATCGGCCAGCAGGCCTTCGCGCTGTGGGACTGCACCCTGACCACCTTCGAGCCAGCCATCGCAGACGATCAGCGGGCAGAAGCCAGCCTCCGCAACCAATACAACGAGCTGATGGCCGCCATCCGGATCGAGCTGGACGGCGAGACCCACACCCTCTCCACCATCCGGGGAACGTTCGGAGACGCAGACCGTGGGGTTCGCGCTGCTGCGATGGCCGCCATGGATGGCGCGATGGCCGACAAGTCAGACGCGCTCGACGCGCTGTACCACAAGCTGGTGGGCTGTCGTCACCAGATGGCCGGAAAGCTCGGCTACGACAGCTTCACCGAGCTGGGCTACCGCAAGATGCTGCGCACCGACTACACCCACGTCGAGGTCGCACAGTTCCGCGCGGAGATTCAGGCGGTGCTGGTGCCCCTCGCGGCCCGCATCCGTGCGCGTCAGGCCGCCGCGCTGGGGGTGTCCGACTACGCCTACCACGACGAGGCGGTCCGCGATCTCCAGGGCGTGCCCTGCCCCAAGGGCGATGCCTCCTGGATGCTCGACCAGGCCAGCACCCTGTTTGAGCGGATGGGTCCAGACTTCGACCGCTTCTTCTCGATGATGCGTCGACGAGATCTGCTCGATCTGGAGAGCCGCGACGGCAAGGCGGGCGGCGGGTTCTGCACCTCGTTTGAGGATCACCACATCCCGTTCATCTTCGCCAACTTCAACGGCACTCAGGACGACGTCAACGTCTTCACCCATGAGTGCGGTCACGCCTTCCAGTGCTACTCCGCCCAGCGCCAGCCGCTGTCGGACTACATCTGGCCGACGTATGAGGCCTGCGAGGTTCACTCGATGGGTCTGGAGCTGATGAGCTGGCCGCACATGGAGCTGTTCTTTGGAGACGATGCCGATCGGTTCCGCATCGGCCACCTCGAGGACGCCCTCACCTTTGTTCCCTACGGAACCGCTGTCGATGCCTTCCAGCACCGCGTCTACGAGCGCCCAGACGCCACCCCGCAGGAGCGGGCGGAGATGTGGCGGTCTGTGGAGCGCGACTTCCTGCCCTGGCGCACGTACTCGAACATGCCGTATGCCGAGGGTGGGCGGATCTGGCAGCGACAGCGGCACATCTACATGAGCCCGTTCTACTACATCGACTACTGCCTCGCGCAGCTGTGTGCGCTTCAGTTCTGGAGCCTGGCCCGCAAGGATCAGGCCGATGCGATGCAGCGATACCGGGCGCTGTGCGATCTCGGCGGCAGCAAGCCGTTCACGGAGCTGCTGGAGGCGGTGGGGCTGAAGAGTCCGTTCGAGCCGGGCGTGGTCCGCGAGGTCGTTGGGGAAGCAGCCGCGTTCCTGGAGCTGTGAGGTTCGCGACGAGAGTGTCGGACTCACGCACTGCGATGCTGGGCTGACGCGCCCTCACTGCAGCGGCCCACACTCCAGCACCACCACCTCGCTCGCGATCCCCATCCGGGGCGGCAGGCCTGTGTGCCAGCTCCCCTTGTGCACAAACAGCCGGCAGTCGCCCTGCCGAAAGAAGCCCTGGTCATAGACCCCCAGCGGGCGCAGGACCGACCACGACACGCCGAACATGTTGGTCCCCACCTGCCCGCCGTGGGTGTGTCCCGACAGCACCAGCTCGAAGCGAGCATGCGGGATGAGCTTGAAGTAGCGCGGATCGTGCGCCAGCAGGACGCGGTAGTCCGCCGGGACCGTTCCCAGCGCCGACAGCGTCGTCTGGATCGCCTCCTGCGCGCCCCGCCAGACAAAGTCGAGCCCCACGACCTCGATGGTCTTCCCCCCGACGTCCAGCACCGCACGCTCGTCGACCAGCATCCGGATCCCCGCAGCCTCCAGCTCCGCCTTGAGGGTCGCAGCGATCGGCAGGTCATGGTTGCCCATGCAGCAGAGGACCGGTGCAGTGATCATCGCGAGGGTCTCGATGAGGAAGGCGTGGTTCTGCTCGGAGAACGGCATCACCAGGTCGCCGGTCACCGCCACCAGATCCGGCGACTGCGCCTCGACCAGCGCGATCAGCCGCAGCATGTCTGACCGGGTCATCACCGGGGAGACATGGAGATCGGAGAGGTGGACGATGCGGAGGCCGGGTCCGGGGATCGCATGGTGGACGAGGTGATCGCGCCGCAGGGCGGTCCAGGCACACCCCCAGGTCGCGAGACCCGCCGGCAGGAGCAGCAGCCAGCCCGGCCAGAAGAGGGGCTGCTCTGTCAGGAGCGCGACCGGGAACCACAGCACCAGCAGCAGCCCGGTCCACAGCGACATCGCATAGGCCGGCTGGCTGAGGGTGCCGACCCATCGACCGATACGCCCGGGCTCGCGGCGCTGATCGAGGACGTGAAAGATGCCATAGATGCCCACCATCCCCACAAGACATGCCGATGTCAGGAGCGGTCCCTGACCGCCGCCCCACCACAGCACCGGGTAGACCAGCATGCAGCCGGAGACCACAGCAGCGACGGCGTGATCGTTGAGGGTCGTCCCGCCTCGGTAGACCCGCGCCAGGGTTGCAATGAGCAGGGGGATGGTCACGACAAGCAGCACAGGGGATAGAGTCTGTCATGCCATCTCGGACGATGCTGACGCAGGCCGCCGTGTATGCCGTGGTCGCTGTCGCCCTGCTGGCGGTGATCAGCGGCGTGGGGCCTGGAATGGTGGTCGGCGGCGGCGGCGGAGACTTCCCCTCGATCGCCTGGGGATTGTGGCGCGCAGCGGAGGCCCTGCCGGGGCTGCCGAGCGTGCAGACCGACCTCATCTTTGCGCCTCGGGGGGCCTCGATCTTCCTGGCAGACCTTCCAGAGACGCTGCTGCTCGCGCCGCTGACCGCGCTGGTCGGGCCGGTCGCCACCTTCAACCTCCTCCAGCTCGCCCACCCCGCGCTGGCGATGGCGACGATGTTCCTGCTCCTGCGCACCGAGGGGAGGGGCGCGGCAGCAGCAGCGGGCGGCGGCGCCGCGTTTGGTCTCTCTCCGACCCTTTTGACCGGCATCCACAACGGCAACCCCGATGTGACCCCGCTGTACCTCCTCCCCCTCGTCGCCCTCGCGGTCCGTCGACTGGATCGCAGCTGGGCTGCGGCCGGGCTCGCCGGGGTGCTCATCGGACTGTGTCCGTGGTTCAACCCTTACGTCGGCGTGATGGCCGCCGTGGTCGCAGTGGTGATGGCGTCCTACCGGCGGCCTGATCGGCTGCTGCTGGCGGCCGGCATCGCCCTGGCAGTCGCCGGGGTGTACGCCAGCCTGGTGCTCTCCAGCTTCTCGACCTCCGATGCGATGGTCCACAAGCCCGGCGGACCGACCGCTTCGGTCCCGGCGGGCGTCGCTCACCTCAAGGGCTTCTTCCTCCCCGTGCTGGAGGCGCAGCGAGACGACTGGAGTCTGCATGGCTGGTACCTCGGCGCTCTCGGACTGCTCACCGCCCTGCTCGCGGGTCGCGGCGAGCTTCGCCGCCCGCTGCTGCTGCTCGGCGCGGGGCTCGCCCTGTCGATGGGGCCAGTCCTTCAGGTCGACACCCTCACCCCGCTGACCCCCGGCGGCTGGCGAATTGCCCTTCCCGGCGCGCTGCTGGTGGACCTCCCGGGGATCTCCGCCCTCCGCATCGCCTACCGATTCGCCGCGCTGGTCGCGCTCGGACTCGCACCGCTCATCGCACGCGGCATCGATCGCCTGCCCCGCAGCGGCCGCCCCGTCCTCGCCGTGCTCATCGCGGTGGAGCTGCTCGCGGTCGGCGCACCGCTGCTGGAGGCTGGCCCCCGACCGAGCACCGAGGCCTGTGATCTGCTCGCAGAGCATGCGGCTGGCCCGGTGATTGATCTCCCCTCCGAGCGTGATGAGATCCACCTGCTCACCCAGAGCTGCCACGGCTTTCCCGTCGCGCAGGGCATCAACCAGCCCTACCCCCGCGCCATCCAGCAGGCCGCCCACAAAGGCACACGGGCCTTTAACGCACTCTCAAAGCACGAATTCCGTTACCTCATTCTACACTTTGATCAGATCCAGGACGAGCCGACCCGCCAGCAGTTGGTGCTGCTCAAGGCCCACGCTGAGTCCCAGGGACGCATCCTCGGTCAGACAGAGCAGACAGTCCTGATCGGGCTGGGAACATGGTGAGACGCCTCGCGGCTGCGGTGCTCGTTGGGGTGGTGCTCACCACCTGGCCGATGGTGCTGCATCCGCTCTCGGCCGGCATGGGCATGCCCGGCCTGGAAGGACCAGACCACCTGTGGTCGCTGTGGGCGGGCCTGCAGGACGGGCCGATCGTCATCGACACCGCGCGGGTCAACTTCCCGACCGGACTGCGGTGGGTGCTGGCGGATCCGCTCAACCTGCTGTGGTTTGCCCCGGGCTGGCTGGTGGGCGGGTCGGGGCTGGGCTGGAACCTTGTGGTCGCCGGTTCTCTGGCGATCACCGGTCTGGCCGCGGGGCTGTGGAGCCGCCAGCTGGATCCGACCGATGAGCACGCACCCGCCATCGCCGCGCTGCTGGCGATCACGGCTGCGCCGGTCGCCGGAAGTCTGCTGACCGGCATGAGCGAGGCGATGACGATGGGCTGGCTCGGCCTCGCGCTGCTCGTGCTGGCTCGCCTGGGCACCGATCTCCGCTGGCGCACCGCGATGCTCGCTGGAGTCTTGCTCGGGCTGACCGCCTGGGCCGGGCCATACACCGCGATCTATACCGCCCTGGCGGCGCCCCCGATCCTGCTCGGCGTGCTGTGGCGGGGTCGCGCGGCGGCCCTTCCAAGGCTCGGGCTCTCCGCAACCATCGGCGCGCTGCTCGCGCTGCCGATCCTCCGGGCGGTGCTCTGGGAGCGTCCGGAGGGGCTGCCAGGATCCGACTCTGGACTGCCCGCCGTGCTCGCGGACCCCGGCGCGGCGAAGAACCTCATGCTCGGTGCCGATCCGATCGGGCTGGTGTGGCCGATCGTGCCGGTCGAGCCGCTGCACGCAGTGTTCCTCGGCACGCTCCTGCTCCCTCTCGCGCTGGGGCGACTCCGACGCGCTCCGGCGCTCCTGGCGTCTGCCGGCATCCTCCTCGTGCTTGGCCTCGGCTTCTTCCTCCAGCACCGCGGCACGCTGTGGGGCAGCGTGCCGCTCGCGCTCCCGGCCACCTGGGTCAGCCTGAAGATCGAAGCACTCGGCCGTGCCATCCGCTGGCATCGGGCGATCATCCCTGCGGTGCTCCTGCTGAGCGCCCCTGCCGCGCTCACCCTGCGGACACTGACCCATCGGCTCGGACGGCTGCAGCCCCCCGTCCTGGCCGGAGTGATCAGCCTGATGCTCGCCGACAGCCTGCTGCGTGCGCCGCTGCCCTGGCCCCGTCACACCTTCCCCGTCGCCCCACCCGATGGCTACACCGAGCTCACCGAGGGGCCGCTCCTCTCACTTCCTCTGGCGCGCTTTGCTGGGGGCAGGCCCGATGTGCTCCGCTCCACCGAGCTGCTGTGGCAGACCACCCACGGCCACCCCATCGGCGGCAACCCACGCCAGACCGGAGCGGCGTTCACCGATCCAGCCGTGGCCGCTGCCGCGCAGGCCATCCTCGACGGCGAGGTCTCCGGCGTGCAGACCGCTGCCGACCTGGGCTTCACCTGGATCCTGGTGCAGCGTGCGCGCGATGCCGAGCGCATCTCCAGCCTCCTCGGCCCCCCAGATGTCATCGGCGAGGCGCTCTGGGCCTGGGCAATCCGAGACCGCGACGACGGTTGATCTACACCAGCATCCCGGCGCAAGGCAGAATAGAGCGCACACGATTCCAACGACACGGTGCCTGATGCGACTCCTCCTTTTCTCCCTCCTGTTGACTGCATGCAAGGACAAGGACGGCAACGGCAACGGCCCAGACAAGACCGGTCCCTACACCACAGAGACCACGCAGACCGTCACCACCGCTAACGACGGCACCGCCGCTGTGGAGATCGCTGTCGAAGACGGAGACGCAGCCTTCCTCGTCACCGGCGTGAAGTCCGGCAGCGGTCTGACCGCCGTGGAGTTCATCAACGACCCCGACGGCGAGACGCTCCTGCACTGGCAGGACTGGTACTACGAGGCAGAGTCCTTGACCTATGCCTTCTTTCCAGCCGGCAACACCACAGTCAACTGGCCCGTCCGAGCGGTCGACGGCAGTCTCTCAGCGGGAACCTGGAGCGTGGTGTTGGGGGCATACGACAACAACTACAACTACGTCAGGGACGAAGACATCGAGCTGACGGTCCACCGCAAGTGGGATCCCAACCTCAGCGAGGGCACCGTGCGGGTCGTCCTGGTCTACGCAGACGGACTGGAGAGTGAGTCCGATCTGACCGAGGGTGTGGGCTATGCCCTCGAAGAGTGGGCCCGGATCTGGGCACAGATCGGGCTGACCTTGGAGTATCGCTTCGCCGAGAGTGACCTCTCCGCCACCCTCTCCGACCCCAGCTACGGATCCTCACAGCTCGAAGAAGCCAGCACATACGCTGACAAAGACGAGATAGTCGTTCTCATCGGTGAGCAGCTCTCTGGTGACCTGTGGACCTACGGTGTCTCTGGAAACATCCCCGGCGCCCTGAGCGTGACCGAGAACAGCGGGGTCGTGATCTCGTGGCTGGCTGCGGCTGGCGCCAACGGCGCGTTCAGCGACGGCGAGCTGAACATCTTCGCCGAGACCATGGCCCACGAGGTCGGTCACTACATGGGCCTGTTCCACCCCGTCGAGGATGGGTGGGACTACTGGGATGCCTTGGAGGACACCACTGACTGCAGCAATGGAAGCGAGTGCTACCGAGATCTCGGGGAGAACCTGATGTTCCCCTACCCGGTCTGCACCGGAAACAACTGCGATCGCCAGGATCAGCTCAGCGACGATCAGGGCGGCGTGCTCAACCGCTACACCGGGACGCTGTAGATGATCCTCGTCGTCGGTGGTGGCATCTTCGGTGCCACAGCGGCCCTCGTCCTGGCGCAGCGGGGGCGGGCGGTCACCCTCGTCAGCCCCGCCCCGATGCCGCACCCCGATGCCGCGACCACCGACATCAGCAAGGTCGTTCGCATGGACTATGGGGCCGACACCCTGTACACCGACCTCATGGCGAGGGCGATGCCGCTGTGGGAGCGCGACCCGCTCTACCATCCCGACGGCTTCCTCATCCTGCGGCGGAGTGCGCTGGCGCCTGGCGACTTTGAGCACGACAGCCTCGCTGCATTGTCGCAGCGAGGGGTTCCCCTGACGCGCATGACCACGCCCCGCCTTGCAGCACAGCACCCCGCCTGGAACGCCGCGCGATACCCCGACGGCTACCACAACCCCCGCGCAGGCTGGGCGGAGAGCGGCGCTGTGCTCGCGCGCACACTCGCCGAGGCCGCCGCCGCCGGGGTGCGGCTCGTGGAGGCTCGGGTGACCGGACTCATCGGACAGGCGACCGTCACCGGGGCCGAGACGACACACGGCCCCATCTCCGCAGAGACCGTGGTGGTCGCCGCCGGCAGCTGGACCACCACGCTCCTCCCGTCGCTCTCCGAGCTCCTCGCCCCGATCGCACAGCCCATCCTGCACTTCCGTCCCGACCATCCCGAGCGCTACGTCGCTCCGACGTTCCCGACCTGGGCTGCGGACATCTCGACCACGGGCTGGTATGGCTTCCCGGTCAACGCCGACGGCATCCTCAAGGTCGCCAACCACGGCCGCGGCATCCGCCTCGACCCCGATGCCCCCCGCAGCATCGGTCCCACGGTGGAGCCGATGTTCCGTGCGTTCCTCGCCGACACCTTCCCCGAGCTCGCCGCCGCGCCGCTGGTCAGCAGCCGACTGTGTCTCTACAGCGACAGCATCGACGGCGACTTCCTCATCGACCGCCACCCCGCGCGGTCCGGTGTCGTGATTGCAGCCGGCGGGAGCGGACACGGCTTCAAGTTCGCCCCGATCCTCGGTGACCTCATCGCTGATGTGGTGCTCGGCGCCACCCCCATTCCTCGCTTTGCCTGGCGCACGCCCGGCCAGCGCAAGACCGAGCAGGCCCGCTTCGATGGTTAGTCTCTTTCTCCTCGCCATCGGCTGCGCGCCGAAAGCCCCTCCCCCGGGCTCGCTGGACATCTCTGCATCAGTCGGAGTGCAGGGCGTGGGCGGTACCGACGTCTTCTTGCCGGTGCCGATTCCGCTTGGCGCTGGCCTCCCATGGACCGGCGAGGCTCGGACCGATGAACAGCTCGCGCTGCTGGCGGGCGAGTCGATTCTCTCAGAGCTGATGCAGCTCCAGCCGGCGGAGCCTGCAGAGCTCAAGGCCGCCATCGCCCGCAGCGACGATGCCCGAGATGCTCTCGCCACCGCTGCCGGTGAGGCCACACTGAAGTGTGCTGCAGATGCTCGCTTTGGTGACGTAATGGGAGAGCTGCTGCGGATCCTGTCCGCCCTGGAGCCCCAGGCTGGAGGCCCAGAAGCAGAGTGGACCGAGCGACAGCAGGCCGCAATGCAGAGCTACACCGCCTTCCTCAGCAGCAGCGTGGCCGCCTATGACAGCGTGCTCACCCGCTGTCCAGCCGACAGCCCGTGGGCACGACACGCCACCCACCAGCTGCGCATGCTGACGGCAGAGTGAGCCAACGGCATGCGCTGCGGCCTCACGGCATGTAGGCTTCTTCGCCGAACACGTTGACGATCTTCGCACGCACGCCCTCACCGAGGACCTCGGTGCGACAGCCGAGGCGGTTGGCCTCGGGGATCTTGTTCTCTGCCTTGGTGTTGCGCTCGGCATCGTCTTCGGGTGAGAGCATCTCTGCTCCGGCGAGGACCTCCACGTGGCAGGTTCCGCAGGTGCTGTCTGCGCAGCCGGTTGCGATCGGGGAGGCGCCGCGACCGCTGGCGAGGACGAGGGAGTCTCCCTTCTTGGCCGAGACCTCAAAGGTGCTGCCGTCGGGCAGCTCGAAGGTGACCGTGTACTTCGGAACGGCCGGCTTCTGCGGGGCCTTGCTGCCGCCGCCGAGGAGGGCCTTGAGCTTCTTGCGGATACCAAATGGGGTCATCATGCACTCCGAGGGTTTAGCGGAGAACCCATATCCCACCTGTGCCCGTCTCAAACCTGTTCGATGACAAACACGCCGACGCGCAGCCCGCCGTTGCTGAACGTCGTGAGCCGGAAGACATCTGGATGGACTGCACAGGCCAGCCGATCATTGGGCGCGAGAAAGATTGCTCGCCAGCCCTCGAACCGCTCAGTCAGGGTGCGACCGAAGTGGTGATAGACACCACGGACCCGCTGCCCGAGCCGAGCACCATAGGGCGGGTTGGTCGCGACGAGTCCGAGATGAGCAGGGGCCTCAACCGCTGAGACGTTGCCCACGCTCCACTTCACTGCGACCCGCGCCCGATCAGCATTCTCCTTCGAGCACTGGATCGCTCGGGGTTCCTTGTCTGAGCCGATGATCGGCACAGCGATGGGGCGCCCGTGGCCCGCACGCTCCGGGCGCAGGCCGCCGAGACCCGGCCACTCCTCCCAGGCAAAGCTGCGGGAAGACCACGGCGCACGCCCCGCAGCGAGCAGGGCAGCCTCGATGGGCAGGGTACCCGAGCCGCAGAACGGATCAACCAGGGCCTCGTCCCCCTCCCAGCCGGCTGCCATCAGCATCGCCGCGGCCAGGTTCTCCCGCAGCGGCGCCTTCACTGACGACTGCCGCCACCCGCGTCGGTGCAGCAGCTCACCGCCAGCATCCAGGGAGAGGGTTGCCTTGTCGCTGTCGATGCGAATCTGGAGACGCTGGCGGATTCGGGCAGGCTTCTGACGCTTGTAGCCACGGGTGGCGTCGCGGATCGCGTTGCGGGCCTTGGCGGCGATGACGTCGCGCCGGGAGAGTCGAGAGCCGCGCGTTGAGACCGTGACGTCGATCTCAGCGCCCGCCATCAGGTAGCCCGACCAGTCCACCGAGCGCACGAGGTCGGCCAGCGCCCGCAGCGACTTCGCGCTCCCCTGGCCCACCCGAAGGAGGACCCGAGAGGGGGTTCGGGCGCGCGCGCTGAGTCGAGCCCCCTCCGCCAGCGACGCATCAAACAGCACACCGCCGACGACAATCTCACCGGAGATCCCCATCGCATCCAGCTCACGACAGACCACAGGCTCCAGCCCGGGTGTGGCGACGGCAAACCAGCTCGGCATCTCGGCGGGGTATCGTGGGGGGAAGCGTAAGTCCACAGAACCCTCCGACGTTTGAGCTGTCTGGAGGTGGCATGGGATTGGTCTCTACACTGGATCGGACAGCGGGTGGGATCGCACGATGGTCGACGACGCTCGGTCAGCTCGCACTGGTCGCGCTCGGGGTTCACCTCGTCGGCGATCAGGTCGATGACCTCCTGCTGGTCAGCTTGAGCGCCATGGTGGAGGCCCTGGAGGGTCCACTGGCCCGGCTCACGGCGATGCTGGATCGTCCCCATGGTACCCCCCCGCTGCTCTCCAGCCTTCCGCTGAACACCACGGCAGTATGGGGAGCGCTGTGCGTCGAGCTGGCCACGACCGTCGCGCTGAGCACAGCGTTTGTGCTCTCCAGTCAGCGGCCGCGGCTGTCCTGGACCGCGTATCGAGCGGCGCTGTGCGTCCATGCTCTGATCATGCCGCTCGCCCTCGCCGGGGTGCTGCTGGCGGGCTGCTGGTCGATGGCGATGGCCGCAGAGGACCTGCTGCCGCCCTCGGGCATCGCACCGTGGGCCGCCGGCCTCCTCGCGCTGGCGGTGGCAGCACGCTTCGGACTGCCGGCATGGCTGCGCGCGATCGGGGCGCTCTCCGCTGCAGAGACCTGGCGGCAGGGAGGGGTGCTGAGCATCCTGCTGCTGCCGGTCGGTGTCTTGGCATGGCGACACGGCGTGCCGGTCTGGGGGTGGCTGCCGTGAAGGGGCTCAGCGAGCTGGTTCTGTTTGGTGCGCTGCTGGCTGCCGCCTGGAGCCGAACACCGGCCGGCGCCGTCGGGCACAACCTCCTCGTCCGCTGGCAAGGCGGAGAGGCCGTCGATGTGCTCGCCCGGTTCCGCACCGGCCCGCCACCCGGCCTCGAAGAGGCCATCGCCGCCGCCCTCACCGTCCCGCCGCCTGTGAGGGTTCACGATGCTCCCTTGCTCGGCGTCAGTGTCGCCCTGCGCGCACGGCTCTCCGAGGCCGACGCCGCCGCCATTGAGGTGCTGATGGAAGAGAACGATCTGGAGACCGCGCTGGAGCGCCACCTCATCGGCGACCCGCTGCGGCAGCGTGCCATCCGCCGGGCCCGCGCCGCTGGCGCAGACCGACCAGAGCAGTACACCTCCCACCGGGCCTACCTTCCCGCACAAGCGGCTGCCGAGGTCGACACACTGCGCAGCGCGATCGCGCCGATGGCCACCGCGCTGACTCTGCTGTGGCCGGTCTCCGTCAGCGCACGCATCTCGAGCCCGTTCGGCTACAGGGTCCACCCCACCCTCAAGACACGCAAGCTCCACAACGGCGTCGACATTGCAGTGCCGATCGGCACCCCGGTCCATTCAGCCGGCAGCGGCAGCGTCCGCAGCGCTGGAGAGAATGGCGTCAGCGGGCGGTATGTGGTGCTCGACCACGGCCACGGAGTGACCACCAGCTACGCTCACGGTGACGTCCTCCACGTCTCTCGGGGAGACTCCGTCGATGCTGGAGGGCTGCTCATGGACTCCGGAAGCACCGGTGGAAGCACCGGCCCACACCTGCACTTCACCCTGAAGATCAACGGCACCGCCATCGACCCTCTGCCGTTCCAGCGAACCAGCCGGACTGATCATGTGGACTGAGAAGCGGCTCGGGTGTGCCCATCGCAACGGCGGGTCTCACAGCACCGTGCAGCTCACCCGTCCTGAGCTTTTACTTGGGGCACCGTCCGCACAAGGTCTCGCAGCGACAGTCCCTCAATGAGCAGACACAGCCCGCCGATGCTCACCGTAAAGCTGAACATCCCGAGGTGCAGCACCACCGCGAAGGTCCGGGCGATGTCCTCGTGGACGCCCCACAGCCGCAGCGCCGTCGAACAGAACAGCTCGTATGCACCGAAGAAGCCTGGTGTTGGCAGTGCGACCATTCCCGAGAGGGTGATTGACCATGTGCTCCACGCTGCGCTGAGGCTGACTGGAATTCCTGGGAACGCACTCATCACGACTGCGACCGCGCCGATGGTCACGCCCCAGATGCTCGCAGAGATCGCCAGCAGCAGCGCGAGGCGGGCTGGAGCCTTGATGAGCTCACCGAATCCGTCGCGGAACTTGCGCACAAACCCCGCGATCAGCGTGCCCATCGGGAGCTTCTCAATCAGCTGAGTGGCGGGCTCTCCGATGGCGACCAGCGCGGTCCCCACCAACACACCGAGCACCACGATTCCACCAGCAAACTGCTGACCAGCGGCGATAACATCGACCCCGCCGCCCTCTGTATCGATCACCAGGCCACCTGGCGGAAGCTCGACGAGCAGCGTCAGCCCCATCAGCATGCCCAGCAGCATCAGCATGTCGAGCAGCCGCTCCAGCACGATCGCCGCCATGCCGCGCCCAAACGGAATCCCCTCTCGCTCTGTGAGCAGGTAGGGCCGGACCATCTCGCCCAGCCGAAGCGGGATGACGTTGATCGCGAGGAAGCCGACGGAGTTGATCGAGAACAGCCGCCAGTAGCGGATGGGCTGGTTCAGCAGCAGCCGCAGTCTCCAGGTCCGCAGCATGTGAGCGGTCATGTACAGGGCACACATCGGGAGCAGCCGCCACCAGGAAACCTGGGAGAGCGCCTCCAGGGCATGCTCGACATCGATTCCCCACAAAACACCGACAAGGAAGGCGATCGTCACCACCAGGACGACGGCAATCTTAATGCGCATCGTCTACTTCCGAGGCCAAAGAAGCTGAAGCTTGAGCACCGCGAGCAGCGTCTGAGCAGAGAACCCAGACTCCCGGGTGCCCGCCAGGGCCTGCTTGCTGTTGATGCCGTACAGTTCCGGCAGCACGGGGCGGGTGACATCAGAGCCAAACAGACGATCCCAGATGATGATCGAGTTGGAGTAATTGCCGTCGTAGAGGTTGCCCTCCCGCGTGTGGTGCCAGGCGTGAAAGTGAGGGTTGTTCAGCACCTTGTGCCAGGCCCCCAGCAGCGGATGGGAGATGTCGAAGCGAAGGTTGGCGTGCTGAAAAGTGTCGAAGAAGATGCCGATCCCAAATGCCACCTGGAGGATCCAGGGGGCAAAACCGGAGGTGTCGATGAGGACCCCAAACAGCAGAATCGGAATGGCAGAGAGCTGCAGAAAGTCCACGGCATGCATCCGCAGACCGGCAGTGGCGTCCATGCGCTCGACGGAGTGGTGAACGCGGTGGAAGCGCCAGAGAAACGGGACCCGATGGTCTGCCCGATGTACCCAATAGCGGGTAAAGTCCAGCGCAATGAACGCCACAGCGAACTGAGCGAGCGCGCTGATTCCAGCGCCGTCGCCCAGCCAGTCCATGCTGATCAGCGCACCGCCGACGGTGGACTGAACCAGCCGAGCCAGCGGCGCGAGGGTGACAAAGATGAGCCCACCGGTCAGCAGGTTGATGATGAGATCCGGGTTGATGACCCGCTGCTCACGATCACGAGGGAGGAGAACCGCAAGCAGTGTGAACAGCCCGACTCCGGCAACCTCAAGCAGCATCCGTGTCATGCCGACCTCCGCTCACATCCCTATCAACACCTCGCGGCGATGCGACCCCGCGAGGAAGAGTTGGGCTACTTGCCCCCTCCCTCGATGACCTCAAGGGTGACGTCATCGAGGCGCTCAGCATCCTCAAAGTCACCCGCCAGGGTGAGACAGTATGTCTCGCCATCCGGGCACTCCTCGCAGGAGAGGCCGTACTTCTCCAGCAGCAGACAGGTGACCCCGGGGTCGTTGCCGAGCTGGAGCAGCGGCCCCATGTTGCGGGTGTCGCCGAGGCCGCGGAAGGAGGCTCCGCCGATGGTCGAGCCGTCTGCGGAGAAGGTTCCCTCGATGGAGAAGTTGTAGACCGGAATCTCGATGCCGTTGTACTCGAAGATGGTCTCACCAGAGGCCGCAAAGAACGGGCTGCTGGTGAAGTCCGCCTGCCCGAAGTCCCAGGTGGCGAAGTCGGTGTCTTGAAGGACCGCGCCAGAAGTCGGGTGGATGTAGCCCTGAGAAGCGATCATATCGAGCGATGAGCTCGTGGCGTCAGTGATCCCAAGCAGGAGCGGCTCGGAGAGGTACAGCGCCAGGAGCGCGCCCACGCCAGCCGGCTCGGTGTAGGTCGCCTGGCTCATGTCGATGTAGTAGGCGCTCCCGATGAGACTGGTGGCGTCATCGGCGAGCTCGTCTCCGTAGGCGGTCGTCGAGAAGACGACCTCGGTGGAGACATCACAGATGTCAACGGTCAGGACGTAGTCTGTCGAGCCGCTCCAGGCGCCGGCCGCAGCGGTGACCGAGGCATTGAAGCCGGAGTCATCCCACGACAGCGACAGGGGAACGTCTGCGCCGCTGCCATCAGAGACCACGATGCCGGCAAGCTTACCGGCGGCATCGTCGAAGGTGATCTCCAGTGCATCACGGTAATACCAGCTGGAATTTCCGTACAAAGGAGAGGTCTCGACGAGCGAAACCTCGCAGGGCTCGTCAGGCCCGTCTGCGGTGTCGTCGGTGTCGTCGGTGTCCGCAGTGTCGTCGAGAACGGTGTCCGCAGTGTCCGTGGTGCTTGGGATGGACTCGGTGTCCTTGTCCTTGCAGCCCACGAGCGCAACCAGCGCGATCAGGGCAGCTGCCCCGCTGTGCATCTTCATCGTTGCCTCCTCATCTGATTGTCAGCATATCCAAGAAGACCGCCACCTGCGATTACAGCCCGGTGTCCGTCATCTCTACCATCACCTCCAACACGTACCAGTACGCCAGCCCTCCCCCGGAGCCCTCTCTCGGCTCAACCTTGATGCCCCAGACGGTGCCTTCCGCAGTGGCATCCGCGTCGGCTTCATAGGTGAGGATGGGATCGAGGTCGTAGGAGTTTACGCCGATGGCGGAGGTCGCGACTCGGCTCTCAGAGCCGTCGTACAGCGAGATGCGGGCGTTGATCGGAGAGCCGTAGTTCCACGCCTCGATGCGCGCAGTGACCACGCTCTCGACCCCTTCTGGAAGCGTGACAAGGAACCAGTCAGCATCGCTTCCAGCGTCGATGAGTCCGAACATCCGGTCGCCGGTCTCGATGAGCAGGCCGTCCTGGATGCCGTCGTTGGGCTCGACCTCCGAGCCCGTCCACAGCACCGGCGCCTTTGCCTCTGAGGCGATGATCTGCCAGATGTAGTCCTCGCCGTAGCCGTAGAATTGGTCTGCGATGGTCGCGTAGAAGGTGTTGGGCTCCTCGACAGGAAACACCAGGATCGGATCGAGGCTGCCGGGGCTGGAGGTCACCAGGGTGGTGTAGTCGTAGGAGGCATCGTCGAGGGTGAGCTGGAGGTTGGAGGAGGTGCCGAGGTCCTGGCCACGGACCCAGACCTTGACCCAGCCGGCGCTCTCCAGGCTGAACCGGAAGATGTCGAAGTCTCCAGCGGTCTCCAGGGTGCCGCAGCCCCAGGTCTCCATCGGAAGCTCCTGGGCCTGACCGAGAGTGGAGTTGGGTTCCTCCTCGGGCCACTCACACAGCGGCGGCGGTCCTGTGTCGACAGGACCAGTGTCGGCTGTGTCGACCACCTCCGGAGCGGTGTCGATCGGCTCGGTCTGATCTGGCGGGCTCGGCAGATCGCCAGCACATCCGACAAAAGCACGACATCCCATCATCGTCAGCAGAATGAAGCCGGGCATGGTACAGACCCCCTAAGGGTTAGAGACGAAATCTTTAGCAGAGTAAGCGGCAGACATGAGACACAGCAACCCCGCACTGATCTTCCTTCTGATGACAGCCTGCAACGGCAACTCCGATCAGAACATCAACACCCTGACACCAGACCTGTTTGTCGAGGATGTGATCGACTTTGGTGACGTCGTGGTGCTGTACAGCGGCGAGGCGACGCTAAGCATCGCTAACGCCGGACGTGCGCCGCTGGCAATTGACTCCATCTCCCTCGAAGACAACGACGATGCGGTGTTCTCAATCGTCGAAGAGACCGGTGACACCGCCAGCTTCGATCCCGCCGAGGGCTTCGAGATCGGGGCCGATGAGAGCTTTGACCTCGTCATCAATTTCGCGCCGGAGACCTACATCTCCTACGTCCGAGAGCTGGTTATTAACTCCAACAATGCCGCAGACGACGGCATCACCCGCGTCACCATGCTGGGCGAGGGTGTCGATGGTCCGGTCCCAGACATCCTCATCACGCCCCAGAGCCTCGACTTCGGCACCGTCGCCATCGGCGCCACCTCCTCGACCTACTTCACCGTCCAGAACAACGGCGACGGCGACCTGAACATCGCCACCACCACCCAGACCGGCGGCGGCGCCTTCGTCGTCGAGATCGATCCGGAGGGCACCACCCTCTCCCCCGGCGCAGTGACCGTCGTTCCCATCAAGTACACTCCGACGGCAGAGTCCGGGGACAACGGCAGCTTCGTCATCGAGAGCAACGATCCAGACGAGCCCTCAGTCGAGATGTTCTTCCTCGGAAACGGCGGCGGAGACTTTGAGTACCCCGTCGCGATCATCGACTGCCCCTCCAGCTCCGATCCGCCAGAGACGCTCTCTCTCGATGGCTCTGCCTCCAATGATCCGCAGGGCTACGAGCCCCTGGCGTACACCTGGAGCATCCTCGAGCAGCCCGACGGCAGCAACGGCGCCATCGCCGATGACAACGCGGAGAGCACCTCCATGTTCGTCGATGCCGCCGGGACCTGGCGGGTCTCGCTGAGCGTAGAGAACACCGCCGGCATTGTCTCTGCGCCCGCAGAGTGTGAGTTTGAGGCCATTCCGGACGACTCGCTGTACGTCGAGCTGGTCTGGGATGCCGGAAACGCCGACGTCGACCTGCACCTCATCCAAGAGGGGGCCGAATTCGGTGAGCTGCCTGGCGACTGCTGCTGGTGCAACCCCAACCCCTCCTGGGGAGAGTCTGGAACCGCGGACGATCCCGATCTCTCGCTGGACAACACCGTCGGCTTCGGCCCAGAGTCCATCACCCTTCCCTCGCCCTATGAGGGCGACTACACCGTCTGGGCGCACTACTTCTCGGACAGCGGCGGCGGCACCACCACCGCGACGGTCCGCATCTATGTCGACGGGGTCAAGGAGTGGGAGGGCAGCGAGATCCTCACCCACAACGACGCCTGGAGCGTGGCGTATGTGCGCTGGCCGGAGGGCTACGCCGTCGAGCTCAACGAGAGCGTCGACAGCGCCGCCGCCCGAGGCTGCGAGTAGCTAGCGCCGCAGCGCCTCGATCAGCGCGAGGTACGCCGCATCGACCGGCAGCGCGCCGAGGTGGCGTGCGGTGAGGGCAGCGTGAGGGGCCAGCGCAGGCACCTCAGACATCGCCGCGAGCATGACGAGGATCGACATCCGATGCGCCAGGCGGCGAAAGCGGAGGGTCATCAGCGCAGGCTCGGCGGTGGACAGCGCAACAAACGCTGCCCGCTCAGGCGCCACGACTGCCCCACCGAGTCGAGCCGTCAGCACGCTGAAGAAGCCCTCGTGGAGCCCCAGGCGAAGACAGTCCCGGAGCACCTGGGCACGCAGGACGTTGTGGGTGCCCTCCCAGTTCTCGTAGACCACGTTGTCCCGCAGCAGCCGTGGCAGGATCGAGAAGCTCTCGATGGCACCGTTGCCGCCAAGGATCTCGATGCCCCGGTTGACCGCGTCGTGAGCGAGGGTGGCGGTGGCGGTCTTGTTGAGGTTGACCGCGATCCGAAAGAACGCCTGCTCGTCTGCAGAGAGATCGTGTGCCTCGTCGCGCTCTGCGAGCCGTGCAAGCCACAGGCTGGAGGCAAGGCAGGCAGCAGCATCAGCCCGCATCCAGGACAGGGTCTCGCAGACGTCTGCAAAGCCGGCGATGGGCTGGCCGAACGCACGACGATGCGCAGCGTAGGTGCTGGCAATGACCCAGGCACGGCGGGCATGCGCGGCGCAGCCGAAGGCGTTGTACAGCCGGCTGGTGTTGATGACCAGGCGCATGATGTTCTGAAAGGCGCCGTCCGTCGGACCGAGGTTCTCGGCATACGCAGCGGTAAAGTCTATCTCTCCGCTGGCCATGGTTCGGGTGCCGAGCTTGTCCTTGAGCCGACGGATCGCGAAGGCATTGAGAGAGCCATCCGGCAGGCGACGGGGCACCACAAACAGCCCAAGCCCCCGAGTACCACGCCCCTGCTCGCTCACCCGCGCCGTCATCAAGAAGACGTCGGCGTCGGCGTTGGAGCAGAACCACTTCTCTCCCGTGATGCGCCAGGTTCCGTCGTCTTGCTGTGCAGCGATCGTTGCGTTGGCCCCAACATCCGAGCCACCCTGGACCTCGGTGAGGAACTGACTGGCGGTGAAGTTGGTGGAGAAGTCCGGGTCGAGGAGCGGAGCGAGGTAGCGCTCCTGCTGCTGCTGAGTCCCCAGCGCAGACAGGGTACGGATGGCGCCCGCGTTGCAGGCCAGCGGACAGTTGTGCCCAGCCTCTCCGGCCTGACCGGTCAGGTAGAACAGCGACAGGATGAGCTGGTGGGGCGGGGGCTCGGAGCCGTAGAGGGCCATGATGCCGGTGCCATAGATCAGCTCTCCAGCCCGCCGCCAGGTCGGATGATGCTCGATGTCAGCGGTGTACCGACCGACACCATCCCAGACTGCCAGGGAGGGTCCGTTGTGGGGGCGGTTGTTGATCCGAACCAGCTCATCCAGCGGCCCGGCAACGGTCTGTCCGGTGGCATGCAGCAGCGGACGATGCGCATCGAGGCCGTAGTGAGTAACGAGGGCAGAGAAGTCAGCATCGTCTGCAAACAGATCAGTCGGCTGGGCAGAGAGCCAGGCGATGAGATCCGCGCGACCAGTAGTGGTGGCATCCATGAGGCCAGAGTATCGCAGCGGAGAGGATGACAGGGGCCTCACCTTAATGATATTGATAATCGTTATCATAAAAATGGAGCACAGATGTCCTCCCTGGCTGAGCTTTCCCTGAAGACCACCGCCATTGTGTGTGCGGTCGGCGGCCCGCGGGCCTTCCGCAGACGCCTCATGGAGCTGGGGCTGGTTCCGGGTACCCCAATCTCAGTGGTCAGCATCGCGCCGCTGGGAGATCCGCTGGAGCTGTCGGTGCGGGGCTGCCGGCTGTCCATTCGCAGCCACGAGGCCGCGCTGGTTGAGGTCGATCGATGAGTCCGCCTGTTCCGCTCGTCGCCCTGCTGGGCAACCCCAACACCGGCAAGACCACCCTGTTCAACCGGCTGACCAGCAGCAATGCCCGGGTCGGTAACTACCCAGGCATCACGGTGGACCGCACCAGTGCCCGGTGCAGGCTCGACGCCTCACAAGTCATCGAGCTGCTCGATGTCCCAGGCTGCTACTCGCTCACCGCCCGCTCGCCCGAGGAGCAGATCGCGGTCCAGACGCTGCTCGACGGCCCGCAGCTGGTCGTGGTCGTGGTCGACGCGACCAACCTCATCCGCAACCTCTACCTCGTCCTCCAGCTCGCCGAGCTTGCGGTTCCGGTCGTTGTGGCCCTGAACATGATCGATGAGCTCACCGGCTCTCCTCCAGACACCGATGCCCTCTCCGCAGTGCTCGCGGTCCCGGTGGTTCCGATCTCTGCCCGCACCAAGGCCGGTCTCGGCGGGCTGCTGAAGGTCATCAAGCACAGCCTGGACCGCGCCTCGGCTCCCCTGATGCTCGACTATCCCGCGGAGATAGAGGAAGACCTCGCCGCCCTCATGCCGCTGCTTCCAGACAGATGGAGGGGTCCAAAGAAACGCGGCATGGCGCTGTGGGCGCTGATGAGCGTCGAAGAAGACGACACCCTCACCGGCATCCCGGATGCGCTGCGTGCAGCAGTGCTCGACCGGCAGACCGCCGACAGCGACGAGGCGATCATCGCCACCCGCTACGCCTTCCTCGATGCCTCCATCCCCTCACCCGCCTCGGTGCGTCGCCCACTGAGCGATCGCATTGACTCCGTGCTCCTCCACCCCGTCGCCGGCTTCGGGGTGTTCGTGGTGCTGATGCTGGCGATGTTCCAGTCGCTGTTCTCCTGGGCCGATCCGATGATCGGACTGGTGGAGGGAGCCGTCAGCGTCCTCTCCGGGCTCGCCGTCCGCGTGCTCCCCGAGGGGCTGCTGACTGATCTGGTGGTCGAGGGTGTCATCGGCGGAGTGGGCAACGTCATCGTCTTCTTGCCACAGATCCTCCTGCTGTTCTTCTTCATCGGGCTGATGGAGGACTCCGGCTACATGGCGCGGGCAGCCCACCTGATGGACCGGGTGATGAAGGCGCTGGGGCTCCAGGGGCGGGCGTTCGTGCCGATGCTGTCTGGCTTTGCCTGTGCTGTCCCTGCCGTCATGGCGACCCGAACGATGGCCCGACATCGGGACCGGATGCTGACGATGATGGTCATCCCGCTGATGACCTGCTCTGCACGACTCCCCGTCTACACTCTCCTCATCGCAGCGCTCTTTCCGCCGCGCGAAGACGGCATGCCGCTCGCCGCGCTCATCATGATGGCCCTCTACGTCTTCTCCACTGCCGTCGCGCTGGTGGCGGCCTGGGTGCTCGGCAAGACCGTCCTGCGCGGTCAGCACGAGCCGCTGCTGATGGAGCTTCCGCCGATGCGCCTGCCCACGCCGATCAGCACCCTGCGGCTGATGTGGCAGCGGGGACGGGTGTTTCTCTCAGAGGCTGGCTCCGTCATCCTCATCTGCACCCTGGCGCTGTGGGCGCTGCTGTCGTTCCCGCAGCTTCCTGAGCCCGCAGCCGGATCTCCGGAGGCGGAGGTCGCAGCCTGGCAAGCAGAGCAGCTGGAGGGCTCCTACGCCGGACAGCTTGGTCACGCCATCGAGCCGGTGATCGCCCCGCTGGGCTTCGACTGGAAGATGGGGGTCGGGCTCATCGGAGCCTTCGCTGCCCGCGAGGTCTTCGTCTCAACGATGGGACTGGTCTATGGCGTCGGTGGTGAGGTCGATGAGGAGTCGCCTCCCCTCAGAGAGAAGCTTGCCGCTGAGCGACGACCCGATGGCTCCCCGACCTACACGCCACTTGTCGGCATCTCGCTGATGGTGTTCTTCGCCCTCGCCTGCCAGTGCATGTCGACCCTCGCGGCAGTCAAGCGAGAGACCGGCGGCTACCGATGGCCGACCTTCTTGTTCTTCTACATGACCGCCCTGGCGTGGGTGTTCAGCTTCGCCATCTACCAGGGCGGCCAGCTGATGGGCTGGGGCTGACCAGCCCACGCTGCGGCGTCTGGGCCGCAGCGCCAGGGCGGCACGAACCGCGCCCCTTTGTACATTCTATTCTTCAGCGACTGGATCCCTCAGGTGCCGTGGGGGTCGTGGTCTTGGACGTGGAGGGGGAGGTCTTTGACGCCTGATTCAGAGCAGGGGGGTCAACTTCTGGGCGGACTGATCCGACTCTATCGGTGTGATTGTTTTCCTTACCAGCCTCACTGTCTCCGCTTCTGAGCCCATCGGGCCCGAGTCTCTGGAGATTCCTTACCAAAGCTCCACAGCGCTTGGCGACACGCTTCGGGAAGCCGACGAAGCCATGATGGACGGCTACCTGCAGCGCGCCACCACGATCGCGATCGGTCAGGTGGTCGCGGTCCGGCCCGGCAGCTTCGGCAACCGTGAGGTCGCCACGCTCCTCATCGAGGAGCCACTTCGTGGCGAGCAAGTGGGACTGGTCGAATTCACGGTCCCGCAGAAGCCACAGGCCGGTCGGATCCAGCCATCCGTCATCGAGGGCTACCAGCTCTTGGTCTTCCTCGACAGCAACAACACCCTCCTCGACGACGAGGGGCTGTTCTTCTTGGAAGGCGGATTTGCCTGGAGAAATCGAACCGATCGGGTCTTTCTCCGTCCATCCGTGGATCGGGTCTGGGCAGAGGGCATCGATCCGACAGAGGACTACGTGACCTTCCCTGTCAGCACGCTGCGTGACGAGATGTTGATGTCCGAGCCGCCGCGGCGATGGTGGGTCACCTCGCGGTAGGCTACTGTTTGCTCCGTTCATTGGAGTGAACCATGAAGATCCGCACCCTCGTCCTGGCCGTAGTCTTGTCTCTCGCTGGCCCAAGCACGGCCCATGCCAGCAACAAGGCAAGCATCCAAGACCTGGACATCAGCTCGCTCGATGAGATCTTCTCGGATGCTTCAGACATCGAGACGACGCTCAACCGCGCCAGGAAGAAGCGCAAGACGGCTCGTCAGAACGTCAATGAGATCCTCGGCTTGAGCCCAAAGACCGCCTTCTCAGACTCGCTCGCAGAGCTGAAGTCGAGAGGAAACGGCAAGATCAAGGTCGCGATGAGCGGCAGCATGCCCACGCTACAGGCCACCGATGCCGTCCCCTCGGACGTCCGCAGCGCCATCAGCGCGGTCAACTCGGCCGTGGAGTCCTACGCCACAATGCTGACCAACCTCCGCGATGTGCCGACCGAGAGCAAGCAGATCGCTCGCAAGGCCAAGAAGCTGAGCGTCGGCGATCTCCGAAGCGAGATGGGCCCCTTCTCCATCACCGAGATCTCCACCCGCATCGACCAGTTCCGGACCTTCAAGACAAACCTGGAGGTCACCGCCGGGCTACCGAAGAAGGCCAACACGCTCGTACAGAATCTCGGCTCAGACATCCAGGCCGTCCGCGACGTCTTCCCCACTCGCTGAGGTAGACTCCCCCAATGCTTAAGCGAAACCTTATTTCTTTCTCTGCCTTGTCTGCCTTCGTCTTCTTGGCGTTTGGCAGCACCCCAGGATTCGTCGAGCAGCTTCAGCAAGCCGCGCCCAGTGGTGAGATCGGCAGCACCTCGGGCAACGTGGCAGCATGCGAGGCATGGGTCGCGCACAGCAACAACCTGCCCTGCTACCCCGTCGACTTCGATGCCGCCGAGATGTGCCCGCAGTCCTTGGACATGACCCCGATCGACATGTCGAGCTACTACCAGTGCATGATCGAAGGCAGCCGCTGCAACGGCGACATCCCAGACATGGCCGACGTCGGAAGCTGCTCGGTGCCGACAAACTGAGCGGCTCGGCATGAGCGCGCGCTACTTTTTTCTGGTCGTCGTGCTGCCGCTGGTCGTGGGTGGGCTGATCTACATCCTTCTCCGCGCCGACACCCTGCTGATGTTTCAGTGGGCTGAGAATTTGTCGCTGACGGCCCTCATCACACACGGTCGGGCAGCTGCAGCGCCCTTGCTCCCGTGGGTACCTGGGTTCGTGCTGTTCTCGATTCCCGATGGGATCTGGGTGTTCTCCGCCACCGCGTTCTTCGCGCGGCTGTGGCACGACGGACCGCTGTGGGCTCGGGCGCTCTGGATCGGCGCCGCGCCGATCATGGCGATCGGCGGAGAGCTGGGGCAGATCGTGGGCTTGGTGCCAGGCACCTTTGATGTCCTCGACCTGCTCGCTTACGCCGCCGCAACCCTCGGTGCGCTCGCAATCGCGCGATGGTCTGCTGTCGGCTCCGCTACAGGGCCTGTAGCGGCAGCCCCTCTGTGATCCAGGTGCAGGTGTCGACCATGCCCATCCGGGTCTGATCGGAGGCCAGCGCCGTCAGGCTGTCGAACAGGTCGAAGACAGTGGTCTGGACCTCAAACGCGCCGAGACGCCCCCGCCCGCGATCCACGCCGTCGAGGAACAACCAGACCTTCATGGAGAGGGCACCGGTGGCCAGGTCGAAGACCGGCGGCTCCACAAAGTCGAGCGCCGTCAGGTAGCGCCCGAGATCGGCGAACAGCATGTTCCGAGAGCGGCTTCCGGGGCGGATGAGCAGGTTACCCGGCCACAGCGAGCCATCGATCCGCGCATGCCCCGTGGGACGGGCATCTCGCTTTCGGGCCTGGACGGGGTTGAGGTAGACGCTGCTGGCGATGCCCTCGCGGATGAGCGGCAGCGGAACCGGCGAGACGCCTCGATCGTCGAACGAGCGGGTCTGGAGGCCAGAGGGCAGCGAAGCATCATCGACAATGTGCAGCCAGGACGGACCGATGCGGGTGCCAAAGCGATCGTGGAGGAACGACTCTCCGCGCGCGATGCGGACGGCATCGAAGGCCGGGGTGATCATCGGCAAGAGGTGTGCGATGAGGTGGGGCTCGATGACCAGCGGCAGGGCCTCACGGGGCGCCTTCGCCGCGCGATCGCCAGACTCGAGCCGGTTGGCAAGCTCCGCGCCGAGGGGACGACTGGCGACGTCGGAGAAGTGCCGGCTGTCCAGCCGTCCGGTGATGAGGCGCTCGGGCCGAGAGACCGAGAACACGCAGCCGTCGAGACTGTAGTACGTGCTGCGCTCGTCGGAGAGCACCCCACGGCTGGAGGCATATGCCCGCTGCTGCCAGGTCTCTGAGAGCACAAACCGCTGCGGACGGATGCGGGGGTTCACGCCGCGAGCGGTGCCGATGTTCCAGGAGATGACATCGCGGCGGTCCTCGTCTTCGAGTCGGCCGCGGCGGGGATCGTCGATCTCGAGGCCACGGGTGGAGATGTCCAGCCGCATCGGCGGCCCGACCTCCGGGTTCTCGTTTGCCTCTCCGGCGATGGCGAGGGCATCGATGACCACACCAGCCGCCTCAAAGGCTTCTGGGGACTCCCCGCGGCGAGTCGCGACGCCGAGCCGACCTCCCGGGAGGTAGACCCGCAGATTGAGGACAGACTCGGTTCGGTCATCACAGGAGATCTCTGGATTGGAGCGCCCGCGTGTGAGCCCGGCGAAGCGCCAGCGCTGGTGACGCTCCTGCTGAATGTAGGCCTCCGCAGCGATGGCTCCCTGCTGCTGGGCGGCGGAGACAAGCTGCTCGACGAGCGGGCTGAGTGACGACATGACGCTATACTCTCGCGGATGAAGATGTACGTGGCTGCGGCGAGCCTGATGATGCTGATTGGCGCCTGCCGCGCCGCTCCAACCCAACAACCCAACCGTATTGTAGCCATCGGCGACCTGCACGCGGATCTGCCTGCTGCGCTCTCGACGCTCCAGATGGCCGGACTCGTCGATGCCTCTGGACACTGGAGCGGCGGAACAGACACCCTGGTCCAGACCGGCGACATCACCGATCGGGGCCCAGACAGCCTCGAGCTGATCGAGCTGATGACCCGCCTGGAGGGTGAAGCGGAGGCTGCCGGCGGAGCGGTCATCACGCTCATGGGCAACCACGAGATGATGAACCTCGTCGGAGACTGGCGCTACGTCAGCCCCGAGGACATCACAGACTTTGGCTCTGTGGAGGCGCGCAAGGCCGCTTTTGCGCCGAGCGGTGCGCTGGGGAGCTGGCTGCTGAGCCGAGACGCCGTGGCCATGGTCGACGGGGTCGTGTTTGCCCACGGTGGCGTCTCCGCACGCTACGCCGAGCTCGGCGTCACAGGGCTGGCTGCACAGGTTCACGGCGCGCTCGCCGGACAAGGAGCCCCGGAGGTCCTCAGCGAGGAGGGACCGATGTGGTATCGCGGCTACCTTCAAGCACCTGAGCCCATCGCCTGCGAGGAGCTGAGCCGAGCGCTGACCGCGCTGGGCGCACACCGCATGATCGTCGGCCACACCACGCAGTCATCCGGCCAGATTGCCAGCCGCTGCGGTGGTGCTCTGCTCGGAATCGACACCGGCATCTCCAGCCACTACGGCGGACATCATTCCGCCGTTCAGATCCGAAGCGGAGACGCCAGAGCCATCTACCCGCACGGTCAGGTCGACCTTCCAGATCCAGCGGCTGCAACAGCACGGTGAAAAAGCCTGTGGTGTTGGAGTGGCAGCGTTAATAGGGCAGGCCCGCAGATGCGAACCCTCATCCCGGAGAGGCACCATGCCGGTCTTGGCGTACACCAATAAGATGCTGGAGGTCATCCAGCAGTCCCATGTCACCGACGCATCTCGTCGCCCGCTCTTTGAGCGGTTCGTCCATGCTATCGGCCGACAGATCCGCCCGCACTACCACAAGCGCAACACACCGTCTGAGACGGTCGCTCAGCTCGCTGAGCTCTTCGAGCGCTCCTGGATCCGTGCCTCCAACGGGGTCCTCATCAACGCCGAGACCAACGGTCAGACAATGGTTCTCACCACGGTGATGCCAGACCAGCCGTTCATCGTTGACACCCTGCGCATGCAGCTTCAGGCGCGCGGTGCGACCAACATCACGGCCTTCAACGCCATCGTCGGCGTCAAGCGTGGTGTGGACGGCACGCCGATCGAGTTCGGCAGCGGACCGCTGGAGAGCATCATCCGGATGGAGGTCGAAGGCCTCAGCTGTGTTCCGGAGTCGGTGGTCGCGGATCTCCACGACAGCCTCTACCTCTCCCGGTCAATGGTCCAGGACTTCCTGAAGATGACCGACCTCGTCGAGGGCGCCACCTTCCGGTTCTCCCGGCACGCCGACCGCTCCCCAGACAACGGCGACGCCTACCGAGAGACCGGCGAGTTCCTCCGCTGGCTGCTGGCGGACAACTTTGTCTTCATGGGCATCGTCAACGGCGACTCCCGCCTCGGCTTCACCCGCCCCGAGCACACCGATCGCTGGTCGGTCAACAGCCTCGATGGCTGGGAGTGTGTTGAGGGCATGCCGGTTCTCGTGCGCAAGGGGCGCCGTGAGTCCCCGGTCCACCGCTCAGGTCGAATCGATGAGGTTCGCGTTGAGCAGCCCGGCGGCGAGCCCCCGCTCGTCATCCAGGGCCTGTTCACCTACCGCGCCCTCACCCAGCCCAGCCGCCACGTGCCGCTGCTGCGGCGCGTCCTCGGAAGCATCCTCCGCGAGGACGAGTCCAAGCCGGGAAGCTACCGCTACAAGGGTGTCGCCAACGTCTTCGACTCCCTGCCCACCGAGTTTCTGTTCACCGCCACCCAGAGCCAAGTGGTCACGATCATCAACCAGGTGCTTGAGGCCGAGCAGCAGCAGGAGACCCGCACCCAGATCATCCAGGACGTCGACTCCACCTTCGCCCTCGCCGCGATGCCCCGGACCCGCTGGTCCGAGCGCCTCGGCGAGCAGATCGAGTCCACCCTCATCGAGGGCACCGGCGCCTCCTACACCGATCAGGGCATCTTCGTCAGCCGCTACAACACGATGCTGGTCCACTTCTACCTGACCGGGACCACCGTCCTCGACGAGTCCGGACTCGACGAGCTGAAGGCCAACATCCTCAAGCTGTCGACCCCCTGGGACATGCAGCTCTACGAGACCATGAAGGCCGAGCTGGAGCCCGGCGCAGCGAGCGCGCTCGCGGTCAAGTACGGCTCCGCATTCGACGAGGTCTACCGCCTCAACCGTCCGGTGGGTGAGTCCCTCCGCGACATCGCGCTGCTAGAGCAGCTCGACGCAGAGAAGCGCTTGGTCATCGCCGATGTCTTCACCGAGCGTCGTGATCGTCTCTACCTGCGCATCTACCAGCGCAACAACATCCTCCTGTCGCACATGCTGCCGGTGCTCGATGATTTCGGACTCGTCATCATCGACCAGTTCGCAGACCCCGTCTCCCTTCAGGGCGGCGAGCAGCGCTTCATCGACACCTTCCGCCTCCAGAGCGTGCCCGGAGTCTCTGACGAGGACGTCATCGCGCGCGGTGCGAGCCTCGCTGCCGCCATCGAGGCCGTCTTCGCAGGCTCTACGGGCTCGGATGCCCTCAACCGGCTGCTGCTCCAGGCTGACCTGCCGTGGCAGGCCGTCGACATGCTCCGGGCCTACCACGGCTACGCCCGCCAGCTCGGCTTCTACTACAGCCTCGATCGCGTCCAGGACATCATGCTCTCCCGTCCGGAGATGGTCGGGCTGCTGTGGTCGTACTTCCAGATCCGATTCGATCCCTCCCTGGAGGGTGATCGCGCCAGCCAGATGGCCGATGCCGCCCAGGCCTTCGAGGATGCCCTGCGCAACCTGGAGGCCCACGATCAGGACCTGGTCTTCCGGACCTTCTACAACCTGATCCAGAGCAGCATCCGGACCAACTTCTACCGGACCGATCGGAAATTCCACTACCTGTCGTTCAAGGTGCGCTGCGCAGACGTCACCAACATGCCCAGCCCGCGCATGATGTTCGAGATCTACGTCCACCACCGGGACATGGAGGGCCTCCACCTCCGCGGCGGCAAGGTCGCCCGTGGTGGAATTCGCTGGTCAGACCGCACCGACTTCCGCCGAGAGATCCTCGACCTCGTCTCCACCCAGATGATCAAGAACGTCCTGATCGTCCCGGTGGGTGCGAAGGGTGGCTTCCGGATGAAGCACCGGGTGCTCGACCGCGCCGAGAGCCGACGCCGTGCCGACGAGCTGTACAAGGTGCTCATCCGAGGCATGCTCGACCTGACCGACAACACCGTCGCAGGTGAGCTCGTCCATCCCCCCAATGTCATCTTCCACGACGAGCCGGATCCCTACCTCGTCGTCGCAGCAGACAAGGGCACCGCGCACCTCTCCAACACCGCCAACGCCCTCGCGGCAGAGTACGGCTTCTGGCTTGACGATGCCTTCGCATCGGGTGGCTCCAACGGCTACGACCACAAGGAAGTCGGCATCACCGCGCGCGGTGGCTGGGTGACCGCGCGGCGTCACTTCTACGAGCTGGGCCTGGACCCGGATCGCGAGGAGTTCACCTGCGTGGGCATCGGAGACACCGGCGGCGATGTGTTCGGCAACGGCGTCATCGAGACCCCGAAGATGCGCCTGGTCGCAGCCTTCAACCACCTCCACGTCTTCATCGATCCAAACCCTGACGCAGAGAGCTCCTACGTCGAGCGCAAGCGACTGTTCGATGCTGTGAAGGGCTGGGACCACTACAACACCGAGCTCATCAGCGAGGGCGGCGGCATCTTCTCCCGCCAGGCTCGCTCCATCCCGCTGTCTCCGCAGATGCAGGAGCTGCTGGGTGTGCTCAAGGATGAGCTGCCGGTCGAGGTCGTCATCCGGCTGCTGCTGCGCCTGAACGTCGATCTGCTGTGGAACGGCGGCATCGGCACCTACGTCAAGGCCAGCCACGAAGACAACAACGACGCCGGCGATCCGAACAACGACATCCTCCGCATCAACGGCAACGAGCTGCGCGCCCGCATCATCGGTGAGGGTGGAAACCTGGGCTTCACCCAGGCCGGTCGCATCGAGTACGCCCTGTCTGGGGGTCGGGTCAACACCGACGCACTGGACAACTCCGGCGGCGTCGACATGTCCGATCATGAGGTCAACCTCAAGATCCTGCTCAACCCGTTGGTCGCGCAGGGCAAGCTGCGCCTTCCCGATCGCAACACCCTGCTCAAGCGGATGACCGACGAGGTTGCCGATCAGGTCCTCCACAACAGCGACGTCCACGGCCGCCAGATGTCCCTCGACATCATCCGCAGCCAGGTCGATCCGATGTCCTTCTCCCGGACCATCGGCTGGGCCTGCGGACGCAGCGGTCGGACCCCAGCGGAGCTTCGCCTGCCGACCCACGAGGAGCTCTCGCGTCGTGCCGCGCTGGGCAAGGGGCTGACCCGTCCGGAGCTGTGTGTCCTGGCCGCTCACGTCAAGATGCATGTCTTCAACGACCTCACCAGCGGCTCTCCCGATGAGATCCCAGGCTTCGAGCGTCGGGTAATCAGCTACTTCCCAGCGGAGATCCAGAAGGACTATCGGGAGCGGATCCTCGACCACATGCTCAAGTCCAGCATCGGCATGACCGTGGTCGCCAACGACATCATCGGTGAGGCCGGTGCCTGGTTCTTCCCCGGCATCATCGAGCTGACCGGGGCCTCTGCGCCATCGATCGCTCGGGCCTGGATCAACGCCATGGCGCTCATCGATGCGGAGGGATTGCTCCACAGCATCTCGGACAGCGAGACGCCGCTCGATACACAGTATCGGGCATGGGTCGAGGCATCCGCCGCCGTCTTCTCCCTCATCTCGCTGTGGCTCGCCCCCGGCGAGGCCGTCCCGAACGCCGACCAGCAGACCCAGATCCACGCCGTTCTGGAGCGGATGGAGCACCTCTCTGGGACCACCCAGCAGGAGCAGCTCCGGGAGCGCATCGAGTCACTCTCTGAGGTGCCTGAGGCGCTCGCGACGCGGATTGCATCCCTCGGTGATCTCACCATCGCGCACGAGATCACCCAGCTCCACAAGGGCGGGAACCTCGACGAGACGGTGATCAGCTACCTCGCCATTGGTGAGGCCAGCCGGCTGCTGCCGACCATCCGGGTGCTGGAGAGCCGTCGGGCAGAGGGCGGCTGGGATCCGGTCGCCATCTCCATCCTGCGCAACCGCTACCTCAGCCAGCTCCGCAGCCTGGTCAACACCATCGAGCTCGGCCCAGAGGTCGCCCTCGGTGTCGACCGGGTCACCCTCCGCCTGTCTCGCGGTCACCTCGCTGGCCTCGCCGGTGAGATGGAGAGCATTCTCTCCAACGCCTCGGACATCGCCGCCCTCCTGGTCGCTGAGGAGCGCATCCGTGCGCGAATCAGTCGGGAGTTCGCAGCGGACAGCGGAGTCTCCGGGACGGGGATGTAGACGCAACGGGAATCGCGAGCATGACGACCTGGATTCTGATTCGACATGGTGAGAGCACCGCCAACCTGGCCCGGCGTCTGTCGGGCTGGCACGATGTCGAGCTGACGAAGACAGGCGTCGAGCAGGCGCGCGCCGCCGGAGAGCTGATCGCGCATCACTCCGTCGATCGCGTCATCAGCTCTGACCTTCGCCGCGCTGCCGAGACCGCACGGCACGCCATAGCGGTCTGGGCGGAGGCACGCGGTGCTGCGCCGCCCCCGCTCACGCTGACCCCCGCGCTGCGCGAGCGAGACCTCGGCAGCCTCCAGGGAAAGCACATCGACACGCTGCGCGCGACGAATCAGATGAGCCCGCTGCTCGGATGGGACACCGCCCCCCCAGGCGGCGAGAGCCTGGAGACCGTCATCACCCGCAGCATCCCTGCGCTGCTGTCGATCGATGGTCCAGGGTGTGTCGCCGTGTTTGCCCACGGCGGCGTGATCCGTGGGCTCATGGGACTGCTGAGCAGCGCCCCGCTCTCCGAAGTCGGCGTGCGCAAGATCCCCAATGCAACACCAATCTTTGTGGAATTGGGCGAGGGCGGATGGGGAGAGCAGGCGGCGCGCCACGGGCTCTTCCCGAGATAAAAATCGAGGATTGCTCTTGCAATGTCAAGAGTTGTCTTGACAAGTACCCAACCCGTGGGTGAGTCTCTCACGTGACCAACGTGGGTCACTCCCCCCCTGTTGTGAGGAATCATCATGAAGCGTTTTCTGATCGCCGCTCTGGCCACCGTCATCCCGCTGTCTGCACAGGCCGGCTTTGGTGTCACCCACCACAGCAGCATCGAGACCACCAAGAGCTACTTCTCCCCGAACCACCTGCTCCCCTCCATCGACTACAAGAGCGGCCCGCTCGTCGTTCAGGTCGATGCGCTTGAGCTCATCGAGTCCCTCGGTCAGGAAGACCAGCTCCGCCTCGGCTTCAACGTCTACCAGACCAGCATCAAGAAGAAGGTGACTGAGGAGTTCGGTGGTGTCGTTCAGTTCGGCGGCAGCCTCGACTTCGATCAGCAGAGCCAGGATCTCAGCTACATCAACGTCATGGCTGGCATGCGCATGGGCGCTCAGGCTGCCAAGGGCATGGGCTTCGGCATCTACGTCGTTCCCCAGATCGGCCTGAGCGTGGCCAACGGTGATGCTGCGGATGTCGTCCGTCCCGACTCCACCATGGAGCTTGAGCTCGGTGGTCAGCTCCAGATCTCGACCTGGCTCGCCAAGTAGTCTCTGCTCTCGCAGACCACACCGACCCCGGGGCATCTCGCCCTGGGGTTTTTGTTTGTGGGTGGCCGGGATACAGGCTCGCATGTCCCTCATCCTCGCCAGCGGCTCTCCGCGACGACGCATGCTCCTGACCACCTGCGGCATCCCGCTCACCGTCTCCCCTGCAGACATCCCCGAGATCCGCCAGCCTGGCGAGCCTCCGGTGGACTTTGCCCGGCGCCTCGCCGGCGAGAAGGCCTCCGCCGTCGGCGGGAGTGCGGCATGGGTCCTGGCAGCCGACACCGTCGTCCACACCGAGACCGACATCTTCGGCAAGCCGGCTGACGATGCCGATGCCGCGCGCATCCTGCGAGCCCTCTCGGGACGCTGGCACTCGGTCACCACGGGCTGGTGCCTCCGCCAGGGTCGCCAGCAGGCCCTCCACCACGCCACCACCCGGGTGCGCTTCCGGACCCTCTCCGAGGTGGAGATCGCCGGCTACATCGCGACGGGAGAGGGGCGGGACAAGGCGGGCTCCTATGGCATCCAGGGCATCGGCGCGGTGCTGGTGGCCGAGCTGGAGGGAAGCTACACCAACGTGGTCGGACTGCCGCTGGAGGCTGTCCTCAGCGCCCTCGCCGCCCACGGAATCATCGGAGTCACGACATGAGCATCGCGGCAAACCTCCAAGACATCCGCGCCCAGATCGAGCGCAGCGTCTCTGCAGCCGGTCGGCCTGCGGGCAGCGTGCGGCTCCTTGCCGCCTCCAAGACCCGCACCGCAGACGATGTGCGCACGGCGATGGCTGCTGGTCAGGTCCTGTTTGGCGAGAACCGAGCCCAGGAGCTGCGCGACAAGACCCGCGCCCTCGCCGACGAGGCGCTGGAGTGGCACTTCATTGGCGGACTCCAGAAGAACAAGATCAAGTACATCGTCGGCTCCGCAGTGCTCGTCCACTCCGTCGACAGCCTCGCCCTCGCGGAGGCGCTGTCCGGGCGCTGCCTCCGCGACGGTGTTTCCCCCATCGGAGTGCTCCTCCAGGTGAACCTCGCGCAGGAGGCCTCCAAGAGCGGCACCACCCGCGACGAGGCCCTCGCGCTGGCACGTCAGGCCCATGCCCTGCCCGGAGTCGCCCTCCGCGGCCTGATGACCATTCCCCCGTTCAGCGCCGACCCCCAAGAGTCCGCGCCGTGGTTCAGCGGCCTGGCGTCCCTGGCGGCTGAGGGGCGGGCCGAGGGACTCCCGCTGAACGAGCTGTCCATGGGCATGAGCGGTGACCTCGCGGTCGCGGTCGCGCATGGTGCCACCATTGTCCGTGTCGGGACCGCCATCTTCGGCCGACGCAACTACTGAACCCCGCAGATCCAGCAGCCGCTGACCGGAGACAACATGACCCCGATCGTTGAGTGCGTTCCCAACTTCTCAGAGGGCCGAGACCCGGTCATCATCGAAGCCATCGCAGGTGCCATCCGCACCGTGTCGGGTGTGGCGCTGCTGGACGTCGATCCGGGTGAGGCCACCAACCGCACCGTCATGACCATGGTCGGGGCCCCAGAGGTTGTGCTGGAGGCTGCATTTCAGGCCATCAAGACCGCCGCCGCGCGCATCGACATGCGCAGCCACTCCGGTGCCCATCCGCGCATGGGAGCCACCGATGTCTGCCCGTTCGTCCCGGTCTCCGGCATCACCATGGCGCAGTGCGCAGACCTCGCCCGTCGACTCGGCGAGCGGGTCGGCGCCGAGCTGTCCATTCCCGTCTACCTCTATGAGGCCGCAGCCAGCCGCCCGGAGCGTCAGAACCTCGCCACCGTGCGCGCGGGTGAGTACGAGGGGCTGGCAGACAAGCTGAAGGATCCAGTGTGGGCGCCGGACTTTGGGCCGACAAGCGGTGCGCTGACCGCTGGCGCCACCGTCATCGGAGCGCGGCCGTTCCTCATCGCGTTCAACGTCAACCTCAACACCACCGAGACGCGGCGGGCGATGAAGGTCGCGGCCCTCATCCGAGAGAAGGGCATCCTCCGCCGAGACGAGGACAACGAGATCGTCCGTGATGCCGACGGCAAGGGCCTCCGGGACCCCGGAATGTTCAAGTGCGTCAAGGCGATCGGGTGGTACATCGAAGAGTATGGCCGCTGCCAGGTCAGCATCAACTTCACCGACTACACCGTCAGTCCCCCCCACCTCGTCGTCGATGCCATCCGACGTGTGGCCGATCAGGAGGGACTCGTGGTCACCGGCAGCGAGCTGGTCGGGCTCGTTCCGCTGGAGGCGATGCTGTCCGCCGGACGACACTACCTCCGCCGTCAGCGCCTCAACCCAGGCGCCAACGAAGCCGAGCTGATCGAGATCGCCATTCGGTCTCTCGGGCTCCGCGAGCTGGGCGACTTTGATCCCAACGAGCGCATCATCGAGCGCCGGATCCGCCAAGACGGTCCGCTGGTCACCCAGACCGTGCGCGGCTTCGTCGATCAGACCTCCAGCCGCGCGCCGGCGCCCGGCGGTGGCTCGGTGGCTGCGCTGTGCGGCGCGCTGTCCACGGCCCTCTCGGCGATGGTCGGCGGACTGACCACCGGCAAGTCCGGCTACGAGTCCCAGTTCGCCGCCCAGGACGAGATGGCGATCGCTGCGCAGGGGCTCAAGGAGGGCTTCCTCGCGGACATCGATGCCGACACCGCCGCGTTCGACGGCATGATGGCTGCGATGCGCCTGCCCAAGGGCACCGACGACGAGAAGAAGGCCCGCAGCGTCGCGAGGCGGGCAGCCAACATCGAGGGCGTGGAGGTTCCGCTGCGGGTCTTAGAGCGCTGCATCGATGCCGTCGCAGCAGCGGAGCAGGCCGCTCAGGGCAACAAGAACGCCCGCTCGGATGCCGGCGTCGCCGCCCTCACCGCAATGGCCGCCGCCGAGGGGGCCTGGTACAACGTCAACATCAACCTCTCCGGCATGCGCGACAAGCCCCTCGTCGCTGGCTACCGGGCACGCGCCGATGCGGCGCTCGATGAAGTCACCCGCCGCACCGACGCCCTCCGCGCCGACATGCGGGCGCAGCTGCGCGGCTGATCAGCCTGCCGTCGGGCGGACATCCTCCAGCCCCGGCGGCAGCAGCACCTTGCCAGCCAGCAGGGTGCGGGCGAGGATCACCCGGCGCAGTCCAGCCGCTCCCCGCAGGAGCGCATCGGCGACATCGGGAGCCTTGCGCGCATCGAGGTCTTCGAGGTGGCTGCCAGCGATCCAGTCGTTGAACAGCCCCATGGACGGACCACACCAGATCTGAAAGTCGCGCTTGCGACTCTCGTCTCCCTGCCGCGCCCACCGGCTGGTCATGCCGAGGTACCACCGGAAGGTCAGCGCCATCTGGTGGCGGGGATCCCGCTGCGCCTTCTCCAGCTCGCGCGGATCCCGCTGCGCCCAGTAATCGGCCGTGTCCGACCAGACCTCGGCCAGCGGACGACGGAAGATGGTCCGCTCCAGGCGGCTGCGCTCGACCTCGGGGATGGCATCGATGCCATCGCACTCCTTGTAGATGCGGAACAGCCGGCTGGCCCGCTGGGCGTACAGGCTGCCCCGCGAGAGCACCTGGACATGGGCACCGAGCTCGAACATGTCCGGCGCGGGACCAGTGGTGACATCCGCGATGCCCGCCGCGCTGATCATCTCGCGAACCAAGCGACTGGTTCCAGCCTCTACACAGGACTGGTTGATCGAGCCGGTGAGGACATAGGACGCCCCCATCGAGAACGCAGCGTGGATGGAGGCCGGATCGCCAAGCCCGCCGGCCGCGCCGATGCGAATCTGGATGCCCTCATAGTCGGTGTCCGCGAGGACGCGGTCCCGAAGGCGAAGCATCGCCGGGATCAGGACCACCAGCGGACGACGGTCGGTGTGCCCGCCAGAGTCAGCCTCGACCGTTACATCTTCGGCGATGGGAACGTATTGCGCGAGCGCGGCTTCCTCCGCAGAGAGCTGACCGCGCTCGACGAGGCGGGTGAGGATGCTCTCCGGGGCCGGGCGCATGAACCGCTCCGCCACCTCCGGACGACTGACCTTGGCAAAGACCCGGTTTCGACAAACGATCTGCCCGCTGCTTCCCCGGTGAATGCCGGTCAGCCGGTAGCGGACCAGGGCGGGGGTGAGGGTCATGTAGGCGGCAGCGGAGACGATCCGGCAGTCGTTGGCGAGGTAGAGGTCGACAGTGGCCTCCTCCACCATCGGCTCGGCCGGGTTGTGCAGCAGGTTGAAGCCCGCAGGCTTGTCTGGGATCGCAGCCTTGATCGCCTTGACCCCAGCCTCGATGGCCGGCAGCGAGAGGCCGCCGGCACCAAAGAACCCCATCAGGCCAGCCTTCCCCATCGCGATGACCAGGTCTGCGCTCGCGATTCCGCCGGCCATTGCGCCGGTGATGTACGGCGCACGGACCCCATAGGTCTCGCAGAAGGAGGCATCGCCGAGATCGGCGGGGTTCACCGGCGGGATGTATGCCATCAAGGGCTCCCCCGTGCCGATGCGCCCATGGGTCCAGACACCTGAGCCGGTGATGTAGAGCTTCTGGGAGGGGTCATGGAGGGCAGACCGGAGGTCTGAGATCTGTGCACCGGGAGCGGGCTGGAAGCGCACGGCATCCTGAGTACCGGGAAGAGCGGGCAAGGACAGCGGAGTTCCCGGCTCTACTGTGAGCTCCTCGACGAGCGCCGGCGAGTCCTCTCCCCAGCGAACGGTCAAGACCACCGAGGCCCCGGAGCGCTCTAAGCTCAGGGCTGCCCCAGCATCTTCTAGGGAGAGGTGGTCACCGTCCATCAGACCGGCAGCAAGCGGGAGGATGCCGAGGCGATCAACAGCATCGGAGAGACCACCTCCTGGACCATCAAGCTCCACAACACGTGCACCGCGGGTCAGCCGCCCAAACCGCGCGCCATATCGAACGACAAGCTCACTGAATTCCGACACAGGACCTCCTCTTGTGCTTGAGGCCGGCCATATCCGAGTGGACCAGCTGGTGCCGCCGATGTTTGGTAGAGTGACGGTACATCGTAGGAGATCACATGCCAAAGATTCCTGAGACGGCGCTGCCGCTGACCCTCGCGGGTAAGGCTCCGCTGACACCGATCTCCACAACCTCTCGGGCACTCCGTGCCGTCCTGTTGCTCGCGGTCGGTGCCGCGCCGGGCTGCGGGCTCTTGTTCAACAACAACTGCCCGGACTACGAGGCGTACCCTGTCGACCTGAATTTCTCGGTCGAGAAAGGAGAGAGTTGCCCAGAAGCACCCTCCATCGACACAATCTACAGCTACGAGGACTACAGCTTCGGCTCCGCTGAGGACTCCGGCTACAGCAGCATGTACGACTACGGCTTGCACCAGTGCGAGGACGATGCCGCGCTCGTCGAGCAGGTCGGCACCCTGTGCGCCTACACCATCAGCTGCGAGCAGTGGAGCTGCTGCGGCTACGGCCGCCCCTACCTCGACGACACCGGGACTGCTGTCACCGCCGAGACCACCGCAGACGATGCCTGGAGCCGCGCTCACCCCGTCGATGCCGCGCTCAGCAACGCCGATCGCGCCCAGCTCGCAGCGTTCTGGACAAAGAACGCGGTCTCCGAGCACTCCTCCGTCGCAGGCTTCCATCGCTTCGCCCTCGACCTGCTCGCGCACGGTGCGCCGCCCGAGCTGGTCCGCCGGGCCGGAAAAGCAGCAGCCCAGGAGATCACTCATGCGCTGGACGGCTTCACCCTCGCCAGCGCCTACGGCGGCAGCCGGACCGGACCGGCTCCCCTCGCCCTCGGCGGCAGCGCCCCGGTGGCAGAGACGCTGGCGGAGCTTGCGGCCTGGACGGTCCGAGATGGCGTGATCGGCGAGACCATCGCCGCCTACCTCGCCGAAGAATCCCGGCTCCTGGCCACCGATCCAGAAGTCCGTCGTGCGCTGGCGGTGGTCGTGCGCGACGAAACCGATCACGCTGCCCTGGCCTGGGAGACGCTGATGTGGGCGCTGGCGGTGGGCGGAGAAGAGGTGCGCCTTGCTGTCCAGGGCGTCTTCTCCAGCCTCGCGCACCCCACCAGCGCGCCGGAGCGCAGCACACCGGGGACCATCGCCCACGGCATTCTCCCCGCAGCCGCGCGCGATGCGGCGGTCGCACGGTGCATCGACGAGGTCATCCGGCCAGTCATGGCGTCTGCGCTCTCTCGCGCCCTCGCCGCCTGATGATTGTCGTCACCGGGACCAAGCGCTCGGGCACGAGCATGTGGATGCAGCTCCTCGCTGCTGCGGGCCTACCGGTCATCGGAGATCGGTTCCCGAGACGGTTCATTGGCCTGAAGGAGGGCAACCCGGAGGGGTTCTATGAGTCCAGGCTGCGGGGCGGCATCTACCACGCCACCAACCCCGATCCACAGACCGGCAGCTACCTCCACTCCGACGACACCACCAGGCACGTCGTCAAGGTGTTCATCCCCGGCCTGATCCGCACCGACTCCGCCTTCCTCGACCGGGTCATCGCCACGGTCCGCCCTTGGCGAGAGTACGTCACCTCAATGCAGCGGCTGCGGAGCCTGGAGGCGCGGGCCAAGGACAGTCCCAGCACACCGACTGCGCGGCCTCCGGAGCTGGAGTGGTGGCAGGAGATGTACGCCCTCATCGGCAACGCCAGCATCCGACGCCTCCCGCTTCACCTCGTCACCTACGAGCAGCTCCTCCGTGATCCAGAGGGAGAGCTGACAGGAGCACTGGAGTGGCTCGGAGGCGGCGATCTCAGCGCGGCCATCGCGGCGATCCAGCCAGACCTGAGAACCCAGCATCACCCTGAGATCACCTCCGATGTCCTCGACGCGAACGCCATCTCGGTGCTCGATGACCTCTATGACGCAATCCATCGCGATCGCATGCTGAGCCCCTCGCTGCTTCAGCGAATGAACGTTCTGCACACACGGCTCCAGCGCGACCGGGTTCCCACGCCAAAACCCGGTCAGTAGATGTCCGTCCAAAGGATGAAACGCCCCTCCAGGCTGGTTACTCTTGAGGAGTCATGAGCGGGACACCTACATCTAAGGAGCTTCGATGAGCGCGATCCCGGTTGGCATCCTGGGTGCTACTGGAATGGTGGGACAGCGAATGCTGCACCTCCTTGAGGGGCACCCCTGGTTTCAGGTCGCCTTCATCGCAGCCTCGCAGCGGTCCGCAGGACGCCCCTATGCCGAGGCCGCGCCCTGGCGACTCCACGGCGAGTGCCCAGGGCACCTCGCAGGGCGCATCGTCTCGTCCTGCGATCCCGCGCTGATCCCCGCTGGGGTCAAGATCATCCTCTCTGCACTCGATGGCTCCGTCGCCGGTCCCATCGAGGAGATGTTCCGCGCGGCAGGCTTCCTCGTCGTCACCAACGCAAGCGCCTGGCGCATGGATCCGCTCGTCCCGCTGGTCATCCCCGAGGTCAACCCCGATCACACCGCGCTGCTCCACCGACAGCCCGGCGCCGGAGCCATCCTGGCCAACCCCAACTGCTGCGCGATTCCCCTCGCTCTTGCCCTCGCTCCGCTGCACCGGGCATTCGGCGTCGAGGCCATCACGGTCTCGACCTGGCAGGCGGTCTCTGGAGCCGGGTACCCCGGCGAGTCCGCCTGGGACATGGTCGGCAGCGTACATCCCCATGCCGGAAAGGAAGAGGAGAAGCTCGCCATCGAGCCGCTGAAGATCCTCGGTGCGCCCGATGCGCCCGCTGACTTCCCCATCTCCGCCCGCTGCGTGCGCGTTCCCGTCGCCGACGGACACCTCCTCGGCGTCCATGCTCGGCTCACGGGCGCCCCATCTGCCGCAGCGGTGGCCCGGCTGATGACCGACTGGGATGGCGGTGTTGCCGCTGAGCTGCCCTCCTGTCCGACCCCTCCGCTGCGCCTGACCACTCGGCGCGACCGCCCCTCCCCCCGGTTCGACATTCACGCTGGCGGCGGAATGGCTGTTACCATTGGCCGGGTCGAGGACTGCCCCGTCATGGGGGTAAAATTTTACGCCCTCGGCCACAACACCATCCGCGGCGCCGCCGGTGCTGCCATCGCCAATGCTGAGCTCCTCTGCCAGCAAGGCTTCCTCGCCTCCTAAGCCTGCCCCTCTTCCCCTCAGATACTCCCCACTGAATCAGGCTCGTTCACCGTTTCAGGTGGGATCGAAGGTCCGCCATGCCGCAGATCACCCCGATTGCGCTCCATGAAGCCACCCGGCACCGCTACCTCAATTACGCCCTCTCGGTCATCACGTCCCGGGCGCTGCCAGACGTCCGCGATGGGCTCAAGCCAGTCCAGCGGCGGATCCTGTACGCCATGTACCACAACCTCCGGCTGCTCCCCGATGGGCGGTTCCGGAAGTCTGCGGCGGTCGTGGGTGGGGTCATGGCCAAGTACCACCCCCACGGTGACTCCTCGATCTACGACGCCCTGGTCCGCATGGTCCAGCCGTTCGCGATGCGGCACCCGCTCATCCTCGGACAGGGCAACTTCGGCTCCATGGATGGGGACTCTGCTGCGGCAATGCGGTACTCGGAGTGCAAGCTCGCTCCCATCGCGGTCGAGCTGCTCTCTGAGCTCAAGCAGCGCACCGTCGGCTACCGTCCAAACTACGACGGCCAGCACTTCGAGGCCATCGTCCTGCCGGCCCAGTTCCCGCAGCTGCTGGTCAACGGCTCAGAGGGCATCGCGGTCGGCATGGCGACCCGCATCCCGCCCCACAACCTGCGCGAGGTCATCGACGCTGCGGTCGTCTTGCTCGACGATCCAGACGCCACGATCTCCGCCATGACCCGCAAGCTCAAGGCACCCGACTTCCCCACCGGAGGCATCATCCTCAACAACCGCGAGGAGCTCCAGGACATCTACGAGACCGGCGGCGGGCCGGTGAAGCTACAGGGCAGCTGGCGCATGGAGAAGGAAGGACGGCGCTGGCAGATCATCGTCGACTCCATTCCCTACAGCGTCAACAAGGGCACCCTCGTCGAGAAGATCGGCAACCTGATCGCAGACCGCAAGCTGCCGCTGCTCTCCGACGTTCGAGACGAGTCCACTGACGAGGTCCGGGTCGTCCTGGAGCTGAACCTCAAGCGCGGTGCCGACCCAGACGCCACCGCTGCCGCTGCGATGGCCTACCTCTTCAAGCACACCCCGCTCCAGATCACCTACCCCGTCAACCTCACCTGCCTCGTCCCCACCGACAACCCCGAGGTCTGCGCACCGGTCAAGGCAAACCTCAGGGAGATCCTTCGCTACTGGCTCGATTTTCGTCGAGACACGGTGCGGCGGCGGTTCGAGTTTGAGCTGCAGAAGCTGCGCAAGCGCATCCACATCCTCGAAGCCCTGGCGAAGATCTTCGACGTCCTCGATGAGGTCATCGTGATGATCCGCCAGAGCGAGGGGCGGCGAGATGCTCACGAGAAGCTCATCGACCTGTTCGACTTCTCTGACGAACAAGCCGACGCCATCCTGGAGCTGAAGCTGTACCGACTCGCGAAGCTGGAGATCCACGCGGTGCAGGAGGAGCTGGAGGAGAAGCGCGCGGACGCTGAGCGCATCGAGTCCATCCTCTCCTCTGCCCAGAACCTCTGGGCCGTCGTCCGCCAAGAGCTGATGGAGGTCCGCCGCATCTACGGCGAGAAGCGCCGCACCAAGATCGGCACGGCTGAGGTGGTCGAGTACGAGGAGTCCGCCTACATCGTCGCCGAGGATTCCTACCTCATCGTCACCCGAGATGGATGGGTAAAGCGTCAGAACAGCTTCACGGACGTCTCGAAGATTCGGATCAAGGAGGGGGACGAGATCATCGCGATCGGCAAGGCGAGCACCAAGAAGACCGTCTGCTTCTTCACCGATCAGGGCGGCGCCTATGTGCTGCGCTTCGACGATGTCGAGGCCACCACCGGCTACGGCAAGCCCATCCAGAGCTACTTTCAATTCTCGGATGGCGAGAAGATCGTCGGCATTGCGCTGCACGACGCCCGCTCCTTGCCCCCTGCTCGTACCGACAAGGACGCTGCCGGCAACCCCATCGTTGAGGCCCTGCCCGGTCCCTACGGCGTCGGCATCACCTACGGCGGCCGCATCGTGCGCTTCCCGCTGTCGGTCCATGAGGAGCCCAGCCAGAAAAAGGGCCGCCGGTTCGCCCGGCTCCAGGGCAGAGATGCTGTGATGGCGGTCGAGGTCTGCAGCGGCTCCGAGACCATCAGCCTCGCCACACAGAAAGGCCGGGCGCTGTGCTTTGCGGTCTCCGAGGTCTCCGTCCTCAAGGGGGCAGGAAAGGGCGTGACCGCCATCAAGCTCGACGCCGGAGACACCATCCACGCCTTCGGTCTCACCACAAAGCTCATGGGTGGCGTCACCGTCACCACCCCCCAGGGCCGAGCAGAGGTCGTCCGCCCCAACAAGTTCCTCGGATCTCGGGCGATCAAGGGCAAGTCGATCATCAAGCGCGGCAGCTTCAAGGACTGGACACGTCCGATGGTCCGCTACGACGAGCAGTTCAAGGCCGCAGACACCACCGGAGAGGAGTAAGCCATGGCCGCGCAGGAATACACAAGCGCCTCCATTGAGGTCCTCGAGGGACTCGAGGCGGTGCGTCGTCGTCCGGGCATGTACATCGGCGGTACCGGGCGAGATGGCTTCCACCACCTCGTCTGGGAGATCGTCGACAACGCCGTCGATGAGGCCATCAACGGCTTTGCCTCCTCGATCACCGTGCAGCTCCACCGCGACGGACGCACCGTCACCGTTCGCGACAACGGACGCGGCATCCCCGTCGACATCCACCCCAAGAAGGGCATCCCGGCTGTCGAGGTCATCCTGACCGTCCTCCACGCCGGCGGAAAGTTCGACAACAGCAGCTACATCACCTCCGGAGGCTTGCACGGCGTCGGCAGCAGCGTGGTCAACGCCCTCTCCGAGAGGCTGATCGTGAACATCAAGCGCGACGGCTACGAGTGGACCCAGGAATTCCGACGTGGAAAGGCCCGCACCAAGTTGGAGAAGCTGGATCCGACCCGCGCAACCGGAACCCAGATTCGCTTCTCTCCAGATCCGGAGATCTTCGGCGACCAGACCTTCGACGGTGACGAGATCCGAAAGCGCCTGGAGATCAGCACCTACCTCAACCGCGGCCTGAAGATCATCTTCAAGGACGACACCAACAACAAGCGCCACGAGCTGCACCACGAGGGCGGCCTGGCCGACTATGTCCAGCACCTCGTCAAGGACCGCGAGCTGCGCTGTGTGGTCGACGAGCCGTTCACGGTGGTCCGTCCCGCCGATCCGCGACTTGAGGTTGCGCTGATGTGGACGGAGTCGCCCTCCGAGCGGTTCAAGAGCTTCGTCAACGGCATCCCCACCAACGACGGCGGCACCCACGAGCAGGGACTCAAGGATGCCATCCTCAAGGCCATCCGCAACTACATCACCACCCACAACGTCAGCCTGCCCCGTGGCCTGAAGCTGACGGCGGATGACATCCGCGAGGGCGTGGTCGGTGTCTGCTCTTGCTTCATCGCAGACCCTCAGTTCCAGGGTCAGACCAAGGACAAGCTGAACAACGTCGAGGTCCGCGCGCTGGTCGAGGGGGCGATTCGACTGGAGCTGGAGCGATGGCTTCAGGAGAACACCACTGCCGCCGACGCGCTGCTCTCTCGCATCGTCATGGCCGCCAAGGCCCGCGAGGCTTCCCGAGCCGCCTCCAAGCAGGTCCGCCGAAAGTCAGCCGTCTCCCGGCGCCTCAACCTCCCCGGCAAGCTCGCCGACTGCTCCTCCTCAGACCCGGCAGCGACGGAGCTGTTCATCGTCGAGGGTGACTCTGCTGGAGGCTCAGCCAAGCAGGGCCGTGACCGAAAGACCCAGGCAATCCTTCCGCTTCGAGGAAAGGTTCTCAACGCCGAGCAGGCGACCCTGAAGAAGGTTCTGGGCAACAAGGAGCTGTCGGACATCGTCAGCGCGCTGGGCTGCGGGCTCGGAAAAGACCTCGACCTCTCCCGGCTGCGGTACCACAAGATCATCCTGCTCATGGACGCCGATCAGGACGGTCACCACATCACCACCCTGATGCTGACCTTCTTCTACAACTACATGAAGCCGCTCATCACCGAGGGCTACGTCTACCTCGCCGATCCGCCGCTGTACCGGATCGAGGTCGGCAAGGAGACCCACTGGGCGTCGGATGAGAAGGCCAAGGAGCGCATCCTCAAGAAGCTCTCTCCCCGCAGCAAGCCGGAGATCTCCCGCTTCAAGGGACTCGGCGAGATGATGCCAAAGACCCTCTACAACACCACCCTCAATCCTCGGAAGCGGCGGCTGCTGAAGGTGGTCATCCCCGACGGCAAGCAGCTGGAGACCCAGACCGTCATCGAGGAGCTGATGGGCAAGGATGCCTCCTGTCGCTATCGGGCGATCATGGCGTACCGCAGCCTGGTCGAGGTGGTTGACGCCTGATCCATCAGGCCAGGAGTTGCTCGTAGGCGGCCCAGACCTCCGAGGTAAAGCAGCAAAAGAAGACGGTGTGCGGGGCGTCGTGTGATGCCTGCCAGCGTCGGACCGTCGAGATTGCGAGCTGCGTGGCCTGGAGGACAGGAAAGCGGTACACCCCGCAGCTGATTGCTGGGAACGCGATGGTAGAGGCGCTGACCCCGGCTGCGAGGGCGAGGCTCTTGGAGTAGCAGGAGGCCAGCAGGACGTCCTCGCCGTCGTGTCCGCCACGCCAGACTGGGCCGACGGTGTGGATGATGTTGGCGGCAGGCAGCCGGTAGCCCTGGGTCATCTTCGCATCCCCCGTCAGGCAGCCGCCGAGCGTGCGACACTCCTCGTACAGCTCCCGACCAGCCGCCCGGTGGATCGCACCGTCCACGCCGCTGCCGCCCAGAAGACTGCCGTTGGCAGCGTTGACGATCACGTCGACATCCAGCCTCGTGATGTCACCCTGCAAGGCCACAATCCGTCCATCGTCTGCGGTAATCTGCATGCTCAGCGCCTCTGGCAATTGGGACAGGAGAAGGTAGCGCGCCCGGACTGAACCGTCCGCTCGATCGTGCTGCCGCAGGTGCAGGCCAGTCCAGCGCGGCCATAGACCAGGAACGGCGTGGGGATCGCGGCCCCCTCGTTGACGTAGTGGATCTCTGGGCCAGACTCCACCGCCAGGACGTGCGCAATGAACACCGGGGCAGCCGCTGCGATGGCCGCGAAGTCCGAAGCGGTCAGCGACGGGACCGTGCGGGCGGGGTGGAGCTTCGCGCGGTGGAGGATCTCGACCACGGCGATGTTGCCCAGCCCTGCGATGCGGTCCTGCCGCAGCAGCGCAGGCTTGATGGCGCTGCGCGTCCCTGAGAGCCGGGCGGCCCACCACGCACCGTCACGGGGCATCGGCCAGGGCTCAGGGCCAAGCGGGATGGCATCGAAGAACGCGGAGACCTCCGACGTCGGCAGGAGCCACGCGCAGCCGAGCCGTCGGGTGTCGACGAACGCCACGGTGTGCGCGTCGGTGTGAATCCGCGCGCGGACGTGGCGACGAGGCTCCGTCTCCAGGACAACCTTTCCGGTCATTCGGAAGTGCAGGATGAGGGTCTGTGTGCCCAGGGGAAGACAGAGATACTTGCCCCGGCGGCGGGCCTCCCCGATGTGCGCCCCGGCCACCGCAGCAGCTGAAGCCGCCGGGAGCAGCGCGTCGTCGAGCACCTCCAAGGCAGCAAGGGTCTGCCCGGACAGCCAGCGTCGGGCGTTGCGGGTCATGATCTCGACCTCAGGCAGCTCAGGCACGCCAGTCCTCCGCGTGTGTGTGGAGTGCTGTCAGCAGCTTCGCGACCGCAGCAGAGGGAACGCCAGGGCGTCGAAGGATGGCGTAGCGACGCGGCAGAAGCGCTGGAATCGGACGCGCACAGCCTCCCTCGGGAGGCGGACAGAAGCCGTTGACGATGGCGAGCCCGATGCCCATCGCGACAAACCGGCGCATCAGCTCCCAGCCCCCAGCCTCGACTGCGACCTCCCAGGACACTCCAGCCTGCCCCAGGGCACCGGCGATGGCCTGTCGATGGGGCCGATCTGCAGGGGGCACGATGAGCCGGGCCCCCTCAAGCTCCCCCAGCGCGAGCGGTCCACTTCCGGTGAGGGGGTGGCCGGCCGGGATGAGCACAACCATCGGGATCTCCGTGAGCGGGGTCAGCGTGAGCCCTGCCGGAGCCGCGTCCGTCGAGGCGACCCCGACCGCAGCATGTCCCGTGCGAAGCGCATCGATGGTCGCGGCGAGGTCAGCTGTGATGAGCCGGAGCGGATGGTCGGTGGCCTGGACTGCGGGACCGAGGAGATACAGAAAGCACCCCTCCCCCGCCGCCAGCGTGACCGGCTCGGTGGTGTCCGTGCCGTGCAGCGTGCCGACAAAGTCAGACACCCGCCCCGACAGCTCGCGCCCAAACGATGCAACAGACTGCCCGCCAGTCGTCAGCCGGAGTGAGCGGCCATCTCGGACATACAGCGGAACGTCCAGCTCTTCGGCGAGCTGGTTGACCTGGGCATGCAGGGCCGGCTGAGAGATCCCCAGCACACGGGCGGCGTGGGTAAAATTAAGGTGCTCGGAGAACACGACGAAGGCGGAGAGGCGCTCGAGACTCAGCATGAGGTATCAGAATATCCGATAGCCTCCTCTTAGAAACGAATTCCGGATGAGTCATGGGCACCGTAGATCGGTAGAAACAGGAACAACCTCATGCATCCCAGTACACTCAAGCGCACAAGCAAGTACCTCTCCTGGCTGCTGCGGCACGGCGCCAACGAAGCCGGTCTGTCCATGGACAAGGCCGGCTGGGCGAAGACCGCCGATGTGCGGAGGCTCGCTCGGCTCTCTCCGCAGGCTCTCGACGAGATCATTGCGACCAACAACAAGACCCGCCTACAGGTCGACGGTGACCGAATTCGCGCCAATCAGGGACACTCCATGGACGGCACGCCGGTCACGCTGAATGCCCTGGAGAACTCGTGGGTCGTGTGGGACGGATCCACCAGCATCTGGCACGGCACCCAGCCGGCTCTCGTCCTGAGCATCGCCCGAGCGGGTCTGCTTGCTCAGTCCCGAAGCCACGTTCATCTCGCAGCGTCCGTCGACTCTCGGGTCGGCAAGCGCGCTGGCGTCGGGGTGCTTCTGGAGATCGACCCGGCTCGGGTGCGTGCGGCGGGGCTGCCGATATTCATCAGCGACAATGGGGTCATCCTCACCCGCCGCGTGCCGCCCGATGCCATCATCGCCCTGCACCCCCTCAGCCGCCGCGCCCGCTCAGCAGCACCAACGCTGCGGGAAGCGCTGGGAATCTGAGGAAGCTGGGAAGCTCAGAGCTCTCCGAGATCCGCGTCGTACCAGGTGAACTCCAGCGCCATCTGGAGGAAGTCTTCGCAGGCGACCTCCGGGAGGAGATCATCGCCCCATGGAATGCGCATCTCCAGGTGAAAGCCGGAGTAGTAGCAGTCCGGAGAGCAGGCGTTCATCCCAGCCAGCGACGATGCGGTCCAGGTCGCGCTCCAATTGCCGTCGGTGCCGCTGGGCTGGACGGAGACCGACGCGACGTTGCTGGCGGAGGGGTAGAAGCCTGAGGATCCATAGAGCCCAACAATCCGGAGCGACTGCTGCTCGGGAAAAGCCGAGATCGAGCCCCCATGGCCACCGTGCAGGGTCATGCTGAGCAGCTCGATGTCTTCCATGTCCGCGCCGCTGATCGCGGTGCCCTCATAGAAGGCGCAGACCTCCTCATGAAGGCTGACGCCATCCCAGGGCAGGGCCGGCTCGACCATGTCGGTGCGCGAGAAGATGATCTCCCCAGGCGGAACCGGTCCGGAAGGCTCGACCGAATCGTTGATCCAGTCCTCGGTGACGTCGGCGTACTCCACCTGACAGGCAGCAAGAAAGATAATGATCGGCAGGTAAAAACTCACCGACGGATGATACCCATCTTTTTACGGACTGGCAGGTTCATGCTTCACAGCTCAAACGCACCAGAGATGTCCAGCGATGAGCCGAGGGTCCAGGAGAAGCCAAGAGCCTCGTTGGCCGCCACTCGCCCCTTCAGAGCAAAACCCTGAGCATAAAGGTTAATGCTCAAGAATCGAGCAAGCGGCATTGCCAGTCGGGTCTCGCCAGTGAATTTCAGGCGCAGATCGGTGGCGTCGTCTTGGGGGGTGCTGGCGAAGATCTGAAGGTCACCGTCAGTGGACCAGGTCAGCCCGCTGACCGTATAAGCCGTCTCCCAGGTGGTCTTTCCACCGAATTCTGTGGGCTTGCTGCCCAGCCGGGCGACGTCCTGGTTGGCGAACCCACCGACCCGAACGTTCTTGAGTCCCCTCCACGGCTTCGAGGACAGCCCTGAGGCCAGGGAGAGGTCCGCCTGGCGAGGGTTCTCGATGCCATCTTCATCAAGCGTCGGGGTCAGCTCGCTGTCGTAGAGCAGCTCGGAGTACGGCATCCATGCCAGCGCCGCACTGGCAGGGAGCGCGAGGCTGGGAAGGGTGCCGGAGGTCGAGAGCTTCCAGTCATCTGCGCTCTCCGCGAATTCCTCTCCAATGATCCGCTGGGAGGCATAGCTCCCCTGGAGACGGAGGTCGGCTGTGATCTTGGCGCTGCTGCGCTCGACAGCGATGTCCGCAGCGGTGCTGAGGGTGACGCTGGAGGGGCTCGTGGCGAGGGTCTCTGGCACCTCGGCAAAGGCGTCGTTCTCCGTGCCCTGAAACCTCACAAGCTGAAGATCGACCTGCCGCATCCGCAGCAGCCACATCGGCGGGATCGCACCGGGCGCGGCCTGCAGCCAGGAAGAGACCGCTGCCGGGCCGCCGCCGGCATCTCGGACCCCGCGCAGCTCATCGAGCACGGTCTGCGAGAGCAGCAGCGGTGCCCCCTCAGGATCGCGAAGGGTGCGGGAGCCTGGGCCATCGAGGAGACGGGTCGGGACCAGCGAGCCGAGGACGCCGCCGAGCGTTGGATCATCGACGGTGTGGTTGGTGGTGACCACGCGGTAGGTGCGCTCCGCGTCAATGGACCGACCACGGGCCTTCTTGTTGGTCATCGTCGCCCCGCAGCTCACCGGCGCAACACCGTACACGCGGTCGAGCAAGGTGGCCATGCTGCCGCCGGGGATGTCGTAGGAGACAAGCTGGTCGAGGATGCCGAGCTGATCGAGGAGCTGAAGCTCCGTCAGCGGACCGGGCAGCCGTCGTACCGGGGGGAGCGCCCGAAGCAGCACAGCATCGGCCTCTGTCGCACTGCGTACCGCCTCACAGACCAGCTGAGACCAGGCCTCCTGTGACATCGCCTGGGTCCCGGAGAGCTCTGGAACGAGCGGAACGTCCAGCGGCGGATAGGTCTCGGTCCGGATGGCCGTGATGCGGGCGCGGACCGCATCGTCCTGAGGATCCGCGCCGATGACGAGCCGGGGAGCGGAGACCACCGACTGGAGGTTGTCCTCGGCAAACGACAGCCGCACCGTGGTCACCCCGTCCATGCTCAGGGTCAGCGGTGCGGCCTTCGCTCCAGGCGGCAGGGGGCGCATGAAGACGTTCCGCTCCTCGACGCGGAGGGTGGCAAAGGTGGGATCTCCGAGCATGACGTCGACCCCTCGGAGGTGACGGCGCAGCGTTCCCATCACCGCAGAGGAGGCAGTGGTCAAGGCGATGATGGTGTCTGGAGGCTCCGCAAGGGCGTACATCTCATCGACCACGGCCTGAACCGAATCGACCGGATCGGTGATGGTGATGCCCTCCTGCACGAGAACGGGGAGGTCCGTCAGGAGTACGGGATCGAGAACGGAGATCACGCCGACCCGTCGCCCAGCGGTGGTGACGATGCGGTAGGGCGCAAGCTCCAGCGCGGGATCATCCGCAGACCAGTTGGTCGCCACATAGGGCAGCCCCTCGCTCTCGCGGAGGAAGCCCGCAGCACCGCCAACCAGCTCGGTGTGCCCTGGCGCCAGCGCCGCAGGCTCAAGGCGACGGAGCATCTCGAAGCCCAGCGGACGATGCAGGGAGAGCTGTCCAGGACGCACCGTGCTCGCCCCATCGACAAAGTCTCCCGCGTCCATGTACAGGACACCGGGCGCCTGCAGCGACTCCAGGGCGGCCATGGTGCGGGCGGTCTCCTGGACCGGGATCCCAGTGAGGGTCACCACGCTGCCGTCGGAGAAGTCGAGCCGCAGTGACGTGCGGACCTCGAACGCCTCGACCGCCCACTCCGGCAGAGAGACGGACGGACCTGTCAGCAGCGCCTCGGCCCCAGCGGCGTTGCGACACACCCGAACGACATGCTCCGTCATTGTCCCCTGATTCAGCGCCGCCAGCGCAGAGAGCGGCGGCATCTCCCCAGGAGAATCAAGCACTGCGATGTCTGTGCTGGTGACCAGGGCCAGCACGGGAGCCGGCATGTCGCAGTGCACCTCAGAGCCATCCAGCAGCGCGAGCACGGAGCCGAGACGACGGTCTGCTGTACGCAGCAGCCAGTCATCCTGCGCGAGCGTGCCGCTGAACACCTCCACTTCCGTCAGCGCCATGGCCGCATCGAGCTGCCGGAGGTGATGGAAGGTGTGGAACGGGTAGAGGCCAGCGCGCACGCCTCCCCGATGTCCTGTGTAGAGAATCTCGACGGAAGAGACCTCTGGAGCCGGTGCCATCTCTTGAGACAGGGCCAACCCGATGAGCGCCAGCAACATAAGCAACCTCGTGACCAGCCGGTATTATCGCGTCACTGGAGTTCTGCGATGCCCACTCACCCTCTCCATGCTGCCCTGGCACTTCACAAGAGCGGACGGCTCGACGACGCCCGCCTCGCCTACGAGCGCATGCTCTCGACATCGCCAGAGCATGTCGAGGCCCTCAACCTCCTCGGCGTGCTCCACCTTCAGCAGGGCAGAGCAGCTCAGGCCGCCGCAGTGCTCGGCAAGGCCGCCAGCAAGCGCCCCGATCGCAGCGACATCCACAACAACTTCGGCAATGCCCTGCGCGCGCAGGGCGATCGCCAGGGAGCGATCGCAGCCTGGGAGAAGGCACTGCACATCGACCCGGCAGATGCAGATGCCTGGTGCAACCTCGGGGTCGCGCGCATCGAGGGCGGAGATGTCGATGCGGCCGCCGCAGCATGGGAGCGCGCGATAGCGGCCAACCCGACCCACGCGGACGCCATCGATCTCCTCGCCGTCTCTCGCAGCCAGCGCGGCGCGCATGCCGAGGCGATCGCGCTGTGGCGGAGGGCCCTCAGCGTGCGTCCCGGACACCTCCGAAGCCGGGAGAACCTCGCCGCGGCGCTCCAGCAGCAGGGCGCTGCGGCGCTGTCCCGCTCGAGTGCTGCCGAGGCCCTTTCGCTGCTCGACGAGAGCATCCGTCTCTCTCCTCAAGATCCCGCCGGCCACCTGTTTCGCTCCGACGCCCTCCGCCAGCTCGGTCGACTCCGGGACGCCTTCGAGTCCTGTCAGGATGCCCTTCAGCTCGACCCGAGTCGGCCGGAGGTCCACCACAACATCGGCAACCTGTTCAAGGAAACCGGCCAGAACGATCAGGCCATCGCCGCCTATCAAAAGGCACTCGCGCTCGGCAGCACGCACCCCGCCACGAAGCTGGCGCTCGATGCGCTGACCGGCGCCACCCCCGACGCCGCTCCCCAGGCCGTGGTCCGCGATCTGTTCGACAGCTACGCCGATCGATTCGATGCACACCTCGTCGAAGAGCTGGGCTACCGCACCCCCACCCTGCTCCGGCAGCTCTACGACCGGGTCGGCGGAGGAGAGGTGCGGCGGCTGCTTGATCTTGGCTGCGGAACCGGGCTGTCTGGCGAGGCCTTCTCAGACACCTCCGCAGAGATGATCGGCGTGGACCTGTCGGGGAAGATGGTCGCAACCGCGCGTGAGAAAGGGCTCTATACGCGCCTGCATGTCGGCGAGGTCGTCCGCTTCCTGGAGGCGTCCACAGCCCGGTTCGAGCTAATTCTGGCCGCAGATGTGCTCGTCTACATCGGCGATCTCAGCCCGCTGATGGCCGCCGCTGCCGCGCGCTGCAAGAACGGCGCACGGTTCCTGCTGAGCGTCGAGCAGTCCGAGCAGGCCGGCTTCCACCTCCAGAAGTCCGAGCGATTCGCCCATTCCTCAGACTATGTTCGCCAGATCGCCGCCGACCACGGGTTCACCGTCGAGGCCTCCGAGCGCAGCCAGCTTCGCAAAGATGAGGGGCGCTGGATCTCTGGAGAGTTGTTCTGCCTGCGTCGGTGATTACGAGGTGTCCATGAAGCCATTTGTGTTCGCTGCAATCGGAGTTGTGCTGGGATTCGTGCTGGGTGGAATCGGACCACGCATGGACCTCACCGTTCTTCAAGACAAGCTCACCGCGACCGAGGCCGAGCTCGCCCTTGCTCAGCAGAACGGTCGCAGCGGCAGACGCCCCTCGCTGCCGGTGCCCGGAATGTCTGAGATGTTCTCCCCGCCAGACGACGACTTCGAGGAGCCAGAGGACGTCGAGGCATCCACCGAGGAGGGTGAGGCAGAGGTGCTCGTGGTGGACACTGGCATGCCGGAGGCGTTCGCGGCCGGCCCCGAGGAGCTCGCCGAGGAATTCGATCTCGCCGTCGACGCTCAGCGCCTGCGCGCAGCACAGTCTCGGGCTGCCCTCGCCGAGCAAGCCGATCTCTCCGACGCTGATCTCGACGAGTTCGACAACATCGTCTCCGACATGAACGCCGAGCTGGCAGAGTACGGCGACGTCCTGATGGACATCGCGCTGTCGGGAGAAGAACCCGAGGCAGAGGAGATGCTCGGGCTGACCCATGAGGTGACCGGCATCCTCTACGACACCCAGACCGCCGTAAACGATCTCGTCGGCACGGATGGCATGGAGGCCGCCGATCCGAGCGCGCGACAGGTCTGGAACCATGTCGATCTGGAGGTCTTTCGAGACACGGTCAACAGCGTGCAGGAATGAGACACTCGCTGATCGTCGCCTGGTTTGATCTCAGGGAGTCGCTGCGGTCACGGAGGGCGCTCGCGCTGATGGTGATCTACATGATCGGCTCGATGGCTGCGACGGGGTTGTTTGTTGTGCTGCTCGCGGAGGTCGAGAGCGCGGTCGCGAGCAGCCTCTCGGTCTCTCAGACCGCTCGACCCGGTGCGATGACCGAGGCGCTGATGGAGTCCGAGGAGCTGCTGAGCATCATCTCAGGGCTCATCGGGAGCGAAGACCTCGCCAGAGAGGTGGTCTCCATTCCCCCCATCGCGCTGTTCTACGGCTGGCTGTCGCTGACCTTCGTGCCGCTGCTGGTGGCGTTCACCTCCGCCGAGGCAGTCTCATCGGAGCTCGCGAGCGGGTCCGCACGGTTCGTGCTCTTCCGGAGCTCGCGGCTGAGCTGGGCCACCGGAAAGCTCGGTGGCCAGACCCTCCTGATGGCAACCGGCATCCTCCTCGGCTCGGTCGGTGTCTGGATCATCGGCTACGGCTCGCTGGGCAGCTTTCAGCCCGCGACCACTGCGGTGTGGTTGCTCAAGCTCTCCGGACGGTCCTGCATCTACGGCTTCACCTTCCTCGGAATCACCCTGGGCATCTCTCAGATCACCAGCTCGCTCAACGGCTCGCGCACGCTGGCGCTGCTGACCGTCATCGCGCTGGGGATCGGCGGCGGCCTGTCTGGCTCAGAGGATGTCCAGAGCTATGCTCCGGTGCTGATCAGCAGCATCCACCCCCTGTTTCCCAACGCCCACCGCATCGACCTGTGGCGGCCCGATCTCATCAGCCGACTTCCGGCGATCTGCATGCTCCTGACGATGGGCATCGCCGGCTTCGGCATCGGAAACCTCATCATGACCCAGAGGGACGCATGAGCGCACTGTCTCTCAAGGGCGTCGTGAAGTCGTACGGTGCCAACCGTGCACTCGACGACCTGAACATCGAGGTGCCCCAGGGCGCGATCTGCGGACTGGTCGGCCCGAACGGCGCGGGCAAGACCACAACTTTTGGGATTGTCGGTGGCTTCATCAACCCGGATGCTGGTGAGATCAGCGTGCTCGATGGTGGGCCGTTCGACACCAGAGTGCACAGCGGACGGGTCACGCTGCTGCCGCAAGACTGTGCGCTGAGCCCCTACGTTCCGGTCCGTGAGCTGCTCATCTACTTCGCCCAGCTCCAGGGACTCTCCCGCCACGACGCCCGGCAGGAGGCCGATCGGGTGCTCGAGCTGGTGGATCTCTCCGACCGGGCCTCTCACCGCATCCGCCAGCTCTCTCATGGCATGCGCCGTCGGGTCGCCACAGCGCAGACGTTCCTCGGCGATCCGGCCCTTATCCTGCTCGACGAGCCGACCTCGGGGCTCGATCCAGCGCAGGTCGTCCGCCTCCGGGAGCTGTTTCGTGCTCAGCGTGGCAAGCGCACCCTGCTCATCAGCAGCCACATCCTCGCTGAGCTGGAGGCGACCTGCGACCACGTCGTCCTGATGGAGAAAGGCCGCTGCATCCGACAGGGCCCGATGAGCACCGTCACCGGTCGGAGCACCCTGCTCCGCGTCCACACCGCAGGACCGGTCCCGCTCGCGCAGATCTCCGCAGCGCTGCCGGGCCTCTCCATCGAACACGCCAACAACGAGCTGGTCATCCAGGCCGCGGACACCACAGATGCCGGGGCCCTCAATGCCCAGGTGCTGCCGGTGCTGCTGGCTGCGCAGGTCACGATCCTGGAGGTCCATCAGGGCACAAGCCTGGAGGCGGCGTTTCTTGCGGATCGCGCCGCAGCAGGGCTGCCGTGATAGCCCAGGAGATGCGACCGGATCATGCCCGCTTCGTCTTCTCCGACGCTCGAATCGAGGGCGCGGAGGTGCTGCTGTCCTACCGCCTCGCCGCAGGCAGCAGCCCCGACGTTGACTTCACCGAGCGGCTGACCCTGCCGCTGCGTCCCGCAGATCCAGATCACCCCGCCATTCAGCGCGCGCTGCGGGATCTCCACCTCATCACCGGCATCTCCTACTACAAGGCCACCTGCGCGCCGGAGATCGTGGTCGCGACCGGTGCGCTGTCGGCGGATGAGGCCGCGTTCTGGTCGGAGGTCTACACCCAGGGACTCGGCGAGTTCTTCTTCCGCAACGACATCGCGACGCCGACGGTCACCTTTCCTGCCGGCGGCCCTCCCCGCCCCGCACCCTCCGCCCTTCCCAGCCAGCCCGATCGGGTGCTGCTGCTGGTCGGCGGCGGCAAGGACTCGGTGGTTGCCCGAGAGGTTCTGCGACACGCCGGAGCGGACGTCACCCTCATCTCGCTGTCCACCGCCCCCTGGATCCGCCGCTCGGCGGCCGCGATGGGAGACGATCACCTCGTCATCGGTCGGGCGCTCGACCGCGGGCTGTTCGCCCTCAACGACGCCGGTGCCCTCAACGGCCACGTCCCCATCTCCGCGATCATCGCCGCAGCGACACGGCTGGTGGCCCTCATCGGCGGCTTCAGCGACGTCATCTCAGCCAACGAGTACAGCGCCTCGTTCGGGAACCTCCAGTGGCGGGGGATGGAGGTCAACCACCAGTGGAGCAAGGGCATTCGGTTTGAGCGGCTGTGGCAACAGCACAGCGCCCCGGGGCCGCGCTACTTCAGCCTGCTCCGCCCCCTCTCTGAGCTGGCCATCGGCGCCTGCCTCGCGCGGCACGACCGCTACTTCGACCACATCACATCCTGCAACGCCAACTTCCGGATCCGTCCCGGCGCGCCCCCGGCGCGGTGGTGCGGGCACTGCCCCAAGTGCGTCTTCGTCTACACCATCCTCGCCCCACACCTCGACGACGACCGACTCGACCGACTCTTCGGCGCGCGCATCCTCGACGATGTCGGCAACCTGCCGATGGTTCGTCGCCTGCTGGGGATCGCCTCGTTCAAGCCCCTGGAGTGCGTCGGCACCCCTGAAGAGGTCTCTGCGGCGATGTGGCGGCTGCATGCCGATGGTCGGGGCATCGCAGGCCCGGCCGGTGCGGTGTTCGCCGAGGAGGTCCTCCCGATGCTCCCAGAGCCAGAGGCGCTGTGGCGCACCGAGCTGACCCCGGCGAGCGATGATGCGATGTCTCCCCGCTGGAGGGCTCGGCTGAATGCGTATCTCTCAGCTCACTGAAGCAAAGATCGGCATCCTCGGCATGGGCGCGGAGGGCCGCAGCGTGCTCGCCGCGCTGCGGCGCTGGGGCAACACCGGCACCGTCAATGCACTCTCCGATGGCCGCAGCGACGTGGAGGCTCCCGGCCTGCGCTGGCGGATCGGCCAGAACCAGAAGCAGGGCCTCGACGAGATCGAGGTGCTCATCCGCTCCCCCGGCTTCCCGCCACACCACCCCACCCTCCGCGCGGCAAGGGACCGGGGGATGCCCATCACCTCCGCCACCGACCTGTTCGTGCATGCGGTGCGCTCAGCTGGGCTGCCGCTCATCGGAATCACCGGCAGCAAGGGAAAGTCCACCACCGCCACGCTGACCACGCGCATCCTCGACGCCGCTGGAGTCGATTCGGTGCTCGTCGGAAACATCGGCGTCCCGGCGCTCGACCACCTCGATGACATCCTCGCCCGCAGGCTCGTGAGCGTGTTCGAGATGTCCAGCTATCAGTGCCACGGCCTGACGCTCGGCCCCTCCATCGGCGTGCTGCTGGACCTGTTCCCGGAGCACATGGACTGGCACGGCGGCGTAGAGGCCTACTACGCGGCGAAGCTCAACCTCGCCGCGACCCAGCGCGCCGGTGACGTCCTGCTCTACAACCGGTTCTGGGACTCTCCCCCCGGCCCCGCCGACCACCGGGCACTCAACCACGTCGACGACCTCCACTTCGCCGACGGCTGGTTCCGACACGGGAGCGAGAAGCTGTGCCGCGATGCCGGCATGCTGCTGCGCGGGGAGCACCAGCGACGCAACGCCCTGTCCGCCTACGCTGCCGCCGCGCTGCTCGGCGCCAAGCCTGCCGATCTCACCGCAGCGATCACCGGCTTCTCCGGCCTCCCCCACCGCACCCAGGACCTCGGCATCTTCGGCGGCGTCCGCTGGTTCGATGATGCCATCTCGACCGCTCCGCAGGCCGCAGCAGCGGCGATCTCCGCGTTAGAGGGAGAGGTCACCACCCTCATCGCCGGGGGCATGAACCGGGGCTACGACTTCACCCCGCTGGCCGCAGCGATCAAGGGCAGTTCCGTTCGCACCGTCCTGCTCATGCCAGACAGCGGTGCGCGCCTCGCTGCGCTGCTCGCCGACAGTGATCGGCACGTCGAGGAGGTTCCAGACCTCGACACCGCAGTCGCTCGGGCTGCAGCCTTGACGCCGACCGGCCGAGCCTGCTTGTTCTCTCCAGCATCCCCCAGCTACAACCAGTTCCGAAGCTTTCGAGAGCGAGGAGAGCGGTTCCTGGAGCTGATCTCTCGCCTGCCGACGGTCTGAACACCGCGCCAGAGCGGGTCCGACTCACCAGCAGGTGAAGACGAGAGGCTCACCCTCAACCTGCATCCAGCTTAAAGCTGGCATCGATGCGCTCTTGGAGCTGTGCCTTCTCCTCCGCAGAGAGCTTCGCATCCTGAAGGATCGCCCGTCCTTCCGTGAGGAGTGCCTCGACTGGGGTCGGCTCACCGGTCTCCGGGCTGCACCACTCAAACGTGCTGCGGGTGGCCAGCAGATCCGAGATGAGCCGGCTGCGGACCGCCATGATCTCCGCCTCAAAGAGCGTGCTGTCGGCCAGGGCCGTGTCGGCAGCCTTGAGGGTGCCGACATAGACTCCGCTGCCCAGGCCGCTGCAGCCGCCATAGTCCCAGGTGCGCACGTTCCAGGTCGGCCAGCCGACCGCGCCCGGGTTGTCGTAGCTGAGCGCCATGAAGGCGAGGAAGGCATCGTCGTCGGGCTGGGGGGTGGCTGCAGCACGCTCCAGCCAAGAGGCCGGTATCAAGACAAGCTGAAGCGCGGTCCCCTCGGCGAAGTACGCCTCCTCCATGCCCGGCAGCAGCGGCTTGAGCCAGGCAAGATCCATGTTGGCAAACTCATCGCTGTCCTGAACCGCCTCATAGCGACGCTGGAGGGAGTCGCTGAGGTTGGAGGCCATCACCTTGCTTGCCCGGAAGGTCTCTGCAAACTCTTCTATAGAAGAGATCGCGTGGAAGCTCTCAGACTGTGCTGCGATCGCTGCACGCTGCTGCGCTGTGAACACCTCCATGAGCCGGGGATCGGAGGGCGCGTCCTCGACCTCTGGAGTGGACAGCGCTGCGGGCGCTTTGGGGGGCTGTACAGCGGGAGGGGTGACGGCAGAAGAAACCAGGGGCTCATTGCAGGCCAGGAACAGATGCAGCATTCTCAGCTCCAGGAGTTGAGGTGATTCTACGGTAAGAATCGTGCCACAATAGGCTCCCAGAGTCGAGACATCGGCCAGTGCCCAACAGGTGCCATCGCTCTACGCGATGCCACAAGATCCAGCGGGTAAATCGGACCGCTCTCACCCACCAGCCGCCCCGTCAGCAGCACCGGGCCGGGATCCGGCGCGGCCTTCGCCAGTCCGAGCACGGCGAGACTCTCCGCAAACCTCGACTGGTAGGCGATCTGGTTGAAGGAGCCGAGGCAGCGGAAGGGGTTGAGGATGCCCAGCGCCGCAAAGCACAGCAGCAGCCCCGGACAGATCTGATTCGACTCCAGGGCCTCAATGAGCGCACCTTCTGTCATCGAAATTTGCCCACCCCTCCGACCGCTGAGCACGCCATTGATTGGGCGCAGAAGGTCTATTTTCTCCGCGCCCTTTCGCACACGAGCCCCGTAGAACCAGGGCAGGCTGCTGCATGCAGACATCGCCGCACGCAGCGTTGGGTCGAGCAAGAGGCGACGGAGCGGGTGCGTGGGCTGGCGGAGGATGCGGATGAGGTATCCGGTGACCACCCGGTTCAGATCAAGGTAGGTCAGCCGAGCCCCGAGCACCGACTGCTGAATCGACGCGCAGGCCGACAGCGCCCAGGTCGGCCAGTCCTCTGCATCCCCGGGCAGACAGGCTCGAGCCGCCGGGGTCAGGTCAGCGAGCCGCTGCGGCAGGTCATCGGGCAGCGGGTGACGATAGAGGAGTCCATCTCGCCACCGAGACGGAATCAGCGACACCCGGTGCTCCGTCGGTCCAGCGTCGCGGGCCCGATCCCGAGCAGCACGCTGGAAGCGTCGCCACGTCGCGGTGCCGGGCAGCAGGACCGAGGCGGGATCTCCAGAGAAGCTCAAGGCACCGGACCAGGCGGCGTTGCTGAAGGCCACCCCAGAGTACGCCGCGACGATGCCGTGCTCTCCAGAGGCGGTGAGGATGGCGTCGAGGGCGAGGAAGCTCGGGCCGTTGGTCGGGGTGACGTGGTGCGCCGTCGCGAGAACCCGACGACGCAGAAGCGCTGGGAGCGCCGCGCTGTGCCCCACCCGCGACAGCTCATCAGACAAAGCCTCGATCAGCGCAGGCTCAACCACTCCAGCCGGCGGCGGCCGCCACAGCGCGGCGCTGTAGTCGGCAACCGGAGCGGACCACCACGGCGTCATCGCGTCGACCAGATCGGGACGATGTGGTGTCAGGGCAGCGAGTTGGGGAGGCTGGGGCATACCAGAGAGGCTACCGTAGGGGCCATGCGAAATGCGGTGCTCTATCTGCTGCTGGCAGCGGTGATGACCTGGCCGATGGTCACCGCTCCCCATGCCTCGACCGTGGGCTTCGCCAACATCGATGCCCTGGACACCATGTCGCTGCGGGGGCTGATCGCTTCGGTGAGCCCTGGAGAGGCACCGTGGACCGACGCCGTCTTCTTCCCCGTCGGCTACCCCATCCTCACCCTCACCCCCAACGTCCTCGATCACCTCACCGGTGCCCTCCTGACGCTGCTGCCGTTCCCGCTGTCAGACAACCTGTGGTGGCTGGCGGTGCTCACCCTCAACGGCCTCTGCGCCCACCGGCTCGGCGCGCGGCTCAGCGGCAGCGAGTCCGGCGGCTGGGTGGCTGGGGTGATCTTCTTGATGTCCGAGCCGCTGGCCCGAGAGGTCAACCTCCACCACGCCCCACAGTCGATGGTGTTCTTCGCCCCCCTGTACCTCGATGCCCTGCTGGCGCTTCGCGAAGCGCCCTCCATCAAGCGGGCCGCGCTGGCTGGACTCTGGCTGGCCGGAGCGGGATGGAGCTACTGGTACCTGGCGATGTTCCTCGGGATCGCGAGCCTGCCTCTGCTCATCGGGGTGCCGCTGGGGAGCCTCGCGGTGCTGGGTGTGGTGGCTGCGGCGGTCGCCGCGCCGGGGCTCCTGCCGTGGCTGGTGCTGTTCGATGATCTGCCGCTGGCTGCGATGTCTGCGCCGCCACCAGCCCAGCCGCCGGCATCCTATGCTGCGCTTCCAGAGGGGCAAGCCTTCATCACCCAGCACGGCAGCGATCCGCTGTTCTGGCTGCGCCGCACGCCCCTGGACACCGCCAATCGGGTCGGCCTGATCGCCCTGGTTGCTGCCATCCTTGGAAGCCGGAGGCTGGATCGCACCACCGCCATCGGGCTGTGGATGCTGGTCGGCATCGGAGCGGTGATGGTGCTGGGGCCGTACCTGAAGTGGGGTGATGAGGTCGTGCTGCTCGGCGGCAGCCCGATCCCCCTCCCGTTTCGTGGGTTCTCCTCGCTCCATCCGTTCCTCGCCCGGCTGACCTGGCCGGAGCGGTGGGGCGTGATCATCCCGCTGGGGCTCGCCGCCCTGGCCTGCCGTGCACCCCGAGGAGGACTCCTGGCGATGCTCATCGGTGCAGAGGCCCTCATCGTCTCCGGAAACCTCCCGACCCAGAGCATCTCGCTTCGTCATGAGCGGTGCTGGGCCGCGCTGTCTGGTGCGACCGGGGCCGTCCTGGAGCTGCCCCAGCGGCGACCAGGACTGCGCATTCCCAGGGTTACCGTCCACAGTCGGTTTCATGGTCGGCCCGTGGTCAACCCGATCCTTCTTCCTCCTGGAGTCGATCCTCCAGAGGCATGGGCCGGCTGGCGGGAAGCGCAGCCGTTGATCTCCTGGCTGCGGGCCTTTGAGTCCGGCAAGTGGCCCGCAGAGCCGGGGTCTGCAGCAGTGCTCGCGCTGCGAGATGCGGGGGTGAGCGCCATCGCGCTGGATGTCGAGCCCGGAGTGATGCTGACTGCAGCCCAGCTCTCTCGATACCGCGCCGGGCTGTGGCGCCACCTGGGTCCCCCGATCGACCTCGGCTGTGCCTGGGTGTGGTGGCTCGACGACGCAGCACAGCCGCCTGAAGGCATCGAGGACGGCGACGCCTGGCGAGTGGAGGCTGAGGCGTGGAAGGCGGCCCACCCGGCGCCCGACCTCGACACCCTCATTCAGCCCAGCTGGGACGTTCAGGTCGGCGGCATCGAATAGCGGGGATAGCCATCGGCATGGACACCCTCGCCACACAGCTCTCTGCCCTCCTCTCCACCGGCGGCTCTCGCAACTGCCTCGTCCTCACCAGCGGCGACACCTGGCTGGCGCTGTCCGGCGAGAAGGGAGGCACCACCATCACCTGTGAGGCGGTGACCGATGATCACCTCCCCGGCTCCAGCAAGCTCACCGCGCAGCAGCGCCAAGCCCTGATGGCCGCAGGCTTTACGCCAATAAAGCACTCCAGTCGGCTCCAGCGCCGCTATGACCTCGAGGGTCAGAGCCGTCCTGGAGAGGTGGCAGCGACCCTCGCCGGGCTCCTCGATGACGTCTACGGGGCAAGCACCTGGACCCTGACCGCCACCACCAGCGACGCCCATGAGGAGACCAACCCGCAGGTCATCCGGCAGATGCGTCAGCTGTCCCGGAGCCGCTCTCACCAGGATCGCATCAACCTGTACCGCAGCCTCCTGCGCGCCACCCTGCTCGTCCCGGTGGAGTCCGCGCAGAGCCAGAAGCCAGCAGTCATCGGCGACATCTCCGGCTTCGAGGTCTTCGGCGCGTTCACCGATCAGAAGTCAGCGCTGTACTACGATCCCCGGGGAATCCCGCTGCGTGCAGTCGGTGGCCGAGAGCTGTTCCCGATGCTAATGAAGCTCCGCGCCGGCTCTCTCCGCCTCAACCCGGGTGCGGTGGTCGGCGGAGAGCTGTACCGCAACGAGCTGGAGTCGATCGCCGGGGCTGTCGTGCGGGTCACGCTGCGCTGATCACTCCAGACAGGCCAGGGCCGACCAGAGGCCCCCCGCAGCGACTTCCGCACTAAAGCCACCGACTCCTGGAGTTTAAGCCTGAGCGTGATGCCACCGCGGGCGAGAACAGCGACCGGTGTGGGGCATGTCAGCAGCATGTCGAAAAGCCGTCAAGTAGCCTATAAGGTTGCCATTGGCCTGACGAACCCCAGAGGGTCTGCCATACTGAGTGCATGCTGATTCCAATGCCGTGGCTGCTCGCAGGCTGCAATACACTCACGCTCGAAGACAACTACGGGGCCGACAAGCCCCCCTCAGCGTTCGAAGACTCAGGCATCTCTGACACCAACGACACCGACGACACCGACGACACCGACGACACCGACGACACCGACGACACCGACGACACCGACGACACCGACGACACCGACGACAC
>JAQXDW010000057.1 GCA_029251165.1 Myxococcota bacterium
GCCATGATCTGGCCGATGAGCATCAGCCGCTCCGCCACCGCGTCATCGCCGGCCAGCGTCGCCAGCATCTCAGAGTCAACTCGGGCAGCCTGGAGCTCACGGAGCGCGCTCTGGATCGGTCCCTGCCAGCCCGGCTGAGTCAGGGTCTGACCGTGGGGTTCGAGGGCGCCGTCGCGGACGCGCTCGGGGAGTTGCTGGACCAGCCAGGCTCCAAGCCAGCCCGTCGGCTCTGGGCGCCTTCCTGCCTGGAGGAGGGCCAGCGACCCCAGGGCCGACACCAGGCTGTCTGGGGTCATGAAGTCGACATGAATGAACGGCCCAGCCTCCCCCAGAAGTCGTCGAACCTGCTCAGCATTTATCTGAGAAGGGACAACAAATGCCACCCGTGCAAATCGATCTCCGGCACGGACTCGGACCTCCTCGACGGCACGGGTGATGGCTTCCTGGATCGACTGCGTCTCGATAGTTTCAGGCACGTTAGTCCATAGTAAAATGGGGATTATCGTACCATACAGGGCACACACCGATCACGGCACCGCCGCGAGTACCGTGACCGCCTCAGGCAATGATTGCTGACGTTAAAATAAACATACAAGGCTAATCTTTGCTCAGCGATCAGCCACGCAGTTCTCCCCGTCAGAGCAGTGTATAGGTTTGAGCGAAGACTCATGCTCAGCCTCCGCCCCGCAGCCAAAGCAGAGCCGAGTGCCGCCCGTCCACACCGACAGAAGACGGGAACCTAACCCACAGCAAAAGCCTGTAACGCAGAGATGCTGCCCCCATGGGGCTCCCATCTCGCTCTTCAAGTCGCGACTCAGCCGCCGCCGTCTCGATCACGTCGTCTAAATCAAATTTAAGATGTGCCGCTCAGGTGGTGCGAGACGCCGCGCAGCGTCCTGAGACGCACTGCGACGACAGGGGGCTCAGCGCCTTGAGGCCATCAACGGATTCCCTACGGGGTAGAAACGCAATCAGCCAACACAGCGCTCTCTTCTCGCGGTCCTCTGCACCCACACCATGAGGATCCCGGCATGGTGAAGTCCTCGGGGATGAGCCCCACAGACCACCGCTGGGAGGAGACGCCCGGTCCACACTTGCATCCCTGCAGAAGAGGTCACTCGAGGTTGTCCGACACCTGCTGACTTCCCCCGCTCTGCAGGACAGCTCCCCCTCTTCGAGGCGACAGCCGACGCTGCGCTGTGGTCCATACTTTGGCGAGGGCCCCTCCGAGGATGCGGACGGGCACATCGTCATCTCCAGGGACACCGCCTGCGCCATGGCACCGTGAGCGGGCTGCCTTCTGTGCGCAGGGGGCAACCGGGCAGCTGAGACCCGTGAGCGCGCTGGTCCTCCGCCCTCCAGAACCTCGACTGACTCCGTGGGTGTCCGAAGCCGTACATCCTCGAGCAGCCCTGCTGCTCATCGATGGAGACCCTGGAGGGTCTTCGGGGCTGCGTTCGCCTCGGACACCTCCCCCTCAACGGCTGCGCTTCTCTGCGCGACATCGCAGACCTCATGGACTGCTCCCTGCGGGCTACGCGGAGGTGCTCGACAGCCCCCCTCAGCGCCGCCCCGGTCATCCTCATGCTCGATGCTGCCGATGATGAAAGACGCTGGTGCGCAACGGATCAGCCTCCCAGGTCCATTCCTGGGCACGACGGACAGGCCGTGCAGACGAAGACGTCCGGAGCAGCCCTGCGCCGTGGTGCCTCGACCGGAAGCACCCCAGCGCACAAGACCGAGGGGCTGCGAAAGACTGCGGGCTGACGACAGCGTCCGTGCGTGATTGTGAACGAAAGTCCACCGTGTCGTCCACAGAGCGCGATGGAAACACTCGATGTCCAGAACCGGATGGACAGTCCAGAGAAGTCCCCCTGCCCCCATCAACGTCGATGCAGGTGACCGCTCAGGGTGGACGACGTGTCTTATGAGTCCCGCCGGGATTGCTCTGAGCGGCCCCATCACGGCTGAGCATGCCCACCGAGATCGCATGGCTGGTCTCCTCTGCGGTGACGCACAGGTCAACCAGCCAAGCGACGAGAATCCCTCTGGTACGATGGCGTAAGGAGGATGATGTCTCATGGTCAAGGCCTTGCTTTTTGGAGTCCTGCTCTCTTGCAAACCGATCATGATTGACGGCGAGGTAGGCCTTGGAGATGCCCTGAGCACAGAACCGGGCACCGACACCGGGGAAGAAACGTCGGCCACCGATGCGGATGCCAGCACCGACACCGACACCAGCTCTGACACTGGCTCGAACAGCGACAGCGACACCGATACAGGATCGGACACCGACAGCGACACCGATCCGAAGACAGGAGGGGGGCTCGCGGTCGACGTCGTGATCAGCAGCGACTGGGGATCGGGCTTCTGTACCACTGTGTCCGTGACCAACAACGGCACGTCGGCTGCGCTGTGGGAGACCACCTATGACGTGGGTGGCAGCATCACCACGCTCTGGAATGCCCAGGCGACGCCGGCCGGGGCGCTGACCCTCTTCGTCGGTGAGCAGTGGAACGACACCCTCCAGTCCGGAGAGTCCACGTCCTATGGCTACTGCGCAGAGCGCTGATTCTCTGACGACAGACCGCAGCGGGCCCTGACGCCGCGTGATCCCCGCTGAGCGCGACAGACGCCCCCGCTTCTCCCCATCAGGCGGCGACAGGCGGGCCGCTCTCCGCACCCTCCCCGCTCTCGCTCGGCGTCACTTCTGCCCGCTTCGAACCACCGGCAGGGTCACCAGGACGGTGCCGGAAGCCAGCCCCACCCAGCCCACAGTGTTGAGCAGGACAATGGGGTTGCGAATGCGCGCCGCATCTCCGGTTGTGAGGATGACCGTCGGATCAGAGCGGTACTGCTGAAGCGACCACCCCACCGCCGCCGCCCCCGCGAGGCCGACCCCGACCCCGAGCCAGCTCACCTGTCGATCGGGGTCGGGGCCGACCGCTGGGGGGAGAGCAGTCACTGCAGGTGGAAGGACGGGCGCTGTGACCAGTGGTGAAGGCAGCGGCGCGGCCTCAGAGAGCCGGTAGTGCAGCGCCCCCTGAGCCTGCACTGCACGCGTCTGGATGTCATAGACCGACCACTGAACCTGTGGCTCCACGCCCAGCACCGGCCGCACCACCAGAAGCACGGTGACGTTGCGGGCGTACTGGAGCTCATCGAGCAGCGCATCGGTCCGCGCCGAGGCCTGCCCCGGCAGCGTCTGGTGGATGCGGTTGAGGGTGGTCTGCCCGACGGTGGACTCCAGCGGAACCAGCGACAGCGCGCTTCGCTCGATGGCGCGCAGCCAGGCAGGGTGGCTGAACCAGTCGGGGAGCTGACCGGCGCAGGTCACCAGCTCCTGGCAGTCTCGATACAGCACGGAGACCGACCCTTCTGGGAGCGCAGCCACCATGAGATCGCTCAGGTGTGCTGCCAGCTCAGCGGATGGATCCTGCGCAGCATCCAGCAGCAGAGGCGCTGCGGCCTGCGCGCTCGCTCCCCACAGCAGCCCAGCCAGCACCAGGACGCTATGGCGCATCGCTGATCACATTGCCGCTGTATCCCCAGCAGCTCAGGCCACCAGAGGTGTCGATGGCACACGCCTGGGTGTAGCTGTCCGGCGCCAGCACCAGGGCCTCGTAGGAGCCCGACGGCTCGCTGGTGAGGTAGCTGCTTCCCCAGCACAGCAGGCGCGCGCTGCTGTCGATGACACACCCGCCTCTGATCGAGCTTCCGACCGCAACGAAGGGACCATACTTGCCACCGTCCGGGACATCATCGGTCAGAGCATCGTCTCCCCAGCAGGCCACATCGCCGCTGCCATCCAGCGCGCAGCCGGAGTAATAATCCATCGAGAAGTCGGTGAAGCCCGTGCTCGATGGCGCCTCGGTCACGCCGTCGCCGCCGCCCCAGCAGCGCAGTCGGCCGCTGCTGTCGAGCCCACAGTAGCCATACCGGGAGCCCTCGATGGCCGTGAGGCTGTAGCTGGGCTCACCCGTGACGATGCTGTCGTCATCTTCCCCCCAGCACAGCGCCCGGCTGGTGTCTTGACGGATCCCGCAGGTGCTCCGCCCTCCAGCCGCCAGCGCGGTGAACCGCACCGTGGTGGGCGGCCAGGCCTGGTCATAGGTGTCCTCTCCCCAGCACTCGACGTAGCCATCAAAGGCAACGGCACAGGCATGATCAGTCCCCAGGGCCACGTCGAGGTAGCCGTCGCCGCTGGGCGCATCCTTGACCTCGCCGTCGTCATCGTCTCCCCAGCAGTAGATGCTGCCGCTGGAGTCCAGGCCACACGCCGCGTCGTCGTCGTTGATGACGATCTTCTCCCAGGTCACATCCAAGCCGTCGCAGTCCTGATCCAGCCCGTCGGCGCGCACCTCCTCAGCGTCGGGGTGGGTGCCAGCGTCCCCGTCGTCGCAGTCGGTCCCGTCGGGCACATCGGTGCTGGCGTCGGGCTCGCAGGTGGCCGGCGTCGCGTCCATGTCTCCGTAGCTGTCGCCATCCTGGTCGGGGTACCACAGCTGGCTGGGATCCTGGCTGGGATCGCCGTCGTCGCAGTCCCCGCCCTCGGTCACCCAGTCGCCAGGCGGAGACGTGCAGTCCACCACAGCGGTGCTGTCGTCGCCGTAGCCGTCGTCGTCGCTGTCGCTGTACCAGGTGGGAGCGTCTTCCTCGTCGCCGTCGTCGGTGGTGCCATCGCAGTCGCTGTCGGTGCTGTCACACTGCTCAGCGGCGCCGGGGTAGATCGCTGCGCTGCCGTCGTCGCAGTCCCCGGTGGCGACTCCGTACCCCGCCGGGGCCGTACACTGCGCGACCGAGGCCGCGCCGTCTGCCCCGTAGCCGTCGCCGTCGACGTCCCAGTACCAGCTCTCGACGTCTACCGCATCGGCCTCGTCGGTCTCGCCGTCGCAGTCGTTGTCGAGGGCATCGCAGTACTCGTCTGCATCGGGGGAGATCGCCTCGTCGTCGTCGTCGCAGTCCCCATCCGCCAGCCCGCTGCAGCCGGTGTTCACGCTGCCGATGCACTCCCCTTCCTCGCAGCGGCAGTCGCCGTCGTCGTCGAAGACGCTGGTGTGGTTGTCGATGAGGCCGTCGCAGTCGTTGTCGATGCTGTCGACCCACTCCCCGGCCGCAGGACTCTGGTAGGCGTCTGCGTCGTTGCAGTCGCTGCCGTCGGCCACATGGCCCGCTGGCGCCTCGCAGTCCGCCACCGACACCTCGGGATCGCCGTAGCCATCGCCGTCGGCATCGCGGTACCAGTCCATCATCGATGCGGCGCTCAGGGAGTCATCCGCCGCATCCAGCAGCCCGTCGCAGTCTTCGTCGCCCCCCCCGCACAGCTCGTCCGCGCTGGGGTGAACCGTGCTGTCGCCGTCGTCGCAGTCTCCCCCGGTCTCCGACAGCCCCGACGCCCAGAAGCAGGCGCGGGTGGGCTGATCGTCGGTGCCGTAGCCGTCGCCGTCGGTGTCAATGAACCACGACGGCGCGGTGCTCCAGTCCAGCCCTGCATCCTCATCGTCGATCAGGTCGTCGCAGTCGTTGTCGATGTCATCGCAGATCTCAACAGCGCCAGGGTGGATGTCGCTGCGCACGTCGTCGCAGTCTCCGTCCTCGCGGCTGTAGCCATCGCCGTCTCCATCCACCGGAGCGACCACGAGACAGGCGGAAAGTAAAAGAGCAACCATCGCTTCTCCCGAAAGAGTTCAGATCGCGGACAGTATGCCACAGCCACACGACGCCCATCGCTTGAGATGCTGCCAGCAGTCCAGGCAGCAGGCTCAGCGCGGATCGTCGGTAAACACCGTCAAGATCGTGAAGTTCTCATGCGGCTTCGGGGTGACCCGAAAGAACCGACTCTGCTGCCCCTGCACCCGAAGCTCCACGGCAAACGGCACCCGGGGATCCCGCGCCACCTCGTCATCGGTCAGCCGGATGGCAAGCGCGCTCTTGTGGGTGTGGGAGCAGAGCAGCTTGGGGCGCGCAATGAGCGCCTCGGCGGTCCAGGGCGTGGCCGGTGTCGGCGGCTGCTGTGTGCTGGGCGTGTCTCGATACACCCGGACCGAGAACGGCCCGGAGCGCTTGCCCTTGCCGCTGCAGTAGTGGGGGTGGTTGCGCTGTCGGCCGAAGAAGTACTCCGCCGCATTGGACGAGGCACCGTACGGGAAGTCGATCAAGGCCCCCGTCTGGGAGAGACTCTTGATTCGAAAGATGACGTAGTACGGGTTGTCCCAGCGTACCGTGGCGACGTCCTCGAGCCTCGGCTTGGGCCGACGTGGGTTCTCGACGTAGATCTCCGCCGCTCCGCTCGCTGCCCGATCTCGCAGGACAAGGGTTCGCTGGCTGACCAGGGTGTTGCGGGGCAGGGTCCTGACCTCAGGACCGGAGACATCGACCGGGTGGTGGAAGTCAACCGAGGCGCTTCGTCCGCTGCTGAGCAGAAAGTCGACGGTTGCACTGCACGGGGTCGGCTCGGACACGACATCGAAGGTGCTGAGCGAGGAGACCACCTCGCGACCACACAGCCGCCCCTTGAGGTACTGCAGCGTCAGCGAGGCCCGCGTCGAGACCGTCTTCTGGCAGCCCGTCAGCATCACAGCCAGGACCACTCCCCACCAGCGCGTCATGGCTGCATTCCAGAGTCGTCGTCTTCGTCATGACCCGCGACGGATGAGGCATAGGCGTAGCAGAACTTCATCGACGCTTGGATGCAGTGGCCGCTGTAGAGCACCGTGCCTGGTACACAGCTCTCGGTGGCACGGGGCGGATTCTCCTGGGTCCAGCACGCAGCACAGACCGCCTGGAGGTTGGCAAGCTGATCCTTCTGGCTGATCATCTCGACGAGCAGATCGGCCTCCGAGCAGGAGGGCGTGCGCTCTTGGAGTCCGCGCTGGACCGCCGCGTAGAGGGCGCGGGTGTCTTCCGCTTCGATGCCACGGGCACCGCGTCCTGAGCGTCGGTGCTCCTGCAGCACCGTGAGGAGCTGCGAGAGATCCGCCTCTGCAACCGCCGCTGCGTGAATGCCCTCGACCGGAGGCGGCCCTGCGGACAGTGCGGGCTCGGCAGAAAGCACCGGTGCGGCGTCGTCCAGCGCCGCCAGCAGTGCCGTAGTCTCCGCCGCTGGCGCGGGTGGTGTCGGCGTCACGACAGCGGGTGTGGGCTGCACCACGACGGGAGCAGCAGTCGCCGGAGCCACCGCCGATGTGGGCGTGCTCGGTGTGGGCGTGCTCGGTGCGGTGGTGACCGATGGGGCTGCCGGCTGCGGCACCACCGGTGCATCCTCCGCTGCTGGGCGCAGCACCAGCCACATCAGCAGCATTCCCGCCAGGACCGCTCCAGCGATGATCGCCGGCCTCACTGAGCGGGGTGATCCCGGCACGCTCGGAGCCACCTCGGGTGCGGGCGAAAAAGGGATCGGGCGGTCCATCACCACGGTCCTGGAGTGCCTGGAGGCCGCTCCGATGGGGTGACGGATGGTGGGGAGCCTGACCGGCGCACGCGCCAGCGCGGACCAATCCTCCAGCAGCGCCGACATGCTGGGGTAGCGCTGCCGGTGGTCCGTGCTCATGGCGCGACGAATGATCGTGGCCAGTCGCGGCTCAAGCGCTGCGATGGCGGGAGAGAGCTGACCCTGGGTGGTGTTGGCGAAGATCTCTTCGAGCGTCGCCCCCGGAACCGCAGGCCGTCCGGTGGCGGCCTCCGCCAGGATGGCTCCCAGGGCGTAGACATCATCGGTCACGCGGGCAGGCGCACCCTGAATTTGCTCGGGGCCCATGAAGCCCGGGGTGCCCACCACCATGCCGCCGGAGCGGGCCTGCGTGAGGGTGTGGCGCGGCAGCACCGAGGCGACCCCAAAGTCGATGATGACCGGCCTGGAGAGCAGACCATCGGCGAGAATGATGTTGGCCGGCTTGAGATCGCGGTGGATGATCTTGCTGCGGTGGGCCTCCGCCATCGCCCGGGCAAGGGGCACCACCAGCGACGCCAGCTCTTCCCAGCACAGCGACGCGGACCGCTGTGAGAGGGCTTGCTCCAGCGTCATGCCCTCGATGTGGTCCATGATCAAGGTCAGCGGCTGCTTGATCAGCCGATGAACACGGACAATGTTGGGATGCTTGAGCCGCGCGAGGACCTGCCCCTCTTGGAAGATGAGCTCGCGCAGGTGCGGGTCAGTCAGGAAGTCTTCGCGAAAGACCTTGGCAGCGTAGGTGACCCCCAGCGAGCGCTCTCGGACCTTGTAGACATTGGAGAAGGCTCCCGCACCGAGCCGCTCCACCTGGTCATAGTCGCCGACAATGGGCCAGCTCAGCTGGGAGGGGTCCGTGGTCATGGCGTGGTGGAGGCTTCTCTGGAGGGAAAGATCCGGGGAGAGTTCCGGGTCCTCACGACGTATTGTAGAACACAGCGCCTCACCATCACCGCACAGTAGCCTGTCCGAAACGGTGCAGAGCGCCGGCGCGCGTGGCAGCCCATGGTGCACGTGGATGATGCGCAGCGGCACTCCACTGAGGACTGCGGCCGCGCCGACAGCCCACCCACAGGAGCATGCCGCTCCGACACCAGTGTCGACCGTGCTGATGCATCCGATGTCCAGGGGGCTCCGCGAGCTCGCGCAGCGCAGCGGCGAGCGGGGGGCGATGTTCCACAGGACGCAAAGGGCGAGGAAGCCATCTGATCGGCATTTAATGAGCAGCATCGGTCACTACACAGACCGCTGTCTCTGATAGTCTCTTGGGAACCTGTGGGGAGAGACATGCTGCGAACACTGCTGTGGATGGGTGTCTTTGCGCTGGCTGGGTGTGATGACAAGGACAGCGCCAGTCCGGAAGAAGCCGACGCCGATACCGACGCGGACACCGACGCGGACACCGATGCGGACGCAGACGCAGACGCAGACGCAGACGCAGACGCAGACAGCTATGTCGGCACCATGGTCGCTGATCTG
>JAQXDW010000092.1 GCA_029251165.1 Myxococcota bacterium
CTGACCGCGTGGGTGCATCTCCGAGACCGCAAAAGCTCGGCATCATCGGGTGTACAGCCGGCCGACCCGCCCCTTTGGCAGGCTCCACTCTTCTACCAGCGTCAGCCCGCTGCTCGCCAGCCATGCCTGCCGCTCTCTGTCGTTCTCTCGAACAATCGCCATGAGCGTGGTGAACTCTCGCGAGGGCCATGCTCCGATCGTGAACGGCGTGATGAAGATCGACTCGGTCGGTCCTCCCGGCCGACCACCGCCGGGAGGAAGCGCGACGGTCGCGATGTGCCAGCGGTAGCCCAGCGCAGCAGCCTGGCTGAGGATGAGGCCCGCCCCGGGCGCGCCGGCGCGGTCATCGAGCAGGAAGCCGACGGTGCCGAGGTCGCTGCCGTGCTGTGCGCGCACCTTCTGGAGCGACTCGGCCATCTTCCACGGGCGGGGATCCTGAGAGGTCGGTCGGTAGGACTCATGTGTCCACGGCCAGGTCTGCCCGGCGGTCTCGAAGTCGTGGGCATAGTCACGGTTTGTCGGGGGCTCCGGCTCCATGAGCGACACCACTCCCGCACCATACAGTCCGACCGCTCCGATCCCGGCGAGCGCGAAGGAGAGGGGAGCGGACCCAGCCGCTGCGGCTGCCAGAGGGACGGCGGGCAGCAGGTAGCGGTCTTGTCGCTGAGACTGCGAATTGAGCAGCAGGAAGCCTCCGGCGACCGCCAGCAGGGGGATCCCCCAGGCTCCCCGAGGGCTGCCCCGGCGACGCCACGGGATGAGCAGCCCTGCCAGCAAGGCGAGCGCGCCGGGCCAGCCGAAGGCATCGACCGCTGCCGCTGGGTACCATCGAACTTCCTCGGCGCTCCAGGGATTCGCGACGGCCTGGTTGTCCCACATTCCGGTGCTGGCGGTGTTGCTGGTCTGGACGTAGCCGATGACGTTCTGGTAGTGGCCGCTCCACCACGGGGTCGCGACGAGGGCAAACGCCAGAAGCGCCAGCAGCAGCGCCCTCCAGCGCCCCCGCCGGACCACCCACCAGCCTGCGAGCAGGCATGGTCCCCACAGGAACATCGGGGCTGTGTACTTGGTGACAAATGCCAGCCCCATCCACGCCCCCCACAGCGCGGTCGGTCCAGGCTTGCGGAGTCGGTCGCTCGCGGCGAGGTGAGAGAGGCTCTGCACGACCGCTGCTGCGGCGATGAGATCGACCCCGCCAGACTCAGCCTGAACCCAGACCAGGCCCGTCGCGCCCAGCCAGACGCAGCCCCACATCCCGCCGAGGCGTCGGATGCCGTCGAGGCAGGCATACAGGACGATGCCGCCGCCCAGAAGGTGCCCCCAGCCTGCACCACCAGACACGATGTAGCCGAGGGTGCCAGGGAGGTAGGCTCCGGGCGGGTGGGGAGCGAGCAGGGAGGAGAAGCAGAGCAGGGCGAGGTACCACTCGCCGTCGAAGATCAGCTGCGACAGTCGCAGTCCGGTGCCAAGAACGTGCGGTCCGTCGCCCGAAGGCCAGCGCGTGAGCTGTGCAGACATCACCATCCAGGCCCCGACCGCGACGAGCAGGATGAGGTGCGGCAGCAGGCTGCGTAGCCTCACAGTGGGCCGAGCCGTGTTGAGCCAGGATGAGCGTCGGGCACCCTGCTTGCGGTGACGCACTGCAGCAGTCGGGTGCCGGCCTGGAGGGGCTGCGCCATCTCCTCAGGAGCCTGCGGGAAGGGACGGTGCAGGCCCGAGCAACCCGAGCAGTGACCAGTGGTGCATGGGGAGGACGGTAGCACGGCAGACTTCACGGGAGGCGAACCGTGCCCCTCCAGGCCAGCGCAACAAACGAACATCGCATCCTGCGATGGCTGGAGCGCGCATGCGCAGCAGGAGTCCATCGACGCTGTGCACGCGGTGAGTGAGTCCGAGCGCTGTGCAACACTGGAGCCGAGCGGAGCTGAACGTGTCCAACCTCAATAAACGACTCCTGGGCATGCTCGACAGCGACCCCGTCGCGGTGGCGGTCGTGGTGCTCTCGTCGCTGTGGTGGCTGTCGCCGGTTGTCTCGGCGGACGGTGGGCTGGTGCGTCGCGACGCGGACATGGTCCTGCTCGCCATCGATCAGCTCCAGGGCGGTCTGATGGGGGAGGGACTGCGGCGCATGGCGTGGCCGCTTGAGACGGGCGCGGCGGTCACGGACTGGGTCGCGGGACAGGCCGTGCTGAGCCTCCCGGTGGCACTCCTTGGTGCCGATCCGGTCACCCTTCAGTGCTTCCTGAGCCTCTCTGGGGTCATTCTCACTGCCCTGACAGGCTTCCTGGCGATCCGCCTGCTGCTCGGCAGGGGACCGCACACCTGGGTTGGTGGAATGGCGGCGGGCTACCACGTCGCGCACATTGCCCACTTCCACCACATCAACCTCGTTCACCACGAGGCGGGCATCCTCGGGGTGGTGCTGGTGGGACTGGGGCTGGCGCGCCGTCGTCCGATGCTCGCTGGGGCTGGTGTGCTCGTCAGCGGACTCTCGGCTCAGTTCGGGGTGTACATGGGGCTGCACGGCGGCCTGATGCTCGTCGCGCTCCTGGCCTCCGCTGGGCTACACCGGATCGGGGATCGCAAGACCTGGCTGGGGATCGCATGGGGGGGACTGCTCGCGAGCCTCACGCTGCTCCCGGTTGGCACGCTGTTCTCCCGCAGCGCGCGGTGGCTCAGTGCTGTGGGCGACGAGGTGCCGTCGAGCGTCTGGGACCCCTCGCTGTTCTTCGAGCCCTCCGCGCGCTTTGCGTCACATCGGCTGACCATGACTGCCACGGACGCACGGCTTCTCCCCCGGCTCTCCGAGGCCGATCCGTCCAACGCTGGCTTCGCGCTCCTGATGCTCTCCCTGATGGGACTTGGTGTGCTCTGGAGTGGGGTGCGGCACCGCTTTCTCTGGCGAGCGGTCATCGGAGCGACCCTCGCTGGAATGCTGCTCGCGCTGGGCGAAGAGGTGGTCTGGCGGGGGGCGGCGACAGGCATCCCTGGTCCCCACGCGCTGCTGAGCCTGCTGCCTGGGCTCAGCGGACTCCGCGCGCCGTCGCGCTGGCTCGCGGTGAGCTTCACTGGCATGGGCATGCTCTCTGCGCTGGGGGTCTGGTACCTCTACCGGCGCTCGTGGCTGCTGGGGGTGCTTGCGGTGGTCTTTGTCATGGCCGAGCGGCCAGCACAGCGGACCTCACAGCACACCATGGAGACACCACACCCCGACTATGCTGCCTTGAGTGACCTCACGGTGAGCGGTGCTCTGTGGGACACGATGATGAGTCCCAAGGGGCGGCAGAGTGCCTGCGGGGAGACGATCATCTCGGCCTACCTCGCTGCCATTCAGCACGACCGCCCGCTGCTCGGTGGGCAGTACGCCCGGTCGCTTGGCGTTCTCGATGAAATCAACGCCATGGCTGTGGACTGGCCCGCTCCCCGCGCTGTGGCCCTGCTCGATGCCCTGGAGGTCGGGGTGGTCTATGAGCATCGCCGCAGCGAGCCGGTTCCACCAGAGGTCGCCTCGTGTCAGTCCCTCGACAACCACCGCCTCTGTGTCCTCAAGCCGGCTGCCGATGTCCTTCCGGCACCCGAGGTGGTCACGGAGGTGCCCATCGGTGCTGTGGTCGGGGTGCGCTGGTCGGTGCCCGACGCGCTCCCGGATCGGCTCACGGCTCGCTGTGGTGTCGATGAGCAGACCATCGACGGGCCGCTGTGGAATCTCATCTCTCGGCTGCGGCATGGACCTGACGCTGGCTTCGTGGAGTTCTTCTTCCATGGCCCCTGCACGGAGACGGTCTCGGTCGAGCCGCCGGGTGTGCTGCTCTATGTCGACGGGGAGGCATCCTGGCTACCGCCTTCCGGGCTCCAGGAGCACGGAGTCGCTCCTGCGAGCTCTGCGCAGCCCTGACCCTGCTGGTTGGTCTTGAGCATCGTCGTCACAGACGCTCCTCGGCGACCGAGAGGCGTGCCTCACTGTGGATGGTCTGGTCTCATCACGACGCCTCATTCCCGATACGGGGAGCCACGTCTTATGGAGAGTCCATGAACTCCAGCATCTCGACCTTCCCCGCTCGAGTAAGGACCTGAGGCATGCGCGCAACGCTCATCGGACACGCTTGCTGGCTCATCGAGACTCAGGGCGGCAATGTCCTCACCGACCCGGTGCTGATGGAGCCGTTTGAAGAGGGGACGGTGACATCCTGTCCGGCACGGTCGGTGGACATCGATGACCTGCCGCCGCTCGCGGCGATCATCATCAGCCACCGCCACCTCGACCACTACCATCTCCCCTCGCTGGCTCGGCTCGATCGGTCGGTGCCCTTGCTGTGCCCGGAGGATGCCCTCTTGCTTCACGGCATCCGGCGCCTCGGCTTTACCGACATCCGGCCCCTGCGCGGGTTCGAGACCACCCGCATCGGTGCGCTGCGGATCGTCGGCATTCCGTCGGTCTCTGAGACCTTTCAGGAGCTGGGCTGCGTGCTGGCGGATTCGTCTGGGGTGCTGCTCAACCAGGTCGACACACCGCTGACCGGTGCGACGATTCGTCGCATCCGCGATGAATTCGGGATCATCGATGTACACCTCGCCATGCATGCCAGCCAGAATTTCACCTTCTTCGAGGGGCGAACACAGAACCTCGGCGAGATCCACGCCACCAACCTCTCGGCTGCGCTCGCGGTCGGTGCTCGGGTGATCGTTCCTGGAGCCGCGGGGTTTCGGTTTGTCGATGCGCTCGACTGGCTCAATCCCCACCTGTTTCCGATCTCACGGGAGCGGTTCGCACGGGATCTCCTCCGGCTCGATGCTGCCCGCACGGTCACAGCGGTCAACCCGGGTGACTGCCTCCACATCGAAGCGGGCACGGTTCGCTGCCAGCGGCAGTCCGCCCCCTTTGTTCGCATGCTCGCTGAGGACACCCATCGCCTCGAGCATGATCCGACCCAGCCGGTGCCGGCGCTCCATGACGACAACGAAGCCGACTACCCCGCCGACTTCCTGCTTCGGTTTGCAGAGGGGTTTGTCGGTCAGGTGCTGCCTGCGCTCATCGGGCAGGGGGTCGCCTCGGGAGATGAGGTGGTCCGCGAGTACTGCTCACGCGAGATCGTCTACCGCCTGGAGGTGGTGTTTCCCGACGGCAGCGAGCGCGGCTGGACCTTCCGCTTTGATGCTCAGTCTGTTTGCGTCGAGGAGGCTCCCGGCCAGCCCGATGTCCGAAAGCGCATCGCAGCGAGCGCGCTGGCGGATGTCTGCGGTGGCAGGCGAGGGTGCTTCTGGATGCGGACCCGGTCGCGTCGGGCAAGCACCCTGCTGGCCCTTGAGCGGGTCGGCGATGCGCTGGCGGTTGAGGCGGTCGAGGTGCGGGACCTGCTCTCTCACCTCATCATCCTCTCCAAGGTTGCCCAGAAGGGAGAAGAGCAAGGGCTGCTGGAGTACTACGGCCTCACCGTGCCGCCAGAGCTGCTGTGACCAAGGGGAGGGGAGTCAGAGGCGCGCGGTCAGGCGCTGACCTCCTCGAGCCGTGTGCTCTGCAGGAGGCTGCCTGGAGGGTTTCTTGGAGCGTGCGTCCAGCGGTGCCTGTGAGCGGAATCATGAGATATGGAGATTCGAAAAGGAGTGAGTCTCATGGCCATGGCTGAGCAAATCGAGCGCGCGCTGCAGGTGCTCTCCCCGATCCACATCGAGCTGATCAACGAGAGCCACAAGCACAACGTCCCTGAGGGCAGCGAGAGCCACTGGAATGTGGTCGTTGTCTCTGAGGCATTTGAGGGGCAGCGCCTGGTCAAGCGACAGCGCACGGTCTACGGCGCACTCAAGGCGGAGATGGCCGGCGGCATCCACGCGCTGACCATGAAGACCTTGACACCGACGGAGTGGAGTGCTGTGGGAGGAGCGGTCTCCAACCCCTCCCCAGAGTGCCTCGGCGGCAGCAAGCACGACACGTAGATCGTTGCGTGACAGCCCTGTCAGGTCATCGGGTGTGCGGCCGGCCTCAGGGGCCGACGCTGCCTGACGTGTGCCTCCCGTGAGTCCTTCGAGCCTCCAGGGCTCCGGAGGTCGTGCCCATCTCTGGAGGAGGATGACCCACCCTTGATGCGTCTGATCTGGGCCTTTCGTCAATCCAATTTTCGATACTTAATTGTTTAATATTATACACTTACAACCAATAGTTGATGCATTATCGAGAGGCTGTGATGCTGCTCTGCTGTGGTCGCATCTATACTCCACCTCCGATGGCTCGACCTGAAAATGAACGCCTCTGCTCCGGAGCGCTGGGTGCTGCCTGGCGCACGGGCATGTCATCCAGGACGTGTGCGGGGACCCCTGCACCGCTCAGCTCACACCGCTCGCCCGACCCTGGGTTGTCCATGAGCGGTCAGGGTGTTGGCGCCCAGCTTGCACTGGCGGAGTGTGTGCCCCTTGGTGGGCGCTGGTCACGACTCCGCGTCGGGCTGAATTTACGCTGCGTTGCGTCCCGGAGACCCACGCGCTGGCTGTCCCTTCACAGCGGCTCGACCCGGCGTGTCCGACGAGCCGTGACGGAGAGAATGGGCACAGCCTCACGTTGGTTGCGAATCGGGCATCTACACGGCCACATTTTGGACCTTATTTCTGCTCAAATTCGCCCCAGAGTACGCCTGAGACTCAGAAATCGAGAATCTGAAGGTATGATTCTTTTTGGCTACTTAGAACCTTTGTTATTGCTGGGAATGTCCGGAGGGGTGCCTCGGCGCCGTGCTGTGTCCTGTCCGCTGCCGCACCTCCCGCAGCGGTCGAGAGGGACAGCCCGCTGCGCGCCCTCTGAGTCCCCACGTGCTCGTCGGCGACAGCTTCGTCCTGGCAGCCCCCACTGTCGCAATCGCGCCGCTGGTTGTCGTCCCCCCGCCGACCGCTTGTTGCCTGGGGCTGGTGCGGCTTTGCGTCGGCTCTGGTTCTCGCTTGGAGGTGGTTCGTGATGACCGCCACGATGGCTGACCTGCTCTGCGCGGGGGAGCTTGATCAGGTGCTTCAGGGACTGGAGCTTGTGGCTGCCATGAACAGCGCAGCAGTCGAGGCGGAGATCCTTGGCCGCACGGCGCTCATCGATCTCCCGAAGCTCTCATTTGAGTCCATCGATGGTGAGACCCGCTCTCGGATTCGCTGCCTGGAGCTCGATGGTCTGCTGTCCTCCGATGGCTTCTTCACCCACATCGCAGCGCTCGTGCTCCTCATCCGCCATGTTCGACACTGCCCGAGCGCCTGTGCTCCTGCTCCGGGGCTTCGACGGATTCAGCTCGTCGCCAATCCTGCGGGCTGGTTCTTTGCCATCCGAGAGCTGGAGCTGTCTTCTGGGAGGCTTGTGTCTCGAGCGCTCAGCATCAGCTTCTCCAGTGCGGCTGCGCTGCTGGACTGGCTCCAGAAGACGCCCGATTGGCAGCCACAGACGATCACGTCTCGTGCCGTGCTCGTCGAGCGGTACGGGCAGGTGCTTCTTCGACAGGTGCACTTGCTCCATCGTGGCATCCCCTCTCCGCTCCGAGAGCACCTCTTCACAGAGCTCACCGCGCTGTGTGATGGAGGGCACCTCTGCCTCACCGGACTCCCCATCGATGTGCTCCCGGACTGGGTGGACCTCTCCCGGCTCGCCTCACTCGACATCACCGGCACCGGCATCCGACGGATCAGCGGAGACCTCTCCGGCATCACCCTGATCCTCGACGCGGTGCAGTGGACGGAGTGGCGGGGGGCGCTCGCCGTCGATGCACTTCGCCTGCAAGGCATCGACGATGGGGGAGAGCTCCGACGGCTTCCGCCGCTGAGGCTGCTCGCGCTGTCGTTTGGTGCGCGCATCCCAGCGCAGCTGCTCGAGGGGCTGAAGCACGTCGAGTCTCTCGAGCTGAGCGTCACCGTGGCTCAGCCGGTCCCTGAGGCGGTCTGGACATGCCCTGTTCGGCACCTGAGCCTCGACGGCTTCTTCTCTGTGCGCCTCACCGGAGCGCCGCCGCAGGAGCGCCTGGAGAGCCTCACCATCGCGGAGGACTGCCTCCAGGAAGTGGCGCCTGTCTGGAGGCCCCTCTTGCGCCCCTCGATGCGCCACGAGGTCTGGCTTCTTGGGTATGCCGCCGTCATCCCGCTCATCACTGCGGTGCGTGATCTCAACGGAATGGGACTCCGGGATGCGAGGGCGCTCGTTGAGTCCGTCCCCTGCCTGATCACCCGCGCGGAGAGCAACCGGGAGGCCCACCGGATCCGGCGACAGCTCAGCGCTGCTGGAGGACAGGTCATCCTCCGATAGCTCAGCGCTTCGGGAGGTTGATCTCTGGATCCTTCTCTCGGCGACGGTAGAGCACCAGGGTGTGTCCGATGATCTGCACGCGGACAGCGTTGGTGCGCGCCACGAGGATCTCTTCGGCCTCGCGGACCTCCTCACGCTCGGCATCGAGGAGCTTGACCTTGATCAGCTCGTGGTGCTCCAGCTCCTCATCGACCCGCTTGATGACCCCCTCAGTGACTCGGTTTGCACCGATGAGCACCGCGGGCTTGCGGTGGTGAGCGAGGGAGCGAAGGTGACGGTTCTGCTTGCCGGTGAGTGTCATTGGAGGCAGTTAGCGCGTTCTTCGAACCGACGCCCGCTGGACAACGAGCGGATCGGCGTCTTGCTGGAGGATCGTGTTGAGGCGGTCCAGCTGCGCATACCGTCCAGTGAGCCGCGCCACGGTCCAGCGAACCGCCTGATCGGGGTGGCGGCTAGCATCCTCCAGCAGCAGCTCGTCGCGGGTGCTGCTCCGGAGCATGGCCTCCAGCAGGCAGATGATCCGCTCTGCTTCGTCGCTCTGCCCCTGGACCCTGCGCTGGTCGCGGAGGTACGCCACCCAGGGAAGGGCGTCCTCGCCTGGCAGGCTCTTGAGCCAGCCTCGGGTGATGACGCCGGGGCGTCCCTGCGGGTTGTGTGTGGCGCCGCGGCGGGCCAGGGCGGCATCGAGCGCTGACATCCACGCCTCGAGCCCGCGGTGGGTCTCGAGCTTGCTCAGGCGCCAGGCTGCTGCGGCGAGGATGTGCGGACGGGCGGACGCCGGCAGGTGATCGAGGGGGTCTCCGGTGACCGCTGCGCTGGCGTTGTACGAAGCGGTGAGGCTCTCGGCCCAGATCCGATCCGCCATCTGCTCAGACAGCGGCGCAGGGAGCACCTGGGTCACACGCTGAACGCTTGCCTGGAGCGTCTCCCAGCCCACCGCGCTGTCGAGCGCAATCGGCGGCGTGGCGAGGTTGCGGGAGATGTGCCCGAGGCACCGCTCGACATATGGCCCGGCGTTGAGGCAGACGGTCACTCCCAGGGCGAGGTCTGCGGCCTGCTCACCGACCCGAAAGAAGCACTCATCCCGCCAGCTCGTCTCGGTGATGCTCGCACAGATTCCCGGTCCGCTGCCCTGAGCACCGGCCTCGCTGGCTGCGGTGAGGCGGCAGGAATTGTCTGCGCAGTCGGTCTCCACAGGATCGAACGCTGTCGGCGGGCTCGCGACGGCATCGCTCGTCAGGCTGTCGAGCTTCTGCCCCTCGGACTTCAGCGCCTCGGGCTTCTTCCAGAGGTGCGGCCGCTGGCTCATCTGCGTGCACTCTCGCTTTGTGTCTCCGCTCAGCTCCGGGCAGAGCCCCGCGAGGTCTTCGGGGTGGTGCATTGCCAGAGCTCGAACCGCAGCGAGCTGGGTGACCGGATCGGCCATCGCCAGGATCGCCTGCTGGGCGGCGTCCGGGTCGCGCTCCCACTGGTCGATCATATTTGGCGATGTGCAGTCGACACCTTCACACTCGGCGTCGCGGTCCTCACAGGCCGACAACAAGAAGAGGGCGATGGTGATACGCGCCAGCATCAGGAGGTTGACCATGTCTGAGCAGGATTCTCCGGTCCGTGAGCCCGCCGTTACAGCCCACACCCTCACGCTACCATCTGGCGCGCTGCGGTACGAGGCCCGGGCGGACTGGATGACACTCTATTCCGACGACAAGCCCTCCGCTGAGGTCTTCCATGTTGCCTACACCCTCTGCGATGCTCCCGATCGGCCGCTGACCTTTGTGTTCAACGGCGGTCCCGGCGCAGCCTCGGCCTACCTCCACCTCGGCGTGCTCGGTCCACGTCGGGTGTTCTTCAACGACGACGGCTCTCTGCCGCCCTCGCCGGCCCGGGTCATCGACAACCCCCAGACCTGGCTTCAGTTCACCGATCTCGTGTTCATTGATCCAGTCGGGACTGGTTTCTCCCGGACACTGGAGCGTGAGGGGGAGGAGCCTGCAGCCGCTGAGAAGCGAAAGAAGCACTACTGGACGGTCGAGGGCGATCTGGATGCGATGGGTGAGGTCATCCGGCGCTACCTCTCTCGCCACCAGCGGTGGGGCAGCCCCATCTACCTTGCCGGTGAGAGCTACGGCGGCTTCCGGGTCGCGCGGATGGCCCGTCGACTCCAGGAGCAGGACGGGGTCGGGCTGTGCGGCGCGCTGCTGATCTCTCCGGCGATTGAATTCGATCTGCTCGGGGGCAGCGCGTACAACGTCCTTCCCTGGATCGACAAGCTGCCGACCATGGCGGCTGCTGGGCTTCATCACGGACGGGCTGCTCTCGCCGGCGAGACCCGTGCGGAGCACCTCGCGGAGGCGGAGCGGTTTGCGCTGGAGGAGCTGACCGTTGCCCTCGCTGCCGGCGATGCGCTGTCCAGCGCGCGTCGGGCGGAGATCTACAACAAGATGGCTGGGCTCATCGGTCTGCCAGCGTCCCTGATCGCCCGCTGCGCCGGACGTGTCGAGATGACGCGGTTCTGCCGTGAGCTGCTGCGAGATCAGGGGCTGGTCTGTGGGCTGTACGATGCCTCGGTCACTGTCCGGGATCCGTTCCCGTCCTCCGAGCAATTCGGGGGCCCGGATCCCACGCTCGCCGGACTCTCTCGGATCTTCACGGCTGCCGTGATGAGCTACCTCACGGCGGAGCTGGCGGTCACCGAGTCGGTGCGGGACTACCACCTGCTGAGCATGTCGGTGAACCAGAGCTGGCGGGACGGTGAGGGCGAGCTGAGAACGGACCTTGTCGGATCAATGTCTGAGCTCCGCTATGGCATGTCGCTCAATCCGGACATGAAGGTGATGATCGTGCACGGAAGCTACGATCTGGTCACCCCGTACTTCTCATCCTGGCGTCTGGTTGCCCTGGGGCAGCTCACGGAGTCGCAGCGCCGCGCGGTCTTCCTGCGCCACTACCCTGGCGGCCACATGTTCTACACCTGGGCCGAGAGCCGCCGCGCGTTCTTCCACGATACCGCCGCGCTGTACGCCCGGTAGCCGATCTCAGAACCGCTAGCCGACTCAGAAGATGTGATCGAGGTTGATGTAGAGCTTGTTGCCCCAGTCCTCGACCGGGCTGAACCCGGCATCGACCCGGACGATGAAGTTCTCGTTCCAGGTCACCCGCAGGCCGGTGCCGGTTCCGTAGCCGGAGTCGTTGATCGAGAGGTCGGAGAAGTCACGGGCTGCGAAGCCGTAGTCAAAGAAGCCGACGAGGCCGAAGGCGAAGGTCTGGGTCCCTGGTGCGATTCGAGCGAAGGTGTAGCGCAGCTCCTGCTGGCCGAGGGCCTTGACCTGCCCGAGGTAGCGCCAGGCGCGCATTCCGCGCCCGCCGTATTGCCCGCCGAGACCGCTGTAGTCCCGAGAGCCACCGAAGCGGGAGATCTCTGCGAACGGCATGTCTCCCCAGGTGGCGTCGAGGACAAGGCGGGTGGCTGAGACGAGCTTCTCTGGGAGGATGCTGGCATATTGGCGGTGGGTGAGGTTCACGCCTGCCCAGCTCCAGGCACTTCCCCAGACCGGCGCAGCACCTCGGACCGAGAACTCTGACCAGTAGCCGCTGTTGGGGGCCGGCTCGTTGTCGCGGTTGTCGAACATCATGCCGGCCTGCAGGACGCTTGAGAAGCCGGTCTCGCCGTCGGTGTGGTAGCTCGACTGGTAGAGGCTGTTGGGCCAGGGGCTGACCTCTCCGGGGGTTCCGGGGAAGTAGTAGGAGCCCCGATAGCCGGCCATCACCTCGACCCGGTGGGGCTTGTCGCTCAGCTTCCAGCGGAGGTTGAACAGCCCGTAGGGCTCGGTGTACCGCATGAGGTAGTAGCGGCTGGCGAAGGTGGAGAGGTCGTCTCCAGTCAGGCCGGCGGCCTCTCCTGCTGCGGTGGCCACCGATGCCGCATCGTCTCCACAGTGGCCATCACCCACGAGCCCGCAGAAGTTGGCCGCGAGGGTCGAGCGGTAGCCGGTCTCCGCCCAGACCCGCAGCGGGAGGCCGCCGATGTCCAGGCCATCCAGCCGGATCATGTGGGCGTGGATGTTCTTGGTCGTCATGAAGAAGCGAAGGGTGAGGGCGTACTTGTATGGCTGCAGGCCGTCTCGGTACCAGTAGCCGGTGCCGATGGCACCGTACCCAAAGCCCTCGTCGCTGTTGTAGTTCACCGCAGGGAGGGCACCCATGCTGAACCCGTCCTCAGGCGGCTCCTCAGCGTGTGCGTTTGGAGAGAGCAGAGCAGAGAGTAAGGCAGCAGCCAGCATCAGACTTCCTAAGATTCAGCCAAGGGGCAGCAGGGGATTGTAGCTTGCACGGTCGTACCATGCTCGACAGATGACTCGATCGATATCTGATCCCCGCTGCGCTCTCCTGGCGCAGCGGCACGCGAGAGGTCCGGTCCCGTCGCGCGGAGTCCGCGACGATGACCGACCGTACTGAGGCCGGTCTCAAGTCGATTCGACCTTCGCTTCAGTGCCATCGGCCCCTGGTGGACTGTGAACGCGATGCGTCCGCTGTCTCGACGCACTCGCATGAGCGGGCCGAGGGATCGCATGGAACGATGCACTGTATCTGTGATATGGTGAGACACCCAATGAGACTACCACGTCGATGTTTCGTGGCATGAGCGGTCCGACGAGCGGTGACAGCGGCCGCTGCTTCTCCGCGTCGTCGACTCTTGCAGCCGGTACTCCCCTGAGGTTGGTCGGCAGCCTCTGCTTGAGAAGCATCCTTGATGCTGATTTGTGTTCTCTCTCTCTCTGCAGTGGTTCAAGGGCGTTTCTGCGGGTGACATTCGCTTCGCCCGGACAAGCCGGGCTGCATGGCCCCGGACCGCCCAGCATGCAGCCATGTGGCTCTGCGGTGAGGGACTCTGGTGTGTGGACTGCGCAGCGCCAGAAAGCCTCAGGCTGGCTCCTCTGCCGCTTGGTGGGGCCTTCGCCGGGGTAGTCTCTCGGCAGATATGCTTGATCAACCCAACGCCTACTGCCCCCGCTGTTCTCACCCGCTGTCCTCTCGCGGTGCTGGATGCTGCGGTCGATGTGGTGCACCCTTCTCTACTCCCCGCATGCTCACGGTGGATGCGCTGCTCAGCCTGCCGCGACATCCCTGCCAGTCCTGCTACCGATCGATGCCGGACTTTGCCACGGTCTGCGCACAGTGTCGGGTCGTGCAGGACCCGTCGCTGCCGGCTGCCAGGCACCTTCCGCAGCTCTACCAGGACAACCTCGATCACCGCTCGCGTGAGGACAACATCATCTATGTGGTGCTCCCCAGCGGGTGTGAGTGTCCAGACGTCCACACGGTGATCGATCGCCTCCTGGCGGGGCGGGTTCTGATTCATGACATCGGCGATGCCGAGCAGAGCCATGGCCATCGCCCCCTCTGGGAGCGTCAGCTGTTCGCTGAGCCACCGGAGCGACCGCGTCGGAGCTGGGAGACCTCGACGGAAGGGGTCCGCGCACGCCGTGGTGATCGGGTCCATGTCTGGCTGGAGGAGACCGGCCTGCCGCTGGACATGGGGCTGGACATCCAGCGTCAGGCTGCAGAAGACCTCCAGAAGATTCGGGACAGCGAGTGGACCATCGGCCTGCACTGCGACACCGCCGAGGCGCCTCCCTGGAACACGTTGATGTTGATGCGGCTGGTCGGACAGCTTCTTCCCGGCCCGGACTCACGGGTCATCGAGGCGGCGACAGGGCGGATCCTCTCGGAGCTGTGGCGTGAGGCTGCAGAGGTCCGACCCCCAGCCGTTCGAGACTGCTACAGCGTGCTGGTCTCCCGACGGGACGGAGTGGCCTGGGTTCGGACCCGCGGGCTGCCTCGATGGGGCTGCTTTGAGCTGGAGATCCTCGCCTGCGCGGCGGATCGAATCTCAGAGGCTACCGGGCTCATCCATGCCGTCGCCGCCGCGCTCGTCTCCTCTGAGCAGCTGCCGCCCCCGTGGCGTCCCCACTACTTCCGCAACGGCGCAGCCTTCTCCTGGGTCCCCTTCGAGCAGGTCGCAGAGCGCTTCCCGGAAGGCATTCCCGGAACGCTTCCTGAGGATCGTCGACAGCTCAAGCATGCCACCGTCCTGCTCATCAGTCCCTACTTCGGACCCGAGATCTTTCAGGAAATCGCCTCACTACCAGCACCTCCCGCCGTCCGATCGCTTCCAGACGCCGCGCCTTCTCCAGAAGCCTCCAGCCCACCTCCGCTACCCGCTGCCGAGCACCCTCAGGCGCTCGCGGCGTTCATCTCGTTTGTGCTGCCTGGTGCTGCACAGCTCTGGCTCGGACAGCGGACCAAGGGCTCGGTCATGCTGGTGGTCGGTCTGCTGACCTGCGGTGGCCTCGGCCTCCTCAGCGTTGCCTCGGCCTATGACGCCTGGCGGCTCTCCGGTCGCCTCGCGCGCGGAGAGCAGCCAGGAGAGTGGGACTGGTTCTAAGGCTCAGTAGATCTTGTGGAGCGGGGCGATGTCACCGCAGCGCTCGATCTCCAGGACTCCCTCGATTGTGCCCACGCCGGTGTAGGTGTTGAGATCCTCGTAGATGAGGTTGCCCTTGAAGGTCGTCAGCTGTCCGGAGAACGTGTAGTGATCCGACGCTTCGGTGATGCTGATCTGGTAGTCCAGCGGGTGACCCTGCCACCAGCGCCCGGTCCAGTAGAAGTCGTAGTCACCCTTGTCCCGCTTCTCGTAGACGAACTCGCCGTCCCCAAGCGGGCAGGACAGGGCGTAGCCTGCGACAAACAGAAGATCGTCCTGGTGCTCAAACCCGTCGAGCCATTCCAGGCTCATGAACATGTCGCAGTGACCTGGAGTGAGGAAGTCAGAGGGGTCCTCTGCTGTATCGGACGGCGTGAGATAGCTCACCACGTCCTCGCAGGTGACTTCTGGGTTGTTGGAGAAGTAGGCGATGAACTTCTTGTCGACAGCCAGCCCGAACGCCTTCTGAATGTTGACCGCGCCAAGCGCTCCAAACGAGTGAAAGTCGATGGTTCCCATCAGCCCATCGGGGAGACCGGTGTCTGCGGTGTCTGCGGTGTCTGCGGTGTCCACAGTCCCGCTGGTGTCTGGCTGCGCTGGAGCGGTGTCAGCGCCCGTGCCCCCGCATGCCGCCAGCAGCAGAGTCAGTGTCATGTTGTCCCTCTGGGTTGCTTGCCCACACTCTACTCGTTGTCTGGGGCGTGAGCTGGTGGCGTGAGCAATCGGTGCGTTTGGCGTACGCTGAGCCGGCGTCGTCGGGCTACATCAGGGAGGGAGGAGTCCGCGATGCCGCAGCGATGGATACCGATACTCATCAGCCTGATTGGGTGCAGCCCTTCTTCTGGGACCATCTTCGATGGCATCAACCTGTTCACCATCGCGGACGACATCACGCTCGGCCAGCAGCTCCGCGATGAGATCGCTGCGAGTCCTGCTGACTTTCCGATCCTCGACGAGGCTGAATATCCCGAGGCCTACGAGCACATCTACCAAATCCGTGATGAGATCCTCGCGACTGGTGAGGTCATCTACGCCGATGAGTTCGCGTGGGAGACCTACATCATTGATGATCCGGACACCCTCAACGCCTTCGCCGCGCCGGGTGGCTACATCTACGTCTACACCGGACTCATCGAGTTTCTGGAGTATGAGGATGAGCTGGCCGGGGTCATGGGGCACGAGATTGCCCATGCCGATCAGCGACACTCGACCCAGCAGCTCACCAAGGCCTACGGGCTCTCTTCGCTGATCGGTCTGGTGCTTGGTGAGGAGCCGGGGCTGCTGGCGGAGCTTGCAGCCGGGCTGGCCAACCTGAATTTTTCTCGCGCCGACGAGTCTGAGTCAGATGACTACTCGGTGGAGTACCTCTGCGAGACACCGTGGGCGGCCGACGGCGCAGCAGGCTTCTTTGAGAAGCTGGAGAGCGGCGGAGTTCCCGAGTTTCTCTCCACTCACCCAAGCTCTGACACACGGGTAGAGGACATCAGCGCGTATGCGGTCGCGCTGGGCTGCAGCACGGAGCGGAGCAAGAGCGCGGACTACCAGTCCATCCTCGACAGCCTCCCGTGAGCTTCGGCTGAGAAGAGGCCTCGCGACCGTTGGGCGCTCCATACGGAGATTCGCGACCAGGCGACCGTTGCTCTGGGAGCCGTGGTCTGCCTCTTGCCAATGGGGGCGGCACTGAGCCGGGCAGTGGCTGTTGAGGGCAGCGCTTGACTCCCGATGACACCGTGTCCCAATCTCGAACTGGAGACGCGGTTTCTTGCGTTGTGTGCGTTTTCCAGATGCGCGTCTTGGTACAACCGCACAGGGAGGCAACCATGGAATTTTGGGAGAGCGGACAGGTCATCACGATCCTGTTGGTCGCAGTGCTGCTGCTTGTCGGCTCGATGCTTCAGCGCATTGGGCCCATCGGACGACTCGGAATCCCAGCCTCGATCATCAGCGGATGCCTCGCGCTTCTGCTCGGTGAGGGGGCGCTCGGGCTGCTTCCGCTGAACGTGGACACCCTGGAGTCGATCGTCTACCACGGCCTCGCGCTGGTCTTCATCGCTGTGAGCCTTCAGACCCCGGAGCGGACTGGTCGGACGGGCGGAGCGGTCTCGTTTGCGCTTGGCATCGCGATGCTGCTCAACATCCAGGCGATCGTCGGGATGAGCGTTGTTCTCCTCCTTGGTCTGCATCCCGGCTTCGGGCTGCTGCTCCCGCTCGGCTTCGAGCAGGGGCCTGGGCAGGCGCTCTCGCTGGGCAACGCCTGGGAGGCTTCAGGGCTGACAGATGGTGGCTCGATCGGGCTGATCATCTCTGCGCTTGGGTTTGGCTGGGCGATCGGTGCTGGCGTTCCGCTGGCAGCATGGGGGCGACGACGGGGGCTGCTGCAGCGCAGCACGGAGGCGTCTTCAGCGCCCACCGTTCACGCTGTGGAGGAGAAGCCTCCTGGTGCTCTCGATCCGCTCACCCGGCACCTGGCGTTCATCGGGCTGGCCTACCTCATCACCTTCGGCATTGTCTCTGTGCTCGCGCAGATCTTCTCTGGAATGCCCGGGATCGCCGCGATGGCCTGGGGGTTCCACTTCATCTTCGGTGCCCTCGTTGCCATCTCAACACGCACGGTGCTGGCGAAGACGGGACGGCCCGCCCTCGACAACACACAGCTCTCCAACATCGCTGGGCTCACCGTCGATGTGGTCACCTGTTCCGCCATCGCGGCGGTTCAGATCGCGATCTTCAAGGCGAACCTCTTCCCGCTCATGCTGATGACCACCGCTGGCGGCCTGGTGACCGTTGTCGTTGTGGTGTGGCTGGCGCCCCGAGTCTTTCCCCGTGCGCCATTTGAGCACTGCGTGCTGCTCTTCGGGACTGCCACCGGAACCCTTCCCGTCGGCCTCGCCTTGCTGCGCATTGTCGACCCGGACTTCAAGACGCCGGCCTCGCTCAACGCCGTCCTCGGATCGGCGATGTCGGTTCCGCTGGCGGCAGTGTTCATGATGGGGCTGCTGCCGTTCACCATCTCCGGCTGGCCCGATGGATTCCCGACCACCGGGCTCATCGCGCTGGGCCTGTTTACCGCCTATGCGCTGGCGATTTTTGTGGGCTGGTGGAAGCTCGGTCCGATGCAGCTGAGGGGCGCTCTGACCGATCCGTGGCCGGCTGTACAGACGAACGACTAAACCGACCGGCGCTGTCTGCCGATGGCTTCACCACGGGGGAGCTGTGGTAAAGCGGGTGCTTTTCGGGTTGAGCGGACTGCTGGTGGTCGGGCTGGGCGGAGCGGGCTCTTGGCTGCATGCCATCCCGGTGAGCGGGCTCGTGGTCGGCCCTGTCCTGCTTCGAATTGTCGCTCAGCATGGAGCTGCTGGACTGCTCTTGATGTGGGGCGGGCTGACCGGTCGGCTTCCAATTGCGTCTTGGATGGCGGCCCGAGAGGTCGCGGTGTCTGCCGGTCGAGATCTCTTGATCGTCGGCTTCCTCGGAACGGCCTTCGGGGTCCTTCAGCTCGGCGGGGTTCCTGCAGAGCAGCAGCTCTCCGCAGTCTCTCATGCCGTCCTGCCGCTGATGCTCGCCGTTGGGCTGCACCTCACGCTGCTCAGCCCGCTGCTCAAGGGACTCACACAGGGCCACTCCCGATGGTCGAGTGCGCTGCAAGAGGCCCTCACGCCTCCACCGCTGATCCGGCCCGTGTCCCGTCCGCAGACGGCGTCTGTCGAGCGTGGCGTGGCCTGAGCCTGTGCGCCGGCATTCCTCATGGGGGCAGAGCACATGGGAGCAGAGCACCTGACGGTTCTTCTCAGATGGCCTGCGCAAGCGTCAGGGAATTCACCTGAGAAATCGCGAGGGCCTTCTGGAAGACGGCCGGCCGGTGTGCTTCGATACTGATGGCGAGCTTGAGCGCGACTCTGTATTAGCCTCTCACTGGAGGCGAGTATGAGACCCCCTGTCGACAATGGTGTGGTGCTCCTGACGGGCGCGTCCTCTGGAATTGGAGCGGCCATGGCGATGGGCCTGGCAGGGCAGGCGAGGGTGCTCGTCATCGTTGCGCGTCGTCAGGCGCGGCTGGAGGCCCTCGCGGAAGCCCTGGCTGATGCGCGTGCCGAGATCATGGTCCTGCCATGCGATCTGACCGACGAGGATGCCACGGAGGCAATGGTCTCAGCAGTCGAGGCAGCGCATGGTCCGGTCGATGTCTTGATCAACAACGCCGGTCTCGGAGACATCGGGCTCTTCTCTGCGTCATCCTGGGAGAAGAACCGCCGAATGATCGATGTCAACATTACCGCGCTGCTGTTCCTGACCCACCGGGTCCTGCCGGGCATGGTCGAGCGGGGCAGGGGCGGGATCCTCAACGTCAGCTCCGGCTTTGGGCTGACCTGGATGCCGATCTTCTCCGCCTATGTCGCGACCAAGCACTTTGTCTCAAGCTTCTCCGAGTCTCTGCGCACCGAGCTGTCTGGGAGTGGCGTGGTGGTGACCCAGCTGTGCCCCGGGCCGGTCGCCACGGAGTTCGAGCAGGTCGCGGGCAATCCGACCGACCAGCGCATTCCCGACTTCCTTCAGATCTCCGCAGAGCACTGTGCCCGCTCTGCGCTCAGGGGGTTCATGCGCGGCCGCGCTGTGGTCGTGCCCGGGCTCATGGCTTTCATCGCCATCAGCCTTGGTCGGCTGACCCCATCCTGGGTTCTGCGCCTGCTGTACGCTCCTGTTGGGCGCATGTTCCGTCGTCAGGGCGGGAGCGGAGAGTCGTGAGCGGTGTGCCCGCTGCGATATAGGTGAAGCATGCGCACCCTCTGTCTGATCGTGATCCTTCTTACGTCTGCCTGTGACACCGTTGAGCCTGGAGATGCCGGATACGAGGACGGCTGCCTCGACGGTACGGACTTCGGCTATGCCAATGGCCTGATGCACGGCGAGAGCTGCTCGGTCTATGACGACGATCCCGGTGAGCGATATGCCGAAGACGGTGACGCTTACGAGGTCAGCTACAATGAAGGCTATGCCGACTGCTATCCAGACGGGTACGCGGATGGATACTACGAAGGAGACGCCTCGATAGAGTGCTGAGGCCTCGGGCTGCTGTCTGGGTGGACTCCCGCTGCACGAAGCCGCCGAGTGCTGTCTTGAGGGCACCGCATGGGCCGGATAAGGGGCGCCGCTGCATGCGCCTCCTGCCGAGGCGTCGTCCCGTCGGAGGCGGGCTCGATGAGGCTGCCAAGGACCTGGGCGTGGAGGGCAGAGGCTCGGAGGGCAGGGACTCCGCGCAGCACCTCGAGCGGCGGCTCCCACGTCGCCTTCCCGAAGGCGACGTCTGCGATCACTCGCCGGGCGTTCTCTTCGCTGTCTGCGCTGCACTGCGGCTGCTACGCCCGCCAGGGGCTCCGTCTCTCTCTGTGGTGCTGTCGAGGTAGGCCAGCAGGAGCCCCGCGATGGTCTTGCCGTCGGTGATCTGGCCTGCGCGAACCATCGCGACGGCTTTCGTCAGCGGCATTCGGATGGGCTGGAGGTACTCATCTGCGTCGGGTGTGCCATCTGTTGGGGTGAGGCCTGTTCCGAGGAACAAGTGGATTCGCTCATCGGTGAAGCCTGGTGTGGTGTGGATCGCGGAGAGCAGCGTGAGCGTCTCTGCGGCGAGCTGGACCTCCTCAGAGAGCTCTCGGGCAGCACAGACCGCGGGAGGTTCTTCCGGCTCCAGCACACCCGCAGGAATCTCGATGTGCATACCGCCCCCGGCATGTCGATACTGACGGACGAGGGTGACCGTCCCGTCTGCGTGGAGGGGAACCACTGCTGCGGCGCCGGGGTGCCGGATGATCTCCAGCTCCACATCCACCCCGCTGGGAAGCGTGATCGACTCCAGGCCAAGGTTGACGATTCTGCCGCTGTAGATCGACTTTCGCACTGTCGGCTCCGGGCTCAGTTTGCGCCAGGCCCCTGGCGGGGGGGAATGATGGTCGCTGCCCGCTCTCCGTTGAGCCAGACCTCCACCCGATACCCTCGGCGGAGCCATGCGTCTTCGCCGGCCATTGCGCGCAGATAGCGCTCGTGGGCCGTCATCCAGACCATCTCACCGCTTACCTCGACGTTGCCCTCACGCAGGAGGCAGGGGCCGCCATGAGAGAGCGCATAGGCCTGGATGGACAGGAGGCGGAGGGAGTTCTTTTGAGACGACTGAGACACTGTGTGCATTGTCGCACGGTCGGTGTCTTGCCGTGCCCCAGGAGCGGACTCGGCCCTTCTTTCTCGGCGTCGAACTGGGCGTGCAGCCCACACCTGGACATGCCGCCGGCGCGCAGCATGGAGGCGCTCGCAGTGTGTCCGCCCTCTCAGGCTCGTGGAGCGTCAGTGATGCACCGCTCGGCTGGCAGCGGTCGAGATGAAGCGGATCACATAGACTGATCGCGATGACCTGGCCCGCTGCCTTCGCCCTGACCCTTTTGCTGGAGATTCCGGTGGTGCTCGTCGTGCTGGGGCGGGGCTGGCGCAGGGATCTTCCCGCTGCGCTCCTGGCCAACGCCCTCTCTCACCCGACCCTCTGGTTTGTGCTCTGGCCGATGCTCGCAGACGTTTCGTACGCGACCGCGCTCCTTATCGGTGAGGCGGCAGTGTTCTCCTTTGAGGCCCTGCTGTACCTGGGACTCGCCCGGAGCCTGCGCGGACTGTCTGCCGGAGTGGCTGCAAATTCCCTGTCGTTGGGTGTCGGGCTGCTGATTAATGAGCTCAGTCGGTATGGCTTAGAGCTCATCTGAGCGGATGACCGAGGCGCCCTCGGGGATCGCAAAGGTAAACACACCCTCCGGCAGGTCGGGATTCAGGGTCATGTTCGAGAACTGCATCTCAGTGGTGCTGTCGAAGGCGTCGGTGACCGAGAGGCTGGTGAGCTGATAGTCGGTGGTCATGCTCAGCTGCATTGTCATGATCCGGGCATCGTCCTTCGGGGTCAGCGACAGCGCGATGGTGGCCTCTTCAGCAGGGAGCAGCGTGATCTCAAAGCGCTCCTCCAGCGCCGAGAGGCTGGAGAGCAGGTCGGTGACACCGTCGCTCTTGTCTGCGAGATCGGGGGTGATGATGACCTGGTTGCCGAGCGGGGAGTAGACATAGAGATCCGATCCATCGCTGAGGAACAGCGCGCCAGCCTCACCGGTAAACGCAATGCGCATCATCCGGGGGCGGCCGAGGATGATCTGGCCTCCCTGTGCGGGGCCCTCTCCGAAGTGCGCCGATCGGGTGACCTGGGTGAAGTCCGCTTGGAGGGCGTCGACATCTGCATAGGTCGTCTTCAGTCCGGTCAGCAGCGCGTCCAGGGCTGATGCCGTCGGTACAGTCTCAGCCGCAACGAGGGGAGTGAGGGCCGTCAGGAAGAGGATGGTCATTGGTGTTCTGCTCCAGAGACACCCCCATGACGCGCCGAGATGAATCTCCATTCAGTCTGGAGACGTTTGAAGACAAGCGGGCTCTGGGGAGCGTCGCAAGCTGCGATGCGCCTCCCAGAGCCCATTGCTCGTGCTCTCTTCCTCAGTAGTAGACGATCTCGCTGGCCGAATCGGAGGTCACGGCCTTGCGGACGGGATCGCCGAAGACATTGAGGATGGACTCGCTGGAGATGTCACCCTCAATGGAGTCCAGCGCGGTGATCCAGGCGGTTCCAGCACCGCTCATGTTGATGGTGACCATTGAGGCGGTCAGCTCGCTGGCATTGCGGACGCCAGCGCCAGTGCTGATGATGTCCAGGGTGTCGACCTCTCCGAGCAGCTCGGTGTTGCCGTTGCCGCTTGCCTGGACTGTGAAGGTGTCGCTGTCGATGCCGCTCACCCACATGTCGGCGCCATCATAATTTCCGACCGACTCCAGTGACTCGACCACGACCAGCGCGGTGAGGGCGGAGGGGTAGAGCTCGCCATCGGCCTCGATGCGCAGGACACCATCCTCGATGCTGGTCAGGACGTAGGGCTGGACATTGCTGTCGGTGTTGATGACGACATCGTCGGCTTCTCCCAGCGCGACCCGGACGTTGACACCGTAGGTCTCGACGGACGTGAAGCCACTCAGCGCGCGGGCATCTTCAACGAGCAGACCGTCTCCGATCACAGGCTCAGCACAGCCGACCAGGAGGGCGAGGAGGGGGATGTGTCTCATTGTTGCCTCAGGGGACGGGCGTGATGGTGCGGTGTCAGCTGTTCAAGGCGATCGGATTCAGCGAGAAAAAACTGTATGGGTCTGGCGACGTGCAAAGGCATCAATGGGCAGCAACAGCGCGCTGATCAGCAGCAGCCACGGCCATAATCGATGATCTACGTTGTTTTTTATGATCTGGGGTTGGGGGGCAAGGCGAAGCTGTGCGAGCTGTACGTCATCGGGAGCCTGATGGACGTGCTCGCGGCTGGGCGGTGCGCTCCACTGCTGCCGAGCGAGGAGCTCGCCGCTGGAGTCGAGCGCGGCGACCGACCATGTCTGGCCATCCAGGGCAAGCTGCCCCTGCCATGTTCCGGGCGTTGCTGCGGTGAGGGGGAGCGGGGCGGGGCTGTCATCGGGCGCAGCGAAGACTGCCGGGCGCGGGAGGCTGAGGCCGTCGGTGTCGTAGCGGGAGACCGTCACGGTGCCGGCAGCGTCGATGGTGATGGTGGTGTCAGCGGTGCTCCCATCGAGCATCCCCCGGATGAGCTGCACCCAGAATTTTCCTCCGCCCTCCCAGCGTCTCCAGGAGGCTGCCCACCGTCCTCCGTCGTCGGTGGAGATGCTGGTGACCTCTCCGAGCCCGACCCGCCAGGTGCTCAGCAGCGGAACGCCCCCGGCGGTGGTGAGGATGGTCCGGGCCGCTGGCTGGGGCAGGACCCGGTTGTAGCCCGTGAGCGCCGGGGCATCCTCGATGGCGATGTCGGTCAGCGCGGGGTGCCACTGAGTCTGCATGACGGTGAGGTCTGCGGACTCCTCCAGCGCGGCGCCGAGGAGCTCCTCGGTCTCTTGTGCGAACAGGGCTGGGAGATCCTCAGGGTCGTCCGTGGCGTGGAACCGTCCACCCCCCAGTCGCGCCAGCTCGATGAGGAATTCGGCGTCCTGTGCGCTGCGGCTGCCGATGCCGATGACCGAGAGGGTGATGCCGCTTTGGGCCAGATCGCTGACCAGCTCTGTTGCGGACAGGCTGCCTCGGACCTGCTCTCCAGCATCCGCGGTGTCGGCAAAGAAGATGAGGTGACGAAGCGGTGTGTCCGAGGCACGCAGGGCATCTCGTGCGGCCTCTAAAGCGGTGATAGTGTAGATCCCGCCACCGCCGGAGCTGATGGATCGGATGCGCTCGATGACCGCGTCGCGCTGGGTCACGGATTGGACCGCGACCGGCCAGCGGGCCTGGGTGTCTATCGAGAGGACACCGATGAAGTCGGTGTCTCGGAGGAGCTTGAGCGCGGAGACCGAGCCCTCAGCGGCGAGGCGGATCTTGGAGCCGCGTGGCCGACCGCCGACCATTCGATTGCCGACCGCCTTGAGCATCTGAGCCTCGGTGGTGGAGGTGGTGGCGGACTGGGCCATCGAGCCCGACTTGTCCAGCGCAATGACCAGGGTGATCGCATCGTCCTTGAGTGCACCGTCGGGATCCATGCGCACGGGGAGGAGGTCGGCGAGGGGACGGGTGTGCCAGCCGCCGAGGTCGTATGAGGCATCGCCGCCAAGGGTCAGCAGGCTTCCCCCCTCTGAGACAAACCGCGCGAGCTTGTCGTCGAGGTCTCTGGGAAGGCTTGCGGAGGTCACGTCTGCGAGCACGATGAGCTCAGCGGCCAGGTCATCGGGGATTGCGCCTGGAGAGATGCGCTCCGGCGCGAGGCCATCGGCCGTGAGCAGCGCCGCGAGGTTGGCTCCGGCTCTGGCACGATCAGTGATGATCCAGATCCGCGGGGCGGGCTGAATGGTGAGGGCTGCAGAGGTCTCAACTCCTGCAGCACTGACGGACAGCAGGGTCGGTCCTGCGGTGAGGTCTGAGGGCAGGCTGAGGGTGAAGGCGAGCGTCTGTTTGCTCTCGGCAGCCGCCTCAGCAGGAAGCTGATCGAGCGCGCGGCCGCCGACCGAGACGTCGAGGTCTCCTGACCAGCCCGTGGCTCCGCCGGAGAGCGTGAGGTGGCCGGAGAGGGTCTCACCAGGAGACAGGAGCGCGCTGTCGAGGTGGATCTCAGTGATGGTCGCGCGCAGCTGCTCGGGATGGAGCGGGATGGGGGTCAGGCTGATGCGCCTCTCAGTCGCAGCCGCCAGCGCCGCGACAGGATCGGTGTCGGTGTGCCCATCGGTAAACAGAACGATGCGCCCGCTGGACTGCTCGGGGATCAGCGACAGGGCCATGCGCAGTGCGGCATCGAGGTCGGAGCGGCTGCCAAGACTGGGGGTCATCTCTGGCCATGGCTGTCCGGGGATTGCCTGGATGATCGGCTGCTCAGCAAAGGTGATCAGTCCAGCAGTGCCTTGTGTGAGGGCCTCACGCTGCTGGAGGGCTTCTGCGGCCGCGCGTGCTTGCTCCGCCTCGGGGATGCTGTCGGAGGTGTCGATCACGAAGACCACAGTCTCGTCCGCGTTCTCACGGGTGAGGACTGGGTCGGCGAGGGCGAGGGTGAGGAGGACGAGGACGAATGCCCGGGTGAGCACGCCGGGGCCTGGACGCTGCCGCATCATCAGCGCAGCGGAGAGGAGGATCGGCAGCAGCAGCCAGAGCGCCGCAGGGGTCAGGAAACTCATCGTGCCCCCCATGCCTGCAGGCCCCACTCTGCGACGAGAAGCAGCCCGACGAGAAGCACCGCGAGCCGGTGATCGATGGGCTCGGAGCCTCCGGCTGGCAGCGGTACCGCAGCGGCTGTCCGTGCGGTGGACTCGGGCCGTGAGAGCACGCCGACGGGGGCTGGAAGTGCTGCGGATGCGGGCCGCGACCACTCCACCACGTTGGCGATGAGGTGGGCAAAGTCGAGGCGAAGTGCGAGATCGGACTCAGACAGCGACAGCCCCAGCGCGACGACCTCACCGCCTGCCAGGAGCACCCCGACCGGCCCGGCATCTGTGGTCAGCAGCGATGTCGCACCCTCTGCGAGGCCGAGCGCCGCAGCAGACTGGACCTGGAGGCCGGTCGGATCCATATATTGGACCAGCGGCGCGCTCCGGTCGGAGGGCAGGAGCATGGGCTCCGTAAGCGTGTCGAGGACCTCGACGGGGACGCTGCTGAGTCCACCCTGAAGGGCAAAGACTCGGCGGGCGCCGTCCGTGGAGGCGGGTGCCTCCAGCACGAGGAGATCGACCGGTGCGGCGGGAGTGCGTGGGCCGACGATCTCCAGGGATACGCCGGGGTGTGCATCGAGTGCTCGGGCGAGGAAGCCATCAGGGTGCTCCGTCACCAGACGGGTCTGGACTGCAGCGGGTGGCGGGACGACCACGGAGGCGGTGTCGTCACCGGGGAATGGGTCGACACCGACGAGGGCAGCGGCAACGGTCCCCCCCTCTGGAAGCGACAGCCGCAGGATGCGCTGTGCCACTCCATCCGTCGGGGTGAGGCTCAGGGTAGTCGGCTGCAGCTCGCCGGCAGTGATGGTGACCTCGACGGGGGACTCGGCTGCAATCTCAAGGTGGGCCTCCAGCAGCGACACCGCGCCGGCTTCACGAAGGGTGAAGCCTGTGATGCCGCGGTTGCCTGGGGCATCGGGGAGGGGCGGACGGTAGAGCGAGCAGCCGGTGGTCGGCAGCGGTCGATCCTCGGTCAGCGCGATGAGCAGTGGTGTCCCTTCGGTGCAGAGGGCTGCGAGCAGCGCGGAGACCTCGCCATCTTCTCCAGACGGGGTGATGGCGCGGGCGCGTGTGAGGATCGGACCGCTGCTCTGGGCGGAGCGGACCTGGATGCTGGGCGGGGCGGTGGTGATGAGGGTGATGTGACCGCTGCCGGTGTCGCGCAGGGCCACAGAGAGCGCATCGAGGGCCGCTTCGTAGCGGGTCTCTCCGTTGACTGTGGTTGCCATGCTCGCAGAGGTGTCGAGCAAGACCAGCCGGTCAGGTGGCGGAGGCGGGCGCAGCGCCAGGGCCGCGACGAGTCCGATGAGGGCCAGCAGCACCATTGCCAGCGCCAGCAGCTCTCGGGGAGGGGGTATCCGACGGTGCTCTACGGCGGCACCGAGTGCCTCCAGCAGCAGCAGGCTGGAGACCACGAGAGTTCGCGGTGATGGTCGGCGAAGAAACGCCATCACGATCGGAATCGCACAGAGCAGCAGCAGCAGGGCAGCAGGAATTGCGAGGCTCAACGGGCCCTGCCTTCGAGGATGCCAGCCTTCCGCAGTGCCTCATTCAGGACCGCCCTCACCGGCACCGTCAGCGGTGCGGAGATGATCTGCACCCGATACCGGGCCGCAGCAGCGGCCACCCGCTTCTGCCATGCCGCCAAGGCAGCGGCGTAGGCTGCCTCCACCTTCCGGCTCCCGGAGAGCGTTAGCCGGCGACCGGTCTCGGCATCCTGAAGCTCCAGCGCGCCGCGCAGCTTGGGTCTGAGGTCAGAAGGGCCGAGGATCTGAATCACCGCCGGTCGGGTGGAGGTCGCGGCGAGGGTGCGCATTGTGGTGAGGAGGGCCTCGTCAGGCATCAGGAGGTCCGACAGCAGAATTCCACGATCGGCCCTGCGCTCCCCTGCGCAGCGAAGAATCCCGGTGCGAAGGTTGGCTTCTCCGCTTGCCTCAACGGGCTTCAGCGCATGCATCATTCCCGACAGGGCGCGGGTGTCCTGACCGGTGACCACCACCGGTGGAGCGCCTCCTCGCAGGCAGCTGACCACCACCCGGTCGCGCTGGTGCAGTCCGATGAGCGCGAGGCACATCGCGATGTCTCCAGCCCGATCGAGCTTGCCATCGACCCCCATCGAGCCGGTGGCGTCGATGTAGAGGTTGATTCTCTGGTCCCGATCCTCGTGGTACAGCCGGATGAGCAGCGAGGAGAGGCGGGTGTAGGCGTTCCAGTCCACGCGCCGCAGATCGTCGCCGGGGTGGTAGGGGCGATGATCGGCAAACTCGCTGCCCTGCCCGATGGCCTGAGCACGGCGGTCGCCTTGGTTGCTGCCCGTGGAGAATGCCGGCGAGACGAACCGCACCCCACCCGCTCCGGCGAACAGGCTGCGATCGATGTTCATGCGGAGAACGCGGAGAGCAGGTCGTCTACCAGGCGCTCGGTCGTGATCCCCTCAAGCTCTGCCTCAAACGTCGGGAAGATCCGATGCCGAAGGATCGGGCGCGCGACCGCGAGCACGTCCGCGACGTCCACCCAGGCTCTCCCGGCCATCAGCGCGTGTGCCCGTCCTGCGAGCACGAGCGCCTGTGTCGCGCGCGGGCTGGCGCCGAACCGCACCCAGGGCTTGAGCGCTGCGGGGCAGTGCTCGGAGTCGGGGTGGGTTGCGAGGGTGAGCTTTGCAGCAAGCTCTGCGATGTGGTCCGACACCACAATCTGCCGGGTCAGCGCCTGCAGCTCCAGCAGTCGCTCTTGGCTGAGGACGGGCTGAGGGGACTGCTGATCCTCACTGGTCGTCTCCAGGCCGATTCGGGTGAGCACAGCCAGCGGCGGCAGCGCGACGAGGAGCTTGAACAAGAAGCGATCCAGCTGCGCCTCGGGAAGGGGGTAGGTGCCTTCATGCTCGATGGGGTTCTGGGTCGCGATCACGAAGAACGGCTCCTCCAGCACCCGGCGCTCTCCGGCGATGGTCACGGCATGCTCCTGCATTGCCTCCAGCATTGCTGACTGTGTCTTTGGGGTACCACGGTTGATCTCGTCTGCCAGGACGACATGAGCGAAGATCGGACCGGGGCGGAACCGGATCTCGGTCTCCCCTGCGGCATTCTTCAGCAGGGTGGGTCCGCCGGTGATGTCTGCGGGCATGAGGTCGGGGGTGAACTGGACCCGAGAGAAGGACAGCTGGAGGGTCTGCGAGAGCACCCGGACCAGAAGCGTCTTGCCCAGCCCAGGGGCCCCCTCCAGCAGCAGGTTGCCCCGAGCAAGCATGCCGAGAACGACGCCGTCAACCAGTGCCTCCTGGCCGATGTATGCCCTGCGGATCTCTGTCTTGAGCCGGTTGAGATCCTCGGCAGCCTGGGAGAGCGCCGCGGTGTCAGTGGTCATTGGTCGCTCCGGATGGACTCAAAGTAAGTGCGCACATAGTCTCGACGCCCGGGCGGGATCTCTTCCCGATGCATCCGTGCTTCTGCCAGTGATGCGTAGCTGTCGTACAGCGACACCCACTCCTGGCTGCTCTGCCCGCCGGACTGACCGCCGTCGATGGTCTGCAGTGTGCCTGCAGCGGAGGCGCGCCACCGGGCTGCGATCCAGGCCTCGGCGGTCTCGACGTCATCGGCATCTGGTGCTGCAACGAGATCAACGGTGCCTGGTGCGTCGTTGATTCCACCCTGGCCGGCCAGGGCAAGGCCGAGGGTTCTCGTCGGGATATCCTCGATGTCCTCGACCAGCGCGGAGGTCTCTGCCGGCGCCATGGTCTCTGTTCCGACGGCGTTGTCCAGCTCAGTCGTGCTGTTCTCCATGTCCGCGCTCTGGATGTTGGCTTGTTCGTTCTTGTAGGGATCGCGGTTTGCGTCGGAGAGATCTGCGGGGCTGGTGCCCTCTTCGAGGACTGTGGCATCGAGGTCGTTGGAGGTTAGCTGGTCATCTTTGGCCATCTCGCCGCGCTGCTCACCGCCGGTCTGGTTGTTGTCACCGGAGGCTGAGCTTCCTGCTGCGCCCGCGCCTTGGTCGCTTGGTCGCCCGCCCTTGTCTCCGGCATCTCCTGCTCCCTGAGCACCCTGACGAGCCTCTCCAGCGGAGACTCCTCCGCCGGCGGCTCCCGTTCCTCCGGCCTCGCCCTCGCCGCGCTGCGCCTGTGCCCTTGCATCTCCGCCGACCATCGCTCCGGCACCATCCACCAGTCGGCTGTCCTCTGGGAGGGCGCCGGGGTCAGCGTGGGCGTCTTCTGCTGCAGCCTCGTCTTGTGCGGCGAGGCTGTCGGTGAAGGCAGCATCCTCAGGGGCACGCTCATCGGTGGGATCGCGGAGCATCAGCAGGACGAGTCCGAGCAGGCCGACAGCGAGCGGAGCGCGCGGAGACTTCCGGCTGCGGACCGCGTGGGGTGCGAGCGCTGGGACCGCAGCCTCGGCTTGCTGGTGCACCAGCGCGATGAGCGACGGAGCGCCCCATGCCCGGTCCTGCTCTGCGGCCAGCGCCGTGCGGAGGAGGCCGTGGGTGTTTCCAGCGGCATCGACTTCGGCGGCGATTGCCTCTGGGATGCGCCAGGCACGCCAGCACATCCACGCCTCGCCGCCCAGCGCGATCCCGCCCGCGAGGAGACGGACACCCTCCGGTGCCGCGCCGGCGATGAACAACGCCCAGCAGAGGCCCCGAATCACAGACTCTTCGAGCCGGTTTCTGAGGTCCTGGCGCTGCCAGATCGTGAGCTGTGTCGAGAGGGAAGAGCGCATTGGGACCGGTATGTGGGAGCAGGGTCACTGGTGGTTAACGTGATACCCACCACTGCAAGCTCCATGGCCATCGCCACGCGGATCCTTTCGTCAGGGTTGCTCGGAGTGCACGCTCTCGGACCCGAAGCTCCAGCACCCGCTGGAACTCAACGCTGACGTGAGTGATCTCTGACAGCGGTGCCTTCCAGCAGACCTCTCCCGCGCTGCGCAGGCTCAGGGCATCGGGGGTGAGGTGAAGGCGTCCGCTCCCGACCGCATCTCCTCCGACCGCCGCGAGCTCCGTCTCATCGCTGACCAGGATGTCTCCGCCTGGATGGCGTTCCCACAGGGCAATGGTCTGCTTCTGCTGCCTGTCGAGCTGCGCGAGAAGGGAGGTCGTGACCCCGTCGCTGTCGGTCAGGTTGCTGGCGGTGTCCACGGTCCAGCGGCCTGTGCATGCTGGACAGTGGATCGTGTTGCCGTGCTCTTGGAGCCCTTCCTCCTCGCCACAGCGTGGGCATGCGTAGAGGAGGTTGGTCAGCCCGAGCGAACGCCTTCCACCTCGGATGGTCAGCTCGGGAGCTCCGGTTGGCTCCGTCTGAAGGGCCGCAGCGATGGTGTCCTCGATGTCTGCTGGGCGATCGCTGCGGCTGAAATGAAGCGGCCCATCAATCTCGACGCGGATCGTGCCGCGTCGGGGGCGCGGACTCCAGCGCGGCCAGAATCGGTAGGCGTTGACGAGGCGTGTGGTGTAGACCGGCACACTGAGAATTCGAAGCAGGCGACCAAGCCCGGGCTGTAGGGGGCTGAGAGATCCCGTCCAGGTTCGCTCCCCCTCCGGAAAGATCCCGACGACCGCCCCAGCCTCGATCCAGCCCCGGAGCAGTCGAATCGCCCTCATGTCGGGGCGAAAGCGGACCTTGGGTAGTGCGCCGAGGTGCTTGTGCGCGGCACCGAGGACACCGGGACCGAACAGCGTCTCTGTCGCCATCCAGTGTACGGCCCGTCGGGTCGCCAGTCCGACGAGCACGGGATCCATCATCGTTACGTGGTTGCACAGCAGGATCGCTGGGCCGGTCTCTGGGATCGGATCTTCTGCAACGACCTGGATGAGCGGGCGCAGAAGCACGCGGGCCGGCGGCCGAATGCGGTTCATCCGTCGGGTGATGAGTGCCGCGTTCTCCGGTGTGGGTGTCAGCCAGTCAGACATCGATGGATTCTATCGTGGCGTGCGTCATGCTGACGTCAAGCCCACTGTCGATGCCTCGCTCAGGGGGCTAAGAGGAGCCCGGACAAGCCCCGTCCGTCAGCCCTCTCTACCGAACCTCCGAAGGCATCGCGTGATTACACCCACCGAGCAGATTACTGCCGCGACCGAGGCAATGGAAGCCAAGCAGTGGCGACCCGCGATCGCGCTGCTGGTGGATCTCCTCCCGCGCCTCACCCCTGACCGCATGAGCATGGAGTCCGCGGTTCGCGTGCTGCTCGCCCAGGCCCTCCACAGCAGCGGCGAGACTAACCGTGCGCTGGAGCAGGCCCGTGCTGCGCTCTCTGTGGCAGAGCAGACGGATGATCGCGGATTGATCTGGAAATGCATGGCCCTCATCGCATCGATGGAGATCATCGATACGGCCCGCCTCTGACGGACGGCTTCGGCCTCAGCAGGACACGCACGATGAGCGATGCGACCGCTGTCTCTGTCGACGTGGCGGCTTGAGCTTGAGAGGCTGGACCGAGTACATGGGCCGAGGCGCTCATGCTGCTGCGCGACAGCGGGAGCTGAACGCAGAACGCGCGAGCCGGTGGGCTCGCGCGTCGGGGTTCATGTCGACTTCTCGAGAGACTACAGCTGCTCGAGCAGGGTGTTGCTGAGGCTGCAGCTGAGGCCGAAGCCGTCCGGCTCGAGGTTCAGCACAGAGACCTTGCCATCCTCGATGAGCATCGAGAACCGCTTGGAGCGCTTTCCGCCGAGGGCCGCAGCCTGGACGTCGAGGCCGAGGGCGGTGACGTACTCGCCGGCCGGATCTGCGAGCATGCGGACCTTGCCGTCTGCGCCGCCGGCGGTGCCCCAGGCACCCATGACGAAGGCATCGTTGACAGCGATGCAGTTGATGCTGCTGACGCCCTTCGCGATGATGTCCTCGTAGCCGCTGACGTAGCCCGGCAGGTGAGTCATCGTGCAGCCCGGCGTGAAGGCACCCGGGACGCCAAACAGGATGTGGCGGCCAGAGCTGAAGATGGAGGCGGGATCGTGGCGGGTCTTCGGGGAGTTCTCTTGAAGATCGCCTGAGGGGATGGCTTCGCCGACATTGATGGACATCTGAGTGCTCCTGTTGAGGAATGGGACTTGGACGGGAGCGGGCTTGAATCCTGACGGAGCCCACTGCCCATGATTCTCGACCAGGGCTTTAGCCTGTCCAGCACGCCATGCCAGATGCGATGGGTATCTGTCAGGCGGCGGTGCCGCTATGGGGCGTGCTGTGGCAGCGCCGGTAGGCCCCATTCCGCTGAGAGCTGGGCATGATCTGCCGCCGACAGCAGGACAAACACGGGCACGGCATCGGGCTCCAGCCAGCGCATCAGCGCCTCCAGGTCCGCTGCTGACATCGCGGTACATCCGGCTGTGGGCTTGGCACCATCTCCGCGCCAGATGTGAAAGAAAATTGCACTTCCGCTGCCAGAGACCGGAGGAGAGGTGTTGTGCGCGATCGCCACCTTCAGGCGGTGTGCAGGGTCCCCCCGTCGCATGCGCTGGCTGCTCTCCCAGTCGGTCAGGGGCCGACCTGGTGGGACGACGCGGTGCTGGTTGTAGTACGGGGAAGACGCATCCTCGACCCACAGGGTGCGCTCGGTGACCGTGAGCATCGGCCAGGCCATTGGCTCAGAGAGCAGCACGTCGCCGAGCGCCTCGCCGATCGTGAACACTCCAGCGGGCGCGCGCCAGTCTCCCTCGACTTTCTGGAGTCCGGGCTGCGTCGGATGAAGCCCGAGCCCCCACGCCATGCCCGCGCGACCGATGCGCGCAGAGACCTGGGAGCCAACAGGCTGCCAGCCAGTGTCGGAGCGCACAAACCGCTGGAGGGTTGCAGCTGAGCTGTCGACATGTGCTGCCAGACCGAGGATGAGCTGTTCGGTGTCGGCAGGAATCGGGGCCGCGAGCGCAGCGGAGGCAAAGAAGATCACAGCGACAGCATCTCCTGTGTGGACATGAGCGGTCTGTCCAGAAGGAGAACACCCTGGCAATGCCGAAGCATTGCCAGGGTGTCTTATGGGCTTTAGCCCTGGAAGATCAGAAGATCTACCAGCGACCGCCACCACCGCCGCCGCCACGGTTTCCACCGCCGCCACGGTTGTCACGACGGGGCTTGTCCTCTGCGAGGTTGACGCGGATGGTGCGACCGTCGAGGTCCTGACCGTTCATTGCGTCGATGGCAGCGGAAGCGGAAGCAGAATCGGTGAAGGTCACGAAGCCGAAGCCGCGGGAGCGGCCGGTGTCGCGATCGCTGATGACGCGAGCCTCAGTGACCTCGCCGTGTGCGCTGAATGCAGCGTTGAGTGCGTGGTCATCGGTGGCCCAGGCGAGTCCGCCCACAAAGAGCTTGTTGCTCATAGTCTCTTCTCTCTTGTCGGGAGCTGCTCTCTAAAGCAGTTCCCTGTGTAACTATTGAGGGCGAAGGCGCCCTCTCGACGGCAAGCCGTCCGCTGGGTTCTCATTTCCTGCACCGGGTGTGCTGGCGAGCTTCTCAGACCGCCCCCTACTAAGAGAGGGATCACATGGAGGCTACAATTTTACGGATATAAAGGTATTTCCCAACCCGAGTGGGCCCGCCCCGATGGGTGGGCTGCGTCAAGCGGGGATGTGAATCCGCCCCTCCATGTACAGGGCGCATTGTCCGGTGATGAGGACACGGTCTCCGATCACTTCACACCGAACCACACCGCCTCGCGTGGAGATCTGGTGGCCGGTCACCGTGGATCTTCCGAGTCGCCCAGACCAGTAGGGGGCCAGCGAGCAATGGGCTGAGCCGGTGACCGGATCTTCGGGCACGCCTGAGGCCGGCGCGAAGAAGCGCGAGACAAAGTCGTGCTGGCCCCCGAGAGCTGTCGCGATGACGTTGGCCCCCAGCGCAGTGCCGATTGTGACGGTGTCTGGTGCGAGGGACGAGACGGCTTTAGGGCTGTCCATCAGCGCCATGAAGTATCGAGCCCCGTGCACGCTCCGGATCCTGAAGAACTCCGAGGGGCTTCCACCGAGGGCAGCTCGGAGCCCGTCGGGGGGCTCTGCAGGAGTCGGTGGAATTGCTGGGAAGTCCATGGTCAGGGCATCCCCAGAGCGGGTCACGGTCAGGGTGCCCGAGCGGGTAAAGAACGCGATCGATCCCGGCTCCTTGAGCAGCACTGAGGCCGCAGCAAGCGTGGCGTGTCCGCAGAGATCGACCTCCAGCGTCGGTGTGAACCACCGGAGGCGATGGCCACCAGCCTCCGGGACGGTGAACGCGGTCTCCGAGAGGTTGTTCTCGGCAGCGATGGCCTGGAGGGTGGCGTCGGGGAGCCAGGAGGGCAGGGGACAGACTGCAGCCGGGTTGCCGGTGAACGCTCGGTCCGTGAAGGCATCGATCTGGAAGATTGGCAGGGTGCGCATGCTGAAGCGGTAGCACATCCGCGCGCCAGCGATTCAGAACTTCTGGCTCGCGATGTCGTGCGGCATGGCTCGCCATCCAGTGGCGCTGATGGTCATGTCGGTGAGTGCTCAGGCGCCGGGAATTATCAGCTTTGCAATCATCACGCTCAGCTGTCCGCGCGCACGATCCGCAGCCGGACCTTCTCCCTGTGCCTTCCGAGTCAGGGCTCGGAGCTGCTGTCGATCTGCGGTGGGGTTGTGGATGAGGAAGCGATGGATGGCTTCATCTCCGCCCTTGAGCAGACGCTTTACCTTTCGCTTGATCGCCGGCATTGCCTCTGCGGGAGTGTCCAGGCGCGTGAATGTCGTCTCCAGCTTCTCGCGGTCGACCGCACGGAGGAGCTTCTGGACCCGCAAGAGGTGACGACGGCGGGAGGGCTTTGGCCCCTGTCGAGCGAGGATCGCGATCTCCGAGAGGAGCTCTGGGTCGAGCCGCAGTCGCTCCCGGTCAGCAGGATCAAGCGCGACAAGACGCCAGGCGAGCGCCTTGAGGGCTTGCTTCTCCGCGCGCTCGTAGTGGCTGTCGCGACGATCAGCTGGCTCGCGAGCCTCTGCGTTCTGGTCCTCACGGACCCAGGTGAAGTTGTTCTTTGATTTCGCCATTCCTCCCACGTAACCGCTCCATCCTTTCTGGCTTCTCTGAGGCTTCCGTCGTTCTTTCTCGTCGGGTTCGTGCTGCTCATCTGAGCATGCTCGCTGGAACTGGTCGGGAAATAATCTCCTCAATGACTCATTTCGCAATACGTGCAGTGGGCACGTGAGCATGCTCACATCATCTAAGCGAAGTCGTCCCCATAGAAAACGGGGCCTCCGCGTCAGCCCGACACCTTCTGTCCGGGCACCAACCGTCACCCAGGAAGCCAGTATGGCCAAGTCCCGTCCCAGTGTTCAGAAGCGTCGTAAAGAAGCCGCTAAGCTTGAGCGCGCCCAGGTAAAAGCGGCCCGAAAAGCTGCTCGTGAGGCTGCCCGTGAGCGGGGAGAGGTTGAGGGCTTGAACCTTGATGGACTGGGCCTTGAGGGGCTGGGTTTTGATGGACGCGCAATCGATGAGGATGAGGACGCATCCGCGCCCACTCCTGAGCCGGCACCGGCACCGGCACCGGATTCGGCGCCCGAGAGCACCTGAGCCACTCCCCCGAAGGCTGGCCCGGCTTGGGTGATGTCCTTCGAATGTGCCGCAGGTGAGCCTCTTGTAAAGGTGCCTGCTAACAGATCAGCACATCAGTCTCAGGACTGATGTGTTGCGTCTGCTTTTGTGTGGTGCCCAGAACCGCTGATCCCTACATCATCGATGCATGACGTCGCGACTGTGGGGGGCATTCCTATCGGCTCACGGTCACCTGGAGAGATGCGCGGGCGCCGGACGGGCCTGTGGTCCCGACAGCGTGGCCTGTGGTGTGCGTGCGGGCCTCATGCCGGGGGAATGCGACTCACGCGCTGCGCGATCCGCTCCAGCACTCGGGCCATCAGGGAGAGCGCCTGCTCTTCAGCGTTCGCACGACAGACGGCTTCATCAAAAGACACCCGCTGGTGCTCGGGGAGCACGTCCCAGATGCTGCGTTCGCTGGGAAGCAGATCGTGGACGAGTCCGTGGACGAGCTGCTTGGCGACCATATAGTCCGCGCCGCTGATCAGCTTGAGCCAGTAGCTGCTGAGCCGTGGGGTGATGATGGGGAGGGCGATGGTCCGGGGCTGTAGTCCGCGAAGGCGCGCCGTGCGGACGAGGATCTCCTCGGCTGAGAGGATCTCTGGACCCGGCAGATCGAACAACGCCGACTCAGGCAGCGGAAGCTCCAGCGCAGCCTGGAGCGCAGCGACGACGTCGTCGATGGCGACGGGCTGAGAGCGACTCTGGAGCCACCGGGGCAGCAGCATGAAGGGGAGGCGGACGGCAAGATCACGGCAGATCTTCCAGCTCTCGCTGCCCTCCCCGATGATCATCCCAGCTCGAAGCTCGATGGTCGGAACGGCACCCGCTCGAAGGATTTCACCAGTGTCGAGCCGACTCTGGAGGTGCGGTGAGGGCTTCCCCTGCGGTGCCACTCCGCCGAGGTAGATGATGCGCTCCAGTCCCGCGTCGGCGGCAGCGCTCGCGAAGCGATGCGCGGCCTCTCGCTCTCGCTGTGCGTATCCCGGACCGTCTGCCATCAGATGAACCAGGTAGACCGCCGCACGGGTGCCGGCCATCGCCGCCCGAATCCGCGCATCGTCTTCCAGGTCAAAGGAGACCCAGGTCGCCTCGGGCTGCCGCTGTCGTGCTCGGTCTGGGCGACGAGAGCCACACCGGACCGGTACCTCACGCGCCATCAGCGCTGAGAGCAGCCGCTGGCCGACAAAGCCGGTCGCGCCCGTGATCAGGATCGGGCGATTCATGCGCACTCCTCCAGCTGCTCGATGTGGTGACGGGTCCTGTCCTGAGCCTGACACCACCATGCTGCATTGAGGCCTGACCAGCACCAGCCTGTCAACCCATCAGATGCGAGATCTGAGGGTGGAGTCTTGTCCTGATGGCTGGCCCTGACCACACCTTCTTCTACCTGCATCTCGACGGATGACACTCCGAATCGCGGTTAGAGACCAATATGTTGCTCTTGCTCCTTTCCTGTGCTCGCCACCCTGCTCCCGATCAGCGACACCACATCGGAGGCATCCGGCCCGCAGACCTCATCGTGCCGTCGGGGTGGAAAGGCGAGCCCCTGCCGGCGGTCTTTCTCCTTCACGGCCTCAGCAGCAGCGCCCGCAACCAGGACCGCTACATGCGCTTCTCACGGCTCGTCGACGAGCTCGACTTCCTGCTGGTGCTGCCGGACGGGATGGAGCGAAGCCAAGACGGCTTGGCCGCCTGGAACGCCACGGATGCCTGCTGCAGCCCGGATGGTGTCGATGACGTTGCATACCTGAGCGGGCTGATGGATGAGCTGGAGGGCATGGGGGCCACCGGCTTCTACTTCACCGGCCACAGCAACGGCGGGTTCATGAGCTATCGCATGGCCTGTGAGCGACCTGAGCGGATCGCGGCCATCGCGAGTCTCGCGGGGGCGACGTGGCTGGAAGCACCGGACTGTGCCGCTGACGCACCAGTGGACATTCTCCAGATTCATGGCTCAGACGATGCCACCGTTCCCTACGCGGGCCGACCGGGAAAGTACCCAGGTGCGCGCGAGACGGCTGCGCGCTGGGCGGCTCGGGCGGGGTGCGCTCCGCCGGTTGCGGCCGCAGAGCTCTCCCTGGTTCTGCGCCCGGGCGCCGAGACTCTCCGCGAGGTCTGGCAGTGCAGCCCGCCGCATCGGGTCGAGCTGTGGACCATCGAGGGAGCGGGGCACATCCCGCTCGTCAGCGGTGACTATGCCCGCGAAGTGGTCGGGTGGCTGCTCGCGGAGCATTGACAGCCACCTGGGGTGACCGACAGGAGCGCGGAGCGTACGCGTCTTGCGGTATTGCTTTTTAGATGAAAGCTTTTCACGTTGTCTTTGAGGGGAAGACGTCCCGGGCTCGCTCGAAACCTGCCCCAAGACAAGAGGCTGCTGCGTTTCAGCCTCACCCCCCATCGGAGAACTACCATGTCCATCTTCGCGCTCATCCTCGGCTGCACCTCGCCGCCCATGGAGCTGATCCATGATCCCAGTCAGCTGGTGCTTCGTGAAGACGGCGCGCTGACCCTGGCAAGCAGCGGAACGGATGGGGTCGGGCTGCAGCTCTGGCTGGTCGATCCCGAGACCGGTGAGTTCGCCTGGAGTGCGGACCTCTTTGTCGACGAGAAGCCCGACTGGGCGTCTGAGGTGCAGGTCTGGAATCCGACCGGTGAGTTCGATGCGCCCGCGATGCCTGAGGAGGGGGTGCTGTACTACACCGTGTTTGATGAGGGCGAGGATGGCGTCGAGGACGTCATCGGTCGGGTGCACTGGGACGGCGATGCGTGGGTGGATGACGGCGTGATCGTGCGCTCGCAGGGTGAAGGTGATCACCCTCGGGCGATGGATCCGTCGGTGTTTGTCGATCTGGAGGCGCAGCCATGGATGGTGTTCGGCTCTCATGCTGGCGGTGTCTTTGTCGCTGCGCTGGACGCTGACACCGGCAGGCTGGCCACGCGGCCCGATGAGCCCTGGTGTGACGACGAGGACGACGCGCGCTTCACCCACGTCGCCTCATCGGGAGAAGGTGCCGAGGAGAACACCATCGAGGCGCCCTACATCTTTCCGCACGATGGCTGGTACTACCTGTTTGTCAACTGGGGTGCTTGCTGCCGTGGTGTGGACAGCACCTACGAGATCCGCATGGGCCGCTCAGAGAGTCCGGACGGGCCGTTCCGTGATGCCGACGGTGTGGATCTGGTAGACGGCGGCGGGACCATGTTTCTCGGATCTCAGGGGAACCAGATTGGCCCGGGCCATGCTGGAGTCGTGGCCCTGGAGGACGCGGGCTCGGAGTCCTTCCTGCTCAGCTATCACTACTACGATGCCGATGATAACGGCATCGCCAAGCTCGGCCTGCGAGACGTGACCTGGGCGAGCGGCTGGCCGGTGGCGGGAGCGGTGATCGGCGAGTGAGCGCGCGGTGCGCTCAGTATGCGTACTCATCTGCCCCGTCGGTGTCGGCTCCGTTGTCTTTCATCGTGCAGTCGATGCAGCTCAGCGTGCCGAGGTAGTTGAAGAGCGCGCCGCCGTAGCCGCTGCCGTCGATTGGTCGGGTGCCGCAGCCATACACTGTGCTGCCCTGAGCGCCGCCTTGTGCCTGGTTGCCAGTGAAGGTGCATCCCGTGAGCTCGACGGTGCCCTCAGCGTTGAAGACTGCCCCGCCGAGTCCACCGCCGCCGCCGCCGCCGGCTGCCGCAGAGCAGCCTTCCTGGCCGCCGTCGCCAGCACCGAAGCCGGCGAGGCCACCCGCGCCGCCGGTTCCTCCGCTTGTCTTGGCGCCGCCGCCGCCGCCGCCGCCGCCGAAGCCACCGTCTCCACCGCTGCCGTAGCTGCTGGATGCGCCGGCACCGCCGGCACCGCCGCTGCCGAAGCCGCCATCGTTGCCGTCACCGCTGGTCCCCAGTCCTCCCGCGACGCCGCCGCCCGTGCCGCCATCACCTGAGTAGGAGCCGCCGTTGTTCTGACCAGCGCCGCCGGCTCCACCGACGGCGGTGTTGCCCTCGAAGGCGCACCCGTCGATCCCGGCTGCGACGTACAGGACGCCATCGGCAGCGTTGTAGATGGCGCCACCAAGTCCGCTGCCGCCGCCGCCGCCGCCGCCAGAGGCTGCACCCATCTCACCGCTTGAGCCGGTGGAGGTGTTCTCGGAGAAGGTGACCCCATACAGGGACGTCTCGCCGAGGTTCCACAGCCCACCGCCGAAGGCTCCGTCGCGCCCGCCCCCGCTGAGCCGGACGTCATACAGCTGAAGCGATGCGCCGCCGTGAACCTGGAGCAGTCGAGAGCCGCCGTCGCCGACGATGACTGTGTTGTCGATGCCACAGCCGAGGATCTCGACATCCCCCAGCACGTCCAGATCACCGCTCTGGTTGTCCTCGTCCTGGATGCTCTCCGAGACCAGTGAATGCGTAGACTTCATACTCTCAAACACGATCGTGTTCACCCCGGAGGTGAACGTGCAGGAGTCAACGGATGCCGCTGTGTTGGCGGCAGAGATGGCCTCTCTCAGGCTGCACAGACCGTCTGCGGCGAGATCCGCGGTGTCGGTGTCGACCACGATCGCCCCGGCGATGCCCTGCAGGCTAACCACAGCCTCCGAGGTGCCATCGGTGGTGTAGGCAAAGCTGTCGTCCCCGACCGTGGTGGGAACGTAGACAAACGAGCCATCTGAATTCAAGGTCAGCACGCCGTTGACGGGATCGCTGACGATGGCTGCAGCGAGGGGATCGCTGTCCGCTGCGGTGTCGTTCCCCAGGATGCCATCCTCCGCCGACACCGTGAGGGCACACCCTCCACGCAGGGTGTACGCATCGTCCATCAGCATGTCGGTGTCTGCGTCGGTGTCTGCGTCGGTGTCTGCGTCGGTGTCTGCGTCGGTGTCTGCGTCGGTGTCCGCGTCGGTGTCCGCGTCGGTGTCTGCGTCGGTGTCTGCGTCCGCCTCAAGCGGCGCAGAGTCCACCGCCTTGTCTGAACATCCGATCACCAACAGCACAGCCCAGGTCCACTTCATTGGCTGATCCTAAGAGTGTTACGTGTGGGATGATTATGCGGGAAGACTGTGAGAGGTGAGCGCGTTTTCTGGTCTCATCTCTCTCCAGAGATCTGAGCGATGTCCATTCACACGGACGAGCCGGTGAGATGAAGATCACCGCCGGTCCTGCCGACGACGAAAGACCAGCACTCCCACGAGCAGCGCAGTCCAGGGAAGTTGAGCCTTAGAGGTGCTGCACGTGCAGCCTGCCTGAGGCTCGTGGGTCGACAGCTGGACGCCGCTGCTGCTGTCGTCGTCGGGTGTGCCGGTGTCGTCGGGTGTGCCGGTGTCGTCGTCCTCGGCGACGGCTATCCGGAGCTGGACAGTGCGCTGGCTGCTCCGGAGCGCGCCCCACGAGCCGGTCTGGGCGACGGCATCGTGATTGAGGTTCACCACGCCAAAGACTACATCGCCGCTTCCTTCCCAGCGGAGGCTTGTGGCAGCCTCCCAGGTCTGGACACCATCACCGACCGCGACAATGCCCCACTGACCATCATCTGCCTCCACCGTCACCATCAGCGGTGCCTGTACACCAGAGACCGCTGCATAGACCGCACCGGTCGAGTAGGGCATTGTCGATGGAGTGTGCAGAGCGGGCAGGTCGTCAGCGGTGTACTCGCCGTCGATAGACAGCTCCAGATAGGGAGCCTTCAGGCTCAGCCAGCTTGGAGCCGCGTCGGTCCCCAGCAGCACCCGCTCAGCCGACAGCGACAGCAGCGCAGCTCGCCAGTCACCGGTCGCAGCGTCATAGCCATCGATGACATCGACGGTGTTGGGGCCCTCCTGTGCCAGCCCGTCCCACAGCGCGGCACCGCCAGATCCGCTCCCGCTGCCGTGGTGGTGATCGAGGTGGAGTGCCCAGATCGCAGTACCGTACTCATAGTAGGACCAGAGGTTGTGCTCTTCCCAGAGGAAGTAGCCGTCGCTCAGCATCCCTGCCCAGGGTGCAGACTGGAAGTCGCCGAATGAGTAGCCGGCAGTGATGCGGACATCCTCGGGGTAGACCCAGATCTCTGCCGCGCTCGCTACGCCTTCCCAGACGGGGTAGGTCGGCTCGTTGTAGTCCGTGGCGTATTGCAGGACGTGGTTGAACTCGTGGGCGACATAGGTCCGCATCTCTTGACGGGAGAGCTGACGATCCAGGGCGACGTAGGCGGCACAGCTCGTCAGGCCGTCAGCGGGAGCCGGATCATTCCAGGTCGAGCACGAGGCGTAGGCGCCGCCGCCGCCGTAGTCAAAGAGGTAGAGGTCGACGATCGCGTCGCTGTCGGGAACAGGCGCTTGAAAGCCGCTCTCGTTGACCTGCTGCTCCCAGGAATCGGCTGCATAGGTGAGGATGTCGCTGCAGCGCACGCTGTCTTCTTCACGCTCCCAGTGGCAGCGCAGCGGCAGCGTCTCATGGTCGATGGAGCCGATGCTGGGGGGGCGGCCAGGGTCGCTCATCCAGGTCAGCAGTGCCATGGCTGGTGTGTGGCAAAGCATTCAGAGGCTCCACTGAGTGGTGTTGAACCAACACGACCTTATCCGCAGGGCAGCGAGTGTGTGTTCAGGAGCACGCGGGCATGCCAGCAGCACTCGTAGCCTTGCGGACGGGGCTCGAGGTCACCCCAGGAGCACGCATCATCTTGACCGCAGTCGACCGCTCAGGGCCCGCTGTCGCTGCAGCATGGCCTGGGATTGTGCGATCAGATCGCTCGGCGACAGCGCACCCCGCGAGGCTGTCGTTGAGTCGGATGGTGGAGACATGACGCGTCCTCAGGCGTGCTTGCGCGTCTTGCCATACAGCGCAGCCTCGACGAGCTGGAGCACACGCTCTGGCGGCAGCTTCAGGCTCTCGGCGCGTGCCACCAGTGCCTCAATGTCCTGACGAAGCAGCTCGCCAGCGACATCGCCGGTGTCTGCAACCCGGTAGGGGTCGCCACGCTGCCGCACGAGCAGTCCCTCGCGCTCAAGGAGCTGGTATGCCTTGGCCACAGTGTGGATGTTGACGCGCAGCCTGGCGGCCATGTTGCGGAGCGATGGGGTCGGCGCGCCGACCTCCAGCACCCCGGAGGCCACCTGCTCACGCACGAGCATGGCCACCTGAAGGTAGAGGGGGAGGCCAGAAGAGGGATTGAGGGGCATCAGACCACCATGCAGAGGAGGAGCTCATCGAGCGGAAGCGGCACGGGCTCGACGTGTACACCGCGTGCGCGGAGCTGGCGCTCGGCGCTGCTGGTGGGATCATCCAGCAGGACCTCGGTCGTGCGCCCCCGAGCCTCGGCATGCAGCACCGACAGCCCGAGGTTGTCGAGCGAGCTGAGCGGTCCGTAGACCCGTATGCGCCGGAAGCGCTCCCGCCAAGACTCCATCGGTGCACACCAGCTCACCTTCCCTGCACTCAAGAACAGCAGGTGCGAGCAGAGGCGCTCGCTGGCCATGGCGTCCTGATTGGCGATGAGCACGGTCGCGTCTGCGGCACGCTCTGCGATAAATCGCTCCGCGATCACCTGTGCCATGGGGTCCAGGCCGAGAAAGGGATCGTCGAGCAGGTAGACCGGCGCGCGGCGCCCGAGCGTCATGATGAGCCCGAGGCGCACGCGCTGTCCCTGGGAGAGCTCGCTGGCACCATGGCTCATTGGCAGGTTCATGGCGGTCAGCAGGCGTGCAGCCACCTGGGGCTCCCAGCCCGGCAGCTGCTCGGCAAAGGAGAGCCAGCGGCGCACGCTCACCCATCCGTCGAGCGGACAGCCTTCAGGCAGATACGCAGCGGGACCCACGCAGTACACCTCGCCAGCATCAGGGGGCAGCACACCAGCGAGCGTGGCCATCAGCGTGCTCTTGCCGCTGCCGTTGGCCCCCAGGAGGGCCGTACAGCTCCCGACGGGCAGCGAGAAGCTGACGTCATGAAGCGAGTTTCCCAGCATGAGACCGCGCGCGCCCACGTGGGGCCTCATCGGCGTATGGCGAGCGACTGGCTTGTCTGGCTGCTTGCGGATGCGCCGCCAGAAACTCATGGTGCCTCCGCTTCGATGTCGGCCAGATAGAATGTCTTGACTGTGTCGTTGAAGTCATCGTGAATCTCGACTCTCCACCAGTCGTCGGTGGCGACGAGGGTCTTGCCGTGAATGGGCTGAGTAGAGAAGAATGAGTCCAGGCCGCTTGGGGCAGAGCCGACCCCGCAGCCTTCGTCAGCATCGATGCTCAGCAGGGTTCCATCTTCAGCACCCATGGTCATGCGCTGCCCGTCATCGCTGACCCAGTATCCTGCAATATTGGACCTGTTTACTCTATGAGGGTCGTCCTCAGCAGTTGCCCCAGTGACCGGAAGCGGACACTCTATCTTCACTCCCTCAGGGGTATAGAGGCCGGCAAAGCGGGGGGTGCCTGCTTTGCCCCAGGTCTGATAGAAGATGGCACCGCTGGTGTGCAGCTTTGCATCTAAGATCGGGCCGCGAATACCCGTACGGACGGGGCTCTCGCCGTCCATGCGCCAGACGGTCTGCGCCGAAACAAGGGGATGGTGTGAGTCGGGTATCAAGAGGGTCTCGCGGTAATTGAGCGTGCCGCCGTAAGGCGAGGGCCAGACCACCTCGACCAATCCGACGATCGCCGGCAGGGCTCCGATCAGCATCCATCGAGAGCGCCCGTGCTTGCGGCCGGCAGCAGCAGCGGGGCGATGACTTGCCCACAGCGGACGTGCCGCGAAGCAGACTCCGGCGAGCACGAGCAGGCGCACGATGACGCCAATAAGCACCGGCCAGACCCCAATCGCCCAGGTGGTCAGCGCGCTGCTGGCTGCGATGACAGCCAGCGCGAGGGCTCCGAGAAGGCGCCCTGCCGGCGTCGCTGCCCAGCCACGCATGAAGCCCACCACTGCGAACAACGCCACAGAGATGATCCACACGATCCCGGTGAGCTTCGTGATGCCTCCAACGAGCACCGCCGACAGCGTGAGCATCAGCATCGTGGTGGCCATGGGCACGACCTCGCGCAGGCCGGGCGGCCCGCCGAGTCCAGCCCAGAAGCCTTCTTCTTTGACCACGCTCCCGACCCCCTGTGCGAGTGCGAAGGCCAGCATGGAGAAGTAGCCAAAGTAGGCTCCCTCAAGCGACCACCGCTGAGGCAACAGGAGGGCGATGAGCACGGTGAGACTGAGCAAGAAGTACAGCGGCCAGCGACCGCTCAGCTCTCGCCAGAGGAGCAAGCGGGCATGTCCGAGCGTAGAGATGGGCCTCGCGCGCGGCACCTGCACCGGTGGCTCCAGCGGAGTCTCCCGCTGGAGGTAGTGCACCTTGTTGTGGCGGGGGGAAGCTTTTGGCGTGTTGGTCGTGGTGGCCATGACACTGTTCTATACTAATAGAACAGTGCTCACAAGTCGTGGACACATTCTTCAATGGGCTTCCTCACGGGGGCGGCGGATGTGTGCCCTGCCTGACAAACCGCTCCAGTCGCGGTGTGCCCGCGGGCTGTGTGTGCCTCTCAGTCGGCGGTACTGAAGCCGCTGCGTCGCGATGTGGTCTGCGAGCGACACCGCTCAGCAACCATCCGAATTTCAAGGCTGTGATTGACGGTACATCCGACCCTTTTGACGAGAGGAATCCGCGCTGGTGTTGGTATACTCTGGGCGCATAAAGGAGCACGTCATGTCCAAGCCCGAGCCCGCATCCTTCAAGTACCAAGGTGTTGTTGTGAGGCATGGTGCGCTGCGTGTGTGGTGCACAACGCTCGGAGAGCGCTGGCTGCCACGCCAGGCTGTCGAGCTGGTCTGGGCCAGCGAGGAGGTCTGGGCAGGAACGTCGTTTGATGGGGTTCGCATCAAGGGGCGCGATGGGACACAGCACCGGGTCATCGGTGCCTCACTCGATGAGGTGCTGGCCTGGCTCAATGGCTCCGACGGCGTGTCTGCCTGAGGTGCCCGCCGCCCTCTTGACGAAGGACCTGTGGACTCAGGGCGTCGGCTCGGCGGGGTCTCGTCTCCTGATCTGCCGACGCCTCTGGACCGTCAGGAGCATCAGCACCACGGCCCAGGGAGCGTGAGCCGGCGTGGCGCTGCAGCCACATCCCCGCAGCTCAGACATCGCCACCGCAGTGCCCGGCGGGGGTGTCAGCCGATCTGGTGGGGCCGTGTCGTCTGTGCTGTCGGTGTCGTTGGGGCTGTCGGTGTCATCGGTGCTGTCGGCATCACGGGCCACGATGACGGTGAAGCTCACGGTGCCATCGCCTGGACCACCGCCGATGGGGGCATCTCCAAACCAGCTGACGCCTTCCTCGACGAGGGCCAGCGAGAGCGTGTACTCTCCCTCCTCGGTGCCGCTGAGATCGACCGCGAAGGTTGCTGTCTCGCCGGGATCGGTGTCGGCATCGGGCACTGAGATGCGGTGAGTGCTCAGCCAGGAGGATGCCATCAGCGGGTGAGGCTCGTCCCGGGGCAGCGGCGCGAGGCGGGTGTTGCTCGTCCAGGTCTCGAGCCCGTCATTGCGAACCGTCACCCAGCCGCTGTACGCCTCGCCCGGTTCCATCGTCACACCACTCGCAAAAGAGCTGTCCACGACAGTGCCGGTGTAGTGTGCTGCCGCGCTGCGGACCTCATCGAGGCGCGGCATCACCCGATCCCCAGGGCAGGCGGTGCTGTTGTCCGGCCAGTCCTGGTGACCCCGCAGGGTGTCCTCGGTGGGCGTGATGCCCTCCTGCGCAGCCAGCGTCTGGGTCAGCAGCCGCGCCGCAGCGATCATGGCCAGGGTGTCTTCATCGCCACCGTCCCCGCAGCCGTCCTCGTCGTAGCAGCCCAGAAAGCAGATCGCGATGTTGCCGTCGTTGTTGTTCCCTGTTGCGCCGCTGTAGTACTCCAGCGGGCGGCCTTCCCACAGGGAGCCGTCGTAGCCGACCAGGAATTGGTAGGGGATGTCGCAGTAGGTTCCTGTGCCCATCGCATATGCCTGGAGCGCCTGCACCGCGCCTTGCACGGTCCCGCCGGAGGTCTGTCCGCCCGCAGTGTGGTGAATCGCGAAGCGGTACCAGTCGCTCTCCAGCGTGGAGCAGGTTGTGGCCGTCGCTCCCCAGGTCTCGCGCGCGGTGACGCCGATGGCCTCCAGCGCTGCGCTGACGGAGGGCGGCCTGGGGGCGGCGGGGCCGGCGATCTCCTCAACAGGAGGGGGGTGGAGTCCGAAGCTGAGCACCTCCAGGCCTGCCAGGGTGCTGATCTGAACCTGGACCGCCGGAGTCCAGTCGTCGAGCTGAACCACCAGCACGCGCTGTCCATCCCCTCCTCGCCAGGTCTCCTCTGCGACGTGCCAGGCGCCCTCAAGGCCGGCCTCGTCGATGGCCCGGGCCTCAACCTCCAGCTCTGCTGAGGGGGCAGCGGCCACCAGGACACCGACCCGATCGCCCCCCTCAGTCCAGAAGCGGATCGGTGAGCGGTGCCCGTCCTCGGTCTCCATCCAGTCCAGCGCGATGTCTGCGCTGGCTTCATGAAGAACGGGAAAGGCCTCAGCGGGGGAGTCCGCAGCATGTGCCGTCGTGGTGAGGAGGACCGTGAGCATGCTTCGACAACGGGGCGGGGGGTGAGGGGGCAGGATAGCGCGGTCACAGGCTCGGAGGGAATCGAGCTTGACCGGTGCGCATCGGAGCACGGCCTCTCCACTGCGGGGAGGATCTGTTGAGTCTGGCCGGCCGAGCCGAGCCGAGTACTGGTCTGCGCCTCCGCTGACTTCTCTGGCCTGTGCTGCCTGAGCCGGCGGATGCCCCGGTGTCATCCGCTGCGCTGCGCGGTCGCTGTCACCCCGCAGCGCCCACGAGACGCTGGCCCTCTGGGGGGGGCGGCCTGTCGGAAGCCTGCGCTCAGAAAAGATCACGCTATGCCCATGACACCGGCCTGGACGCCTGGCCGAGAGGAGCGTGAGCATGAGTCCTCAGCCGATCATCGTGTGGCTGCGCAACGACCTGCGCGTGGATGACAACGAGGCACTCTGGCTCGCCGCGCGCCATGCGGAAGGGCGAGTGGTGCCGGTGTACTGCATCGATCCTCGGCAGTGGGCTGATGGGCCGCTGGGGTTTGCCAAGATGGGCGTCCGACGTGCGCAGTTCATCCGCGAGTCGCTGGCATCCCTGCATGCCAGCCTCGTGCGTCTCGGGGCTGGGCTTGTGGTGCGCATCGGTCACCCGGAGGTCGTTCTTGCCCAGCTCGTCGCACAGGTCGACGCCCGCGCGGTCTACTTTCATGACGAGCCAACCACCGAGGAGCAGGCCGTCGCAGATGCGGTCACCGCGGCCATGCGCGGTGTGGGGGCGACGGTCCAGTCCGTGTGGGGGGCCACGCTCTATCACATCGACGACCTGCCCTATCGAGAGCTGGAGATGCTGCCCGAGGTGTTCACGAATTTCCGCAAGGACGTCGAGCGGCAGGCCCGGATTCGGCCACCACGGGACGCGCCCGAGACGCTCTGCGCGCTTTCTGAGGGGGTCACGGCGGGGGAGGTGCCGCCGCTCACTGCGTTCAACGAATCTTTTCAGCTGCCCGAAGCCGACCCGCGCGCTGTGATGGTGTTTCAGGGTGGAGAGGCTGCAGCGGTGGCCCGACTCGACGCCTACATCTGGGAGCATGATGCGCTCGCCAGCTACAAAGAGACCCGCAACGGGCTGCTGGAGGTGAACGACTCCACGAAGCTCTCGCCGTGGCTGTCTGCGGGCTGCATCTCTCCCCGTCGCGTCTGGCAGCAGGTCCAGTCGTACGAGCAGCGGCGTGTCCAGAATGAGTCCACCTACTGGCTCATCTTTGAGCTGATCTGGCGGGACTACTTCCGCTTCCTGGGGGCGGCGGTCGGCGCGAGGCTGTTCCGGCTCGGCGGCATCCGTGGACGCACCGAGGTCTGGCGTCAGGACCGGGGGATGTTTGCCCGATGGTGCAGCGGAGAGACCGGCGTGCCGTTCATCGATGCCAACATGCGCGAGCTGAACGCGACCGGGTTCATGTCCAACCGGGGGCGCCAGAACGTCGCCAGCTTCCTGGCCAAGACCCTCCAGATTGACTGGCGCTGGGGAGCGGCCTACTTCGAGTCGATGCTGCTGGACGTCGATCCCACCAGCAATTGGGGGAATTGGCAGTACGTCTCTGGTGTCGGAAGTGACCCCCGCGATCGGGTCTTCAATGTCATCTCGCAGGCCAAGCGGTACGACGCGGAGGGCGCGTACGTTCGACGGTGGTGTCCTGAGCTGGCCGAGCTGCCCAGCGAGCACCTCCACGAGCCCTACCTGCTGCAAGACCGCGCGCTGCAGCGCCATGGCATCGAGCCGGGCGTGACCTGGCCGCGGCCTGTGGTGGACATGAAGACCGCCTATCCCAAGCGCAGCAGCTCCCCGCGCGGTCGAGGCCGGGGGCGGTCGGGGCGCGCGCGGGGCCGATCACGCTGAGGGGTGTCGGGCACCGTCAGCACAGCTGGAGAGCGTACCGGTGAGCCACGACTCGACAGACTGGCTCGCCTCACACCCTGCTGAAAGCCAGGGCTGCTGTTCTCGAAAGCCGCTGCGAAGCCAGGAGAGCGAATTCAGGACCTCGTCGCGATGTCTCTGAGCCTGGACGGCGCGGCGGTGCCTGCGGCACGACATCTGGCTACCAGTAGTGCAGCGCGCCGTCGTTGCGGAGCTGCTCGACCTGCTCCCAGCTCAGCTCTCCGGTGGGCGGTGCTGCCGGTCCGAGGCGGTGGGCCAGCAGCAGGGAGACCATCTCCATGAACCGTGGGTTGTCCTCGCCGACGGGGAGGTTCTCCGACTGCAGCGGGTCATCGCGAACCTCATGCATCAGGTACTCGTAGTAGGGCGCTCGGCCTGGCGAGGTCATCTGCTCGGGCGTTCCGGTCAGTGAGCGCGGCGCTGTCCCGATGAGGCGCTTCGTCAGGCTCGGATCTGCGCTCGTTACCCCGTGGAGCTGACTGCGGAAGGTGAGCATGGTTCCGCTGTGGCGGAGGGCGAGCATGTCACCAAACTCGGCGTAGGCGATGCCGTCGCTGTCTGCTGGCTGTCGGAGATCGCTGCCGTGAAGTCCGGCGGGCTGAACGGCACCCGCCAGGGCGACAACAGTGGGCATCAGATCGATGAGCTCGACGGGCTCGGTGACCGTCGTGGTCTCTCCGGAGGGGCGCGGACTGTAGACAAGCATCGGGACCCGGAGGGTGCGATCGAGCAGCACGATGTGGCTGCCGACCCGCAGCTGCTCCGGGCTGCGACAGCCGGTGTCTTCGCCCAGCGTCAGGCCGTGGAGTGCGCTGAAGACCGTCCAGCGTGGTCGGCTCCATGCCAGCGAGCCCAGGAGATCCTTGATCTGTGCGCCGACCCGGTCGGCGGTCTCGTTGTAGCTGCCCTGAACCAGCTGACGGGCCTCGTCGGTGACAATCGGCCAGTTCATCACGTCGTTCATTCGCTCGGCAAACCCTGGATTTAACTCCAGGTATGCAGCCTTTTCTGCATCCGACATCTGCATCGTGGTGTGGGCGACGACCGACGCGCCCTCCAGCTCTCGGGTGTGGAACTGTCCAGCGACCACCAGCAGTCGCGGGCTTCCCTCAGCCTGACGCCACCACTCCGCTGCGGACTGGTTGCCCTTGCTCCAGGCGTCCTCAAGCGTGCGGCTGCGGATCTCCATGACCTCCTCGAAGCCGCGCGCCAGCGGCAGCACCTCGCTGGTGTTGATGGTCATCAGCGCGGTCTGGTAGCCGTACAGCGCGAGGACCTCGGCGATGGTTGGGGTGTCGGTGGGAAGCGACACGCAGAAGGGGACCGGTGCATCGGGCTGCTCTCTGGCCGGCTTGCTGCACAAGGGGATGGCGGAGGGGTAGCGCCCGGTCAGCATGGATCCCATCGAGATGTACGGCTGAACGGTCTGTGCATAGGCTGCGGTGAAGCGCCAGTCCGGGACCACCCCGGTGGCCTCGATCAGCGCGGAGGTTGCGCCCTCTCCGAGCAGGACATCCTCTCGCAGTCCGCTGGCCAGGACCAGGACGATGTCAGGCTGGACGGCTGGAGCGGGCGGTGAGGTCGTGCCGGAGCAGGCCATCATGATGAGAGCGAGCATGGCTGTATTGTGGCAGAAGAGGGGGTGAGGTGTCCGTGCGCCTTGCTGAACGGGAGCCCGTGTCGCTCTCGTGAGCCGCACAGCGTCGCTGCGCTCGCCATCCTGCTCGTGAATGGCGCTTGTCCCTCTCGGGACTTCCTGCACGACCGGTCTGTTCTGTGCTGGCGTCTGACGGCGCATGGCCAGCGCCTGCAGCGTGGACGCTGGTCGTCGAGTGGTTTGGTCGGATGCACTCCCGAGAGGCTGCCAATACCCATCCAGGTGAGGGCTGGGAACGAAACAAGAAGGGCTTATGTTCTGCTCGGGTGCGGGCTGCTTCGCAGCGCTCCTGTAAAATCAATCACCATCAGAACGGTGCGCTGTGCAAACCCATGTTGACGATCTGAGCCCTGGAACATCCCTCGGCGGGTACACCCTCGAGGAATGCGTCGGGAGGGGCGGCAGCGCAGAGGTGTGGCGCGTAAGCTCCTCCGAGAGCGACAAGCACATCGCCCTCAAGATCATTCCCACCCGGCAGTTCAAAGACTACCTTCGGTTTCGACAGGAAGCAGAGGTTCAGAAGCAGCTTCGGCACCCGAACATTGTTCAGGTCTACGGTCTCCAGCTTGTGGAAGGGTATGCCTTTCTCGAGCTGGAGTATGTGCCGGGTCAGACCTTGATGCAGTGGCTCACAGACCATCGGCCCACGACAGAGCAGTGTGAAGACTGGATCCTCCAGCTCTTAGACGGACTGGACGTCGCGCATCAGCTGGGAATCATCCACCGAGACATCAAGGCCAGCAACATCCTCATCGATGAGTCCGTGAGCCCCCCCACTCTGAAGCTCGCTGACTTTGGAATCGCGCGCATGCAGCATGCTCCCGAGGCTGGAATCACGACCAGCGGAGTGGTCCTGGGCACTCCCGGCTACATGGCTCCAGAGCAGATCCTCGGCCACACCGATCTCGATCACCGGGTCGATCTCTTTGCCCTGGGGGCCTTGTCCTTTCGGCTCCTGACTGGGCGACTGCCCTTCGGGGGGGGCAGCAACTACGAGATCTTCAACCGGACCTGCTCTGGGCAGTACACGCCCCCCCACCTGCTCAAGCCCGACCTGCCCGATCGATTCGTTCACACCATCGAAGCTGCCCTGTCCACTCAGAGGGCAGGCCGTCCTGCGAGCGCGAGCGCCTTTCGCGACCTCTGGACTGGGGCCTCCACCCCCCACGCCTCCACCCCCCACGCCTCTACTGCACAGAACATCCCATCTCTCTCAGTGGTGGATCGGCCGACGGCTGAAGATGATCTCTTCTCCACGCTGCGGACCAACCGAAGGGTCCACAAGGACCGCTTCCACGGGCGCTCCCATGACCTGACCCAGCTGGTGGAGAGCCTGACGGCAGGGCGCTCGTGCGTGGTGACCCTGAAGGGGCCCGGCGGTGTGGGGAAGACGCGCCTGGCGGATGAGGTGCTTGCAGCACTCGACACTGCGGACTGGCCCGGTGGTATCTGGCGCTGCAGTCTCACCTCGGCCCGAACCATCGGGGATCTCATCGAGGTCATGCGCGCCATCTTTGAGCTGCGCCTCCCCAACAACACCCCGATCCGACACCTCGGCCAGGCCCTCAATAAGAGAGGACGCTGCGTGCTGCTCCTGGACAACCTGGAGCAGATCATCGTGCCTGCTGGTGCACTCGTCGAGCGCCTCACCGAGCTTGCCCCTGAGCTGTCCATTCTCACGACCAGCCGAAGTCCGCTTGGGATTCGTGGTGAGAGGGTCGTTGTGGTCGAGCCCGTTGCGCCTGAGGCAGCCGCTGCGCTGTTCATCAACCGGGCGCAGTCGGCCCGTCCAAGATTCGCGCCCACCGGCGAGCAGCTGGAGATCATTGGTCACATCGTTCGCCACCTTGACCACCTCCCGCTCGCCCTGGAGCTTGCGGCGTCCCGGCTTCGTCTCCTGTCCCTGGCACAGCTGGTCCGTCACCTGGAGGGCGGGACGCGGGTCCTCCGTCAGACCCGCCGTGGCGAGACCACTCGGCACAGCAGCCTGCAGCAGACCATTGCCTGGTCTTGGGGGCTGCTCCGTCCATGGGAGCAGCTCGCGCTGGCTCAGTGCAGCGTCTTCCGTGGCGGCTTCACCCTCGACGCCATCGACGAGGTCTTGAGCCTGGAGGCGTTCGAGGAGAGCCCATGGGCAATGGATGTCATCGAGGCCCTCGTCGATCAGAGCCTGCTGCGGCTTGAGACCAGCGCGGACGGGGTGATGCGCTTTGACCTGTACGTCTCCATCCGAGAGTTTGCGGCCAGCCAGCTTCTCCGCACCGGCGCGGTGTGCACGGCTGATGGGGCCTCCCTGACCGGCGCCGAGGCCCTCCGAGCTCAGCAGCGCCGACATGCTCGGTACTACAGCACGTTCGGTCATGCAGAGAGCCTGGCGCGTCTTCAGGGACGAGTCGGTGCGCAGCACCTCGCCGCCATGGCCCGAGAGCTCCCCAATTTCACCGCTGCCTACCAGCTCACTCCGAGCGACGACGAGCCTGAGCTCGTGGATGTCCCTGGCTATGCTGCCTTGAGCGCCGCGATGGTGCTGCTCCGAACCGGCCAGACCCACACGGCGCTCCCCATCTTGGAGCAGGCATGGAAGGCCCGGGGAATCGGGATCGCGCTGGGTGCGCAGCTCGGCTCAAGCCTGGGGGTGTGCTGCCGGATGCTGGGCCGAATGGATCAAGCAATCGAGACCATCACCACAGCGCTTGCGTCCATCCCTGCCGACATGCTTCCTGCACAGCAGGCAAAGCTCCTCCAGCACCTGGGGAACATGACCCGACAGCAGGGCGACTTCGTCACGGCGCAAGAGAGCCTGCACCGTGCCCTCGTCCTGGCCAGAGGAGTCCACCGAGAAGACCTCGTGGGCCTGCTCAATAGCGACCTGGGCGCTGTGGCGTTCCTTACTGGAAACCTTGATGATGCTCAGGAACTGTTCGAGCAGGCGGTTCAGCTTCAGCTGGGCTGCGAGCTTCTGGACAGCGCAAACCTCACACGGGGTAACCTGGTCCTCGTGGCGCTAAAGCAGGGGCGTCACCACGATGCGCGACAGCTCCTGGAGGTGTGCGTGTCGAACGCACGAGAGCGGGGCCATCGGCGGCAGCAGCTCATCTTTTCCGAGAAAATCGCCCAGCTCGAGCTGGAGCTTGGCCGCTACGATGCTGCTGAGGCGTCCTTCCATGAAGCGAACGCCCTCAACGAGGGCGTGGGTGATCGCCGTCGACAGGGGGACATCGTTCGTGGGCTGGGTGTGATTCGCCTCATGCGCGATGAACATGCAGCGGCGCGCGCTCTCCTGGAAGAGTCCGCTCGCCTCACCGAGGGCGTGGACCCACATTCCGCCTATCAAGCCCATGGTCTGCTCTCTGTGCTGGCAGCAAAGACGCAGCGTATGGACGACGTGACCATCCACCTCACCGCCGCTGCGGCGCAGGCTTCCCGTGCTGGTCCCGCTGCTGAGCTGGAGCTTGTCCTCTGGCGGACTGAGGTCGCGCTCATCCTCCAGCAGCCCGCACCTGCCCGCACACACCTCGCGCATGCGCACGACATGCTCAAGGCCTCTCCGCAGCTGCACACACCCCAGCTGCGCAAGCGCGTCGCATCCCTTGAGGATGGGCTCTCGACGCAGCAGTGACCCCTCCGCCTCAGCGGAGGATCCTCGGTGCTCCTGATGGTGTCTTCTGGTGCCGCTTGCTCCGGCGTCCGGGGTCAGAAGGGGCAGGGCTGGGAGCGCGGGGTTGCTGTCGCATCAGCGCGGCAGGATGCGAAGACCGCAGCGTAGGCTGAGCCGGTCTCCAGTACGTCGCCGGTGAGGTCACCAGCATCCAGACGGAGCTGAGCATGGCCTTGTGGGCTGAGCTGAAGCTGTGAATAGGCTGCGCGTGTCCAGTAGGCTCTGCTTCCAGGAGTTCACATGTCCAACATCGATGGATACAGCGCCGACAACATCGACACGCTGCTGTCTCACCCCGATCTCGACACCGTGAAGTACGGCCTGCACATCTTGACGAGCCTGTGCACGACCGTGGGGGAGTACGAGGCGCTGATCGGCAAGGTGAAGATCATCCAGGGCAAGCTCTACCCGCCCAAGACCATCCAGTCATACACGCACAAGAACTACATCGCGCTGTGGCTTGTCGGCCACAAAGCCTCTCTCTCCAAGGCCTACGCCAAGAAGGTCCACACGCTCTGCGAGCTGCAGTCGTCCTCCCTCAGCGCAGCCTGTCTCCCTGACACCATGGCGCACCTCAGCCACCTGCGAACCATCACGATCAACTGCAGCCGCTCGGACGCTGCGTCGATGCTTGGAGAGGACTGCGTGCTGCGCGAGCTGGCCCTGGAGAACGTCTCCATTCACAACTATCGCGGTACGGATCTGCCGCCCTTTCTCAAGGGCTCTCGGTCTTCGCTGCGCTCGCTGGCGCTTCCCCGTGCGCGCACGGTCCTCACCCTCCCGAGCTGGCTGGGCGACTTCACTGCGCTGGAGACGCTGGGCAACGAGGGCTTCAGCGTGTCGGTGGCCTCTCTGCCGGTCCTGTATCGGCTGACCTCGCTGAAGACGCTGACCTTTCACCACGAAGCCACCGCATTTCCTGCTGGGGTGTTCGGGCTCACCGCGCTGGAGCATCTGCGCATTCACTTCCAGCACGCCACCAACCAGACCTCTAAGTGGGACTGTGTCCTGCCCGATCGCTTCTCAGCGCTGCCCGACCTGAAGACGCTGGCCTTGCTGGTCCAGCCCGCCAAGAGCATCCCGCGCCCCCTCTTTCTTCCCGAAGGCCTCCTTCGGCGGGTCTTCAGCGGCAACCTGACGCTCCAGACGAGCCGGAGCATGTGGCATCCCAGCGACGACTACCAGCCCACGATCGAGAAGTTTGAGGTCGAGGAGTTCATCCGCACTGGCGTGCGTCGACAGATGGTTGGCGGGACGGTGCAGTCGGTGCCTGCGTCCTCCGAGCTGACGATTCGCTTCTGCGCCACGCTGGAGGGCCTGACTGGAACCTCCTCAGAGATCACCCGGCTCAACCTCAGCGCGGTCGAGCAGCTGAGCGCCGCAGCCTGGCGGGGGGTGTTGGCGTTTCCAAATGTCGAGCACATCAGCCTGCCGTCTCAGATTCTGCGAGAGGAGATGGCAGCGCTGCCGAACCTGCGCACCCTGTCGTTCACGTTCTCCAGCGGATCCCTGGAGAACATCGCGGTCCTCTCGCGCTGCCGTGGCCTGAAGACGCTGACGTATCGAAATAATACGATGAACGTTGCTCCGGAGTTTCACCAGAGCCTCGCTCACCTCGACTCAGTGACCATCATCGCTGCGGACTTCCCGCCAGCGTGCAGCGCCTTATTTGAAGACGGCGTGCCCGATGCGTCTGGACAGCTGGCGTTTCGCTACACCTTGGATCTGCGACCCACGTGGGGCCTTCGCCAGAGCGGAGTGCCGAAGTTTCGCAACCAAGAGCTGACGGCGGCGTTTCATGCCCGGCGGCATGCTGAGGTGGGTCAGCTACAGCTGCAGGGCATCCTCGATGGGCTCTCCACGCACCCCGAGCGATGCGCCGAGTACGAGGCTGGGGGCTTTGACACCCTTGATCTCTCGGGGCTGAAGCTGGAGACGCTCCCCGAGTCCATTGGGCTGCTGCAGGGCCTGCGCACGCTCAACCTGAGCAACAACGCGCTGCGCTGCTTGCCCGAGTCGCTGTTCTCGCTCCGCAAGCTCCAGGCGCTCGATCTGTCGGGCAACCGGCTCGTTGACCTGTCGGAGACGATCACGGCGCTCACCCAGCTTGAGACGCTGAGCCTCGCCGACAACACCCTCATCACCCTCCCATCCGAGCTCGGCACGCTCGCGCAGCTCAAGCACCTGGATCTCTCCAGCAACCCCTTCGCTGCGCTGCCGCGGTCTCTGGTGAGCAGCCCCTCCATTGAGACCCTCCTCCTGCGCGGCTGCAGCAACCTCGAGGATGCCTGGCGGGTGGCGGGCATGCCTGCCTTGCAGCACCTGGACCTGCACAGCTGCGTGAAGCTGACGCCCAAGGTCAGCCCCAAGACCATGACGAGCCGCGAAGCCGTCGTGAAGAACCAGCTCAAGCTCGGGCGCTGGCTGAAGCGGCAGAAGAACCACACCCCCGCCATGACGCATGTCCTTGCTGCGGTGGCTGCTCTGGAGGCGGCTGAGGAGGCCAAGCGCACGCTGCAGAAGGCCGCCGAGCGCAGCGTACAGTCGCGACGAGATGCGGCGCGTCGCATCGCGAAGGAGGAGGAGGCGGCGCGGCAGCAGCGCTACGACGCTCCCGAGGTGAAGGCCGCCGTGGCGGTGCTCCGCCAGCGCTTCGCGGAACCGGGCTGCAGCGCGGAAGACATCGCGCGCCTTCAGGAGCACATCGGTGCCCTGGCGGCGCTGAGCGTCACCGTGGTTGTCGCCGATTCGTCTGGCCGGAGCACGGTCCAGCTTCCCGAGCAAGACGACTCCAACCCGTGGCTCAAGACCGCCGGAGCTCATCCCGGCCACTTGCCCTTGCTGGCCCTGCTGCTCGCGGCGTCTTCTGGCGCACTGGACGGGGTCAGCAGCCTCAAGCTCTGTGGCACGCTGCAGTCATCATGCGCCGAGTCTTCAGCGACTCCGGGTGTGATTGCGCCCAGCGTTCTGGCTGGTCTGACCGGTCTGGAGTCGCTGCGTCTGGAGGGCTGGTCTGTGGTCGGAGACTGGACGACATGCACCACGCTCCTCCAGCTGAGCGCGCTGGAGCTTCACGCCGTCGAGCCACACGAAGACTTCCGCTCTCTCGCGCACCTTCCGGCGCTGCGCAGGGTGTCCATTGTGCAGCCCACCATGACGGCCGCTGCCTTGGCTTCTCTCCCGCTGCAGACGCTCGACCGCCTGGAGCTGTCGGTTCCCGGCGGCATCCGAACACCGACCGCAGTGTTGACCCACTTTTCGGATGTCGAGATCGATGGCTCACGAATCATTCTCACCGCGACGGCGGCCCCCAGATCGAGCTGAGCCCGGTCTCCACGAGGGCTGGAGGCTGTCAGCCCTGTCTCTGGGCTCCAGGGGCGGTCGAGCGCTCCCCGTTCTCTTCCTCTGCTTCTTGTCTGCCGGACGCGGTACGCTCGCCAGCGTAAACGGGAGAGAGCATGAGCACAGACACTGCCGGGCGCGTGTGGGCACACTTCGCGGATGGTCTTCGGCTCCAGGAGGCGCACATCGAGATCGGTCCCGGCGCGGTCCAGACCCTGATCAAGGAGGAGCACCAGCAGCAGGTGGCCCTGAGCGCGGCCCGAGATGGAGGTCTCCTTGATGCCTGCCGGACCCTGATCGTGAAGGATGTGTCGCTCAACCATCGCTGGGCTCGCGTGACCGATCTCTCCCCCCTTGCTGGCCTGACCCAGCTCCACGAGCTGAGCATTCACTGCACGGAAGCACCGGACATTCGTGCGCTCTCCACCCTGTCGAGCCTTCAGCGCCTGAAGCTCTCGCACTGCACCATGGTCAGCGATCTCTCCCCGCTCACGGACCTGACCACCCTGGTCGAGCTGGACCTGCAGGGCTGCCCGTCTCCGACGCTGCCCTCCCTGGAGCGCCTCGTCCTGCTGACCCGCCTGAACCTGTACAGCGTCCGCCTGGTCTCTCTCGACCTCGCCAACCTCCCGCTCCTGCAGACCCTCTGCACACAGCAGCGCCCGCAGACGAGCCACCTGGGGCCGCTGTGGGGGGGGCACCTGGAGCGTGTCCGCCTGTCCAACCTGCCCGCGCTGGGAGGGGTGCAGCTGTCGCACTGCCGCAAGCTTCGTGATGCCGTCTTCTCCGATCTGAGCACCGCGGACTTCTTCTCGATGGAGGGGTGCCAGGCGCTGCAGAGCCTGACCGTCTCCGGGCTTCACCAGCTCACCACGCTCGATGTCCGCCACTGCACGGCTCTCAGTACGGTGTCGGTCACCGACGCGCCGCTGCTGACCCACATCGAGGCCGTCCAGTGCGCTGCCCTGACGGCGCTGACTGGATTCTCCACGCTCAGCAGCGTGACCCACCTCGACCTCTCCCGCTGCACTGCCCTGACGTCCCTGGCCGGCATCGCAGGCCTGGAGAACCTCCAGGTGCTCAAGCTCAACGGCTGCACTGCGCTGACCGACATCGGCGTCCTGGTGGACCTTCCCGCCCTCGAGCGGATCGATCTGCGCGGCTGCACGGCGCTGCCCCCAGAGCAGCAGCGCTACCTGATGCAGCGCCGCCGAGTGAAGGCGTTCAAGCAAGGGCTCGTGACCGCGACTTCGTGACCGCGACGCTGTGACCGCGGCGAGTCTGTCTCACCACAGGCGCGGCACTCCCGGTCATTGCCGCCACACCAGGGGGTCGCAGGGCCTCTGCCATGTGCGAGAGGGCCACTCCCGGATGCGCCGACTGGCTGCTCCCTGTGCTCGGCCTCTGCTTGACCTGATAGCTTATGGCAATGCGACTCTTCCATGCACTTGCCGTCACCCTGCTCGGCATCGGCTGCTCTGATCCGCCCACAGCATCAGACACACAGCCCCCCTCCCGCGACTCTGGAGGCGACAGTGCTGCCCCCTCAGACTCCGGGGCAGACAGCGCAGCGCCCTCGGACTCTGGCGGCGGCGGTGGTGGCGACAGCGCGGCTCCTCCCGATCCCACCGGCTGCGGCGCAGAGACCTACACCAGCGGGAACTATGAGCTGGAGCACGGGGGCCTGACGCGCACATTCCGGGTCTTTGTTCCCGACTCGCACAGCGACACGACCCCAGCCCCCCTGGTGCTGGCCTTTCACGGCTGGGGAGGCAGTGTCAACGAGTTCCTTGGCAGCAACGCTGTCATCTCGGAGTCCGAAGCGCGCGGCTACATCGTCGTGGCGCCCCTGGGGCTCGGGGCTGGACCGCCGGACAGCTCCTGGGCCTCCTGGGCATTCTCTGGCTCCACGACCGGCCTGGACGGCGACGGCAGCAACGCCAAGGTGCCTGGGGACACACCGGACATCTGTGACGACGCTGCGACCACTGACTACAGCTACCCCTCCTGTGCGGGCGTGGCGGACAACGGCTGCTCGTGGACCCACTGCCAGGCAGACGACCTGGACTTTGTGCTCGATCTGCTCGCAGCGCTTGAGGCCGGACTCTGCATTGACGCCCAGGCCATCTTCGCGACCGGTGGCTCAAACGGGGGCATGTTTACCTGGGAGCTGGGCCAGGATGCCAGGACCGCCTCAAGCTTCCGCGCTCTGGCTCCCCTGATCGGTCTGCCGCACCGCGGCTACCTGGCCGGCAAGGCGACCGAGGCTGCGCTGCCCGTGCTGTCCATCACCGGCACCCGAGACTCCACCGTCCCTCCGGGGGATTGGGAGGACCCCTCCTATACGGTCACCACAGACGGCGACCGCTACTTCTACACCGGCGCGACGGCGATCACCCAGGTCTGGGCGGAGGCCCACGGCTGCGAGATCACGCAGCCAGCAGCCCCGTTCGATGTGGGCTCAGGGAGCCTGGACTGCCGCAGCTACTGTGCGGCTGATGAGGGCTGGCCGGAGGTGCTCGACTGTCGGGCGGACATGGGGCACACCTACAGCCTCAGCACGACCTGGCCGGTGCTCCTGGACTTCTTCGAGGCACAGCGCTGAGCCTCTGTGTCGTCTGGTGCTCGATGACCCCAGGTTTCTCGCGAGAGGCTGCGGAGGGCCCCCCTTGAGGAGCGTGCGCGGAGGCGGCTGCTCCACAAACAAGCGCGCCCCGAGCAGGTGCCCGGAGCGCGCGGAGCGAAGGTCTGGTTGGGATCAGCCCTTTTCGGGGATCTGCGCAGCCTGGGCAGCAGCCAGGATGTTGGGGCGCTGCTCCTGGTAGAAGTGCTCGAAGGCCACGAGCGCCAGCGGGGTGGCAATGAGCGCACCGAGACCGAGGGTGAAGAAGACGACGATGTTCAGGACGATCCCGATGATGAGCATCTGGATGAGGTTGCCAGGGATGTTGGCTTTTCCGTGCTCCAGCGTGCTCTTGAGGCTTCCCACGCCGTCGTAGGCGCCCTCGGAGACCACGAAGGGGGCAAACAGGAACAGGGGGGCGGTCGCCAGAACACCGATACCGCAGAGGAGGCTGCCGACGAAGTTGGCAGCGAACTGGCCAACCATGGCGATGGCGTCGTCGGTGATGGTGTCAAAGCTGAACAGCTCACCGATCTCTGGTGCGGCGTTGGCGCCAATGGCCTTTCGGGTTGCTCGAATGGCGTTGGGGAGGAGGAGAATTAGAATTCCGCCTGTGAATGAGATGGCAATGCTGAAGACCAAGCCGAAGATGATCCAACCGACGAGGTTTTCGCTCACAATCTGCCATGCGTACTTCAAGTGATCCATGTGTGCTCCTGATGGTGCGTTGGGGGTATTTGTACAGACACCATATTTTGCAGCACAACTATATCCCGACATGTACCTTGCGATCAAGCGAGCGGATCGGAATCGACGCCCTCGCTCAGCGGAGACCTCTCGGAGACAAAAAAAGACAGGTGACGGCATGAGACCGAAGAACAAAGGGCATTTCGAAGTTGATGTTCACAGCCACGCGCATGCCGCTGAATGATGATGCTCTCCAGGCTGCCAGCAGCGACGACGCCCGCATCAGCGGCACGTCGGGCGATCGCGAGTCCCGCCTGCTACCCCTGCGTCACACGACGAATTTGTCCCTCGTGAGTGGAGCTGCAGTACTCTCTGGCAATGCACTCTCGTTGCTATCGTAGGTAGTACCAGACCTCTGGGCTGGGAAATGTATGACTGCGCTGCTGCTTGTTTTCTTTGGCTTGGCTGCGCATGCGCAGGATGAGACCGCCTCAGAAGAGACCGCGACGGATGCTCTCGAGATCAGTCCTGCTGATGTCCCTGAGGAGACTCTGACGACCGCGTCTGCTCCGGTCGAGCTGACGTGGGACACGGTTGAGGTTCGACGACGCGTCGATATTCAGTTCCCTCGACGTGAATTCAAGCAGAGTGGCCTCACTGAGGTCTCCTGTCAGGTGCAGTTCAACAATGATGAGAGGGGGCGTCCGTATCAGATCACGGTCAGCGACTGTGACGAGATCTTTCACGCCAACATCGAGAAGACTGCCATGCAGTGGCGCTTCAAGCCCGTTGAGCATGACGGCGAGCGGGTGGAGACGGTGTTCAGCATCCGGCTCAACTTTAAGAAGCCGTAGGTCGCGCCGCTCCGGGAGTGCGCTCCAGGCTGGCGCTGGCATCAGCTCGCGCAGCGCTCAGGCGCGCTCCCGCGCACGCATCGGACCCATCTCCGCAGCGGGCGCGGGACCTCCGCTTCTATAAGCGGATGCTTCAGAGTGCCTGATGCTCTCTCTGAGCGCGCTCAGGATTCGCAGGTTGCCGGATGACGATCGCCTGATACGCACCGGCCATGCGCTGGCTCGTTGTTGCAATGTGGGTGCTGCTGGTGGTGGACCTGACGGTCTGGTCTCCGCCCCCCTCCCCAGACCAGGATACCTGGATCCAAGCGGTGCTGCTGGGGCAGTGGACGGGCAAGAACCCCGCGACCATTGCCCTGTTCAGCCTCTTGGGTCTCTGGCCTCTGGCGTTCGCCGGGCGCCTGTCTGCCGAGCTGCGCGCCCGACCGCTCCCTGCGTGGCCGTTTGTTCTCGGCAGCATGGTGCTCGGCGGCTTTGCACTGCTGCCTTACTTTATGCTGCGGCCGACGCCCCCACCGTCCCGGGATCCCGGCCGCTGGCTGCGCTGGCTCCAGCATCCTGCCTACCTGCCTGTGCTCGGACTGCTGGGGGTGGCCATGGCTGCCTGGGGGCTGCTCGCCGGAGACCTTCGCGGCTTCGCAGATGCCTTCCGCTCTGAGCAGCTCATCCAGGTCATGAGCCTCGACTTCATCGCCCTCACGATCATGTCAGGGCTGACGGTGTCGCGCGCTGCTGAGCGGGATCGCTCCCGGTAAAATACGATCAACATCGACCGGCTCGAGGCGCGCACAGGAGCCTTTAGGGCAGGGGTTTGCAGAGTCGGTGGCCCACTGCTACGCCTGAGGCTGGATGGTGAGCATGGTGGAGCTGAATTTGTACCGTTTAGCCAGGAAATGGAGACCCTGGTGGTCTTGCCGGAGGCCGGCGCCGATCCGCTGCTCGCTGACAGCGACGGACAGCGGCCAGTCGAGCTGGCGCGCAGCCAGCAGCCGGTCCTCATGGTCCATCGGCTCTCTTCCGGTGAGGAGCCTGTGACGACGGACCTGATCACGCTGATGCTGGAGGCGATCCGCGCTGGGCGAACGCTGACGGTCGGAAGTGAGGAGATCAGCAGCGGCTACGCCCATGCTGATGCGGTCTTCTTTACCCATCGGCACCCGGCCTACTCCCGTTATCAAGGCTTCCAGCTACGCTCCCAGGCTTGGGTAGCGGAGCGGCTTGGGTGGCTGAGCCTTCATCGTCCCGAGGCGATGTGCCACTTCTTGAGCGCGCTGGCGCCGAGCTTGGGCGACGCCCTGCCGCCGGAGCAGCTCGTGTCGCGACTGGAGGCGCAGCAGCCGGCGCTGATGGCGCAGGCACGCACCCCACTCGACGGGCTTGATCTCGCGGCCATCTTTGTCCAGGCCCTCTGGGCTGGTGCTTGCCTGATGGAGTCCAACAAAGAGGGGCAAGAGGTCTGGCGCCGCGAGGGTGCAGTCTTGATCAAAGAGATCTCTTCCTACGGTGGCAGCCGGCAGGAAATCTACACCGGAGCGGAGACGATGCAGAGCTGGTCCTGCTGGGGTGAGGTACACGACGGGCTTGTCTGCCGCACGGCCCGCTCGTTCCCTGGTGCCCTGGACGTTGCACTAGCGGCGCTGGGCCACGCCACCCTGCGGTGCTACCTGGCAGCGCAGGGCGACGCGCCCCCGACATCGTGACCGGGACCGCATGGCGGTGACTGCAGGACAGCACTCGACGGACGGAAGAGGCGGTGGCAGAGTCCCTGAAGCACTCCGAACCCGGTTGAGCCAGAGCGGCCCTTTGCTACTCGGAGAGCCACCCTGGGCACGGGCGAGGACGCGGTCTGGAGGGGTGCTCATGCAGGCCTCCACTTGCCGGGAGCCTCGACCACCGGACCCGGTCCGGGCCTCTGGAGACCGCTGACCGTGAGGGCCATACATCTCCTCCGCAGAGGCGCTCATGCTCCGAGCTGTACGACCTGTCCCAGCCCACGCTCACAGGCGGCCTGGTACACCTCGAAGCCGACAGCGACATCCTGGAGGGCGGTGCCGGTCGAGTCATAGAGGGTGATCTCTTCAGCGCGGGTTCTCCCGGGGCGCTCCCCACACAGCACCGCGCCGAGCTCTGCATGGACTTGAGCTGGGGTCATCAGCCCGGCCTGGATGGGGTGCTGCAGCTCGCCGACGTGGACACACTGGTGCTGCACGTCCGCCACCACAGTGCAGCTGGCGGTCAGCGCTGCAGCCAGCTCTTGCTTGCCGGGGCTGTCGGCACCAACGGCGGCGATAAACAGTCCAGGCCGGACGTCACCGAGCTGAACGAGGGGCCTCCGTGACGGCGTGCAGGTGACCAGGACGTCTGCATTCTTCAGCGCCACAGAC
>JAQXDW010000141.1 GCA_029251165.1 Myxococcota bacterium
CGTCGGTGTCCGCGTCGGTGTCCGCGTCGGTGTCCGCGTCGGTGTCCGCGTCGGTGTCCGCGTCGGTGTCCGCGTCTGCTTCCTCAGGCGCGGCCTCAGGCACGGGGCCTTCACCCTCATCACATCCGGCCACCAGTCCAATCAGGATCATGATCCACATCGCGCCCTCCAATACATCGACACGACCAATACCACACGGGATCTGCGCGACGGCTGCTGATGAGCGGCGCCGAATGATGCGGAGTAATGCGAACACTCATGACCTGACCGCGAGAGCACGCCGGTGGCTTGCGGCAGCCCTGTGCACATCTACTCTGTGAGCGCCTGCTCTGCGGCGATGCGAATCATGCGGTCGGGGTGGTCTCGGAGCGGCCGGATCTGCACCGCCAGCAGCGGATCCGTTGCCCAGACCGCGATCAAGGCAATGAGCCAGTCGGCATTCCCGGGACAGGCCGCGTCGAGGTCGGCGACCACATCGTCTGTGGCCCCATCTCCAGCGCGGACCAGCGACAGCAGCGCGGAGCCGGCACGTGCACAGTCCACCGGCTCGGCGACCAGCAGCGCCTTGACGTGGGCCCGGACGGTGGCGATTCCCGCAGAATGCTCCAGGGCGGACAGGATGGCGGCGTCTGCCTCCGCGCTGCGTGCGCCAGCGAGGGCCTCGGCCACTGCTGCCACTCCCTGTGGGGTCCGCAAGATGACCAGGGCCTCCAGGATCGGACCGACCGCGATCGAATCGGCACCAGGCAGCGCAGCGAGCAGCACATCGACCTGCTCGGTCAGCCCTCGCTTCCCGATGGCCGCCGCCGCCGCCGCGAGGACCAGCGGCTCGGGCTCCGTCGCGACCACCTCCGCCAGGGCCTCAGCGGTCTCAGGCAGCGCCGCGACCCCCATCACCGCACAGGCTGCCTGTCGCATCCCGGGCTCCGTGTCCTGCAGCGCCAGCGCCGCGAGCAGACTTCCGACCGCAGCCCAGTCCTCGTCCTCGGGCTCCATCGTGCGTCCTGAGAAGGCCTCAGCGTATACCGCGAGGTCGTCGCCGCTGAGGGCTGCCCGGAGGCCACGGTAGACCGTCGCAGCGTCTCCGCGCTCTCCGATGAGCCGGTGGTGAAGCCGACGCTCGCCGGCCGGCCCCGCGAGCCAGGTGAGGTGCCGCTCGGGCTCCACCCCCGCCGACTGGGTACGCAGCCCGGCGACCGCGTGTTGCCGGGCGGTGGCGTCGTCTTCGCGCTCGAGCACCCGGTACAGCAGCGCGGCAGCCTCGGGCTCGTCCTTGCGGGCAAGGACGGCGGCGACGTTGCGGCGAACAGCGACCACATCGGAAGAGAGCGGGCGCTTGAGATCGGAGGTCGGGAACAGGGCGAGCCACTGCGCCGCCGCCGGACGGCCCTGCAAGGAGGCGGACTCCAGCACTGTGGACGCTGCGACCGCCAGCTCAGGCCGCCGATCCGTGAGCAGGTCGCGAACGATCAGGGAGAACGCGGCGTCGTAGGCGAACAGGTCGCTCACCAGCCGGGCGCGGATCGCGGGCTCGATGGTACGATCCCGGCCCAGCGGTGCGATGCGGGCCGGTCCGACCCCCTCCAGCGCTCCGAGCAGCAGCTCCGGCTCATAGCGCCCCGCCAGGAGCATCTCCTCGATCAGGGTGATCAGTCCCTCCTGATCCCCGAGCATACCCAGCGTCCGACCCGTCGCGCGCAGCGGCCGCTCAGCGCTGGTGGAAGAGAGGATCCCGCGCAGGAAGAAGATCGCACCGGGATCGCCCACCCAGGCCATCGCATCGACGAACACCGCGCGGTCTTCCTGCGTGGGCGCCTCGGCATATCGCTCCTCTAAGGTGACCTGGAGCCCCGGCTCCCCCCGGTACCGGAGGCCGTTGTCGAGCGCGAGGGTCAGGAGGTGGGCGGTGCGGGGATCAGCACGGCCGCCGCCCTTCGCCAGGTCTGATGTCAGCACCGCCGGGAGCCAGGACAGCCCGCTGACCGGTGCTGGACGATAGACGCCGCGCTCCTGCACCAGCGACGAGACGCGGACAGTGCCGCCGTCAGGCGTCAGGCCGATGACCTCCTGGCGGCCATCTCCGTCCGCATCCACGACCAGGATCTCCGCGCCGGGAGAGGTGCTCCAGACGGCATCGACGAGCTGATCATCGCTCAGGGTGAAGATCGAGACCGAGCGGGACTGATGACCGTCGGTGCCGCCCGTGATCACGAGCTCGCTGGCTCCGTCGCCGTCGAGGTCAGCCACGATCACGTCGCCGCGCCCCTCCGCGCCCGTCGCGACCATTGCTCCAGAGAGCCGGCGCGCTGAGCCGGTCTCGTCGATCCGATAGGCAAACAGCCGTGCCTCCCAGGCACCACCTCGACGGGGATGGATGGTGTGAAGCAGCAGCTCCTCAGGCGCGGCTCCGTCCAGCTCGACCCGGCTGTGCGACGCCAGATAGGGGGCGCGCGCCCCGGCGATGGTCGGGGAGTCAAGCAGGCCGTCCCGATCGACAACGGCCCGATGATCGACGACAGGCGGCGGCTTCGGGCAGGCGAGCAGGAAGAGGATCATGGAGGAGAGGGTAACGGGTTGGGTGGGTCCGGTGGGATGGCCGCGGCCCGGATCCGTTACCCTCCCCCCATGTCCAAGACCCTCAGCGAATTTATCCCCGAAGAAGGCATCACCGACGGCGCTGAGGCGCTCGATGCGTTCATCGACTGGGTGACCTCCCGCGACTTAGAGCTGTACCCCGCCCAGGAAGAGGCGATCACCGAGCTGATGAGCGACAGCAACGTCATCCTCAAGACCCCGACCGGCTCGGGCAAGTCGATGGTTGCCCTCGCGATGCACTTCCGCGAATTCGCCCGGGCGAAGAAGAGCATCTACACCGCTCCGATCAAGGCCCTCGTCAGCGAGAAGTTCTTCGACCTCTGCCGGCTGTTCGGCGCTGAGTACGTCGGCATGGTCACCGGAGACGGCACCATCAACCGCGACGCCCCGATCATCTGCTGCACCGCCGAGATCCTGGAGAAGCTCTCCATGGACCGCAGCGGAAGTGGGTTCTCGGCGGTGATCATGGACGAGTTCCACTACTACGGCGACCGCGACCGGGGCCGGGCGTGGCAGATCCCGCTGCTGACGATGCCCAAGGCCCGCTTCCTGCTGATGTCCGCCACCCTCGGAGACACCTCCGAGATCGCTGCGGACCTCGAGGAGCGCACCGGCGCACCGGCTGTGGAGGTCACCAGCGCCCAGCGACCGGTCCCGCTGACCTTCCGCTACGCCACCACCCCGATCCACGAGACCCTCTCCCGCACCGTCCTCGATGGCTTCGCGCCGGTCTACGTCGTGCACTTCACCCAGCGTCAGGCCGCAGAGACCGCCGGAGCCCTGCTGAGCACCGACTTCTGCAGCAAGGACGAGAAGAAGGTCATCGAGACGGCAGTCAAGGGCTTCCGGTTCGACAGCCCCTACGGCTCCACCCTCCGCCGCTACCTCACCCACGGCGTCGGACTTCACCACGCCGGGCTGCTGCCGAAGTACCGCCTGCTGGTCGAGAAGCTCGCCCAGTCTGGTCTCCTCAAGGTCATCTGCGGCACCGACACCCTCGGGGTCGGCATCAACGTGCCGATCCGCACCGTGCTGTTCACCCAGCTGTGCAAGTTCGACGGCGAGAAGGTCGGCATCCTCACCGTTCGGGACTTCAAGCAGATCTCCGGCCGGGCGGGACGCAAGGGCTTCGACGACGAAGGCCTCGTCATCGCGCAGGCCCCGGCGTGGGTCATCGAGAACGGTCGCCTGGCTGCAGCGGTGGCCTCCGGCAAGCGCAACAAGAAGAAGTTCGTCCGCCGAAAGCCCCCGACTCGCGGCTACAAGCACTGGGACGAGAACACCTTCGAGCAGCTCATCGCGAAGCCCCCGGAGTCTCTGGAGAGCCAATTCTCTCTGGACCACGGCCTGCTGATCAGCCTGCTCCGCAGCGCCGACGAGCTCATCGACGGTGAGCGCGGAGATGGCCTGAAGGCCCTGCACACGCTGATCGATGACGCCCACACCGGCCAGCGCAAGACCGATGCCCTGCACACCCAGGCCGATCAGCTCCTGGCAGACCTCGTCGAGGCCGGGCTGATCGATGCGGACAACCACGCCGTTCGCGAGGGCCTCCAGCGCGACTTCTCGCTGCACCAGTCCCTCTCCCTGTTCCTCCTCCACGCCCTCAGCCTGCTGGACAAGGAATCGGAGGACTACCACCTCGACGTCCTGACCATGGTCGAGGCCGTCTTAGAGCACCCCCGGGCGATCCTGTACGCCCAGGTCAGCCAGCTCAAGGGCAAGCTCGTCGCAGAGCTGAAGGCCGCCGGGGTTCCCTACGAGGAGCGCGTCGAGGAGCTGGAGAACATCTCCTGGAAGAAGCCACGAGAGACCTGGATCTACGCCAACTTCAATGAGTACGCCGCGACCCGTCCGTGGGTCACCGAGGAGGCCATCCGGCCCAAGTCGGTCGCGCGGGACATGGTCGAGCAGTACGCGGCGTTTCACCAGTATATCAGCGATCTCAAGATGATCCGGGCGGAGGGTGTGCTGCTGCGGTACCTCACCCAGGTCTACCAGGCGCTCGCCCGGATCGTGCCAGAGGACGCCCGCACTCCAGAGCTGGTCGACACCATCGCGTTTCTCCGGACGATGCTGGCTCGGGTCGACAGCAGTCTGATCACCGAGTGGGAGAAGATGACCGTCGAGGCACCCGCCGACACCGGCGAGCCCCGTCCGATCGACATCTCCGCAAACAAGCGAACCTTCCTTGCCCGAATCCGCGCCGAGCTGCATGCCATGGTGCGGGCGCTGTCACGAGAGGAATACGACGAGGTGATCGCCTGCGTGAAGCCCGGCTGGCGCCCCTTCGAGATCAAGAAAGCGATCGCGGACTACCATGAGGAGTACGGGCCGGTGATCTTCGATGCCCTCTCCCGCCTCGCACACAACACCATCGTCAAGCCCGTGGGTCCCCACCAGTGGCGTGTTCAGCAGGTCCTCCTCGACATCGAAGAGGACAACGCCTGGTCCATCAACGGCACCATCGATCTCCGCGAAGACACCAACCCAGAGGGCCCGCTGGTCGCCCTGGAGTCCATCGGAGAGTGAGCACAGGGTCCACCAGCACCAAAACCCAACCCAAAAAAAAACTGTTATCACCTTAACAATAAGAGATTTAAGCTCAGATTAATGTGCCGCAGAGCAGGCTGAATTCCATCTTTTGTTGTCACCACTCGGGATGCTCATTCGTAGTAGACAGTGCCCAGACAGTCAGTATTCGTTGTGTGCGGATTCTTTCGTACACTACAGACTGAAGCGTGCAGGCATTGCTCCTGGAGCCCCTGTGGAGATCGAGCTCAGACCAGCCCCCGTTCCAGCCATTGAAGCGGGGCTGTACCCTCGACGCCTGGCGATCGCCGCGTCGCTGGCAGGGCTGCCGAAGCAGTACACCGACCTCATCTCAAACTGGCTGAGCCTCTACCCGGGTCGAGAATCTGCTGCTGCTGCGGTCAATACCTGGCTCAGCATGGTCCGCGCCGACCTCACCACGCAGGGCATCCAGCGTGGAATCGCGACCTGGATCACGCCATTCAGCTCACACACTCACGACCCCCCGCCGGTGTGGCCTCTGGAGAACGAGACGGTCGAGTATGAGCCGCTCTGTACCCGCCGCTTCATCAACCGCGCCCGGCAGGGCCGGCCGATGTTTAAGCAGAAAGGTCGAAGCCTCTGCGGTGCAGACGCCCGCTTCATCGGACTCATCTCCGCTGCCGTTCTCTGCGGCGTGGGCCTCACAGAGGCCGACGATCCCAGGGTGCCCTCCACCGACCTCGACGCCTTCGTCCTCGTGTTCGACCACATCCACCAGTACATGTGCTGCATCGCCGAGCAGCAGACATCGACCATCCAGGCCATCGAGCGACTCCGACGGGCCGGACACCGGAATTGGCTGGGGCGAGCGCCGACACAAGACTCCCGCTGTCGCAGCCAGCACCAGCACACCAACGCTGCGCACATCTTCGACTGGGCCCTGGAGCAGACCTGGCCGATGGACACGCTGCGAGATGCACCGCTACAGAACGTGCTCCGCCGACAGAAGCTCTGGCAGGTCCGCCGCCCCCTCCTCGCGCACCTCCAGCGACACCGCAACCTCGAGGCATCAGCCATCCCGCTGACCCTCTCCAGTGCGCTCATCACAGCCGCAGAGCGGGCGCCCGATCGCGCTGTCGAGGTGCTCGCCCGAGACCTCCTGACCCTCGGGCTGTGGTGCCTGAAGGCCGAGTGCGATCCAGACACCGAGGCGCTGCTCAACAAGACACTCTACGCACTGAGCGCACGGCTCATCTCCAGTCCTCCCTCCAGCCAATACCTCACCATCCCGCAGCTGGTGACCCTGCTGGAGTCGCTCCCCGTGGACTGAGCAGTCGGCCGGGATCACGATGAATGGCCGCCCGTCATCGAGCATCCCCCGGTCGTGGATCGCGATGATGGCCGAGTGGGACCGGCGCATACAGCCGAGCCTCGACGTAAAAGCGCTCCACAGCAGCGACTCTCCTCGCCCCATCCACCAGCAAGCGCAGCACCTCCAGTCCACACCCGAGCCACCGCACGGAGCGAAGGAGGGCGTCCGTGTCCGCTTCACCCCTGCCCGAGCAGCAGACGCGTCACTGCAGCGGGGGCGCTGGCTGGCTGACAAATTCTCGCTGAAGGTACGCCTCCGCCACCTCGACGCGTGCTCGGCGCTCCAGGCCCCGGTACAGCAGCGCGAGCAGCGACAGGAGCCCACCGAATGCCCCGACCGCGACCCACACAAAGCCACCCGATGTCCGCCGCTCATCTCGGATGCTGCCGATGAGTCCGTCGTCGAGTCGCTCATCTGCGATGAGGTAGATCGGCTGCTCCTGGAGCTGTGCCCGGCGTCCGCTGATCTGCTCGTCGAGCTGTCGGCGATCCGCAGCGCTGATCTCGGGGTGGGTCGCACACAGCACCCGGCTCTGCATGCCGAGCGCGGGATCGGGCTCAAAGTCGATGCCCTCCAGGGTCACCCGCTGGGCCCGATCGCTGTCGACCAGCGGCGGGGTGAGGGTCACCCGCTCATCCGTCGGCAGCGGCTGACGCAGCAGGAGGTGGCCCCGGCGGTTGGTGAAGCGGAAGCCGACGATGCGCTCCTGGGCGTCCCGGACCGGGCTCCCCTGGCTGCCATCGAGCACCGCGACATCCGCAGGGAGCGGCCGGGCGAGGAGCACAGTGTCTGCCCCGATAAGCACCACCTCGCTGCGCCACTCCACCCCCGCGCCCGTCCACACGCCGTGGTGACTGGCGGTCTGTAGTGATGCAGCCGAGGCGAGTCCGGCCAGCAGCAGCGCCAGCATCACAGCCCCCCGTGGCCGTCGATGATCGCATCCATGCCACCATCGAACACGGTGATCTCGGGCAGGATGGGCGATGCGACGTGGATGAACTGCACCAGCGAGGCGACCTGGGCACCGAGCAGGACAACCATCGGCAGCGCGGCGCTCCGCCGCGTCACACCGACAGGGATGCGACTGAGCACCGCCCGGATTGCGCTATACAGCCCAATCAGCAGCGCGAAGCTCGCAACGCCCAGCGCCAGGGCACCGCCCATGTAGCCGCTGGTGTGGTAGTAGAGCGCCACGATCGGTGCGAGGCTGGCGAGGACGAGGGTGGCCGTGAAGTTGCCCGATGCCACCGCGATCAGCAGGTCGCTGGCGCGGTTCTGCGCTCCGGTCATCTTCCAGGTCAGCAGCCCCACCGGAAGCGCGCAGGCCGTCGAGAGGAGGATGACCATCGGCATCTTGTAGAGGTTGCCCAGCGCCAGGGCAAGGTCGGTGCTGCCGGCGGCGAGGCCATAGAGTGCCGCGAACACCACGCTGGCGAGGGTGGCTCGGATGACGAGCTGGATCCGCCGGGCGCTTCCTTCTTCTTCCTGGCTCAGCGGCTTCCCGCTCGCGAGCTCAAACAGCTCCATCATGGCTGTGTCCTCCATTGGTTGTGGATGAAGCCAAGCTACTGAGGACGAGTGGATGTGAGGTGAACGGAGCCTGAAAGGTAGGTGACTGCTCATGCTCTTGGTGATTGGTGAGGCGACATGATCCTCCATTGAGGGCTCAAGACCTCGGCGAGCACAGGCACTCGGCAGGGGCGCGCAGGAAAGCGACGGCCGGAATGAGGAGACCGAGCGGTCGAAGGCTGGGGGGCCGCAGCCTCCCTTGAGCACGTTCCGAGAGACAGCCAGAGAAAACGGCGTTGACACGCAGTGTGCGGCGGCGGACTCCAGACAGCGTCCTCCCACCAGCAGCGAGCCCCACGCCATCTCCGTCCTTGGGGGAGGCCACCCTCACCGCAACCGCGTCACCATCACCGGCTCAGACCGACGCCCACAGCAGCGCCTCTACCAGCTCTCCGAGCCACCACACCCGGCGCGCCGTCTTCTCCTGGTGGTACCGCGCCGCATCCGACGCCACCTTCGCCTCCGCAAGCAGCACCGTTGCCTCCAGCTGCTCTGGAGAGAGCGGCGGAGCGGTCCTCACCGGCTCCGGGGTCACCCCGAGCTTCTCTTGCTCTCCAGCATCCAGCCAGAGCATCTGACACCCGGTACAGACGTCCACCTCGATCGCGGCCGTTCCCACCTCGATCACCCGCATCGCCCTCCCGCAGACCGCGCAGCCCGGACCGCAGGCTTCCATGGCCCGAGCAGTCCTCCACATCGCCGCGATCGCGCCATCCGGCAGCCTGGGCCGGAGCTGAGAGACGTTGATCGCGTGGCCCTGGCAGGTGCTGCACAGGTACAGACGCAGTCCATCAAGCCGAACCTCACTGAGGGAAGTCGAACATCGTGGACAGTTGAAGCGAGGCATGGTCAACAGAATACAATCCTCCAGATGGTAAGATTGACTGACAAACGTCAATCAACCATTCAGGAAGCCCATCATGTCCGTCGTCGTCACTGGAGCCGGGGGCCACGTCGGCGCCACCTTGATCCGCTCGCTCCTCAAGGACGGCCACACCGTCCGCGCCCTGGATCTCGACCCGGGCATTGCGCTGGAGGGGCTGTCCGTCGAGACCCGCTCTGGAGACATCCGGGATCCAGAATTCCTGCGGGGCGCCTTCGAAGCGGGAGACACCCTCTTTCACCTCGCCTCGGTGATCTCCACCTCCGGCGACAAGGGCGGGCTGGTCTCCTCGGTCAACGTCGATGGTGCCCGAAACGTCGCCACGATCGCCGCCGCGTGCGGGATCAAGCGCATGGTGCACTTCAGCTCCATCCACGCCTTCGACATCGACACCCATGGTGCTCCGGTCACCGAGAAGACCCGCCTCGCCACCGCAAACAGTCGCTCCGCCTACAACCTCTCCAAGGCTCGGGGACAGCTCGAGGTCCTCAAGGTGGTCGAGGAGAAGGGGCTCGATGCCGTGATCGTTCACCCCTGCGGGGTCATCGGCCCGTATGACTACAAGCCCTCTCGGATGGGGAAATTCTTTCGCGGCGTGGCAAAGGGGCACAACGCCAAGGTCGGTCCCGGCGGGTTCAACTGGGTCGACGTCCGAGACGTGGTCGACGGCGCGCGGGCAGCGATGGAGAAGGGCCGCACTGGCGAGGGCTACATCCTCGGTGGGCGCTGGGCCTCCAACCTGGAGCTGGGTCAGATGTCCAGCGAGATCACCGGGAAGCCGGTGCCGGACAAGGCGATCGCGATGTGGGTGCTCAAGCTGCTCAATGCAGCCAGCCCGCTCATCGCCCTGCTCGGTCAGTCTCCGCCGATCAACCAGGAGATCATCGACGCCCTGATCGCCAACCCAGACATGTCCTCGGACAAGGCTGCCGCAGAGCTGGGCTACTCCCCTCGCCCCATCCGCCAGACCGTCGAGGACATCTTCCGCTGGTATGAGACGGAGGACATCATCGCAACGGAGCGTGCCCGCCGGAAGGCCGAGAAGCCGTCAACCTGACCGCCCTCAGCCTTCACCCCCCGGTTGCTTCATGGGACATGGTCAGCCCTGAGAGGCGACCCATGCAGAGCCCGGCTGGTGGTAGACAGGCCTGACGACGGCCCAGCGGTGCTCTTTGTCCACGGCATGACCTACCCGCTGGAGACCTTCGGGCTGCCGACGTGCTCGACGCAGTCCGTCCGAGCGCCGCAGCACACCTCGTCGGCCTCTCCAGCGCCGGGCTGGTGCTCAACGCCTTCACCATCGCCCGGCCCCGCGGCCTCAGCGGGCTTGCCCCCAGCGGCGTCGAGCCCCACACCATGCGCGCTGCGATTCGCACCCTCGGATGCATCCCTCTGGTCTCTACGCTGCTGGACCAGCGTCTCCGTCGGCAGCACGCTGCCCGCATGGTACACCGCCGCGCTCCGACGACATCACGACCTGCTGGACTTCCTTGAGGCTGTCGAGCACACGCCGACTCAGTGACCGTGCTTTCGCTCCAGGTTGAGCTTCTTCTGGTAGCGCCCCTGGGCCACGTCCACGATGACCAGGACGATGAGGGTGAAGTAGAAGGTCGACTTGGCCATCGGCTCGACGGCATGTCCGAGGAGGTGAATGTGGGCGAGGTGGCCGCCCTCAGAGACCAGCATGATGCCGACGATGAACAGGACAAACAGGCCGAGGACCTCGTACATCCGGTTCTTCTTGAGGAAGTCCGCCACCGTGTCCGCCAGCACGATCATCATCACGCCAGAGACCACGATTGCGACCGCCATGACGGCAAACACATCGGTGAGCGCCAGGGCAGAGAGGATGGAGTCAAACGAGAACACGAGGTTCATCACCACGATCCAAGCGATCGCAGTTCCCGGTGAGCGGGTGGTTGCTGCGTTCTCCTCGCCCTCAATGTGCTCAATGGAGAGCATGTGGGAGATCTCTTTGATGGCGGTGTAGATGATGAAGCAGCCACCCCCAAGGACGATCAGGGCATGACCGGTGAACGCAGCAGAGATGAGCTCGGTGTGGATCCCAAACAGCTCTGACTGGAACGCAGAGATTGCCTTGACGACCACAAACAGCAAGACCAGCCGCAAGGCAATCGCGAGCCCGATGCCGATCCGGCGCACCATCTGCTGCTTGTCTGCGGCTACCCGCTTGGACTCCAGCGAGATGTACAGGAGGTTGTCAAAGCCAAGCACCGCCTGCAGGAAGATCAGCATCAGCAGCGTCAGGAGGTTGTCTACAGTCAACAGTTCAGCCATGCGGCCCTCTCTCGGTTGATAAGAAGTGTACTATCGCGCCTCTCCTGACGGGCCGAGCAGAGAACACACTGTTGCCCCATTATCTGGGCTTCTGGTGGAGCAGACTCGACTCGAGTCAGCGGGTCCTGGACTGAACCTCACAAGCACACCGAGCAGCCTCCGACGGACTACTCTTTGGAGACCGCCTGGAGCTCATCGAAGCCCGGAAGCTGGGAGAGGTCAGGCACCACCACGATCTCAATCCGGCGGTTGGCTGCCCGGCCCGCCGTGGTGTCGTTGCTGGAGACGGGGTGGGTGTCGGCGAAGCTGGAGGCGCTGACCCGATCGGCATCCAGCCCCGCAGCGAGCATCGCCTTGAGCACCACGATCGAGCGGCCGCTGGCGAGCTCCCAATTGCTCGGGTACTGCGCGTTCTGGATCGGGACGTTGTCGGTGTGCCCTTCGATCTGGTAGCGACGGTCGGGAATGCTCGCGAGGATGCCGGCGACCTCAGAGAGCGCTGCGGAACCGTCCTCAGACAGCTCTGCGCTGCCGGAGGCAAACAGGATGTCGGTCGCCAGCTGAACCACCATGCGCCCATCGACGATCTTCACGGAGAGCTTTCCGGCATCGATGAGGCTCTGGAAGCGACCGAGGAGGTCCTGGTACTGCGCAACCCGCTGCTCGGCGGCACGCTTGCGGAGCGCCAGCTCGTTGAGGGCGGACTCCATCTCCTCGACGCTGGCCTTGAGGCGGCTGCGATCCTTCAGCAGGCTCGCCTGCTCGGCGTTGAGGCGACTCAGCTCTCCCTCGCGAGCGGTGAGGTCACTCCCCAGGGCGCTGACCTGGGACTGCGCATCCGCCAGGGCTGCCTCCAGCTCGATGATGCGCCCCTGGCTGTAAGTACGCTGCGCCGTCAGCTCGGCGCGAGCGCTGGTGACCTCAGCAGAGAGGTTCTCGAAGTCCTGCTTTGGAACACAGGCGAGGGCGAGCAGAAAGAGCATCAGGGGTTCCTCCGGGGGGAAGCACCCTATATCCCGGCCGGCACCCGATCGGCCCACGGTCGAGCGGCTTCGAGCTGACGGGCAATGCGGAAGAGGGTCGCCTCGTCTCCGTAGGCCGCGCCGAGCTGAAGCCCCACGGGGAGTCCCGCGTCCGTCCAGTACAGCGGCACACTCATCGCGGGCTGACCGGTGATGTTGAACAGCTGGGTGTTCGGGGTGGCGGCCATCGCGTTGGTGCCGATCTCCTGGAGCGCGATGTCGAACAGCGCCCGCAGCGGCACCGCCCGCATCACCGCGAGCTGAAGACGCTCGGCGGTCGAGAGGTCAAAGGTGCCGACCGGAACCGGCGGGCTGGCGAGGGTGGCGGTGAGGAACAGGTCGTGCTTGCCGTGGAAGTCCCCCATGATCCGCCCGGTATCCTGAGCCACGCGGCGGGCCCGGGCGAGCTGCACACCGGACATGCTGCGGCCGATCTGGACGAGCAGCCAGGTCGGCGGCTCCCAGTCCGCCGCGCGCGGCGTCACCCCGCGCACCCTGCTGGCGATCTCAACGGCCTCGGCCACACCCGCCGCGACAGTCAAAAAGTACGCCATGCGCAGCTCGGCGACGGGGAGGGTCGGGGTCACCTCGACGAGGGTGTGCCCCAGGTCCGTGAGCAGCGCCACCGCATCAGCGACCGCCGCCTGGCAGGCCGGATCCGCCGAGCCGGCGAGCAGGGTCTCGGTGGTGAACGCGATGGTCAGCTTGCCCGGATCAGCCCCGACCTCCTCGACGTAGGGGCGCGCAGCCGGGGGCGCAGCGTAGGGCTCGCCGGGGACAGGACCGGAGGAGAGGTCCAGCAGCAGCGCGCTGTCCCGCACCGAGCGGGTGAGGACATGCTCCTGGGTGAACCCTCCCCACCCCTCCCCCTGCATCGGGGCCATGCTGTTGCGCCCTCGGCTGGGCTTGAGGCCGAACAGCCCACAGGCCGACGCTGGGATGCGGATCGAGCCGCCGCCGTCTCCGCCATGGGCTGCGGGCACCATGCGCGCCGCGACCGCTGCACCAGAGCCGCCCGAGGAGCCGCCCGGGGTTCGGGTGGTGTCCCAGGGGTTGCGGGTCGGGCCTCGAGTCTGCGGCTCGGTGATGCCCATGATCCCAAGCTCCGGGGTGTTCGTCTTGCCACAGATGACCAGCCCGGCAGCCTCATAGCGCTGGGCAAGCACGCTGGAGAAGGTCGAGGGCTCCGCACCGGCAAGCAGCTTCGTCGAGCCGGTGGTCACCGTCCCCTCCAGCTGGAGGACGAGGTCCTTGACCAGGAACGGCACCCCGCGCAGCGGCCCATCGGGCAGGTCCGCCAGCCGACCGCGTGCACGGTCAAACAGGGGAGTGACCACGGCGTTCAGGGGCGGGTTGCGGGCCTCGATGCGCTCGATGGCCGCATCGAGGGCCTCCGCTGGAGAGAAATCACCCGCAGCAATGTGGGCTGCGAGGGCAGTGGCGTCGAGGGCGTCGTATTCCGGGAGAAGCATCCCGACAGTGTAGGGGATCCGGTTCGGCTGCGCTCAGCGACGTCGGCGCATGCCAGCAAGCCCGAGGAGCCCCAGGATGACCAGGGTCAGACCAGCGGTGCGGTCCCACGGCTTGACCACCGCGCAGCCGCCTTCCTCCTCACGGATCCGCTTGCGATACTCCCATCCCTCGTCCGCGCAGCTCCCCGGCTCGTCGGTCACCCAGCCCTCGGTGCAGATCGGGAAGAGGGACTCCATGTAGCCGGCGTACTGGACATACCGCTGCTGGGTGTTCTCAGTGATCCCGGAGATGTAGAGGGTGAGATCCTCGGTGGCTTTCTGGGGCGTGTACCGCATCCGCAGCCGGGTGAAGTAGTACTCGGCCTGTGGCGCGCTCGGATCTGGACTGACAAAGCCCAGCGCGGTGAGGTCGTTGATGTCCATCGGCTCCGCGATCTCGGTCGGCGGGCACGGATCGCAGGCCGCCACCCACGGGGTGACGTACCAGCCATACTCGGTCACCCACTGCGGCTCGTCGCCGACAGCATCCGAGAACCGATCCTCATAGAAGTCTCCGAAGTCCTGCTCGCCGCGAAACAGGCACTCGTCCTCCGCCTCGGCCTCGTCGTAGTTGCTGATCGAGACCCGCCCCTCGGCAGCATCGGTGAGCGCATAGATCACGAGGTCCTGCACGCCCGGCGAGTTGACCGTGCCGAGGCGAATCGGCAGGGAGAAGACGTCGGCCTGGTAGGAGAAGCTCAGCGGCGAGAGCATGTCCTGGTCTGGCGGGATGAGCTCGGTGTCGACCTTCGCGGCGAAGAAGTAGCTGCCGGCATCGAGGTACTCCTGCATGATCGACGCGGCGCTGGTGCTGACGGCGTAGCCGCTGTCGTTGAGCCAGCCGATCAGCGCGTCGGACTCCTCTGCGGAGAGCACGACGACCTCGTACTCTCCGACGATAAACCGGGCCTCGACCGCGACGTCGGAGTAGGCATCGCTGGCGGAGCCTTCCGCGCTGTCCGCCTGCATTGTCATCAGGTAGTTCTCGCGACAGCCGAACCCGCCGCTGCTGGGCTCCGGGTACAGCTCATCGCAGGAGTAGGCCACCAGCCGGGGACCGGAGTACTGATCGAGGGTGTCAAACAGGTCGGGATCGACCACCCGGACGCTGGATGCGTCGAGGATCTCCGGCACCGGGATGACCACCGCAAACTGAGAGACATCCGCCTCGAAGTCGCTGGCCATGGTGACGGTCGTGTGGTTGCCCTGACGAACGACCGCGACCTCGCTGGCGGTGTTCACCAGCTCTGCGCCGGCCTCTCCGACGTAGTTCCCACAGAAAGCATGGGCGAACCCAGCAAACAAGACAAACACGACCACGCTCCTCGCACCCCTGATCGGCCCTCAGCGTACCACGCCGAGGGAAGAGACGTGATGGAATCGGCTCACGCTACCAGGCGAACAGAACCGCCGAGGGTGCCACGCCGCCGCGATCGACGACGAGCTGCTGGTAGCCGAGATAGCGCCCGGCCATGACGATGTCGTCGTAGGCGCCGCTGCCCTTCATGCCGGGGTCAGACTTCACGTCGCTGCGGTAGCGCTCGTAGACATACTGTGACAGCTCCAGGGCAGTCAGCGAGCCGCTGCTGTCATCGTCTGCCAGTCGCTCTCCGACCGCCTCGACCATGAAGCGAGAGAGGTAGCCACCGGCCCGAAACTTCCGAGCCACTGCAGAGGTGACGTCTTCCTGAGAGGAGAACAGCCCCATGCGACCGGGCTGGCTGATGACGTCCTTGGAGAAGCCACCGGAGAAGCAGGAGTCGAGGACGAACAGCACCCGACCACTCTCGATGTCGTCGAAGGCTGCATCGACCTCGTCGTCGGTGATCTGCTGGTCGTACAGCGCGAGGGTCTCGTCGTAGCCATCGGGATCAGCGGACTGGAAACCTTCACTGGGGATGCGCCCGCCGTGGCCGGAGTAGAAGACCATCAGCAGATCATTGTCGTTCATCGACGCGCCCGCCTCAGCAATGGCGGAGAGCACGTTGTCGCGGGTCGCGTCGCTGTCGGTGAGCAGGTAGCCGTTTTCTGGGCTCATCCCGACCCGCTGCATGCCGTCGTACAGCAGGCTGGCGTCCTGGGCGGTGAAGTCGAGGTCGCCCGGGCCATCGTCGGGGTAGTCGGAGATCCCGACGAAGACGCCGTAGATCTGTCCGCCGGTTGCGCTGGCGACCGCCTCAACGGTCGGGGTCTCGACCGGCGCGCCGACGGTGGCATCGAGCCGATAGCTGCCGATCTCTTCCGCCCGATACGAGGTGGCGGTCACCCGGTAGCGGCCGGTCTCCGGGGCCACGATCTCGATGCGGGAGAGGTCGCGGTTGCCGTCCCAGTCGTCGTTCTCCAAGCCGGTTCCGTCGGGGAACTGGAGGCCGATGTAGGGATCGAAGTCGGTCGCGGTCATCGAGACGACGATGGTCTGGCCCTGCTGGGCGTCGAAGACGTAGCGGTCATGGTACTCGCCGGAGTCCAGGGTGGCATCGCCCGGCTCCAGGATGCCGACCGCATGAACCCCATCGGTGCTGAGGGCCGCGACATCACGCTGCTCGGACTGCATCTCCGCGCGCTCGTGGTCCATGGTGATGTTGAGGGTGTAGCGGCCGCCCTGGCCGGCCTCGTACGAGGTCACGATGACCGTGTACTCACCCGCCTCCGAGAGCACGCCCTCCACGAGGCTGTGTCCGCTCGTCTCGTAGTCGTCGTTTTCTTGCGAGAAGCCGCCGGGGCCGATCACGCCGACGTAGGTGTCGAACTCGCCCTGAAGATCGACATGGACGGTCTGGCCGGGCAGTCCCTGGAAGGTGTAGCTGTCGAACCACTCGCCACCCGAGAGCGACTCGTCCCCGTCGGCCAGGGTGCCGGAGTGCTGAAGAGCGCCCTCCACGACCGCCTCGTCGGCACCGATCCGGCGGAGGGTGAGGTCGTAGCTTCCCATCTCCCCAGCCTGGTAGGTGGTCACGGCGAGACCGTACTCGCCGGTCTGATCGAGGGTGATGTCGAGCAGGGAGCGGTCGCGCGCGCCCTCCCAGTCGTCGTTCTCTTCCTGGGTCATGTCCGGAGCACGCACGATGAGGAACGGATCGAACTCGCTGGAGCGCAGATCCACCACCCAGCGCTCTCCGGCGCTGCCCTGGACGACGTAGCCGTCGATGAACTCGCCCGATGAGATGGTGGTGTCTCCGGAGGACAGGGCACCGTGCCAGCGCTCTGTGGGGTCGTCGACAGCCTGTGAGGGGGACTCCGCGAGGTCGACCGACAGCGTGTAGGAGCCGTCGTCATCAGCCTGATAGGAGGTGGCGTAGATGACCCACTCGCCGCTCTCCTGGGCAACAAAGCTCAGGCAGGATTGTGACTGGCTTCCGTCGCAGTCGTCGTTGCCCTCGGAGCTCGCGGAGGGAGACTGGGCGACGAGGTAGGTGTCGATGTCGGAGGAGTCCATCGACATGGCCAGGTGCTGTCCAGCCTGGAGGTCGATGGTGTAGAGGTCCGCCCACTCGCCGTTGGGCAGGAGTTGGTCGCCGCTGGCGAGGGTTCCCGAGACGGGCACTCCCAGCGAGAGGGACAGGGTCTCAGAGTCGGAGACCGCGCCGCCTCCAGAGCGGTCCGCCTGGATCGAGATGCTGTACTTTCCCTTGTCGGCAGCAGAGAGGCTGGTGGCGTAGACCAGCCAGGTGCCCGAGGTCTCGACAAAGACATCGAGCGCGCTTCGCTTCTTGCTGCCGTCGTCGTCGTTCTCGTAGACCGTGCCGTCGGGCCCGCGCAGCACGAGGTAGGAGTCAATCTTCCGGGACGCCATCTCGACGAGCACCCGATCCCCTGCCTGCAGGTCGATGGTGTAGATGTCCGCCCACTCACCGTTCGGGAGGACCTGATCCTTCTTGTCGAGCTTCCCCTCTGTGTCGAGGATGGTCTCCAATTGACCAGCGCGGGCCTGCGGTACCGCGAGCAAGGAGAGCAGGATCGTGGGAATCAGTCTCGGGATCATCAGGGCCTCTGCTTCAGCAACCGGTGGAGGACACACACGTCTGTTGTCAGGAATGAAGAAATTGTTCCATCTCATGACGCCTCAGGCCCAGACTATCCGATTCCACTCGGCACCCGACGAAGCGATAGGGTGAGCGCCGGAGGATCCTGCCATGTCTGTCATCACCGCTCTCTCTGCCCTGCCGACCACTGGACTGACCGTCTCTGCACTGAACACGCTCGATGCGTTCGTGCCCGGAGAGTGGTCCAACGTGACCCGCTTCGAGGACATCGTCGCGGAGATCTGCGGCGAAGGCGCTCCCCCGAAGCTGCTCGCCCAGGTCGGCATCGTCGCGAAGCGCATCGAGGTCAGCGACGGCGCCCGGTTTGATCGGGCCATCCAGATCTACTCCCTGGTCGACACCGCCGACAAGGTGGCCGCCGGAGCCGCAGTCGCCGGGAAGGTCGGGGCGATGTTCGGTGGGCTGTCGTTCCTCGAGAAGCTAACCCCAAAGCCCGACACCACCCAAGCACTGGATGCCGGCGTGAAGCTCATCGCCGAGCTGCTGGCCTTCGGCACCCTCCACGGCATGCCCTCCACCGACCCCGATGGACTCGCACGGTTCACTGCCGCGCTCGCCGACTACGCCCGCTATGACCTCATGCGGTTCGCGGCGTGGGTGGTGTTTGAGGGCATGGTTCCGCTGGGGCCGGACTTCCTCAGCCAGATCCTCACCACCTGGAAGGGCCTCACCACCTCCGCGCTCTCCAGCAACCCGGTGTTCCGCAAGCTCGGCGGCCAGCTCCCCGGCGACACCGTCGACGCCAAGCGCGGCTACATCGTCGACGCGCTCGACGCGACCGGTGACTGGATCGGGCGGTTTGTTGCCGAGAAAGGCATCACCCAGGAAGGCGCGATCGAGAAGCTTCAGGGCGTGGTCGGCAGTGTGGACGGCGGCATGGACTACATCGCCGCAGCGATCGATGCCTCGACCGCCTACTTCTCCCACACCGGGACCCAGACCGTCGCCCGTGCGCTGGCCCGACAGGCGCACAGCCGACTGCGCGAGGACGTCTGGGCGCGGCACCTCGCCTCGCTGCGCTGAGGCGCACGTCCGCGAGGACACCGCGCCGCTGAGATCATGGGCACCGCAGCAAGGCCCGAGCTGCGATCCTGCGCGGCTGACAGACCGCTCGGCCCAGCATCCAGTCTGCTCCATTCCTCAAGATGTCGGAGGCATGCCCGTCGGAGCGTGCCCACGACCGCAAAGAAGGCGATGGATCGCCTCGGTCAGGGCGCACAGCCTGACGCATGAGCAATGTCGAGCATTACAAGGTTTGCTAATGGCCATCCACTGGATCAGACCAGAACATCTGTGCTCATCATCCGTCAGCGTTGCGTCAATTGCGGGAACACTCGCAGCCTTACGCGGTGTTCAGCGGTCGTCTGCCCGCTCTGATCGGCTACCATGGGACCGCTATGAAATGCGCACTCTTATCCGTCCTGCTCCTCCTCGCCGCTCCCGCAGCTGCTCAGGACAATCCCGAGCAGGTCCTGGAGAACATCTTCACCGCGCAGCACGAGTGCGACCGGCTGATGACTCAGCTGGACGCCGCCGTGGATGCCAACCCCACCTGGGTCAAGCCCCGGCTGGACCGGGCGGAGTGCCTGTACCGGGTCGGACGGTATGAGTGGGTGATCGACGATCTGGAGGTCGTGTTTAACGGACGCTCCATCAAACAGACCCTGTCCGCCGCGACCGCCGGCGGGGTCCCCGAAGAGATCGCGCGTGTCTCCGTAGAGAACGGCGCGGTGGTCCGCATCATCATGCTGCTGGATCAGGGGCAGACCCAGCCCGCGAAGTCGATGTACTCCGCCGCGAAGAAGGTCTTCGGAGACAGCCCGGCGATGGCCCGGGCCGACATCGCCATCGACGCCGCCACCGGCAACAACCGCTCCGCCTGGAAGAGCGTCGACGCGGGACTGGCCCGCTGGCCGGATGAGCACCAGCTCGAGCAGGCCGCGCGCGAGATGACCAGCCGCGATCCCCGTGGCGTGACCGAGGCCGCCGACGCCGTGCTCAACGCGCCCGCCAACACTGTCGGCTGGTACAACGACGCCGTCTCCGCCTACACCAGCGGCAGCTACAGCGAGTGCCTACAGACCGTCGACATGGCTCTCGCTGAGCCCTCTATCGCTGCAGACCACGAGCGGTTCCTCAAGATCGGCTACACCTGCGCGGTCACCACCAGTGACCTCCAGCGCACCAACCAGTTCATCGTCCAGATGGGCGGGGTCGCTGGGCTGCGTTCTGATGCGGTCGTCCGGCACGCCGAGCTGCTCTACAAGAACGAGAGCTATGCCGCAGCCCTGGAGCTGCTCCGCCACGTCACCCCCGGTGACGACACGCAGCGTGCCGCCGTCGAGACCCTCCAGGTCCGCTCCCTGACCCGCAAGGGTGACCTCGACGAGGCTCTCACCATCGCGCAGAGCAACCACGCCTCCGCGAGCGCCCTGGCGAACCTTGCCCTCGCCTTGAAGAACGTCGGCCGCACCGACGACGCCAAGGCCGTCCTGGAGCCCGCCTGCCTGCGCATGCAGGGCTCAGACGCCACCCGGTGCTACGACTTCCTGGCGAACCTCAACCGGGGGTAGGCAATGCCGGACAATGAGGTTGTCCTCCACGACTGGACTCCGCTGACCGACACCCTGGACTGGCGCCTGGGAAAGCTGGCGTATCAGGCCCGGGGCACACAGCTCTTCGTCAACAACGAGGTCCCAAACCTGCTCCACCAGGGCGGCCTGATTCCCTACCGGGCCGCCGAGGTCCTGCTCGCCAACTTTGCTGAGGCACAGGAGCGGGGCACCCTCGCCGATGAGATCGTCGTCGTCGAGCCCGGCATGGGATTGGGGCTGTTCGCGCTGCAGGTGCTCGACCGCCTCAAGGCCCGGTGCATTCAGCGCGGGGTCGACTGGTACGACCGGCTGACCTGGTACGCCACCGACGCCACCCCCGCCGTCCTCCGAGACGTCCAGCGCAGCGGCGTCTTCGACCGACATGCTGGCCGGGTGGTCTTCGGCCAGGCCAGCGCGATGCAGCCCGCCCAGGTCCGTACCATGGCCGGCGAGGCGCGGGATCTGACCGGACGCATCCAGGCGGTCTTCCACTCCTACGTCTTCTGCATGCTCCCCATGAACCTGCTTCAGGTCGACGGAGAGGCCGTCAGCGTCTTGCTGGCCCGGACGGTCCTGCGTCGCCCGTCGCTGCTGGCGGAGTACACCCCCCTCTCCCTGGAGGCGATCCAGGCGATCGTGGGCCGGGGCGATCCCACCGAGCACATCGCGCTGGTCGATCTCTACCCGCTGCTCGATCTGGAGCTGGCCCTCTCCCCCGTAGAGCCCGCTGGGCATGCTCGCGCCCGGCAGATCGCCGCAGCGATCCATGCGGAGGCACCCAGCGAGGGGCCGATCTGGGTGCTGGACTCCTCCGGTGCGCAGGCTGCCCTGTCTGCAACCCTCGACGCACTCCGGCCAGATGGCTTCCTGCTCTACCGGGACTACGGCCCGACCACCGCAGCCGCGGCCAACGAGCAGCTCGTCTACCAGCACTACGGCGCGACCATTGCCGTCCAGGTCAACCACTTCGCCCTGGAGCACCTCCTGCCCGCCCCCGCTGCGGTCACCGCTCCCCCCGGAGAGCGTCCCGGCAAGGTCAGCAGCCGGCTGGTCAGCCGAAGCGCACTCTCTCAGACCCGAGCCGCGTTCCGCACAGCCTACGACTTTGCCGACGTCCTGGCGCTTCGGTCTGCCGCCGGCACAGCGCGCAGCGCACCAGACGCCGCCCTGGTGGCCTCCTGGCAGGCTGCCCTCAAGCTCGAGCCGGACAACTGGCTCCTGCTGACCGAGGCCGCCGACGCCATCTTCACCCGCCTGGGCGATCCAGGGCAGGCCTACCCCCTGCTCAAGCACGCTCTGGACCTCAACCCCTGGATCCAGGCCACCGCATGGGACCTGCTCGCCGAGATGTTCCTCAGCGCCAATGAGCTGGGCCAGGCCGCCGCTGCGCTGGAGAAGTCCCGCAGCATTAACCCTGAGCACGCACGGCTCTACGCCGCGCTCTCCCGACTCCATCAGGCGCGTGGCGAGCCCGAGGCTGCGGTCACAGCCGCCGCCCAGGCGGTCGCCTGGGAGTCCGATCCAGATCGGCGCGTCGCCCATGCAGACCGACTCCAGGAGCGCATCTCCGACCTCGCCCGTCGCCAGGATCAGGACCGACGACTGCGGCAGGAGCGAACAGCCGGCGGCTTTCATCAGCGCTTCAGCTTTTAGTCTCCGGCACGACCCTCAGGGCCGCTGAGGCCGCTGAGGCCGCTGAGGTCGCGGTGTCACAGGGCATGGTGTGGTACCGTCAGGTCGAAAAGCCCCCACCTGCCCACGGTGAATCTCCTTGATTCAAAGCAGACTTCCATCCATCACTTCTTTAGAGCAGAGCCTCGCAGGGCTGACGGCTGGGCAGCGGGTTTGGTTCTGGTGTGGCCCCCAGACTGCAGCCCCCCACCCTCCGCTCCTCCTCCATCCCCTGGCTCAGGATCCGGAGATGCTCCAGCTGCAGGCGGACATTCTTCAGATCCCACGTGCTGAGAACGCGCCGGAGTTCCTCGGGCTGGGAAGCATGGATGCCAGCGGCGTCCTCCAGCTCGGCAGCACCGGGGCGACCGCCGCAGCCCTGGAGGCACTGGCGCTGTGGACTGCCGAGCACGTCGCGGCTCACCCCGGACTTGCCCGCCTCCGCAACACCCGCATGCTCCGCATCGACGGCGACCGCATCACCATGGTCCACAGCGCCGATGACCTGTGGCGCGCGATCCCCGCGCAGCTCCTGCCAGGAACCATGGCAGACTCCGCGCGCCTCCTCGGCGCACTCCAGGATGCCGACGAGGCCTGGTTCTGGCTGAGTGCAGCCGGCCCCGACAGCCTCCCCTGGCTCGCGGTCGCCCCTCGACAGCAGCCCGCGACCGAATTCGCCGAGACCGTCCGCGCGCTCCTTCGCCGCAGTCCGCCGGGCACCACCGGCATCAAGGGCGTCGTCCGGATGCTCGCGGGCCGGCTGATGCTGACCACCGCCGACGACATCGACGGCTGGCAGGATGCCATCTCCGCGCTGCAAGCACACCGCATTCCCCAGCTCACCGCGCTCGGCATGCTCCAGCTCGTCGCCGGTCGGATCAAGGCCGCCGAGACCTGGGGCTCTACCGCTGCCAGCGTCGACCTCTCCGCACAGTCCGCGATCCTCTCGACGATGTCGGAGGGGGAGCGGGTCTGGTTCTGGTTCGCTGCAGACAGCGCCAGCGGGCCGATGCTGCTGCTCGCCGAAGACCGCGCTGCGCTCAAGCTGCTCGTCACGGCCGCCGGAGCCACCGAAGCGGTCTACAAGGGACAGCTGCGGAAGTCGAAGAAGGGCTGGCTTGAATTCATGACCCGCGGGCCGGGCGCAGACTTCATCCCGCGTCTCGCCGGCTTCGTCGCCACTCACCGTGCCGCCTGGCCGACGCTGACGCTCTTCATCGGGGCTCGGATGACCCGCCGCGACGCCGACGGGAACATCCTCGCGCGCATCAAGGATGATCAGGCGTGGCAATCGCAACATTGACGGTAGGAAGCTGAGATGGGGAAAGACCTTGAGGCGCTGCTGAGCGCAGCGCATGCGGAAGCCGGACGAAGCCTCAAGAAGGTTGTCGCCTCCAAGGGCAAGCTCCAGGGCAACCTCTACTTCGCCGGAGACGGCAAGGCGTCTGCCGGGGTGGCCATCACCCTCACCGCCCGCGATCCCAAAGGTCAGAAGGTGCTGGCCGGTGGAAAGTCAATCCGAAAGCAGATCAAGGGCGCCAAGTTTGGTCGCGGGACCGTCATCATGGATGGCGGAAAGCTGGTGATCGAGCTGTCTGCCGGCACCGCCACCGCCGCGATGCTCAAGAAGGCCTTCAAGGAGGACACCTTCAAGAAGGACGCCGCCCTCAAGCTGCTGTCTCGGGCCACGATCCGCAAGACGGGCGCACCGGGGGTCGACGCCGAGGTCGCAGAAGGCACCGGCCTGGATCAGGCGGATCTCGACAGCGTCTCCGATGCCTTCGAGGCGCGTGGTTTCTGGCGCAAGAGCGAGCTGAAGGAGCTGATGAAGGCTCAGGGCAGCCTCAGCGCGGCCAACGACACCCTCCAGACCAGCTTCCTCTCCGTCTCCATGGTCCAGGAAGAAGAGGCCGAGCGGCTCTCCGACATCACGGGCGCGATCAGCATGCTCAACGAGAGGCTCAGCCAGGCAGTCGACGACGGCGATCGTGAAGCCGCCATGGGCTACGAGCTGCTGATCCTCTCCGAGGAGCGCAAGCTCGCGGAGGCCCAGGCGGTTGGGATCGACCCCTTCACCGGGGGGACCATCGAGCCGTCCGTGCTCGCGCTGATGAGCCGGGTCCAGGGCGTCCCGTTAGAGCGGGCGGCGCTGGCGGAGGCCCGCGAGGCCGTCGCCCGCAAGCGACGCTCTGGGTTCATGAAGACCATCTTCGCCGGCCTGCTCGGCAAGAGCAGCGGCGAGGCCATGCACCGCCGGGCCTCCGATGCCATCCAGGACGCGCAGGAGCGTGAGCACGCGGAGGCCATTCGGCTGGAGCTGGACAGCGCCCTGGAGCCCCTGCTGATCGCGCACGGCACGCTCGACACGCGCCTCAAGCGCGGCGAGACCGCTGAGGTCCGAGCGGACGGCGCCGCCATCATCGAGAAGATCCAGGCGCTCATCGACCGCGCGCATGCGGAGCTGAGCCGGCTCCGCGCACGGATGCAGCCCTGACGACGCGCGCCTCAGGCCGCGAGCAGCCGCCCCCGAACCACCGCCCGCTTTGCCTCATTGATCCCGATGGCGTCGAGGTATCCCGTCGCTGAGCCATAGCGGGCATCGAGCGCCACGAGCAGGGCGCGCATGGTCTCGGGGTCTGCATCGAGGAGCCGGCTGGCGACGCGCTGAGAGATGTCTGGGAAGATCCGCTTCATCCGGCCATGCCACTTGTGCAGCCGCTCCGCGTCCGGGGAGCGGGTCGGGGTGAAGTACTGACGGGTGAGGGCGTAGTCCGCGATGATGTCGTCTGATGAGACCCCGAGGAGACTCAGCAGCAGCGCCGCGATGATCCCGGTGCGGTCCTTTCCCGCCGAGCAGTGGAAGACCAGGGGGAACGGGTCGTCAGGACCGGCCATGACTGAGAACACCGCCGCGATCGGTTTCTGGGCGTGCTCCATCCAGGCGGCGTAGTCCAGGGAGGGCCGGAGGGACATGCCCGGTGTGATCAGGGAGTGGCTGATCACGCGGGCCTGCCCCGCGAGGAGGCCTGGCCCATTGCGGAGGCTCTCGGCGGGGGTTCGAAGGTCGATGATGGTCCTCAGCGGCAGGGCCGAGAGCGTGGCGGCGTCTTCGGGCGTGAGGTTGGTCAGCCGAGCCGCCCGAAACACCCGACGCCACGCAACCGCGCCGTCCGCGCTGCGATAGCCGCCCAGATCTCGGAAGTTCTCAGCACCGCTGAGGGGAATGTGTCGCTTCATGCCCCCCTGCTATCCCGAGGCCCCCAGACGCCTGAGACATTGTCTACGCGGCCTGCTGATTTCGCCGGCCCGGCACGTCGACGGGGCCACACCCTGGACCGGCTCGCAGCGGGCCCCGTCTGGTAAGACTGACCCGACCACTGGGCAGCTCGGACAGGGGAGAGCCAATGCACACACGCACACTCGGCGGCGCAGCCATCTCGGAGGTCGGGCTGGGCGCGTGGCAGCTGGGCGCGGACTGGGGCGACATCCCCGATGCGACCGCCACAGGGATTCTCACCGCCGCAGATGATGCCGGGGTGACCTTCATCGACACCGCCGACGTCTACGGTGCTGGCCGCAGCGAGGCGCGGATCGGCGCGCACTATGCTGGCCGCAGCGCACGCCCCGTCATCGCCACCAAGCTCGGACGCCTCCACGGCTACCCCGACGGCTACACCCTCCCCCTGCTGCGCCGCTGCTGCGAGGACTCCGCACGGCGGCTCGGCGTGGAGGCGCTCGATCTCACCCAGCTGCACTGCGTACCGACCGCCGTGCTGGCAGACGGCGCGGTGTTCGACACGCTCCGGCAGCTGAAGTCCGAGGGGCTCATCCAGCGGTTCGGGGCCAGCGTCGAGTCCACTGAGGAGGCCCGCATCTGCCTGGAGCAGCCCGGCCTCTCCTCCCTGCAGATCATCTTCAACGTCTTCCGACAGCGCCCGATCGCCGACATCTTCGACCGCGCAAAGGAGCTGGGGGTCGCGCTGATTGTCCGACTTCCCCTCGCCAGCGGGCTGCTCGCGGGCCGCATCACCGCAGACACCACCTTCCCCGAATCCGACCACCGCAGCTACAACCGCGACGGCGCAGCCTTTCATGTCGGCGAGACCTTCAACGGTCTCCCCCTCGACGTCGGCGCCGCGCTGGTCGACGGCCTGCGCCCGATGCTGCCGGAGGGCATCACCATGGCGCAGCTTGCCCTGCGGTTCATCCTCGACCACGACGCGGTGACCACGGTCATTCCCGGCGCCAGTCGTCCAGCGCAGGTCACCGCCAACGCCACCGTCAGCGCGCTGCCGCCCCTCTCAGCGGCGCTCCACCGCGACCTCTCCTCCTACTTCGAGCAGGTCGCTCCCCACCTTCGCGGCCAGCGATAGCCCTTCACAGCCGCCCGTTGTCTGGTCACACTGAAGCACACAGCGGGCCCATGGGCTCTCATGCATCCCCGCCCCCTCGGAGCCGCCATGCTTCCCCTGCTCTTGACTGCGCTGTCCGCCCACGCCTTCCCTGCGGCCCCAGCGCTGGAGGTCAACACCTGGCTGACCGGCAGCCCGGTCGTGGTTGCAGCGGAGGGCGTCGTGGTGGTCGATCTGTGGGCGACGTGGTGCGGTCCGTGCATCGAGGCCATGCCCCACCTCTCAGCGCTCGCCGAGCACTACAGCGGACAGGTCTCCTTCGCGGCGATCTCCGACGAGAGCGTGCGCACGGTGCGCAGCTTCATGGCCCGGCGCGACGACGTCTCGTTCTCCACCGGAGTCGATCCCTCCGGCAAGACCACCCGACGCTTCCAGGCCATCGACAAGGCCACCAGCATCCCCCGCTCCTACATCATCGACGACGGCGCAGTGGTCTGGTCTGGACACCCCATGCAGATCGACACGGTGCTCGCTGCGGTGGCCGCCGACCGCTGGACCCTCGGCCACGCCCAGCACTACCAGGCCCTCCCCTCCCTGTTCTCAGACTACTTCGTCCACGTCAGCAGCCCCGACCAGGCGCGTGCCGCAGCCATCGGAGCGGAGATCGTCGCGTACGGCGACCTCTACCCCGGCATGCTCAACAACTTCTCCTGGAAGATCCTCACCGAGATCCCCGCCGAGCGCCGCGATGTTCTCCTCGCCCTCAGCGCCGCACAGCGCGCCTGTGCGCTGGACGACGAGAACGCCGCCTACCTCGACACCCTCGCCGTCGCGCTCTACCAGAGCGACCGACTGGTGGAGGCGATCGCGGCCCAGGAGCGCGCAGTGGCGGGCCTCGCGCACACGGATCCGGCCCGGCTGGAGCTGACAGAGCGGCTGGCGCACCTCAGGCGCATGCTGGCAGAGCAGGAGACGCCAAAGGAGTGATCGCTCAGCGCAGGCGGATCTCGTGGGTGCCGATGCGAACGAGCAGGCTTCGGCGGTCTTCTGGAGCCGGGAGCAGCTCGATGGTGTACACGCCCGGATCGAGGGCAAACGGCAGGACCGACTGCTTCCAGTGGGTCATCGGGTCTGCCGGACCGGTCGGCAGGATGACGCCCGGAGCCATCTCCAGATCGTACCAGCAGCACACCGCCTCGCAGGGCGCATCCACCGTCAGGGTGCCGGAGAAACCCCACGGCGCGGTGCCGGGAAAGGGCACATCGGCGATCAGGCTGGCGGGCCCCACGGCATCGGCCGCGACAGGGGTGATGTGGCCGCGACAGCGGGCGTCGGCGAGCAGCGGGGTGAGGTTGACCCCCTCAGGACGCCGACGGAAGGGGTGCAGCAGGCTCGGCGGCGCGACCGGCATCGGGGCCGCCCACAGCTTGACCCGACCCGGCACGACCACGCCGTCGTCGGTGAGGTTGTTGGCGATGCAGCGGGCGACGTCGGGGATCGGATCCTCCGCATAGGCCCAGGCTCCGAAGGTCTCGGTGACCAGCACCCGGGCCTTCTCCGGCAGCACGACCTTCGAGAAGTCTCCCCGGACCACCGTCACCCGATCCCCCACTCCGCTGGCTTCGGCCACGGCGGGGATGGTGTCGGCGAAATCGGACTGCTCCAGGGCGTAGACCCGCGCGGCACCGCACAGCGCAGCCATGGTCGCCAGCACACCGGTTCCGCTGCCGGCGTCGATGACCACATCGCCAGGCCGGATGGTGGCCTTCAGCCCCGCCCAGTACCCGGCCATCCGTGGCTCATCGATGAGCATCCGGCGGTGGACCTCGATGCCGGCGTAATTGTGAAACATCACCGGGGTGTCCATCGCCACCTCGGGCGCGACGAGCAGACCAGCGTCGGCCAGGGCATCGTAGACCCCGCCGGCATTGGGCCCCATGGCGGCGACGACCTGATCGCGGGTGCAGGGGCGAGAGCAGACGGCGAGGACACCGACCGCCCAGGGCGGTGCCTTGACGGCGGCGGCGCGAGAGGCGGACTTGATGAGGACCCGTCCGTCGGGCTCGAAGGTGACGAGAAGGTCCTGGGGGCGGATGAGGTTGGACATTTGGCTGGTGGGGTTGGTGGATGGGGGCCGCTGGTCGGTTGAGCACCAGCTCCAGGGGAGCGCGGGGCCCATGTTACCCGCCTCGGCGCGCTGGCGGTTTCTTGAGCCGACAAGGGGACCCCTCGCGAGGCGCTGTCCGCGTCCCTCCTGATCCTGGTTCCGAGACCAGCAGACCGTGCCGGAGCCGCCCTGCAGCCCGCTCTTCATCGGTACTCAGGACACACGCCTCTCCACACCACGGTCGCATCCGAGTGCAGGCTGCTGAAGCCCATCACCTCCAGCGCGGCGCACATCCAGGCCGCGCTGCTGTAGACCGGCTCGACCCGCTCCTGCTGCGCGCAGGGAATCCACAGCGCCGCAACAAGGGAGGCCGACCGCCGGCGTCCGGCACGACAGGGGTGGGTCCGCAGCAGGAGCGGGCCCAGCAGCCCGCAGCACCGACGACAGCCCCCCAGTCAGAGGCACACCAAGAGGTGGACCCTGCGGCTGTTGCCAACCTCACCCGACAAAAGACGCCGCTGCAACATCGACGACCAGCACAGCAGCGTCCTGGTGAAGTCGCCAGTGGTCATCCAGATCTGGTAGGGTGATCCGTTCCCTCTTTGCTGCAGCGAGGTTGTGATGATCGGACGCCTGACTGTGATCGCCGTTGGTGGAAATTCCCTCATTGATCCTTCTCTTCCACCCAATATTGAGAACCAGTTCTCGGTGACCGCCCGGGCGATGATTCCCATCGCCAACTTCATCGAGCGCAGCGCATGGCCCGACCGGGTGATCCTTACTCACGGAAACGGCCCTCAGGTCGGCTTCCAGGCCCTGCGGTCTGAGCTGTCCAAAGACCACCTCTTCGAGGTTCCCCTCGACTCCCTCGTCGCCGACACCCAGGGCTCGCTCGGCTACATGATCCAGCGCGCGCTGCGGGAGGAGCTGCGGCGGCGGGGCATGCCGTTCCATGTCTGCTCGCTGGTGACCGAGGTCGAGGTCGATCCCGCCGATCAGGCCTTCAACGAGCCCACCAAGCCCATCGGGCGGTTCTACTCCGAGGAGCAGGCGAAGACCTTGACCCAGGAGCGGGGCTGGAAGATGGTCGAGGACAGCCACCGGGGCTGGCGGCGAGTGGTCCCGAGTCCTGCGCCGGTCCGCATCGTGCAGCTCGACAGCATCGGCGAGATGACCGAGCTTGGCGCAGTGGTCATCTGCTGCGGCGGCGGCGGAATCCCGGTCGTCCGGCTCCCCGATGGCTCCATCAAGGGCCTCGAGGCCGTCATCGACAAGGACCGCGCCTCAGCACTCCTCGCGGTCCGACTCGCCGCTCACACCCTGGTGATCACCACCGGCACCGACGGCGTCTACAAGGACTTCCTCACCGACCATCGCACCCTGCTGCGTGATGTCACCATCGACGAGCTGAACACCCTCGCCGCCGCAGGGCAGTTCCCGCCGGGCAGCATGGGTCCGAAGATCAAGGCTGCAGACCGCTTCCTTCGCTACGGGACAGGAGAGAAGGTCATCATCTGCCGCCCAGAGCAGCTCGTCGACGCCATCGAGGGACGCGCCGGGACCCACATCACCCGGGGCTGACCGCGCTGGTGAACAGGCTGCGCAGCGCCACTCGCTCTGGAGCGCCGTGAAGATCCTGGAGATCGGCGAGGGCCTCCTCAATGGGACCGATGGTCCAGAACACCTCCGGGTCGAGGATCTCGATGGGCGGGTCCACGTCGTTGAGCGTGCAGATGTCCCGGTACTCCAGCACCTCCATCACCCCGTCATCGGCCAGCTGCCGCTCGATCCAGCGCAGCGGCAGTCCCTGGGTCCGGCAGACGTAGGGCCGATCCGCATAGACCCGACAGCCGCCGTCAGCATCGAGAAACGCGCATGCCCCGGCAGGGTGTGGCGCTTCCTTGAGGACATCCGCATGGCGAGTGGTGATCATTGCCGCCTCAACCTCCCAGACCGTCAGCTCGTCTGTGCAGCAGCCCGAGCAACCCCTCCGACACTGAAGCCGGTCAGCATGGAGCCTGGAGAGTGCCGATGCCCGAGCATCAATCGACTGGTGGAGCTGTGCAACAGCGTCGATAATTTCCGTCTTCATGGGTCGCTCCTTGCGGCATGCTGCGATCTGACAGCCCGTCCGAGGATGCCATCATGATGCAATCCTCGGTATCCTCGTGAGCACGGAGTTGTCTGTGGTTGCTGCAATCTCGGTATTCGCTGAAGCAGGAGGAGCGGCGTGAGGCTGCGTGCTGGTGACGAGATCGGAACCTGGCTCATCGAGGACATCCTCGGAGAAGGCAGCATGGGCGTTGTCTATCGCTCCCGTGGCACTCAAGATGTCGCCGTGTCCGCCGCCGTCAAGGTCAGCAAGTCCAAGCTCTCCCCCCGGGCAAGAAAGCGCTTCCTGCGAGAGGCCGACCTCCTCGAGGAGCTGGATCACGAGGCCATCATCCGGGTCCACAGCAAGGGCGAGGACGCCGCGCGCGGGCTGAGCTGGTTTGCGATGGAGCTGCTGGAGGGGCTGACGTTCCGCGAGCGCATCCAGAAGCCGCCGCCGCTTCCAGTGGGGCTGGCTCTGGCGCTGTTCGCTCGGATCTCTGATGGGCTGGCGTATGCCCACGAGCGCAACATCTTCCACCGGGATCTCAAGCCCTCGAACCTCTTCCTCTGCCTCGACAGCAGCGTGCGCATTCTCGACTTCGGGGTCGGGCTCGCGGTGGAGTGGAGCCCGCTGACAGCGACCGATCAGCAGATGGGCACCTACGCCTACATGCCCCCCGAGGTCTTCCGTGCGCAGACCGTCGATCCCGCACGGGGAGACATCTACGGCCTCGGACTGGTGCTGTATGAGGTGCTGCTGGGAGAGGAGGTGTTCCTCCAGCCGCTCACCCAGATGACCACCATGAAGATCAATGCCGAGCCGATGGATCTGGGCGCGGACTATCCCGAGGAGCTGCGAGCACTGGTGCTGCAGGCCACGGATCCCCGACCAGAGCACCGGCTGTCGTCGATGCAGGAATTCGCCGATCGGGTGCTGGAGCTGTCCCTCGAATTCCCACCAGAGTCCGACGAGGATGCGCTCACCGACTCCATGCGAGAGGAGATCCATGCCCGCGCGGTGTCTGGGCACGGGCTGGCGACCCTCATCCCCAGCAGTCCGCTCCCGCCCAGCCCGCTCAGCACCGGCGTCCGCCCGATGCTCGACACCCGAATCGATGGCGATCCCCCTGAGCCGCCGCCAGATCACTGGATGCTCAAGGGGCACAGCGAACCGCTCTCGCGAGCACGAATTTTAGAGCGCATCGGCGCAGAGCAGATCTCAGGGAGTGCCCTCATCGCCCGCCCTGGCGGAAGCTGGCGAGAGATTCGCTACCACCCGAGCTTTCGTGCGTACTTCGTCTCCAGGCTCGTCCAGCGCCGCGCCCTCTCGCCGCCGCCGCCTCCCCGTCGGCGCTGGCCGGCCCTGGTCGCGGTGGCTGCAGTGCTCCTCGGCGGCACCTACGCCATCCGCCGCACGCCCGCGCTCCTGCCAGCATCGACGGAGGCTCCAGTCTCTCTCAGGGCCGATCAACAGGCCGCGCTCGCCACCACCCTCGCCGCGATGGATGGCCTCCCCGACGGCGATCTCGACGCCCTCCGCAGCGAGGGGCAGGCCCGACTCCGGGACTACACCCGGGCCGGTGCGCGCGAAGCCCTCCGCGTGCTGGCAGCCGCTGCAGCGCGTGACCTGACCCACATCGAGACCCTCGCAGGACTCGCGGAGGCCGCCGCGCGCCTCGAAGACACCGATGACCTGACCACACTGGCCGATCTCAGCCTCGCCCATGCCCGTCACCTCAGCGCGTCTGATCCTGCGGTCGCGCGGGCCGAGCTGTTTGTCGAGCGACTTCGGGGGGACCGGACCGCTGCCGTTGAGGCTGCTCCGCAGTGCTCCGAGGAGCCGGACTGCACGCTGCTCCGAGCTGCCGCAGAGCTCGACCTCGACACCCTGCATGCCCTCACTGCCGACCACCCCGAGCGTCCGGGGATGGGGCTGGTTCGTCTCGCAGTCCTGCTGGAGGAGCAGGACTGGCCCGCCGTCCTGGCCAGCGTGTCAGCCCTCACCGCCGCGCTGCCCGATGAGCCGCTCCCTCACCGTGCCGCATCGCTGGCTGCCGCAGCCAGCGGAGCCTACGAGGCTGCGCGCGTGTCCGCAGAGCGGGCGGCCGTGCTGGAGGCGGGCTGGCTGGACATGCCCCACCTTCTGGGCCAGCTGGCACACCGGGTCGATGGGCACCCCGATGAGGCGCGCGCGATGCTCTCGGCGCTCACCACTACCCCCGGCTTCCCCCGCTACACCGCGTCCGCACGCGTCTGGAGAGATCTGGCAGCAGCAGCCCTGGATGCCGGTGATCCAGACCAGGCTCTTGAGGCTGCTGACGCCGCCCTCCAGAGCGACCCGACCGATCCAAGCGGCACCCTCCTGCGCGCCTGGGCGCTTCATGAGCGCGGGGATCGGGCCGGATTCCTGTCCGAGGTCAGCGCACTCAGCCTCGGAGAGCTCACCGGACGCCGACGCGCCGAGGCTGGCCTGGCGGCGGCAACGATGGAGGCCGCTGCCGGACTCAACCGTCAGGCGCTCCTGGAGCTGGAGGGCGCAGCAGAGGCCGATCCCACCTTCACCCCGACGTGGTTGGCCCTCGCCGGAGTCCAGGCCAGGCTCAACGACAGCCGGCAGGTCGTCCTCGCCCTGGAGACCGCCGCCCTCCACGACAGCGCGCTCCTGCGCACTGCCGACCCCCTCGACGCGAGCTGGTCACCGTCCATCGCGCTGGCCCCCTCACCCGAGCAGCTCCGCGCGCTCCTCGCGCGTGACATCACCCTCACCGCACGGGAAGACGGCCTGATGGGCGTGCTCTACTGGCTGCGGGGAGAGCCCCAGACCGCACGGCCCCTGCTCGCCGCGTCCATCGCCAGCGGCACCCCCTCCGCCTCGGTCCATGCCGCGATGGGCCAGCTCCAGCTGCACCGTCAGCGCCACCAGAGCGCCGTCGAGCCGCTCGCGACGGCCCTAAAGCTGGTCCCGGGTCGGCCGCTCCTCACCGCAATGCACAGCTACGCCCTCGCCGTCACCGGAGAAGCGCGCAGGGCACGCGTCCTGCTCGCCGGGCTCTCCGACAGCCTCCAGGATCCCGCCGTGGTGATCTGGAAGGCCCGCGCACACATCGCCGCCGGAGAAGACGACGCGGCGCACGCGCTGCTGACCCGTCACCTCCAGCAGCAGCGGCGCGATCCCGTCGCACAGGCGCTGCTGCTGTCGCTGTGAGGCGACGCGGGCTCAGTCCGGAACGCCAGCGAGCTGGTCGAGGTCCGTCTTGTTGGTCAGCAGCAGGTACGAGCTGGTGAAGCCAGTGTCGGTCACCGCACGGGTGATGGGCACCGTGAACAGCACGCCGATGCACAGCATCAGCAACCCCACAAAGACAGACACCAGCCGGAGGAACCCGTAGACGAGGAGGAACAGAAACAGGTGCAGTCGGTTGCCGCTCGCGAGCTCCCAGGAGCGCTCCAGGGCCTCCGTCGGCCCCAGCTCATCGAGGGTGACAGCGTGCTCTCCGAAGGCCAGACCGAGCCCGATGTAGACCATCACCGGCACCCCCAGCAGCAGCGCCACCACAGCCCCGAGGATGAGGAGGGGAGTGTTCTCGTTGATGACACCGAACAAGAGAATCCCGCCTCCTGGAGCGGCGGCGACCAGGAGTGCTCCAGTGGTGATGAGCATCTTGAGGAGCTTCCAGAGCATCATCGTGGGGAGCCGGTCCGTGCCGGAGAGCAGGTCACCGAAGCTTCCCTCCCCTGACAGCAAAGAGCGAGACTGGGTTCGGATGTAGCCGACATGCAGCCAAGAGCGAAACACCCAGAGCAGCCCGATGCAGACCACGCCGAGCAGCACCATCCCGAGGATGAAGCCCATGCCCACTCCAGCCAGCCCGATCAGCTCCGTCAGATCGGCTGTCGGCGGAATGTCAGCACGGAGGAGTTCGCCGAGGTCCATGCGGTAGTCGTAGTCCATGTCCCGGCTGCCACCGTCGGTGTCCCATGGAATGCTGCCCGGGCTGCTGCTGCTGTTGCCGCTGCCGCCCTCGGTGCACTGCATGAGCATTCCGCCCAGGAACAGGGGAAGCGGCGCACGCTTAAACGCCGCAAAGCCATGCTCTAAGCCACGGCTGATGTTGAACGCCTGATTAAATTCCACGCTGACCTCCGCTGATGATGGAGTCTATCAACGACCCTCTGTGTTCTGCACTTCTGCACCCCACCTGCAAGAAGACGACTGAGCAAATACCCGCAAAGAGAACGGTCCTACTGCCGATTGCGCACCCGCCCTTAGAGCCCCTTCAGCGCCAGGACTCAAGCCTCTGAGGGGGAGCGCCATCAGCGCGGCACGGCGTCGTTCAGGGTGCGGTGGTGCGGTACGAAAGCGATGAGGGACTACGGCTGGCGGCTCCTCACCGCTCTCGATGTCGGGCGAGTGACCTGGTGAGCTCGGTGAGGGAGACGGGCTTGGTGAGGTAGCCGTTCATGCCCGCCTCAAAGCAGCGCTGGCGGTCTTCTGTGGTGGCTGCTGCCGTCAGGGCGATGATCGGCAGGGATCCATAGCCCTCCTTCCGGATGGCGCGCGCCGCCATAAATCCGTCCATGATCGGCATGTGGCAGTCCATCAACACGACATCAAACGCCCCCCTCCTCACGGTCTCGACCGCCTTCGCGCCGTCGTCAACGATCACCACCTCGCAGCCCATCTGCTCCAGCATCTTCTGGGTGATGAACTGGTTGACCGGGTGATCCTCTACGACCAGCACCCGGAGACCATCGAGCCGCTCCAGCGCGCATGGATCTTCGGAAGTCGCTGGCTGGGCACGCTGCGTGGGCAGGCGCACAGAGAAGGTGGTGCCCGCGCCGAGGGTGCTCTGGACCAGGAGGTCGCCTTTCATCAAGTGGACGAAGTGCTGACAGATCGCCAGACCCAGTCCAGTGCCGCCAAATCTCCGGGTGGTGGTGGCATCGGTCTGAGTGAACTCCTTGAACAGGTCTGGCAAACGCTCCGAGTCGATGCCGATCCCCGTGTCGATTACTTCCATGGTTGCCGCGTCATCCTCCAGACTGATGCGGAGCGTCACGCTGCCGGTCGGGGTGAATTTGATGGCATTGCCCAACAGATTGAGGAGGACCTGACGCAGCCGGGTGGAGTCGCCATACATCCACCACGGCCCCGCACCAAGGAGCTCGGTGCGCAGGTCGATGGACTTGTATTTGGCCTGCGAGTTCAGGAGAGCAACCACTCCCGTTGCGATCTGTTCGAGGTCGAGCGGGATGGACTCCAGGGTCATCCGACCCGCCTCGATCTTGGAGAGGTCGAGGATCCCATCGAGCAGCTCCAGCAGCGCTTCTCCAGAGGTCACCATGGTGTCGAGCAGCTCCTGCTGTTCACCAGCCATCGGGGTCCGCCGCAGCAGGCGACCGGTGCCGATGACGCCGTTGAGCGGAGTGCGGATCTCGTGGCTCATGTTCGCCAGGAAGCGACTCTTCGCGGCACTCGCGGCGTCGGCCTCCCGTCGGGCCGACTTCAGCTCATCGAGGGTCACCGACTTGAGGTGTGCCTCCACCCAGGCGATGAACACCGAGACAATCATCAGAAAGGGGAGGCCGATGAGCCGACTGCGCTCCCAGTCCGTCGCGCTGCTCTGGATGGGCATCGCGAGATCGCTCTGGCTCAGGCCCAGCCCGACCAGGACCGACACCACCGACACCACCGACCAGAAGAACCCACCGCGAGCACCCGTCAGAATCGAGGCAAAGACCGGAAAGAGCACCATCACCATCAGCGGCACGGTCAGGCTCCCACCAGAGCCGAGGATGAGGAGCAGCGGCCCGCTGAACATCACTGCGATCAGGGTATGAGCAGCACGCTGAAGCGTCATTCCTTCTCGAAACAACCAGAGCAGGACGAGCGACAGCCCGGCCTGGACAAAGGTCAGGACTGCTGGGAGTGTGCGCCCCAAGCCCAGCCGAGTCACCCCCACGAGCAGCAGCAGCACCACCAGACCCATCGAGAAGACCACCACCAGCCGCGCCCGGTAGAACTCTTCTGTTCCAGGCTGTGCGGTGGCCTGTGGAATCATCCTGTCTGGCCAGTCTTGCCAGGACGAACGCTTCATAGACATCCAAATCGAACCGTGCTCTAAGCACCTATCAGATCTTCGCAGGCATTGAACGCCGGTATACTTGGGACCATGGGACACTATCAGGTCAGCACCCACAGCGGAGAGCATGTCGAGGTTGTCGGCGGCAACTGGTTGGTTGCCCTCGGTCTAGGCCTGGACGCCCTCGGCGTCGTCACCAACATCGATCGCCTGGCCTGCGAAGTTCTGCCCGGCAACACCGTGATCGTCCGCGATGTCCGAACCGGAGGTCGGTTCGTGGTTCAGACCGTGCCCGACAGCATCAGCGAGCCCCTCGCTGAGCTCGTCGGGCACAACCTTCTCGAAGACGACGACCCGCTCTTCGCCATGGACGAGGATCCAGATCTCGCCACGCTGCACTGCTCAGATGCAGCATCGGTGCCCGAGCCCCGAGCAGACTCAGGGCACCGTGCCTCCGCTGGTCAGACCACACACACAGACGCCATAGCAGATCTCTGGTCTCGCTTCGACCACGGCACCAGCCGCACCGTCGATGCGCCATCGGTGCAGCCCGGGGACCCCGTCAGCAACCGCGACCCGCAGATCGAGGCGCTGATGATGCGACTGGACGATGCTGCGAGCACCGTTGATGCATGGCGACTGGCCTTAGAGGGTGCCCGCCGGGTGTGTGGTGCAGAGTCCGGCGCCGCGCTGTGCCAGGAAGCCGACGGCGCGCTGCGGTTCCTGTTCGCAGCGGGTCCACGGGCCCATGAGGTTCGCGGTCGCCGGCTCCCGCCCGGTCAGGGCATTGCAGGGTTCTGTACCCAGCGCGACGTCGGCCTGCTCATCACAGAGCCCAGCCGCGACCCGCGCTTCTTCTCCCGCATGGACCAAGCCACCGGCTACACCACCACCGCTGTCCTCGCGGTTCCAGTGTCCACGGGGTTCGAGATGCTCGGCTGCCTGGAGCTGCTCAACGCCCCCAGCGGCTTCCGACACAAGCACCTGGAGCAGCTCAGCGCGCTGGCGATCGGGCTGGCAGCACGCCTGATCCGGGATCCAGAGTGAGGACAGCAGGCTCCGAGCGACAGCGCTCAGCGCGCGAGCGGTACGCGGTGGGCCCACACCACCGGTAGGCCGTATACAGTACCAGCCAATGCTGCTCTGCCTTCTCTCCCTCGCCTTCGCGGACGAAACCACCACCGGCGCCCACATCGGCTCGGTTCCGGTGACCGCCATCTCCGACCCGGTGTTCTGGTCGCACGTCACGCTCACCCCGATCCTGTCTGCACCGGAGGGCATCACGCTGGAGGAAGCCGACTTCGATGTGCTCGCCGGGAGGATGCGGCTGCACCTGGCCACGGAGGATGCGCATCCGGTGGTGATCGACTGGTCCGCCAGCTACCTCGCGGTCGCTGGGGCTGCGGTACCGGTGACCTTCACCCCCCTGCTCCCCTCCCCGAGCCTCAGCGTCCGAGACAACACCTACGGCTACACCTTCGCCGAGCCACGGCGCGGCACACCGCTGCTTCGCCACTCCGCGATCCCCGGCGGCGGTGACCTCCAGGGCACCCTGACCCGTCTCGACGGCGCGCCCCTCATCGCCCGCCCCCGCCCCGGAGAGGCTCCCCCCGCAGTCGTCCTCCAGCTTCTCGACGGACAGCGCATCACCGTGATGGCCGGAGTAGCCCTGGACACGGGCCTGGTCCGAGCGCACTGCGCAGACCTCAAGAAGACCCGCTCTGAGGGCTGGCTGAACCTGCTGGGCGGCGTGGTGCTGACCGGCAGCCTCGCGTTCACCTCCGGGCGCATCTACGGCGAGGAGCGCGCGGTGCTCGGGAGCACGATCCCGACCCTGCCCACCGCCGGACTGCTCGCCCTCACTGGAGGCGCTGCGGGGACGACGGTGGTCATGGGTACACGGGTGGCCGGTGCGCATCGAGACCTCTCTGAGCAGTGTCCAGAGTAGGTTCCTCCAGGTTACGCGCATGCGCACAGATTCCCAGGGGCAGCCATGGCAGAGCGGAGTGATTTCAGCGGCAAGCGGGTGCTGGTGACGGGTGGATCCGGCGACATCGGCTCGGCGATGTGTGCCGCGTTTGCCCGCGCTGGCGCGAAGGTGGCGTTCACCTGGTTCGTCAGCCACACCGGACGAGATGCGGTGACCGCTGCCATCGAGGAGGCCGGCGGAGAGGCCCTCCCGATCCGGGTCAACCTCCGAGACCCCGCCGCAGCGAAGGAAGTCAGCGAGGCTGTCCAGGCGGCATGGGGCGGGGTCGACGTCTTCATCAGCAACGCCGCCACCGGCGTCCTCAAGCCGGCGATGGACCTCAAGGAGAAGCACATCCAGGCGGTGATGAGCGTCAACGCCCACGCCTTCCTCCGGCTCGCCCAGAAGCTCGCACCGGGCATGCCCCCTGGCGGTCGCCTCATCGCCCTGACCAGCGCCGGCGCCACCCGCGCCCTGTCCCACTACGCCAGCATCGGCGCCAGCAAAGCGGCCTTAGAGAGCCTCGTTCGGCACCTCGCCGTCGAGCTTGGCCCACAGGGAATCACGGTCAATGCGCTGTGTCCAGGAGTGGTCGACACCCGTGCCCTCGTCCACTTCCCCAACCGCGAAGAGATCCTCGCCATGGCCCGCGCCCGGACCCCGACCGGCCGCATCGCCACTCCGGCGGATGCCGCTGACGTCGCGCTGTTCCTCGCCAGCCCCGCTGCGGCGATGATCAACGGGCAGACCATCACCGTCGACGGCGGCTACTCAATCCTCGCTTAGCACCGGCTCGGTCAGCCCCTTCGAGCTGAGCGCAGAAAAGGGCTGTCGATTCATCCTGGCAGCCTTACAGTATCCTCAGAGCGTGTCGTTCTACACGCCTTGAGGTGAAATTTTGCGGGTCCCTGCTCAGACACCACAGCAGCTCTGACGCACGGCCGGACACACCGTCCCCCGCAGGTTTTTTTCATGAAGCCTTCCCAATAAAGCGCACCGCGATGCGGGCTCAGCGCCGTCGTCAGGGTCACCATGCGACCCCGATTGATGAGCCTGAACATGACCACCGCCCTCGCCGCGATCCGTGATCGCCAGGACCGCCTCCTGCGCGTCCTCTCCACCGTACAGCCCCACCGCATCCGCCCCCGCTCGCTCGGCAAGCGGATCCGCTCCCTCTACCAGACCGTCGATCTGCGGTCTCCCGAGCTGGTCACCGACACGCACCACACCGCCTTCCGGCTCATCGCCGAGCAGACGTGGCACCGTCCGCTGTGGACCTGGGACGGCAGCGGCGGCATGCGCGGGCTGCTGATGCACCTGCTGATCACCGTGCCCTGGTCGCTGCCCGACTTCCTGTTCGCGCTGCCCCACAGCCGCGACACGTGGCGGCTCACCCGCGCGCACCGCGCCAAGGTGACGCTGCTGGCCCACCTCGGGACGGGCGGCACCATGCGCACTGCCCGAGATCGCGGCCTCATCCCCGCGAGCCTCACCCGACGGATGCACCACCGCCTCCTGGCGGTGGAGGGTGCGCTGACGCTGGGCTTCGCGATCCGCACGGTGCAGCTCCAGGCCTTTGGCGGCTCCGAGGGACTGCTGGAGGCGCTCCAGGCCACCCGACTCGCCCAGCTCCAGGACGACACACACCACTGGCAGAAGGTGATCGCCTGGCTGTGCGCAGGCCAGCACCGACTGCCGCTCGACCAGCTCCGCCCCCTGGTCGACTGGCTGTTCACCCGCTCTCCCCAGGAGCGCCGCCAGCGCATCCGACAGCCGCTGCCCGCTGCGCTCCGCCGGGCTGTGGAGTGGCACCACACCCTGCACCGACTGTCCGCTGGCTCCATCCAGCCCGGCCCCCTGCCCGCCTCAGGCATCCCTGAGGTCAAGCTGGAGGCACCCTGGAGCATGACAGAGCTTCGCACCGGACGCGCCCTGGCGGCAGAGGGCACCGCGATGCGTCACTGCGTCGCGACCTACTGGGGCAGCATCATGTCCCGACGCAGCAGCATCTTCTCGCTGCGTCGGGGCATGCTCCGCCGGGTGACGGTGGAGGTTCGGCTGAGCGAGGGGTGCGTGGTGCAGGCCCGTGGAGCGCGCAACCGACGGCCCGATGGCATGGAGACGGCTCAGCTCCGGGCCTGGGCGATCGCGGCCGGACTGAGGGTGCGGTCGCTGTGATCAGCCCTTGCCGAACAGCATGCGCTCCCGCGAGAACAGCCAGACCGTCGCCCACAGGAAGACCGCCGTCAGGGCGAGGGTCGAGCCGGCGGCGAGGACGTAATCCAAGAGCGCGATGTCCTCTCCACGCAGCAGCTTTGCCCCGAGGACCTGCTGCGACAGCAGCGGCACGGCATACATCCACGCCTCGGTCTTGATGGGCTTGAGGCTCATGATCATCCCCGGCATCATCGGCAAGGTCAGGCTCAGGGAGATGTAGAGCTGCGCCTCCTTGAACGAGCGGGTGAAGCTGGCAATGAGCAGCTGCAGCGCACCAGCCAGGGGGGCGAGCGGGGCTGCGATGAGGAAGATCCAGAACCCAACCTCAGCGGTCAGCATGATCCGGAAGCCGAGGGTCTCCAGCGGGATCGCGCCGATGGCCAGCATCATCACGATCAGGGTGAACACCACCCCCACGAATCCAAACGCCACCGCCGCCAGCCACTTGCCGACCACCAGGATCGTCCGAGAGACCGGGTTGATGAGCAGCGGCTCCAGCGACTTGCGCTCCCGCTCTCCCGCTGCGGCCTCGATCGCGATGTACATGCTGCACACAAACGCGCCGAGGACCACGAACATGATGATCATGTCGAGCAGGTTGGCGGCTTTCTTCTGGGGATTGGACTGGTCCAGCTCGTCGATGATGATCGGACTCATCAGCGCCGGATCCACCCCCCGTGCGAGCAGCCGCAGCGCCCCGATGTGACCAGAGTAGGCGCGCAGCAGGGTGCGGACGGTGGTGATCCCAGAGAGCGCGGTTTGCTGGGAGTTGTCGACCATCATCTGCACGCTCGCCGGGCGTCCCTCCCGGAAGTCCTCGCCGTAGTCCTCGGGGATCACCAGGACCACATCGAGGACCCCGTCCTCAATGGCAAGCTCGGGATCCTCGGGAGCATCCTGAAGCTCGACCCCCTGGTTCTCCAGGAAGCGGACCAGCTCCGGAGCGTTCTCGCCGCCAAGGATCGCCAGCTCCAGCGGATCGTCGGTGCGGGTGGCGAGGCTGTTGAGCATGAAGGCGATGAGCAGCGGAGCGAACAGCGGGAACGAGAACGCGCTGAGCACTGCCCGGCGGTCGCGGACCCCGTCCAGCAGCTCCTTGTGCACAATCGCGAGCAGGACATGCAGCATCAGACGAGCCCCTCGGTCGATCCGGTCAGCGCCACGAACGCATCCTCCAGGGTCTCTCGCTGCGCCGTCGCCAGCAGCTCCGCCTCGCTGCCCGCCGCGACCACCCGCCCATCAGCGATGACCACGATGCGGTCACACAGCGCGGAGATCTCTTGCATGACATGGCTGGAGAACACCACACAGCGCCCGTCATCCTTGAGGCGGCGGATCAGCTCCCGCATCGCCCGAGTGGACATGACGTCGAGGCCGTTGGTCGGCTCGTCGAGCAGGACGTTGCGGGGATCGTGGACCATCGCGCGCGCGATGGCGACCTTCATGCGCTCGCCCTGGGAGAAGCCGTCGGTGCGGCGCTCGGCGATGGCGTGCATGTCGAGGAGATCGAGGAGTGCGTCGATGCGCTTCTCCAGCGCCGCCCCCCGCATCCGGTGGAGCTTGCCGAAGTAGCGGATGTTCTCGCGCGCGGTCAGCCGAGGGTAGAGCCCCAGGGCATCGGGGAGGACACCGAGAGCACGCCGGGCACCGACCGGATCGTCCTGGACCTTCACCCCGTCGATGCTCGCGAAGCCCCGGTCCGGCTTGACGAGGCCATACAGCATCCGCATTGAGGTGGACTTGCCGGCCCCGTTGGGACCAAGCAGGCCCGTTATCTGACCGTTCTCAGCTTCGAAGCTTACGTCCTTGACCGCAACGACGCGCCCAAAGGCCTTGTAGAGTCCCTCTGCTCGGATCACTTGGCTGGTCCTGCGAAGTCGATAAAGAAAGGCGGGCGGGTGATGGCGTCCATGCAGTCCACCTCCAGGTCTGTCGCAGAGCCCGCGTCGATGAATTCCGCCATCAGCCGGGGCACACAGCCCAGCGGCGCGACGTTGTGGCCCGCACCGGGGGCGATGAGGTGCCGGCTGCTGGGCAAGGTCTCCGCAGCGAGGTCCGCCCAGCGCGGCGGGGTGACCGGATCGAGCCCTCCGGAGAGCAGCAGGATGGGAGCATCGGAGTGGACCGGCGCGTAGTAGCCATCGGGCAGCGCCGGACGGGGCCAGCCTGCACACATCGCGGCAAAGTCCGCGACCACCGTATCGCCGAGGAAGGTGCCGTCCACAAACGGCCCGGGATCCGCCGGCAGCCGGTGGGCGTCCTCCGCACACAGCACCGCCAGCTGCATGCCGTCGCTTATCGAGTCCACAACGCCCTCTGAGAAGCCAACGGTCTGCGCCATGATGGGTGAGAAGTCTCCGGCGACCGCGTCGGTGATCGCCAGGGGCAGGAGGCTGGCAAAGGGGGTGGAGTAGAGCTGACTGCGCACGCCGCCGACGAACAGCTCGCGCGTCAGGACGATCTCCTCGGGCTCCCCGGTGCGCCCCTGCGTGAAGGTGATGGGGCGGGGCAGGCTGTCGAGGAGGCCCTGGAAGTCAGCGGCGAGGGTCGGAAACGCCTCAGCGCACGCCGGGTCAGCTGCGCAGTCGTCGAACACTGCGGTCAGGGCAGCCTCTCCGTCTCGAGCGAATTCGAGACCGAGGACCATCTCCATCGGAGCGACCCCATCGAGGATCGCGGCCCGGACCCGCTCGGGGTGCCGGCGCATGTAGACCAGCCCGGCGCGGGTACCGTAGGAGACGCCGTAGAGGTTGATCGTGTCGTAGCCGAGGGCTGCGCGGACAGCGTCGAGGTCATCCATGGCGATGGGCGTCGTGTAGAGCCCCGGATCGGTGTCCAGCGAGGCCAGGCAGTCAGCAGAGGCCTCCGAGACATCGAGCGCCAGCTCCTCAGCCAGGGTCAGCGCGCCAGGCTCCGGACAGCGCAGTCGCGCGGACTGTCCGGTGCCGCGCTGGTCGACAAACACCAGGTTCCGCCGCTTCTGGATGCGCGCCAGCGCCGGCATCATCGTCGCGGCGACGTCGCTGGCAGCCTGTCCGGGTCCGCCAGCGAGGAAGAACAGCGGATCGGGCTCCGGGTTCGGGCTGACAGCGGGGATGACCAGGACGTGCAGATCGATCGCCTCCCCGTCTGGCGCGGACGGGTCCTCGGCCACCGACAGGGTGCCGCAGAGGCTCTCAGCATCCAGACCCGTGACATGGCAGGGGGTCAGCGGGAGGGTCTGAGAGGGCGGCGCGGTCTGGTCGCAGCCCAGCAGCAGGGTCAGAATCATGATCGCTACGGTATCACCGCTGAGACCTCTGACTCGCTTTTCCGTCCCTGGAGCACACCGACCCGCTGGGCCTGCGGTCCGATCACAGCCAACCACGCGCCCCCCTCAGTGAGCCTGGGCGCCGCCCACATCCTGCGCAGTCCGCACAGAAGCCTCTGCCCACACCACGCCTCGAAGATCCCCGACGGCATAGCCCGTCGCGGCGTCATCGGGATAGCGATCGGCGAGGACCGCCGCGACCGCTGGGGAGAGCGTCGCGACATCCCCATGGCAGGCCAGACAGGGCGGCTGGACCTCGATGGGACGGATGATCCGCGCAGTGACCTGTCCCTCTCCCTCAGAGACGGTGGTCTCTGGCTTCGCATCCGCCAGCGCACCACCGCCATATGCCTCCAGCCACGGCACAACCCAGTCCGGTGCGGTGTTGGCTGGACTCCGCAGCCTGACGGATGTCCGACCAGCGCGCGCCCGCTTGCCAACCAGCGCCAGCGCCGCTGCGCCCTGGGCCTGATCGGCGCAGGCACTCATCGCGGCCTCTGGTCCTCCCTGAGCCATCGCATTCGTCAGGGTGCTCTTGAGCGCTCCAGTCAGCGCCGCTGCAGCGGACTCTGCGGACGCAACGGCCTCCGCGCGGGTGCGCTCCAGCGGAGCTGCGACCGGCGGAGGAGGCTCAGCGGTCGGCTCGGTTGGCTCGGTCGGCTCGTTCATACAGGCAAGCAGCAGCCAGATCATCATCTCTCCCGGGGGGGTCGGACCCGCGCGTCCTGTTGCGGAAGCGCTGGCGGTGGCGCATCGCGGACCAGCCGGAAGCCGAGGTCTGCGGACGGGGCAATGCGTGCCGTGCGGCCGGGCCCGCGCACTGTGCGGGGGCCGTCTTCTTCTTGCGTGGTCGTGACGCCCGCATACGGCTCCGCGAAGGTGCCCCAGATCCACTCCCAGGCCTCCGATGTCCCGATCGACAGCACCCACTCTGCCTCGGTCGGCAGACGCCAGCCGTCCGCAGCGCGGCTCCAGTGGACCGTGCCGCCCCGGTGGTCGTAGGGAAAGTGGTGGGCCACGTCGTGGTAGTAGGCCGGGGTGAGCCCCTCGGCGATGGAGAGGCGGTTGGCGAACCGGATGACCTCCAGCCAGGCCACACACCCGACCGCAGGCTCTCCGCAGCCGCCGTCCCCGTCCCACAGCGCCGCAGCGATCGGCGCGCCGACAACGACAGCACGCCGGCTCTCTGCGGCCACGCCGTCGATGCGGACGGCTCCAGGCGCGACCCTGACGGTGGCGTAGTCGGCAGTCGGACACTCCGGCACCGTGGCGCTCAGGGTGATCGCCTCGCTGTTGAAGGCGACGGGGACGTCCTGGCTCAGGCTGAAGCAGCACCGCTCGCAGGGCTCCCCCAGCCCACCGGTCACCTGAAGCATGCGCGCTCCGGTGCGGACAGTGCCCTCATAGACGCCCGGTGCGATCGCCTCCGCCTCGTGCAGCCCAAACCGAACGGTGGTGCTGCCCCAGTCTGGGAGCCCGGAGATGTGGAGCTGGACCGTGCGGGGAGCCGGCAGCAGCGACCAGACGACCGCCCCCGCTGCGACAGCAGCAGCCAGTGCCATGCTCACCCCAACCAGCGTGCTCTTCTGCATCAGTGCACAATCCTACTCCGCTTGGTTGGCGGCTGCCGGGTGGTGGTTAGCTAGCGGCGTGCCTCTCTCACGCCTCCTGATCTTCCTCGCGGTCGTCTCCACCATCACCATCGGCGGGCATGCCCTGATCGCATGGCGGCTGGGAGCACCCTTCTCCGCCACCACCCAGCGCACCATCCGCATCCTGGCGGCGCTCAATGCGCTCATGGTCGTCGGTGCCGGGATCGGCGGGCGCACCCTCCCCGATGGCTCCCTGTCGACCGCGTTCTCCCTGCTCGGCTACTCCTGCATGGGATTGTTTGCCCTGTTCTTCGCCAGCACCCTGGTCGCAGACGGGCTGAGGCTGCTGGGCTGGGCGGGACTCGGTGCTGCAAAGCTGACGGGCGGCATGGAGCTGAATCCGGCCCGGCGAGAGCTGCTGTCCGGGGCGCTGAACCTCGGGGCAATTGGTGTCGCTGGCGGGCTGAGCGGCGCGGCGCTGCTCGGAGCGCAGCGGGCAGTTGCGGTCAAGTCGGTCTCGATCCCGGTGACCGGGCGGGCCGCGGCGCTGGCCGGTCTGAAGATCGTGCAGATCACAGACATCCACATCGGCCCGACCATCAAGGGTGACTTCCTCGCCGATGTGGTCGCAAAGGTCAACGCGCTGAAGCCCGACATCATCGCCGTCACTGGCGATCTGGTCGACGGCAGCGTCGCAGAGCTCGGAAAGCACACCGCGGTGCTCGCTGAGCTCAAGGCGCGGCACGGGGTCTACTTCGTCACCGGAAACCATGAGTACTACTCCGGCGCCAAGGAGTGGAACGACGAGATCCGGCGGCTGGGGCTGACGGTGCTGATGAACGAGCACGAGCTCATCGAGCACGACGGGGCCCGTCTGCTGCTGGCTGGCGTGACCGACTACACCGCCGGGCGCATGATTCCCGAGCATGCATCGAGTCCGCTGCTGGCGGCAGAGGGCGCACCGGATGCAGACTATCGGGTCCTGCTCGCCCACCAGCCAGCGTCTGCGTACGAAGCCTCAGAGGCGGGCTTTGAGCTCCAGCTCTCCGGCCACACGCACGGCGGGCAGTTCTTCCCCGGCACTGCGCTGATTCACCTGGCGCATCCGGTGGCGAAGGGACTCGGGAAGGTCGGCAACACGCTGGTCTATGTGAGCTGCGGGACCGGGTACTGGGGGCCGCCGTTCCGGCTGGGTGCGCCGGCAGAGATCACCGAGGTGGTGCTGGCGGCGGAATGACCAACCCGCGCTGAGGGGGGCCGGTGCGTGCGGACACAAGCAGCACCGGCTGCCGTCCCGACACCCCCACCGTGGATCATCTTGGCGCCGCATCCAGCACCACCTGGATACACCCCCACCATGTCCGGCACCCTCTACCTCGTCCCCACTCCTCTCGGCGATCCTGCCGATCTCTCCCCCCGCGCACGCGACATCCTCGCCACCGTGGATCTCATCGCCTGCGAGGACACCCGCGAGACCCTCAACCTCCTCCGGCGGCTGGAGCTTCAGGCAAAGCTGACCAGCTACCACGATCACAACGAAGATCGCCGCACGCCGGGCATCATCAAGCGCCTCCTGGATGGGGATCGCATCGCGGTCGTCTCCGATGCCGGCACGCCCCTCCTCGATGATCCAGGCTTCACCCTGGTCCGCGCCGCCATCGAGGCGGACATCGAGATCGTCAGCATTCCCGGCCCCTCTGCGGCGCTCACCGGTCTCATCGCCAGCGGAATCCCGCTCCAGCGGTTCTGCCACGTCGGCTTTCTTCCCCGCGCCGACGGAAAGCGACGGGGCGCGCTGGCCCCGCTCAAGCACCACCCCGGTCCGCTGATCTTCTTCGAGGCCCCCCACCGGATGCTGCGCTTCCTGGAGACCCTCATCGAGGTCCTCGGTGACCGCAAGGCGTGCCTGGCCTGCAACCTCACCCGCTCCTATGAGCGCTACCGTCGGGGTCGGCTGACCGAGCTGCACGCTGAGCTGTCGGAGGAGGAGAAAGTCCGTGGACAATTCACCGTGATCGTCGCCCCATCAGATGCCGACGACGACGCCGCCCGAATCGAGCGTGCGCTGACGGCAGCGCGGATCCTCGCCCCCCACGGGGTGCCCAGCAAGGTGCTCGCCGAGGCCCTCTCCGGCGCGCTCGACCTCCCCCGCCGCTCCGTCTATCAGGCCCTCCTGGCAGACAAATAATCGACGAGCTGGCCCGCCGGCGCGCGCCCGACCGCAGCCAGCCGCCGCCGTGGGGAATGACCGTCGCGGTCACCACCCTCGCCCCTGCTGCAGCCCTCGCCGCGACCCGTGCAGCGATGATCCGCGCCCTCACCGGCGCTCCCCTCGGACACGACCTCGCCCCAGAGCCCGCCGCGAGCGTCGGCCCCGGTCGCCTCGACCTCGTGCTCGCCCTGGAGGGCTTCCCCGTCTCCGGCTTCGATGCACTCCGGGATCGCCTGCGGCGCCACTGCGGTCGCGCAGACCCGGCGGTGACAAACGGTTGCACAGTCCGATGAAGGCACCGACGACCACCGCCGTCTGAAGCGTCCACTCCATCGAGATCTGATCATGCGCTCCGTCCTCGCCCCGCTCTTGCTCTCCACCCTCATCGGCTGCACCTCCGGTCGAAACATCCGCACCGGCGATCACGCCGCGCTCAGCGAGGACTGGATGGCGGCCTACCAGTCTTACGAGCGGGCGACCCATGCCCGCCCCGGCTCCGCAGCGGCTCAGCAGCGGCTGGCGGATGCCCGGCGAGAGGTCATGGCGATCCTCGATGGGGAGCTCGCCGAAGACCTGGCGGCTGGCCGATTCGTCGCGGTCGGTCAGCTGCTGGAGACCGCCGATCGCTACGATCCGCCGCGCGCCTGGCGCATGGACCATGCAGAAGCCACGATCGCTGCGATCCGAGCGGACGTCGCCGGCCGGACGCTGCCTGAGGCCCACGCCGTGCTCTCGGAATGCGCGGCACTCCGACCGCTGGCAGCGCTGGCATCCGATCGGGACGCAGCAGGACTCGCCTGGGCCGATGACCTCCGGGAGCAGGCCGAGCAGGCCGCTGGACGAGGTGACCTCGGCGGGGCACTGGTCCTGCTCTCCGGTGCTCAGCAGCTCACAGGGACCGCCAGCGACGCCCTTCAGCAGCAGTGGTGGGCGCGCCTGCGCAGCGAGGAGTGGGGCGGAATGCACCTCAGCGTCCGCGGCCCATCCCCCCAGGGCAGCGCCGTGAGCGATGCCCTCGCTCAGCGGTGGGCGCACTCCCCGTGGTCGGACGCACCGGTTGTCCGCCAGCGACCGGACCGCGCGCACCTCTCCGCGAGCATGACCATCACCGCCGCTGGCTGCGACGAGGAGCAGCTCAGCACCGAGCAGCGGACACACCGCTACACCGACGGCACCTTTGCCGCCAATCCGCACCTCCAGGCACTCCACGAGCAGCACCGCGACCGCACCCGCGCGCTGCAAGAAGCGGAGGCATCGCTGCTTCGCGCACAGCAGCGCCTGCAGAGTGCCCAGCGACGCCAGGCCAGCGCCGAGGCCGACATCGCGGAGGTCGCGCCCCGGCTGGAGGCAGCACGCCGCCGCGACGCCGGAGCCGACCGCATCCTCCAGGCGGCCCGGACCGAGCACGATGCCTCGCTGGCGGCACAGGCCGCGATCCAGGAGCGGGAGCGCACGGTCGCGGCGCTGCTGGAGGAGCAGCGCACACAAGACGACATCCGTCACGACCTGGAGCAGCGCGTCCTGCCCGAGCGGCAGCTCGACCGTGACCGCGCCCGGCAGGCCCGAGATCGGGCGGAGCAGGCCGGTGCTGTAGCCGAGCAGGCCCACGCCCAGCTCGCGGCCACGATCGCCGACGCCGAGCAGCGCATCGCCGATGCCCAGGCCACCCGCGACAGCGCCGGTCTGCTCCAGGACGCCGCCGAGGAGGCCCGGGCTGCGCTGCCCGCACACCGCAGCCAGCTGAAGGCCGTGCGAACGCACCGCAAGGAAGCACGCGAGGTCCTGGCAGAAGCCCAGACCGCAGACGAGGCGACGACCGCCAGTCTCCAGGCGCTCCGCGATGCCGAAGCGACCCTGCCCGAAGACCGCGCCGCTGCCCACGCGGTGCAGGTCGAGGCGCGCGCGGCGCTGGAGACAGCCCAGGCCGCGCTGGAGGCAGCCCGTGCGGAGAGTGACCGCCTCAAGGAGGCCATCGCAGCGCTGGAGGCGACCGCGCAGCGGGGCGAAGAGCAGGACACCGCCCAGACCACAGCCGACCTCACCGCGGCCCGCCGAGATCGCGACACCGCCCGAGCCGCGCTGTCCGCTGTGGCGGTGGATCAGGCGCATGCCCGTGAGGCCATCGCCGCAGCAGACGCCCGCCTCAAGGAGGCCGAGGCCGAGCTCCGTGCGGCCGAAGAGGCACGCGACGAGATCCGGAGCGACGAGGTGGAGCGGTCCCGCCGTCTGGGCCAGCTTGAGGCTGAGATCAGCGCCCTGCTTCCCTCCCGCAGCCTCCTCTCCGAGCGAAGCCGCGACCTGAGCCGCGCCGAGACCGACCGACACGATGCGGCCCGCCATCTCCAGGCTGCCGAGGCCGCCATGGCCCCGCTGCACGACGCACGCGCAGCGGCCGCACAGGTGACCGCCGAGCGTCAGGAGGCTCACCAGCGGCGCGAGTCCGACCGGGCCGCGCACATGACGGGCCTCCGCGCGCTGGAGTCGGACCTCGCCGCGACTCCCGCTGAGATCGCGGTGGTCAAGAGCCACCCCTACACCGCCGCGCACTGGCGACGAACCTGCACCTTCACTGTCGAGGGTCCGCAGATCCGCACCGCCACCACCACCCACGATGATGTCACCTGGACCGGCTTCACCCACGGCGGCCTGGCCGGCGATCCCCTGCGCTACACCACCGAGGATGCCGTCGGCATCATCGCCAGCCGCGAGGCGGTGGTCGCCGCGATCTGGTCCGATCTCTCCGGACAGCTCCTCGCCCAGGGTGCAGAGCATCGGCGACAGGCCCGCAGCACCACCGATCTTGAGGCCGCCACCCGTGCCTGGTTGCTGTCAGACTGGCTTGCGCCCGACCACGCCGATCCCCGCCTCGCAGACCGCCTTCGTGCGCGCTACCCGGTGCCGCCGCAGTAGCCGCTCTCATGAACGGCTCGACACAGCGGGCCTGGGGTGCGACTCAGCTCGCCTGGCGCTGGGCCAGCCAGTCGGCCATCGGCCCAAACACCAACTCGGGAGCGTGGGGAGCCATGAACAGGTCGGCATGGGCGTACCAGTCTGCATCGTCACCGATCTTGAGCACCGTCACGTCGTCGCCGCCCCAGGCGCGGGTCACCGACAGGCAGACCGGCTCCGGCACGATCTGATCGCGGTTGGTGTGGATGACCAGGAGCGGCTTGTCCACGTTCGCCAGCGCGGCGGTGATGTTGACTCCCGAGAGCACCATGTCGTGGTGCCGCATCCACATCGCGATGTGGCGGTTGATCCGACGACTGGGCACGTCGATGGTCTTCATCAGCTGCTCAGCATCGGTGAGGTCGATGTGGTCAACGTTGATGTAGATCGACAGCGCACCGGGCACCCGCGCGAGCAGGGGGAAGAAGCGGCGCGCCATGCGGTCGGAGCCCTTCATCGGCACCGACCCCACCAGGAAGCGCGACCAGAACGCCACCTTCAGCAGCGGGTGGGCCTCCTCCCAGCGCAGCGGCGAGCCGATGGTGATGACCGCGCCGACCCGGTTGTCCGGGTGCAGGGCGAGGTGGGCATAGGTCATCGCGCCGCCGAGGCTCACGCCGACCAGATCCACCTTCTCCGCACCCGTCAGGCTGTCGGCGAGCACCGCCGCCGTCATCGCCGGCACGTCTCGCTCCGCCAGGGCACGCAGCCCGGGGCGCTGGGCCCGCCAGCGGGTCTTGACGCTGGCCTTCTGGCCCCGAAATGACCCGGTCCACACCTCAAAGCCAGCCTCCGCCAGGCAGCGCACCATCGACTGCCCGGAGGGGTGGTAGTGGAAGATGTAGCTGTTCATCCCGTAGCCCGGAGTGATCAGGACGGGCCGCCGCCGCACGTCGAAGCGCTCTGGACACAGCGTGCGCTGCATCGGCAGCTGCCAGCCGTCATCGGTGGAGATCGTGAGGTCGTCTTCGCGGAGGGGGAGCATCTGACCGGCTTTATACCCCGGCGGAGCCTCGCAGCGCCCCGCAGCAGCTCACCACCCAGCGCCAGGAGCCCGACAAAAAACCGCGCCCCGACCCGCCAGAAGTCCCCCGCAGACAACGCCCCAGGCAGCGCTGACGATGACACCACACCCGGGAGACTGCCGGCCAAGAGGGGACCGAATGACCGGTTCCCAATATAGCCATGCCCATGAACGGCATCCTCGTCAGCCAGACCCTCCGCACGCTCATCGACTCCGGCGCGATTGCAGCCCTCAAGCCCATCCGCAAGCGTCAAATTCAGCCATCGAGCCTCGACCTGCGGCTGGGTGCGCGGGTCTGGCAGCTTCAGTGCAGCTTCCTTCCCGGCACCGCCGGCATCGAGCGCAAGCTCGGTCGGCTGGCGACCGCCTCCTGGCGCCTGGACGCCGAGGAGCCCACCGTCCTGCACTGCGGCGGGGTGTACCTGGCGGAGATCGAGGAGGTCCTGGAGCTGCCAGAGGGGATCTGGGGGCGGGGCAACCCCAAGAGCAGCACCGGCCGGCTCGACGTGTTCGTGCGGCTGCTGACCGAGCGCGGCTACGCCTTCGACACCGTGCCCGAGGGCTACCAGGGTCGGCTGTACCTGGAGATCACGCCCCAGTCGTTCCATGTCGCAGTGCGTCGGGGAGACTGCCTCGGGCAGCTTCGCCTCGCTGCGGGCCGATCGACGCTGTCCGCCGAGGCGCTGCGAGAGCGACAGGACACTCGACCGCTGTGCCTGTGGTCCGACGACACCCCGGCACCCGTCTCCGAGCACCCGCTGCCCGGCGTGCTGATGAGCGTGGATCTGGAGTCTGTACATGGCGGACCGGTCGGCTACCTGGCCCGACGCCATCAGCCCCCGGTCGATCTGGCCCGCCGGAACCTGTCGGTGGGTCGGTACTGGACGCCGCTGCTGGCTGCCGGAGAGGAAGGACACGTCCTGGAGCCCGAGCAGTTCTACATCTTCGCGACCCGCGAGCGGCTGCGGATCCCGCCGGACCTGTGCGCAGAGCTGGTGGCCTTTGACGCCACGAAGGGCGAGCTGCGCACCCACTATGCGGGGTTCATCGACTCCGGGTTCGGCTGGGACGGCGAGGACGGGCAGGGCGCACGCCTCGTGCTGGAGATCCGCACCCACGACGTCCCGTTCCTCTTGGAGCACGGCCAGCCGCTGTTTCGGGTGGAGTTCATGCGCAACGAGGCGGAGCCAGACGTGCTGTATGGAGCCGCCGGAAGCAACTACCAGATGCAGGAGCTGAAGCTGGCCAAGCAGTTCGGGAGCTGATCGGTGGCACGCACCCCCCTCCCGACGCGCTGAGACTCAGCTCCAGGACAGGACCGCCCCGAGGGGCAGGTGGTCGGAGGGATGCCAGGCATTGGGGAGCCCGATGCCGCCACCAAGCAGCGCAGCACGGCGGGTCGGCGTCAGCGGGTCCCAGGCCGCACGGATGGTGAGTCCGCTGGCGTAGATGCGATCCAGGGAGGCCTCATACAGCACACGCGCGCCGGGGGGCTGCACGCCGCAGACCTGGAGATCGTGCAGCACGCTCCAGAACTTGCCCTCCGCCAGCTCCGAGGCGTAGATCCCGATCCACGCCTCGCGGCTCAGCCAGTCCGTGCCCTTCTCTTCGACGATGGCCCGCGCCTTGCGGTGCTCACTGCCACGATCCGGCGCGCGGTTGATGGCACACAGCCACGCCTCGACCTCAGCCCAGGTCATGCGATCCGACGCGCGAGCGAACCGATCGAACAGGGCCTCGATGGAGGACATCAGCGCAGCGGTCGGCGCACCGAGGGCGTCCAGGGTGCCGGCAATGCGGCTGCCGAGCAGGGTGACCGGAGGCGCACCGAGGGCCTCCTGGTAGACCTCAGAGAACGGCGCAAAGATGTGGCGGCGAGGCTTGCTGGAGAGCCGCCGGTCCGGCCAGCGGGGCTCTCGGAATTCCGCATCCACGGTGCCGCCCGTGAGCAGGTGGTGGGTCGCAGAGTCAGCGGGGGCGGCGTTGAAGTCACCGCAGACCACGACCGCTGCCGACTCCGGAGGAATCTGGAGCCGCTTGAGGTCCTTGCGGAGCTGATCGAGGGCATCGAAGACCTGCCGGAAGCGACGCTCGGGCTGGGGAGCGGCGGTGAGGTGGCCATTGAGCACGCTGACGATTCGGGTCGGCTCGGTGACGGACCGCAGCACGGTGATGAGCACCTTGTCTCGGTGGCTGGTGTGGATGCAGCGGAAGGCACCACGGCGCCAGAAGGTCGCCGGACGCAGCCTGTACTTGCGGTGAAGCGCGGCGTCGTAGCCAGCCACCGTCATGAACCCAAAGTCCTCCGCGAAGGTCGCTCCGCTCGCCTCCTGGATGCAGACGATGTCGGCCCGTGCGGTGAGGAGCGTCTCCGAGAGGAGCGCCTGACGATGGGCCCAGGTCCGAGCCGCGTCGGGAGTGGTCTCGTCGTAGTACTTGAACACCCACCAGCCGTCGCCGCTGTTGGGGAGCAGGACGTTGTAGGTGATGAGGCTGAGGTCTCCGAGCGGCTCCGCGGATTCGTGGAGCGGAACCGCAGCGGTCACCATGACGGGAGGCATGCTCTCTCCAGCACTGACAGGCCGTGTCGCGACGGAAAGCCGGACGCAGCGGGGGCACAGCAGCGAGGCATCGCGACACCGCGCATCACCGACTCAGGAGGACGTATCCGCTCAGATACTCGCCGTCGCCGCAGGCCCCCGTGATCTGGTCGGCGCCGTCCCAGGTGCCGAGGATCGTGTAGGTCTCGCTGCCGTCGGTGATCTGGATGTCGACGTCGCCGTCGCTCTCCACCAGCGTCGCTGTGCCGGTCAGCGTGTCGTACTCCGAGACATCGCCGAAGCCGGTGAGCCCACCATCGGCTTCGGCATCCAGCGTCAGGTCGATCACCGAGAGGGCAGTGCCGCCCTCGAGCATGACGTCACAGTTGCCGACCCATCGACCGAGCAGCTCAGTCGAGGTGCCCGAGAAGTTGCCACATGCAAGAAGCGTAAAGAGCATGACGACAGTGTAGACCCACACCGGGCCGGGCACGCTACGCTCTCTGCATGTCTCGACGCGCCCAGCTCAAGGCGATCCCGCTCTTTGCGGCACTCTCAGCGGCCGCCCTGGAGGCCGTCGCGGCGAGCATGGTGCTCAAGAAGCTCCCGCCCGGTGCGGTGCTGGTCGAGGAGGGTGCAGTGGAAGGGTGTGCGTTTGCGGTGCTCAGCGGACGCCTCAAGGTCTCGACAGCCGCCAGCGGACGCACCATTGCGCTGAACATCGTGGGGCCGGGCACCCTCATCGGCGAGCTGGCGATGCTCGATCCGAGTCCCCGCTCGGCCAGCGCCGTGGCCCTGGATCCCGTGCGGGTGCTGGTCCTCCACCGCCGCGATCTGGTGCCCATCCTGCGCCAACACCCCGACGCCGCGCTGGCCATGATGACGGTCCTCGCCCGACAGATCCGCCAGCGCTCTGACGACCTCGCCGCCCAGACCGCCCTCCCCCTTCCCCTCCGCCTCCGACGCGCGCTGGAAGATCTTGCCGACCGGTTCGGACTGGACACCCCCGACGGGCGGCTCATCGACGTGGCGCTGTCTCAGGGAGAGCTGGGGCAGCTGGTCGGGGCGAGCCGAGAGAGCATCAACAAGCAGCTCCGCAGCTGGCGCAGCGACGGCAGCGTGCTGATGGAGGGCCGCTACATCACCCTTCGCCAGGTGTGACCTGGCTCACACCCCGCCCGTCCGCGCCCGGTCAACCTCTTCATGCCCCCAGCGAAGAGGTGAACATGACGGAAGATGCGCCCACGACCACCGGCAAGAGCGAGGCTGACGACTTCGAGCTGACCAGCAACGCTCCAGACACACCGCTCCGGCGCTGGGGAGTCGTCTCTGTCGCACCCTCTGAGCACCTCATCGTCTATCGACGCGGCCAGCTCGACCCCGCGCTGTGCGGACAGGGCGGACGGTTCTTCAAGCGTCCCTCCGACACCTACGTCGCCATCCCGACGACCCTCAAGGAGGTCTGCTTCCAGGCCAACCAGATCACCGCCGACAACGTCGACGTCCGGATCCGGGGAATGGTGCTCTACCGCATCGCCGATCCCGTCCGGATCCACCGCCTCATCAACTTCACCCGCCGCCAGCAGGCCGAGGCCAAGCTCGCTCGGGTCATCGCCGACATGTGCCGCTCGACCGCCAAGTGGCTGGTCGCAAACATGGATCTGGCGGAGTGCAACCGTCGCCGCAAGGAAGAGATCGCCGCGATCCTGCGGCGGGAGGTCGAGGGCGTGGTCTCAGAGAGCTGGGGGGTGGAGATCGTCACCATCGATGTCCAGGACGTCTACATCCAGGACGATGCCCTGTTCACCTCGATGCAGGCAGCCTTCAAGGCCGAGCAGTCCCGGCTGGCCAGCCTCGCGCAGCTGGAGAGCCGACAGAGCCTGGAGCGGCGGCGGCTGGAGAGCGAGCGGGCGCTGGAGGAGACCCGGCAGGCGCTGGCGCTGGAGAAGTCCCGACGGGACGCCGACCTGAAGATGGCCCAGCTGGCGCTCGCCCGGAAGAAAGACGAAGCAGAATTCAGCCGCAACCAGCAGCGCACCGAGCAGGCTGCCGCCCTGGCTCAGCAGGAGGCGCTGGCCGAGCAAGCCCTCCGGCGAGAGGCCGCAGCGGCAGCGCTGGAGCTGGCGCGGCTGAAGACAGCGGCGATGGCCCTGCTGAGCGATGAGGAGATCCGGGTGCTGCGCGCGCGCCTGGCGGCAGAGGACTCCGCAGGCCGGGCCAGCCTGGAGCGGCTGTTCCTCACCGAGTCCCTTCCCGCGCTGGCGGAGACAGTCGGCAAGTCGCTGGAGCAGTCGAAGATGGTGGTCTATCAGGGAGAAGGCGGCGGGCCGGTCCCGATGGCGCTGTCTGCGGTGCTCGATGTCCTCCAGGAGCGGCTTGCAGGGATCGCGTGAGGCCAGCGGGACGGTGCGCCCTCCGCTGGGAGCTTCGGAGATGAGCTGGCGGATGATAGCCCTGAGACATGCCCCTCCGTGACCGGCTCCGGCGGCTCCTCCGCCGCCCCGCTGCTGCCCGCTCCCCTGCCCCACCGACACCCCGAGCTGCCGTGACCCGCGATCCCGTCCAGATCGTCCTGGACTACCACCACGCCACGATGCACCATCCCCACCGCTACGCACGCGGGCCGGGGTTCATGGACTGGGACAGCCAGCCCGATCCTTTCCTTCGGTTCGATGGCGCGCCAGTCCACACCCTGCCGCTGAGCACAGTCGAGACATCGGTGAAGTATGAGTCGTCCTTCCTGGAAGACCACGTACCGGCAGCACCGATCAGCCTGGCGTCCGTCGCACAGCTCCTCCAGGACAGCCTCGGCCTGTCCGCCTGGAAGCAAGCCGGCGAGGCGACGTGGGCGCTGCGGGTCAATCCTTCCAGCGGAAACCTCCACCCCACCGAGGGCTACCTGCTCGCCGGGTCCATCGACGGACTGCACGACGACGCGGCGGTCTACCACTACGCTCCCCACGAGCACGCCTTAGAGCGTCGCCGGAGCCTGCCGGCCGACGGGCTGCCGCCGGGGTGTGTCCTGATCGGGCTCTCCTCGATCCCGATCCGGGAGTCGTGGAAGTACGGGGAGCGGGCGTTTCGGTACTGCCAGCACGACGTCGGACACGCCATCGCAGCAGTGAGCATCGCGGCGGCAGGGCTGGGGTGGCGGTGTCGGCTGGTGGACGGCCTCGCCGATGCAGACCTCGCAGTCCTGCTGGGGCTGGGCGGAGCGGGACCAGAGGCCGAGCATCCCGACGCCCTGCTGCTGATCGGCCCAAGCCTTCCCGACTGGGATCCGGCGGGACTGCGGGGCACCGCGCCGCTGCTGGGGAGCGCGCTTCCGCTGGCGACAGCGCACCAGCAGTGGCGGATCATCGACGCCGTCGCCGAGGCCACTGCCGGCACCATCGCCCGCCCCGCAGCGCCGCGTGCGGACAACCCCTGCCTCGACACCTCCCCCTCTCCGCTCGCCCTCCGCGCGATCATCCACCAGCGCCGCAGCGCCGTAGACATGGACGGCCGCACCGGGATCACTGCCGATTCGTTCTTTCAGATCCTCGCCCGGCTGATGCCTGGAGCGGGTCAGGTCCCGGTCTCCACCCTGTCCGCAGAGCCGCTGGTCGAGCTGGCCCTGTTCGTACACCGGGTCCAGGGCGTGTCGCCGGGGCTGTACCTGCTGTCTCGCAATGCCGCCCGACTCGAAGCGCTAAGAGAATCGATGTCAGCGGACTTTGCGTGGTCCCCCGTCGCAGAGGCTCCAGACGGAATGCCGCTGTACCGGCTGAAGGACGGCGACTGTCGGGGGATCGCTTCCGGGCTCAGCTGCGGACAGGCCATTGCAGGAGAGGGCTGCTTTGCCGTGGCGATGCTGGCATGGCTTGAGCCCGCACTCCGAGCACACGGACCGGGAATGTACCGACACCTGCACTGGGAGGCTGGCCTGCTGGGGCAGGTGCTGTACCTGGAGGCAGAGGCCACCGGGATCCGCGGGACCGGGATCGGCTGCTTCTTCGATGCCGACACCCACCGCTTTCTTGGCATCAAGACCCCCATCCTGCGCGACCTGTACCACTTCACCCTCGGCGGTCCGGTCGAAGACACCCGGCTCCAGACCCTGCCCCCCTACACACACCTCCGTCGGTGAGCCGTGACGTCAGACGCCCCCGCTGAGAGCTACTCGTTCTCTGCCACCCAGGCTGCAATCTCCGCAGGGGTGTAGTAGGTCTCCTGCTTCTCCTGGAGGTCCTCCTCGGGGATGTGGGCATAGACCCACTCCCGGTAGGCGCTCAGGCCCGCCGCACAGCCGGACTCCAGGGCATACTCGTCGGTCTGCTTCTCGTAGTCGGAGATGTCGTCGCCGCTGGCGTACCACAGGCCGAATTCGACCAGCGCATCGGCCTCCAGCGCGGTGTAGTCAAGCACATGCTTCAGCTCGTGGACCAGGATCGCGCCGACCGCCATGCGATCGGGCGGATCAGCGAACAGGACGGGGCTGTAGAGCACCCGGTAGTCACGCTCCAGGGGCGCCTCAGAGATGGTGGCGAGGTCGAGATTGGCGACGAAGTAGCTGTCCGCGCTCTCCATCGTGCCCACCTCCAGGCTCAGCGCGCCGAGGGTCGGGAAGAACCCCGCGCGGGCAGACGCCACCAAGGCGACGATGTCCGCCTCGGTCGCTGGAGCGGAGCCCGAGAACCGCTCGGTGCAGGTCAGCGGTGCCGGCGCAGCGGAGTCCTCACCGCGGCCACAGGCCAGCAGCATCAGCAGCAGCATCGTGCCTCCGGTGCTGAGGGCACCCAGATCAGCCTGCAATCCAGCGGAGCACGCCGTCGCTGTGCTGCCACTGTCCGGCATCGGGAGACTCTGAGAGGGCCGCTCCGGTCTGCTCACCGACGTACCGGACCGCAGGCTTGCTCGGCGGGTAGAGGCGGGGGCCGAGGCGGCGGGTCTTGCGAGCGACGGGGCGGGACAGGGGCCAGTCTCCGGCGACCTCGGGGCTGCCGCAGAGGTACAGCAGCAGCGACAGGCGCGCCGCGATGAGGCTGCGCATCATCGACGCCACCCGGTGGTGGGCCGTCGGATCGACGCCGGGACGGGGGCGCTCGCGGCCGATGGTGGCGAGACCATCGGCGACGGTGCCGTCGTCGGGCAGCGCCATCGCAGTGGGGATGAGGCGATCGTTGATGTCGATGAGCAGCCACAGCTCGGTGCGCCTGCCCTCGCGCCGCCCGAGGTCGTGATCGAGGGTCGCGAAGAACCCAGGGCTGCCCGGAAGCTGCGGGGTCTCGACGTAGACCGACCACTCCGGGAGGTCCCTCAGGACAGCGGCCGGGACCACATCCGAGAGCGGGGTGGCGAGCAGCGCAGCGGAGAGGCGCTGCTCGAAGCGGTAGGTCCCCTGCGCGGCACGCCAGGCACCAAGCGTGATGAGCCGAGCAGGATCACCGGGCCGGTGGTCGGGAGCGAGGCGGCGCAGCCAGGTGCGCATGGCGTCGACCGGGACAAAGCAGAAGTCCGGCCAGTCCACCATCCCGTCGCTCCCGCGTCGGGCACGGACCTCGTCGAGGTACTTCCATGCGTCGGAGTGCTCCGCGCTGGCGATGGTCAGGTGCTGCTGTGGGGTCATGCGGGCCCCTTTATGCGATCGAAGCCGGGGTCGCCTACCCGGAGCCGAAGCCAGAGGCACCGCAGCACACGCCCCCGCACGCTCCAGCAGGACCGCCGAGGCGGCTCACACGCCCTCCAGCACCGCGGCAGCCCCGAGTCCACCCGCCGCGCAGATGCCCAGCAGCGCCGTGCCGCCGCCGCGTCGGTGCAGCTCGTTTGCCATGGTCGTGACCATGCGCGCACCGGTTCCAGCAAACGGATGCCCCAGCGCAAGGGAGCCGCCGTAGACGTTGAGGCGCTCGATGTCGACCTGCCCGACCGCCGCAGAGCGGCCCAGGCGGTGCTTCGCGAAGTGGTCAGAGGCGAGCGCCTTGAGCACACAGAGAACCTGAGCCGCAAAGGCCTCGTGGATGTCCACCAGGTCGATGTCCGCCAGGGTCAGCCCGGCCTGATCCAGCGCCCGTGGCATCGCAAGAGCGGGGCCGATGAGCAGCTGATCTGCCGGGTCTACACCGACATACGACCAGCTCCGAATCGCGGCGAGCGGCGTGAGCCCGAGGGCCGCGGCCTTCTCCTCGCTCATCAGCAGGACCGCCCCGGCACCATCGGTGAGGGTGGAGGAATTGCCGGCGGTCAGGGTGCCGTCCTTTGCGAACACCGGACGAAGGGTGGCGAGCTTCTCGAGCTTGGTGTCTGGCCGGATGATGCCATCCGCAGAGACGCCAGCCACCTCGACCAGCTCTCGGTCAAAGACGCCGGATGCTGCTGCGGCGGCCGCCCGGTGGTGAGAGCGTGCAGCGAGGGCGTCCTGATCGGCGCGGGAGATCTCATTGCGGCGGGCCATGTCCTCGGCCGCCTCGCCCATCAGCTGACCGGTGGAGCGCTCTGCGATGCGGGGCGCCTTCGGCAGCAGCTCCCGGAAGGGCGCGAGCTGGCCGGCGACCCCTAGCCAGTCGGAGAAGCCGCCGCCCTTGCCCAGCACCAAGGGCGCGAGGGCCTGGATGAGGTGAGACGGCAGCGGGACCTCAGCGTTGCTGGTGGAGTCTCCGCCGCCAGCGATGACCACGTCGGACTCTCCCCGCTCGATGGCGGCGGCCGCCAGGGTGATCGCCTGGAGCCCCGAGGCACAGGCCCGAGAGACGGTCATCGCCTCAACCGTCGGGGGCAGGCCGACATCGAGGGCGATCTCGCGGCCGACGTTGGGAGAGGCGGTGGGCAGGATGACCCCGCCCCAGACCACCGAGTCGATCTCGCTGCGGGAGACACCGGTAGCGGCGAGCAGCCCCTTGACTGCAGAGACGCCGAGGCCGATGGTGTCGACCTGCATGAACGTGCCGAACGCGCGGACGAACGGAGTGCGTACACCGCCGACGATGACCGCCCGACGCGGAGGGGTGTTGATGGCATAGGGCATCTGTCAGGCTCCCAGGAAGCTGCCACCGCAGGCACGCATGACCTGGCCGGTGAGGCCGACCGCGCCGGGGGTGGACAAGAAGGTGATGAGCTCGGCAATGTCAACGGGCTGGCCGCCCTGCGCGAGTGCAGAGAGGCGACGACCCGCCTCGCGGGTTCCCGCCGGGATCGCAGCGGTCATTGCCGTCTCGACAAAACCTGGGGCGACCGCGTTGATGGTGATCCCCTTCTCGGCAAGCTGGGGTGCGAGGTGGCGAACCAGCCCGATGAGGCCGGCCTTGGAGGCCGCATAGTTGGTCTGGCCCAGGTTACCGGCGATCCCGGCGATGGAAGAGAGCATGACAACACGCCCGCCCTCTCGCAGGGTTCCCGACAACAGCGCCTCGGTGATCGCCATCGGCGCGCTCAGGTTGACCGCCACCGTCAGTCCCCACTCCGCCTCGGTCATCTTGCCCAGGGTGCGGTCTCGGGTGACCCCGGCGTTGTGGACCACGATGTCGACCCCGCCGGCATACTCGTGGAGGAAGTTGACGATGCGGCTGGGGGCATCCTCTGCGGTGACGTCCAGCGCCAGCGCCACACCGCCCAGCTCCGCAGCCAGAGGCTCGATGGCATCCGGAGCCCGATCCAGCAGCACCACCCGAGCCCCCTCGGCGGCCATGCGCCGCGCGATCTGAGCGCCGATGCCCCGGGCCGCACCGGTGACCAGGGCGACCTTGCCGTCAAGCGGGGTCGGGCCGGGCGCGACGATCTCGCCGGAGACGTCCGAAGTGAGGGCAAACGGCTGCCCGGTGATGAACGCCGAGCGCGGCGAGAGCAAGAAGCGCAGCAAGGGCTCCAGGCGCGCCTCCGCACCGATGCCGACTCGGATGAGATTGGCGGTCGCGCCCTTGCGACCGACCTCCTTGGCGACGCTCTTGACGAAGCCCTCCAGCGCTGCGGCAGCGGCAGCCTGGGCCGGTCCCCAGTCTCCGGCATGGCCGAGGACCACCACCCGTCCGCAGCGGGCCAGTCGGCGGATGTGGGGCTGGAAGAAGTCTCGCAGCGCGCTCAGATCCGCTGGTGTCGACATTCCTGTGCCGTCAAAGATGAGGCAGTCAGGCCGATCCGACTCTCCGAGCACCACCACCGGCTGCCCCCACGCCTCCGCGACCCCGACATAGGCGTCCTGCGCATCAGGGGGCGGACAGATCGAGGCGCCCGCCCGGCCCAGGCAGACCGCAATGGCGTCATGCAGCGCCCCACCGGGAGCACCGCCGACCACGGCAATTCGCCCCGACAGCGGTCGAGATGCCAGCGCACCGTCTCCGCGCCGAAGCGACTCGGGGAGCGGGATGGGAAGGACAGAGAGCATGCGCCGTGCCGCGGCATTCTGGCCGAGGCTGATGAGGTAATCACCCATGTTCAGGGGCCTCCAGGGGGGGAGTAAACAGGCTGACCCGAGCGATCCGAACCAGCTCCGCGCGACGATGTGCGGGCGCATCCTCGGAGAACACACCAGACAGACCAGCGGCAGAGAAGCCGGCGACGGCCATCGTGATCACCCAGAAGATCCAGGCCTCGGGATCCAGGTCGGCGTAGATGATCCCCTCCCGCTGTCCGCGTCGAATCGTGCTGCTGACCAGACCGATCCAGGGAGAGAGGTGGGCCGACAGCAGGCTGCGCAGCGCGTCCGGGCGATCGAGCATCTCCCGCCACAGCAGCCGCGCACGATCCGGATCAGCCTCGAAGAACCCGATGACCTCCGTCAGCGTGCTCTCGAAGCGGTTCTCACCGGTGGTCGCAGCGGTCATGACCTGAGGCACCACATCCCCCCACCGTGACAGCAGGCTCTCCAGGACAGCATCTCGAAGCAGGGCCTTGGAGGAGAAGTGGTACAGCAGAGAAGGCTTCCGAATTCCGACAGCCTCGGAGATGGCCTGTACAGAGGTTCCCTCGTACCCGCGACGGGCGAACAGGTGGGTGGCTTCCGTCAAAATCCGCTGGCGCATCTCAGACATTGGAGACACCTACCACGCGCTCGGGATTTGTCTACCAAATGGTAGGCAGAGAGTAAGTCGCTATGGGTCAACATTGGTCTGAGCTGAAACTCATGCCTGCTTGTGTGACCGCCTCTTAAAGAGGAACCGATCTTAGAGAGGCACCGAAATCCATTCCAATCCCAGGTGAAACTCTGGTAAATCTCTCTGGACGATTTAAAACCTGGGAGAAGACATGACACGACTCCACTGGTCATTCCTTATGACAGCAGCTCTGGTCGGCTGCGGAGACAAGGAAGATGCGGATGTCGATGCAGATGGAGATGGTGCATTCGCCGCCGTCGACTGCGACGACAACGACGCCACAGTGTACCCTGGCGCTGATGAGCTCTGTGATGGGCTGGACAACAACTGCGACGAAGCGATCGACGAAGACGCCATCGATGCAGAGACGCTCTATGCAGACAACGACGGCGACAGCTACGGCTCCGGCGCGGCGCTTCTCCTCTGCGACGGCTCCGGATATGTCTCTGACAACACCGACTGCAACGACTCCGCTGCCGATGCCTACCCCGGCGGAACGGAGGTCTGCGATGGTCTGGACAACGACTGCAACGGCACCATCGACGAAGGCTCTGATGTCAGCACGTTCTACAACGACGCCGACAGCGACGGCTACGGCGACGCCAAGGACAGCGTCGAGGCATGCGTTGCTCCGGCTGGCTACGTCGACAACAGCGAAGACTGCAACGACTACAACGACGAGCTGAACCCGGAGACCCGCTGGTATCCGGACCTCGACGGCGACGGCTTCGGCTCCGAGTACGGCTTCGTCACCGGCTGTGAGCAGCCCTCAGGCTTCCTCGACAACAACGAAGACTGCGACGACGACAGCGCTGATACTTTCCCCGGCGCGGTCGCCGAGGACAAGAAGGCCTGCATGATCGACGCAGACGGCGACGGCTACGGCGACAACAGCCCCAACCCTGGCGTCGATCCAGGTACTGACTGCCTCGACGACGACGCACGCATCTACCCCGGCAACGTCGCTGAGGATCTGACCCTGTGCATGCAGGACTTCGATCTCGACGGCTACGGCGACACCGACCCCGACACCGAGGGCGTCGACGCCGGAACCGACTGCGACGACGCAGACATGGCCAGCTACCCCGGCGCCACAGAGTACTGCAACAACGCAGACAACGACTGCAACGGGACTCAGGACGACGACTACGCCGTCGACGCCCTGACCTGGTACCAGGACAACGACGGCGACGACTACGGCGATCCAGACCTCACCACGTACGTCTCTTGCGATGAGCCCTCCGGCTACACCGACAACGATGAGGACTGCGACGACGGCGACGAAGACATCAGCCCCGAAGCCTTCGAGGACTGCACCGACGGCCTCGACAACGACTGCAACGGCAGCATCGATGAGGTCTGCATCTACGGCACCGACGATGCAGACGTCACCTTCTCCGGTGACTCCACCTACTCCTACTTTGGCAGCTACGCCATAGACGCCGGCGACCTCAACGGCGACGGCAGCGACGACATCGTGGTCGGAACATATGGCACCGACAGCTACCAGGGTGCAGCCTACATCTTCGCCGGCCCGTTCACCGCTGGTGACGCGCTGGCTGCCGAGAGCGACGAGCTCGCGAAGGTCAGCGGCGATGCTCCCTCGGACTACTTTGGCTATCAGATCGACATCGCTGACGTCAACGGCGACGGCTACGACGACCTCATCTCCTCCGCCATCTACGCCGAGAAGAACACCTCAGCGTACTCACTCGGCGCGATCTATACCTTCTACGGTCCGATCACCGGAGACATCAGCGCCGCCAACGCGGATCTGACCTACTGGGGTGCCAACTCCTACGACTACTACGGCTACTTCTTGGCCGAGGGTCATGACATCGATGGCGACGGCGCTGCGGAAGTGGTCGGTGGCTCCTACTACGCCGATCCCAACGGCTACAGCTCTGCTGGCATCCTCGGCATCCACAGCGACGGCACCTCCGGAGACTCCTACAGCTCCGCAGACTCCACCATCGCTGGTACCGGAACCTACCACTACGTCGGCCGCTCCTTCGACAACCTCGGCGACGTGGATGGTGACGGCAACAACGACATGCTCTACGGCGCCTACTACATCAACACCGCCTACGTCGTCTACGGCGCCGGCACCGGCACCGACTACACCAGCGCAGATGCAGACGCCACCTTCAACGGAACGTCGAGCACCTACGCTGGCATCTCGGCAGCCTCTGGCGACTTCAACGACGACGGCTATGCCGACGTGGTCATCGGCTCTTACGGCTACAGCAGCTACAAGGGCGCCATGCACTACTTCTACGGCCCGGTCTCCGGCACCTACAGCATCTCCAGCGACTACGACGCGGAGATCTCCGGAGAGAGCACCTACGAGTACTTCGGCTACTATGACTCCCAGCACACCGTTGAAGACTTCGACAATGATGGCTCCGACGACTTGCTGACCGGCTCGTACTACAACGACAGCGGAAGCTCCTCTGGTGGCGGCGCTTTCCTGTTCTACGGTGCTCCCTCGGGTGCCATGACGCTCAGCGATGCAGACATCATCATGTACGGCGACTCTTCGTACTACCTCGGCCGCGGCACCTCCACCGGTGACCTCAACGACGACGGTGCTCTCGACATCGTCACCGGCTCCTACGTCGCCAACAGCTACAAGGGCGAAGCCTACGTTCTGTTCAACGGCAGCTTCTAAAGACCAAGAGAGAACAACATGCGATATTCATGGAAAATGGCGGCTCTCTTCGTCGCCGGAAGCGTCCTGGCAGCCTGTGGCGACAAGGACGAGGCAGACATCGGCATCGATGCTGATGGCGATGGCTTCAACGAGACCCTGGACTGCGACGACGGCAACGCCGCCATCTACCCAGGTGCCGAGGAGCTGTGCGACGGCATCGACAACAGCTGCAGCGGCGAGATCGACGATGACGCCACCGACGGCATCACCTGGTACGTCGACGGAGACGGAGACGGCTACGGTGACACCAACGCCAGCGCCAACTTCTGCGACGGCGGCGGCAGCGGCTACGTCGAGAACGCCGACGACTGCGACGACGGCTCCGCCTACGCCTACCCCGGCGGTACTGAGGTCTGCGACGGTCTCGACAACAACTGCGACGGCACCGCCGACAACGAGCCCTCTAACGCGGCCACCTGGTTCGCCGACGCAGACGGCGACGGCTACGGTGACAGCGCAGTCAGCATGGAGTCCTGCACAGCCCCCTCCGGCTATGTCGACAACTTCAATGACTGCGACGACACCAACGCAGACCTGAACCCTGACGCCGTCTGGTACCCCGACGCCGACCGCGACGGCTTCGGCGACGCTGACAAGAAGGGCCTCTTCAGCGGCTGCCAGCAGCCCGACGGCTACGTCGCGGACGGAACCGACTGCAACGACGACAACACCGACGTCAACCCCGACGCCGAGGAGTTCTGCGACGGCGAGGACTCTGACTGCGACGGCAAGATCGAGTCTGACGATTTTGACGACGACGGCGACGGTCAGGCCGACTGCCAGGGTGACTGTGACGACAGCGACTCGACCGTCTTCGCTGGCGGCACGGAGATCTGTGGCGACGGCCTGGACAACGACTGCACCACGCGGATCGACGACGGCTGCGCGATGGATGCCTCTCGGAGCGCGGATGTCACCATCACTGGTGAGACCTCCTACGACTACCTCGGCTACAACGTCAGTGCCGGCGGTGACCTCAACGGCGACGGCTACACCGACCTCATGACCGGTGCCTACCAGTTTGAGGTCTCCAGCTCAGCGTCCTCCGCGGGTCGCGGCTACGTGTTCTTCGGTCCGATGACCAGCGGCACCTCGCTCCGCAGCAGCAACGCGGACTTCACCGTCGACGGTGACGACTCCTACGACTACCTCGGCTACAACCTCAATGCCGGCGGCGATGTCAACGGCGATGGCTATGATGATCTCATCATCGATGCCTACGGCGACGAGGGCGACGGCGGCAGCTACAACGGCAGCATCTACCTCTTCCTCGGACCGATCTCCTCGGGTGGCTTCGACGTCGCTGACGCCGACGCCAAGATGAGCGGTGACAACACCTCCGAGTACTTCGGGCAGTACATCGCCGACTTCGTCGACATCGACGACGACGGCTTCGATGAAGTGGTCGGAGGCCGATCCTCCATTGACACCTATGCCGGCGGACTGGCCTTTTTCTCCGCCCCCACCGGCGAGCTGAACACCGAGGATGACAGCGCAGCGATCATTAGCGGCAGCGAGAGCTACGCCTATGCTGGCCGCAGCGCGACCTTCAGTGACTTCAATGGCGACGGTGTGGTCGACATCGGCTACGGCGAGGTCGGCCTGAGCCAGGGCTTCATCATCAACGGACCAATCTCCGGTGAGCTGGACGACGGCGATGCGGACATCGACCTCTACAGCAACGACACCGGTGCCTACGCGGTCTCGCAGCTCGGTGCCGGTGACTTCAACAACGACGGCTACATCGATCTGGCGGTCGGCTCGATGTACTCCGACTTCGGCGCATCGTCGGGTGGCCTGGTGGTCACCATCAACGGCCCGCTCACGAGCTCCTCATACGACGTCGAGAATGACTTCGACTTCGCGACCTACGAGCTGGTCTCATACAACTACATGGGCGCCTACTACGACTCCATGGAGGTCGGTGACATCGACGATGACGGCAACGATGACTTGTTCATCGGCGTCTCGTACAACGATGATGCGGGCTCCTCGGCCGGTGCGGTCTTCCTGAACTACGGTCCGATGACCGGTGTCCAGAGCTCCGCGGTCTATGACCGAGCCATCTACGGCTCTGCGACCTACCACTACATGGGTCGGGGAATCGACATGGGCGACATCGACGGCGACGGTGCCGACGACTTGCTCGCGACCAGCTACGCTGCCAGCAGCTATGCCGGCGAGGCCTACGTCTTCTTCAGCAACCAGTTCTAAGCCAGCAACGACTGCGGTCGGTTCTCCGGCTTCAACAGCGCCTCCGACGACGTCGGGGGCGCTTTTCTAATTCTGGTATACGATGCCTCCCATGAGACGCATCACCACGCCTGCCCTCCTCTCCACGCTCGCCCTCTCCGCGCTCGCCCTCACAGGCTGCGGAGACAAGACCGTCGACCTCGACAGCGACGGCTTTCCCGATGCCGTGGACTGCGACGACAACGACGCGAGCGCCTACCCCGGCAGCGAGGAGGCCTGCGACGCGGTCGACAACGACTGCGACGGGGAGATCGATGAGGATCCCACCGACGGCACCGCCTGGTACTACGACGGCGACGGCGACGGCTATGGCTCCGCGACCTACCCGACCCTCTCCACCTGCGACTTCACCCCGCCGTCTGGCTACGTCGACAACAACGAAGACTGCAACGACGGCAGCGCGGCCTCCATGCCTGGCGGGGTCGAGGTCTGCGACGGTGAAGACAACAACTGCAACGACAGCATCGATGACTTCCCCCTCGATCCGTCGCTGTGGTACTTCGACGGCGACGGCGACGGCTACGGCGATCCCTCCACCTCTCAGCAGCTCTGCGATTCCCCGTCGGGCTGGGTGGACAACGGCACTGACTGCGACGACACCGACGCTGCGCTGAACCCCGGCCAGGAGTGGTACATCGACGCCGACGAAGACGGCTACGGCAACCCGGACTACCGGCTGGCGGCCTGCGGCGAGCAGGTCGGCTTCTCCGCCGACAACACCGACTGCGATGACGGTGACAGCGAGGTCAACCCTGGCCGCGATGAGCTGTGCGACGGGCTCGACAACAACTGCGACGAGACGATCGACGAAGAGACCGCAATCGACGCGGTGAGCTGGTACGACGACGATGATGACGACGGCTACGGCGACGATGACTCCGTGGTCATCCTCTGCGATCAGCCCGACTCCACCATCGAGGTCGGCGGAGACTGCGACGACGCCGACGAGTCGGTCAACCCCGGCGCTGCGGACTGGTGCGGCGACGGCGTGGACGGCAATTGCGACGGCGACGTCGACACCCGCTGTGCCATCTCAGCCGCCGATGCGGAGGTCCGAATCACGGGTGAGTCCGCCTCGGACTACTTCGGAACCTCGATGTCTGCCGGGGGCGACTTCAACGGAGACGGGGCGGTCGACATGCTGATCGGCTCTCAGTACAACGACGACAACGGCACCTCGTCGGGAAAGACCTACCTGATGCTCGGCCCGCTGTCCGCCGGGGACTACGACGCCGAGAATGCTCCGATGACCATCACCGGCCTCTCGACGCTGGACTACCTCGGCTACCGGGTCGCACTGGGCGGAGATGCAGACAACGATGGCTACGACGAGCTGATGGTCAACGCCTACAACACCGACCTCAACTCCTCGACCACCAGCACTGGCAGCGTCTACGTCTTCTACGGCCCGACCACTGGCGACTTTGAGGCCGATGCCGCCGAAGCCACCATCAACGGCAGCAGCAACAACGACTACATCGGTCAGTACAACCTTGGGTTCACCGACGACCTCAACGACGACGGCAACGACGATGTCTACATCGGCTCGGTGTACTACGACACCAGCTACACCTCCGCCGGCATCCTCGCGCTGTTCTATGGACCCGTCTCTGGCACCCTGAGCATCGACGATGCCGACGTCCAGATCACCGGCTCCTCCGGCAGCCGCTATGTCGGCTATGCCAGCTCCTTTGTCGACTTCGACGGCGATGGCACCACCGACGTCCTGTTCAGCGAGCCCAACGCCAACACGGTCTATGGGCTGGTCGGGCCCGTCTCCGGCTCGCTGACCGCATCAGACGCCGCCGTGACCATCGCCAGCACCGACTCCGACTTCACCGGCGGACAGATCCAGAGCGGCGACTTCGACAACGACGGCTACGCCGATGTCGTCATCGGGGCCTACCTCGACGACACGTTCGAGAGCAACGCCGGGCAGGTCAGCGTTCAGTACGGTCCGATCTCTGGCTCGATGCTCATGTCCTCGGCCACCTTCAGCGTCTACGGCCAGGCATCGATGAACTACATCGGCCGACCGATCTACGACATCACCGTCGGCGACCTCGACGGGGACGGCAGCGACGACCTCCTCTTTGGCGAGCCCAACAGCGACCTCGACTCCAGCAACGCCGGCATCGCCTACCTGTTCTACGGACCCGCCACCGGCACCGGCCAGACCGCGCTGGAGATCGCGGACCGTGTGTTCGTCGGGGAGACCGCCTCTGATGCTGTCGGCTGGGGCTCAGACTTCGCCGACATCAACAACGACGGCACCACCGACGTCCTGTTCACCGCGCGCGGAGCCGACAGCTTCTACGGTGTGGGCTACGCCATCTTCGGAGAGAGCCTGTAGGCTACTGCAGCACCTGACAGCGTCCGGTGCTGGCCTGACACTGAATGGAGACGTTGTCCGCTGCCGCCAGCGTGAAGCGGGCGACCTCCTCAGCGCTGCCGTCGGGCGTGAATTTCGCGAGGACCAGGTACTCACCAGGCTCAAGCGGCTCCCGATCAGCGAGGAACACGGGCCGGCCGGCGGGCTCCCTGCGCAGCCACACACCCACGGCATCTCCTGCGGGAGAGGCCCAGCCCAGGGCAACCGCCGCGGGCTCTTCTGCGACCGCCGCAGGCTGTCTCTCCAGAGCATCGGGAACCACCGCAGACCGGACCCACAGCAGAATCGATGCCAGCAGCACTGCGGCGACCACAGCGAGGATGGGGATCCGCCGCGACGGTGGCGACTGAAGGGCGGGCGGGATGGGCTGCCGCGAGATCCCACCCGAAGAAGGGCGGGCAACCGCTGGCGAGGAGAGCACCACGTTCTCGGTCAGCTCCGGCTCCCCCAGCAGGTCCTCTGGCACCGAGACCGGAGAGGCAATGGGGGCGGAGAGATCGATGATGTCGTCGGTGAGGGTGTCGGGCTCGTCCAGCAGCATCGGCGGCGCTGGCGGTCCAGCTTCCCCAGCGCGCGGTGCCGGAGGGGCGGCATCCTTGACCGGCTGGGCCGCACCACGCGCCACAGGACGCGCGGCTGTCGACGCAATCTCCTGCTCCACCACTGGCAGCAGGGTCACCGCGGCCCGATCGGTGTCGAGATCTTCAAGGATGATCAGCGGGTTGTCGTGCGTCCGAAGCTGCGGACGCGCCAGGAAGCGGATGATCATGCCCTCACGCTTCGGAGGCAGGACGACGCAGGTGGTCAGCGCTGACCAGGGAAGGACCGAGGCATACAGCGCCGCGCTGATCGCTGCGATCCCCTGGATGACCTCTGCCCAGGCCTCAGACATGCTGGTGACATCGAGGACATCCGGCCACAGCCCGCCGTCCTCTAGCACAAGCTCTCGGGTCGGAGGCCGGATCGGCACGAAGTCAAACGGCTCGATCTTCCGGAGGTAGCGATCGAGGACCAGGAATGCCTCCAGGCGACTCCCGGTCTTCTGGTAGGTCGAGAAGTAGCGGTCAACCGGTCGCTCCGGCGCACGACGCCCACGGGTGACCCGCCGGAGGAAGGTCCAGATCGTGTTGTGGAGGATGGTGTGATCCAGCCCACGGTCGTAGCAAGCCAGGACGTGAGCAAACCGATGCTGCTGACCGTCGTCGTCCGTCAGCAGAAAGAGCAAGAGGATCGCGAGCCCGCCGCGACCGGAGCGGAGGCCGCTCTCTCCGAGGGAGAGGTTGACGACGGAGAGAGAGAAGTCCTCCGCAGCAGGAGACGCCATGGCATGAATTGCGGCGTGCATCCGGGAGAGGTGGTCCGTGTCGAGGGGAGCAACCTCTGGAAGGATGATCCACCCCTCGCCGCCCCCCCGTCTGGGTCCGTACAGGTAGTGGTACCAGCTGCTCTCCGGTGCTGGCCGATATCGAAGGACACTCACGCCCGTAGCCTAACGCACACGTCCGCCCATCATCGGTCACGTCTGCTCGCGCGGCTGTCATTGTGCGCCGGTCCGAGCGCCGTGACGTCGCCGCAGGCCGCTGCTCAGCCGCCGCAGTACCCCGCCGAGAGCCGCAGCCCCCAGTCTGGGGCCGCCGGAGACAGTCCGACCTGCGCGGCAGCGGACAGCCGAGCCGGGCAGTCTGTGGAGGCACCGAGGCTTGCGGAGAGGCGGGCCGGGTTGTGATCCGTCGCCAGCCCCCCTCCAGCGACCACCTGAGCGGACCCCCAGCTGGTCTTCAGGGCACCGGAGAGGGCAAATTCTGGGATCGCGTCGTGGCTGGTGAACCGGAAGGGGTCACCGGCAAAGGTCATCCCAGCGGCAGCCTCCAGCCGCGCCACGTCTCCGGCTCCGAGCCGGGCCATGAGACTGATGTCGGTCTCGTCGGTGCCCAGCTGCCGCTCGTCATCGGCGTTGGGCTGCTTGACGGCGGCGGCGAGACCGAGGTCTACCGGGCCGCGCCACAGCCAGAGGTCGGTGGTCATGGTGATGTCTCCGGGGCCATGCTGGCGGGTGCCGTCGGGGTAGCGATCGAGCCGGTAGCCGTCCACCGCCAGCCCCAGGCGTGCACGGTCTCCAGGCGCCCACACCAGGCCCGCCTCCGCGGTGAGCCGATCCCGCTCGTCAGACCAGAACGACGGGGTCTGACGGGGCATCCACGAGGCTCCCGCAGAGACCGACAGCGGTGCCGGCTCCAGTCCACCGAGCAGCGAGAGCCATCCTGGGAGCATGCCACCACCCTATCCCGGCGGCTGGACTTGGTGCCGCCCGCAGCCGCCTGACACCCCGGCGGCTGCGGGCGGTACACTCCTGGACATGACTGCGCTTCCGCCCGGACAGACCCGCACCCGACGCTTCCCGGTGGTCGGTGAGCGTGCCGCAGCGGCCGACCTGAACCTCGATGACTGGCGGCTCGTGATCGATGGACTGATCACCGCACCGGTCACGCTGAGCCTGCCGGAGGTTCTCGCGCTGCCGCAGCAGACCCGCGAGGTCGACATCCACTGCGTGACCGGGTGGAGCCGACCCGGCACCCGGCTCACCGGCACTCCGCTCGCGCGGCTGCTGGAGCCACTGGGGGTGAGCAGCGGGGCACAGTTCGTCTCCTTTCAGGCGTACTCCGACCGCAGCCACGACACCTCTCTGCCCCTCTCCGTCGCGCTCGCCGATACCTGGCTCGTCCACACCATCGACGACGCCCCCCTCACCCCAGCCCACGGCTTCCCGCTGCGCACGGTCACGCCATCGCGGTACTTCTACAAGTCGCTGAAGTGGCTGCACCGGATCACCCTGCTGGCCGAGGATCGGCTGGGGTACTGGGAGCGGGAGAGCAGCTACCACAACAACGCCGACCCCTCTCCGGGCGATCAGCGCTACACCACCGGCGCCCTGAAGCCCGCCCGGATTCGATCGTTCATCGAGGCGTCGGACTACGTCCGCTGGCGCACGTCGAGGCGGCTGATCCTGTCCGCAGACCTGCGGCTGTGGCGACCGACGACGCAAGACATCGGAGCGGTGTGCCTGAAGGACTGTGATCTGCGCGGGGTGGATCTGACCGGGGCTGACCTGACCGGGGCCAACCTGACGCGCTGTGATCTGCGCGGGGCACGGCTGGTGGGGGCGCAGCTGGTGGGGGCAGACCTGGAGGGCGTGGACTTCTCCGGAGCAGACCTGACCGACGCTGACCTCTCCGGAGCGCTGCTCTCCGCTGCGCGCTTCTTTGTGGCGGGCGGAGCCGCAGCGGCCGTGACCGGGCTGCGGCTGGTCGGCGCCCACGGACTGCTGGAAGAGCAGGAGCGGTTCCTGGCCAGCAGTGTCGCGCCACTGTGAGCCACCGGAGCGGGCAGGACACCCTGTCAGATGCGGCTCGTGGAGCCGGCAGCTGCCCGCTCCACAGGGATGCGGTCAGCCATCATCGAAAAAGAGGAACCGCTCAGCCCTCGTGGCGTCAGAGCCTCCATGCTCCTGCTGACCCTGCTGTCCTGCGCCGCTGATGCCACGACGCCCCAGGCCCGCACCATGGCCACACCAGCCGCGCCGACGCCCGGCCCGCTGACCATCCTCGATGCCTTCCCGCCTCCTCCGGGCACCACCCGGGTCGCGCCGCCGGATGCCTGGGGAGCCTGGATCCAGACGATGGCGCTGCGAGACATCTCCGAGCCGCTGCGCGCCTACGACGGTCGGCGCCTGCACGGCCACGACGCCTGGGTCATCGACCTGCCGATGGTCTCAGGCGATCTCCAGCAGTGCGCCGATGCTCTGCTGCGGGTCCGGGGAGAGTGGCAGCGGAGCGTCGGCGCGCCGGTCTCGTTCTACGCCACCTCCGGCGATCCGATCTCGTGGGCGCGGTATGCCGGCGGAGAGCGCCCCTACGCGGACGGCAACCGAATCCGCTGGCGCGCCGGGGGCGATGGCTCCTGGGAGGGCTACCTCACCCGCGTCTTCGACTGGGCGGGCACCATCTCGCTGAAGGCCTACGAGACGGAGCCGGTCAGCCGTGGGCCGCAGCCCGGCGACATCCTGGTCCGCGGCGGCTCTCCGGGACACGCGGTCCTGCTGATGGATGTCGCGGTCGATGGCGACCGCACCTACATCCTGTTCGCCGAGAGCTACATGCCGGCCCAGGACTTCCACATCGAGCGTGGCCCGGTGGACGGCTGGTGGCGGTGGGATCCAGACCACGAGATGGATCTGCGCACCTGGGTGTTCTCCGCAGCAGATCTCCGCCGCTGGAAGTGATCGGGGATACTCCGTGGTGTGCCGATCCTCCTGCTGGTCATCTTCTGCCTGCTCCTGGGGCTGGACTCCACCCCGCTGTGGGACCAGGACGAGGCCGCCTATGCCGGGTTCGCCCACCAGATGGTGGCGACCGGTGACTGGCGGATGCCGGCGTTTGCCTGGTCGGAGGTTCACCGAAAGCCGCCGCTGCACTTCTGGCTGATCGCCGCAGCCTCGGAGCTGCTTGGAGAGCGACTGCTGACGGTTCGGCTGCCAGGAGCGCTCTCCGTGCTCGGCTGCGGTGCACTGATCGCGCGGTGGGGGGCGGGGGTGTTCGGGGCGACGGTGTCCCGACGGGCCGGGCTGATGCTGCTGACCTCGCTGGCGATGGTGGTCGGCAAGATCGGCCTGACCGACGGTCCGCTGCTGCTCGCCCAGACCGCCGCTGCCCTCGCGCTGCTCAACCACCTCAAGACCCCGCAGCTGCGGTGGTGCCTGGCGCTGTGGGGGGCATCGGCAGCGGCGCTGCTCATCAAGGGGCCGCCGGTCCTGATCCTGATCGGGGGCATGGGCGGGCTGCTGCTCCTCCTCCATCCCGACCGCAAGCGCCTGCTGCTGCCCCTGCTCGGCATGCCCCTCGCCGCGATCCCGCTGGTGGCGTGGGGGTGGTGGGCCTGGGGAGCGGACGGCGGCGAGAGCATCCGCTGGATGCTGGACTTCTACATCCTCGACCGGGCCAGCGGCGGCACCGCGCTGGGGCAGACCGGGCCGCCGGGCTTCTACCTGCTGACGATGCTGCTGCTGCTGTTCCCGTGGGGCTGGCGGCTGCCCGGGGCGCTGCTCGGGATGGCGAGCGCGCGCGGTCCCGAGGCGATGATCCTGGCGTCGTGGATGGCGGCGGGGTGGTGGTTCTATGAGCTGATCCCAAGCAAGCTGCCCGCATACGCCCTGGGTGCATACCCAGCGATTGTCCTCGCGATGGCGCAGTTCGAGGGACCGAGGTGGGCGAATCGGCTCGGGGGCGGACTGACGGCACTGATCGGGGCCGGTCTGTCGGCGGGGCTGATCGGGCTGGCGGTGACGGCAGGAGCGGCGACCATCGCGGTGCCGGGGATCGTGCTCGCGGTGCTCGGCGTGGTGGCCTGGCGGCGTCCACCCATCCGTGCAGTCCTCGCCCCGATCACCCTCGCCCTCATCTGGCTGGCCGCCCTGCCGGCCCTGCGTCCCGAGCTGTTCCTCACCGCAGACGTCGCAGCGGTCGCCATCGAGACGGGCCACCCGGTGGTCATCGCCGAGAATTACCGGCTGCCGAGCCTGCCGTACTACCTCTCGGCCGCCGGCGTAGACTGGCGCATGGAGGACGGGGTGCCGCCGGAGGGCGAGACGCTCATCACCACCGACCTCACGGAACCGCCGGTCGATGCCGTCGCGCTCGACGGTCTCATCCCGGACAAGGGCCGACCGGTGCGGTTCTGGGTGGTTCCCCCGTGAGGCGGCGGCTGCTGATCGCTGCGCTGGTTGTGGCAGGGTTCATCGGGCTGAGAGGAGGACCGCGGCTGCTCTCCCTGGTCACTCCCGGTGCCCTCCCGGCTGCCAGCTCTCTCCAGGCTGCGGCCACTCCCGGCCCCGCACTCACCGTCGCGACCCTCAATGTCCTGTGCTCGTTCTGCACAAAGACCGGCTACGAGTCCTGGCCCCAGCGGCTCCCTGAGCTCTCCGCCGCCCTGACCGCCCACCAGCCCGACCTCGTCGCGCTCCAGGAGGTCGCCCGGCGCAGCGAACTGGAGGCGCTTGCTGGCGCGGCGTTCACGGCGCTTGCCCATCCGCTGTGGCCGGACAGCGCGATCCTGTACCGCACCGAGCGGTTTGGGCTGCGAGACTCCGGACAGGTCTGGCTCTCTCCCACCCCGACTCTGCCGCTGTCTCGGGGGTGGGCGATCGGGATGCCACGGCTGGTGCAGTGGGCGATCCTGCGGGACCGGCAGACCGGCGGTGACCTCCTGTTCGCCAGCGCTCACCTCGACGGCGACCGTGAGAACAAGGACGCCTCCGCCCGCCTCATCGCAGCAATCTTTCCGCCGCTGTCCGAGCACCTGCCGGTCATCTTCGCCGGAGACCTCAACACCGCAGCCTCCGACGCACGGCTCGACGTCCTCCGCAGCGGACTGAGCGATGCCGAAGAGCGGGCGGCTGGGATCACACACCTCGGCGTGATCGAGGGGATCGATCACACCCGCCGGGAGCTGCGCCCGGAGCTGCGCATCGACCACATCCTGCTCAGCGCGCACTGGACGGTGCGCGCCTTTGTCCACCATGCTCCGATCTACGGCGAGTCCCCCCGCCGGCCCAGCGACCACCCGCTGATCGTCGCAGAGATCGCCGTCAGGCCGTGACGGCACCCGAGCACTGAGAGCCGAGAGGTCAGGGACCAGAACCGCGTTCAGGACAGCAGCGCAGCGACAGCGGCGGCCAGCCGAGGGGCGGCGTGGGAAGCGAACCGGAAGAACAGCTCCGGCTCGACCAGCTCCAGCTCCATGATCGCTGGCACCCCATCGGGCATGCGCACAAGATCGACCCGGGCATAGACCGGGCGAGGGCTGCACGCTGCTATGGCGGCCTCCGCCACCGCGATCTCATCGGGGGCCGGGGTGTGGGCAAGCACCCGGCCGCCGTGGTCATCTTGGACCCGGAATTCTCCGGCAGCGGCGACCTTGCGCACCGCGTGGGTGACCGCACCGTCGATGACGATCAGCGAGACCTCGCCGTCGATGAGGATGCTCGGCAGGAACGGCTGGAGCAGCACGTCCTCGGCGTCGATCAGGGCGCGGGTGCGGGCCGCATCGGCAGCGGACACCGGCACCGGAACCCGGAAGGTGTCCCGACCACCGCCAGAGATCGCCGGCTTGACCACAGCCTCTGACCAGCCCTCTGCGGCGAGGCGGTCAGCGAGGGAGGTCGGATCGGCGCGGGGGACGAACCGGGTCGGCACAACGCTCACGCCCAGCTCTGCCAGCGCGATGAGGTAGCGCTTGTCGAGGTTCCAGGTGATCAGCGCGTCGGGATTGATCAGCCGGGTCAGCGGCCGGACGGTGTCGAGCCATGCCGAGAATTCCGGCCAGCGCTCGAAGTAGTCCCAGGTCGTCCGGAACAGCACCGAGCGGGTCTGCCCCCAGTCCATGTCTGGATCGTCCCAGGCCAGCCGGGTGACCCGCAGTCCCTGGTCCGCCAGGGCCGAGACCACCGCGCCGTCTTCATCGAGCACGTTCTGGGTGTAGGGGTTGATGTCGGCCGGAGCGACATAGCGACGGTCAGTGAGCACTACGCAGTCGTACATGGCGAGGGATCTATCCCTCTCGAAGACCAGGCGGTGTACCTGTTTGCCGCCGCTTTCCCCGCCGGGGCATCAAGTCAGGAGCCCGCAGCATCGCTCACGCGCCGGCTCACCACCGGCTTCTCTCCCCGTGCCACCTCCACAGCCTCCCCAGACGCTGCACCGAGGGCTGCCTTGAGGCTGGCGTAGGCCTGCCACGGATCGACAGAGGCGCCACAGGTGAACACATCCACCGCCGCATAGCCGCGCTCGGGCCAGGTGTGGATGGTGAGGTGGCTCTCGGCAATGAGGACGACGCCGGAGACGCCGAGGGGGGAGAAACGATGGAAGTTGGTGGCGATGACCGTGGCCCCCGCAGCAACGGCAGCATCGGTCATCGCGTGCTGGATGGCGTCGGCATCGTTGAGGTGGTCGGCGGGGCAGCCGTGCAGCTCGATGAGGATGTGGCGGGCATTCACAGCGGGCAGTGTAGCGCGGGGAGCCTCCTCAGACCGCAGGAACCGGGACACCCGACGCGTCGGGTGTCTGCGAGCACGCGCAGCGCTACTGATACCCGGCTGCCTGGAGGCTGAACAGCCGCGCGTACCGGCCCTCCGCTGCAAGCAGCGCGTCGTGATCCCCGCTCTCTACGATGCGACCGTCCTCCAGCACCACGATGTGATCGGCCATGCGCACCGTCGAGAAGCGGTGGCTGATCAAGATCGCCATCTGCTCGCTCGTCAGGCTGCGGACCCGCTCGAAGATCTCCGCCTCGGCCTCCGCATCCATCGCGCTGGTGGGCTCGTCGAGGACCATGACCCGAGCATCCTGACGCATGAACGCCCGGGACAGCGCGACCTTCTGCCACTGCCCGCCGGACAGCTCGCGGCCGTCCTTGAACCAGCGCCCGAGCCGGGTGCTGTAGCCATCGGGCATCTTCTCGATAAACGGCGCGGACATGCCCTTGGTCGCGGCATCGCTCCACATCTCGGTGTCCTGGAGGTGCCGGGCGTCTCCGACGCCGATGTTCTCGCCGACGGTGAACTGGTAGCGCACGAAGTCCTGGAAGATGACCCCGATGCGCTGCCGCAGCGCCGCCTCATCCCAGCCAGACAGGGCCAGGCCGTCGAGGAGAATGAGACCGGTGTCAGGAGTGTACAGGCGGGTGAGCAGCTTGATGAGGGTGGTCTTTCCGCTGCCGTTGTGGCCGACGAGGGCGAGCTTGTCGCCGGGTCGGATGTGGAGATCGATGTCGGTCAGCGCCGCCTCGGTGGCGCCGGGGTAGGTGAACGAGACGCCCTGAAACCGGATGCCGTCTGCGGGTGTCGGACCGACGCTGGCGCCGCCGAGTGTGGCGTCGGTGGGCAGCTCCAGGAATTCGTAGAGGTTGGAGAGGTAGAGGTTGTCCTCATACATCCCGCCCACCCCGGTCAGCATCGCCGCAAACGCCGACTGGCCCTGCTTGAAGACGAGCAGGTACATCGTCATCTCGCCCAGGGAGATGCGACCGGAGATCGTGGCGTAGGCGATCCAGGCGTAGGTGCCGTACAGCGCACCCCGCGACAGGATGCCGAGGACAAACCCCCAGGCACCGCGGCGAATGGTCAGGCTGCGATCCTCGCCGTACAGGTCGTCGAAGATCTGCCGGTAGCGGCGAACCAGCTCCGGGCCAATGGACAGGAGCATGACCTCCTTGGCGTAGTCCTCCCGAGCAATGACCGTCTCCAGGTACGCCTGCTCGCGGTAGGCCGGTGACTTCCAGCGAAACAGCCGAAAGCCCTGCCCGGCGAACCGCGTCTCGGCGATGAACGGCGGGACAGCCGCGATCGCGAGGATGAGCACGGAGAGCCAGGAGAAGCCGATGAGGATGGCGCCATAGGTGGCCATCGCGATCGCGTTCTGGATGAGACCGAAGGCCCGACGGACCAGGGAGAGCGGCCGAGAGGACGCCTCCCGACGCGCACGGGTCATCTGGTCATAGACCTCCGAGTCCTCGAAGTGCGGCAGCCGCAGGGTCAGCGCCTTCTCCAAGATCAACACGTTGACCTTGTGGCCAAGCTGCAGCCGCAGCAGCGACTCGCAGACCTGGATGCCCCGCTGGATGCCGGCCATGGAGATCACCAGGGCCCCCTCTGCTGCCACCCACATCATCGCCGTGCTGCGGTCGGCCAGGGCACCGGTCTCGCTGGCGAGCAGGACACCGTCGATGATCTGCTTGCCGACCACCGCCATCGCCGCAGGAAGGAGGCCGGCGATGAGGGTGAGCGAGGCAAACGCGATGGTCAGCGGCTTGCTCGTGCTCCAGACCAGCTCGACCGCCTGGCGGGTGTAGCGAAAGACGCCAAGGCTGCGAGACAGCCAGGACTCATCCCGAGTTTTCTCCATTCATTCTCCCCGACCGCACGGATGATGCTGCTGGTTCATCAGAGCATCCACACGAGTCGTCGGGGACATGTGTACACGAGGGGCAATGCGACAAGAGAAAATACCGGCCACGCGGCCAGCAAGCAATAGAACACGTTCTGCCAGCATGACCAATCGTTGCCTCCGAAACCCACAGCCATACCGCTGTTCGACCGGGATTCAGCGTACTGACTGAATGGTCAATGTCCACTGTGACCAAGTAGTGACAATCGCCTCGCCGATGACCCCGATAAGTCCGGCTCCATCTCACAGTGAGAGGAGGAGACTTGCGTCCCATCGGAGCCTGGCACGCTGGCGCAGAAGCCCCGGCATTCAGTCAGCAGGAGCTGCTTTCAGCCACCCACCGCGTTCGTGAGCCGGTGTGCATCATCCAGGATCCCCGCTCGGGTCGGATGGGTGTCGCGCTGGGCGGTCAGACCGCTGTCGACGGAGGCTGGCCGCTGGTCGCCTCAATGCCGGCGCTGTATCCAGAGTGGCTGGGTGATCGCTCGTTCACTGAGCTGCACGGTGTCCGGTTTCCCTATGTCTCCGGCGCGATGGCAAACGGCATCGCCACCACCCGGCTCGTCATCGCGATGGCGAACGCCGGCTTCCTCGGCTTCTTCGGCGCTGCGGGACTCTCTCCGGGGCGGGTGTCTGCCGCGATCGATGAGCTGTCCGCAGCGCTGCCGGACAAGGCATGGGGCAGCAACCTCATCCACTCCCCCAACGAGCCGGCGCTCGAGGCTGAGATCGCAGACCTCTACATCCGACGGGATGTGCGCCGGGTCTCGGCGGCCGCCTACATGAGCCTGACGCCCTCCGTCGTCCGCTACGCCTACACCGGGCTGACGCAGGATGCCGCAGGGAACATCCACCGCAAGAACTACCTGTTCGCCAAGATCTCCCGCCCGGAGGTCGCCCGACGGTTCATGGAGCCCGCTCCGGCAGACATGGTCGCAGCGCTCGTGAGCGAGGGGCTGCTGACAGCAGCGGAGGGCCGGCTGGCCGCCAACCTCCCGGTCGCGGAGGACTACACCGTCGAGTCCGACTCCGGCGGACACACCGACAACCAGGCGCTCACCGCGCTCTTCCCGACCATCCTCTCGCTGCGAGACCGCGTCAGCGCCGCGCGCGGCTACACCCGCCCGATCCGAATCGGAGCGGCGGGCGGTCTGGGCACACCCGGTGCGGTCGCGGCGGCCTTCTCGATGGGCGCAGCCTTCGTGGTGACCGGCTCGGTCAACCAGGCCTGCATCGAGTCGGGACTGCACGAGTCGGGCCGCAAGATGCTCTCCACTGCCGGTCTCGCGGACGTGGTCATGGCACCGGCTGCGGACATGTTCGAGCTCGGCGTCGAGGTCCAGGTGCTCCAGCGGGGCACGATGTTTGGCGTGCGGGCCAAGAAGCTCTACGAGATCTACCGGGCCCACGACAGCCTGGCGTCCATCCCGGCCGCAGAGGCCGCCACCCTGGAGCGACAGTTCTTCCGCTCCAGCCTCGCAGACGCCTGGGCATCCACCCGCGCCTTCTGGGCCGAGCGCGACCCCCGCGAGGTCGCCCGCGCCGATGCTGATCCCAAGCATCAGATGGCGCTGACATTCCGTGCCTACCTCGGTCAGTCCAGCAAGTGGGCCATCGCAGGCCTGGCCGACCGACGAATCGACTACCAGATCTGGTGTGGCCCTGCGATGGGTGCGTTCAACGACTGGGCAGCCGGGACCTTCCTGGCCGCCTCCGAGAACCGAACCGTCGTCCAGGTCGCCCGCAACCTCATGGAAGGTGCCGCCGTGGTCACCCGCGCACAGCAGCTGCGCAGCTTTGGTGTCCCCGTGCCCGCCGCCGCCTTTGACTTCAGGCCCCGTCCCCTCGCCTGACACATCTCTGTAAGGACAACTCCCATGTCTAAAAGCACCCGCCCTGCGATCGCTGTTGTCGGCGTCAGCGCACTGTTCCCCGGCTCCCTCAACGCCACCGGGTTCTGGCGCGACATCCTCGAAGGCACCGACCGGATCTCCGACGTGCCCTCCAGCCACTGGCTGATCGAGGACTACTACGACGACGACAAGTCCGCGCAAGACATGACCTACGCACGACGGGGTGCGTTCCTCGGTGACGTCGACTTCGACGCGCTGGGCTGGGGCGTTCCGCCTTCTATCGTCCCGGCCACCGATACCAGTCAGCTGCTCGCCCTCATCGTCGCCCAGCGGGTGCTCGACGATGCCGCCCGCCAGCGCGAGGTGGATCGCTCTCGGATCTCGGTGATCCTCGGGGTCACCTCTGCGCAGGAGCTGCTCGGGACCATGGTCAGCCGGCTGCAGCGTCCGGTCTGGCGGAAGTCCCTGCGCGATGCTGGGCTGCCGGAGTCTGAGGTCACCGACATCTGCAACCGCATCTCCGACCACTACGTGCCCTGGCAGGAGAGCAGCTTCCCCGGTCTCCTCGGAAATGTGGTCGCCGGCCGAATCGCCAACCGCCTGGACCTCGGCGGCACCAACTGCGTCACCGACGCTGCCTGTGCCTCGACCTTCTCGGCCATCGCGATGGGTGCCAACGAGCTGTACCTGGGCGACTCGGACATGGTCATTGTCGGCGGCGTCGACACCATGAACGACATCTTCATGTACATGTGCTTCTCGAAGACACCGGCGCTGTCCGCCTCTGGCGACTGCCGGCCGTTCTCCGATCAGGCCGACGGCACAATGCTCGGCGAGGGTCTGGGCATGGTCGCCCTGAAGCGCCTGGAGGATGCCGAGCGCGACGGTGACCACATCTACGCGGTGCTCACGGGTGTGGGCTCCAGCTCCGATGGTCGCGCCAAGAGCGTCTACGCACCCCGCTCCTCGGGCCAGGCCAACGCCATCCGGCGTGCCTACGACCGCGCGGGCTACGGCCCCGACACCGTCGAGCTGCTCGAGGCTCATGGAACCGGAACCAAGGCTGGAGATGCCGCAGAGTTCGGCGGCCTCCGCATGGTCTTCGATGAGGCCGGCCGCGCGGATCGGCAGTGGTGTGCGCTGGGCAGCGTGAAGTCCCAGATCGGCCACACCAAGGCCGCAGCCGGGGCCGCAGGTCTGTTCAAGGCGGTCATGGCGCTGCGCCACGGTGTGCTCCCCCCGACCATCAAGATCGATCGTCCAAACCCAGCCCTTGAGCTGGAGAAGTCAGCATTCTACCTCGCGACCACCGCGCGTCCCTGGGTCCGAGGTGCAGACCACCCCCGACGGGCAGGGGTCAGCTCGTTTGGCTTCGGCGGCTCCAACTTCCACCTCGCGATGGAGGAGTACACCGGCCCCGCGGACGCTGCGCCCCGGATGCGCACCGCCTCCCATGAGCTGGTCATCCTCACCGGCCGCAGCGGAGCAGACGTCGCGGCCCAGGCGAAGAAGCACGCCGATCAGGCCACCGTCTCCGGCTACCTCCACTGGCTGGCCCACACCTCCCAGTCCGCCTACACGGCGAGCGCCCCCGCACGACTCGCCGTCGTCGCCACCGACGAGGCCGACCTCGTCGCGAAGCTGACAGCGGCTGCCGCGCGCATCGAGAAGGCTCCCAGCAAGGCGATGTCCACGCCCGACGGCACCAGCTACGGTGTCGGCGCTGCGGATGGCACGACCGCGTTCCTGTTCCCCGGACAGGGCAGCCAGTACGTCGGCATGACCGGCGGAGCTGCGATGGCCCACGCTGAGGCACTGTCCGCCTGGGACGACGCCGCCGCGCTGGGACTGCACGAGGTCGTCTTCCCGATCACCGCGTTTGATGACGCCGGTCGCACCGCGCAGTCCGAGCGCCTCACCCGCACCGAGAACGCCCAGCCCGCCATCGGCATCTCCAGCCGCGCGATGCTCAACCTGCTGACCCGTACCGGGCTGACACCCGCGATGGTTGGTGGACACAGCTACGGCGAGGTCACGGCACTGTACGCCGCAGGAGTGCTCTCCGCAGACAACCTGGTCAGCGTGGCCCGTCGCCGCGGCGAGCTGATGGCCGAGGCCGCACAGCGCCCCGGCGCGATGACCGCCGTGTCTGCCCCGATCGAAGCCGTCGCTGAGAAGGCCGCGAAGCTCGGTGTGGTGGTCGCCAACCACAACCACCCCACCCAGGTCGTGCTCTCCGGGCCGACCGAAGCCGTCGCGGCCGCCGAGGAAGCGCTGGCTGCCGACGGACTGCGCTGTCGCCGGCTGTCGGTGGCGACAGCGTTCCACTCTCCGGTCGTCAGCGACTCGGTGGAGCCGTTCGCTGCGTTCCTCGCTGGTGTCGAGATCGGCACGGCGACCGTCCCGGTCTACGCCAACGCCACTGCGGCCCCCTACCCTGCCGATGGTGCCGCGATCCGCGAGCAGCTCTCGACCCAGATCCGCAGCACGGTCCGGTTCGTCGAGATGATCGAGGCGATGTACGCCTCCGGTGCGCGCACCTTCGTCGAGGTCGGCCCCAACGCGGTGCTGACCGGACTGGTCGGTCGCATCCTGAAGGGCCGCGCGCACGCCGCGGTCAGCATGGATCGCAAGAACACTGCCGACCTCAAGGCAATGACCATCGGTCTCGCCCAGCTGGTCGCTGCTGGCGCGGACTTCGCGCCCGCCGAGGCACTGTGGGCAGACTACGGCACCCCCGACAACCCCCACGAGCGGGCAAAGCCGAAGCTGGCGATTCCGATCAACGGCGCGAACTACGGCAAGCCCTACCCCCCCAAGGCGGGCGCAGCCGGCCTGCCGTCTCCCAACCCGGCGCGCACGCCGCAGATTGTAGAGAAGGTCGTCGAGAAGATCGTTGAGAAGATCGTTGAGGTTCCGGTCGAGGTCCGGGTCGAGGTGCCGGTCGCGCACGCACCCGGCGCGCCCGCAGTCGCTGCGGCGCCCGTCGCACAGACCTTCGCGGCGGCCCAGCCGGTCGCCCCGAGCATGGCCTGGATCGAGGCCTGGCAGTCTGCGCAGGAGCAGACCGCAGAGGCCCACTCCGCCTACCAGCGCGCCATGGCCGATGCGCACTCCGCGTTCCTCAAGACCGCCGAGACCAGCTTCATGGGCCTCAGCGCGCTCGCTGGCGGCTTCAGCCCCGCACAGCCGATGGCCCAGCCCGTCGCCGCGCCGATGCCCGTCGCCGCGCCGGTGATCGCAGAGACTCCGGCTCCAGCAGCCGCGGCACCGACAGCCCGGCCCGCTCCGGTCGCCGCGAAGGCCACCGCGCCCGCCCGTAACCTCCACGCGCTGCTGCTCGATGTGGTCGCGGAGAAGACGGGGTACCCCGCCGAGATGCTGAGCATGGAGATGCAGCTCGAGGGTGACCTCGGCATCGACTCCATCAAGCGTGTCGAGATCCTCTCCGCCATGCAAGAGAAGGCTCCCGAGCTTCCCGAGGTCGATGCCGGCGCAATGGCATCCCTCCAGACCCTCGGACAGATCGCCGACTACATGGGCGCAAAGATCAGTGCCGGGCCGATCGCCGCAGCAGCCGCGCCGCTCGTCGAGGCCCCCTCGGTGTCCCCGACGGTCGATCTCGGTCGCTATGCGCTTGAGACCATCGAGGCCCCCGCCGCTGGCATGGCCACCCCCGGTCTGCTCGACGGGCAGCGGGTGGTGATCACGGATGACGGCGCTGGCGTTGCGGATGCGCTGGCCAAGGCCCTCGTCGACTGCGGCGTCCCGGCACGCACTGTGGACGCCGTCCCGGCTGATGCAGAGGTGGTCCTGTTCCTCGGCGGCCTCCGCCCGGTCACCTCGGATACCGAGGCGGCCGCCATCAACCGTGAGGGCTTCGACGCGGCCAAGGCTGTCGCGGCCCGGTTCAGTGAGTCCGGCGGCGTGTTCGTCACCGTGCAAGACACGGGCGGCGCGTTCGGCTTCACCACCATCCCTGCCCACCGGGCCTGGCTGTCTGGTCTGGCCGCCCTCGCGCGGACCGCAGCTCAGGAGTGGCCGGCAGCACAGGTTCGCACCATCGATCTGGAGCGCAGCGGACGCAGCCCGGCAGCCCTCGCAGCTGCGCTTGTAGACGAGCTGCTCTGCGGCGGTCCAGAGCGTGAAGTCGGGCTGTCTGCTGACGGCACCCGCCGCATTCTCCACGACGTCCGGCTGCCGGCTCCGACGGGAGCTCCAATCCTCGGAGCTTCCGATGTCATGGTGGTCTCCGGCGGCGCACGCGGCGTGACCGCCAGCTCGGTCATCGCCCTGGCTTCTGCCACCGGCGCGGCGTTTGCCCTTCTCGGCCGCACTCCGCTCGTCGACGAGCCCGCGTCCTGTGCTGGAGTCACCGACGATGCTGGTCTCAAGCGTGTTCTGCTGAGCGACGCCCGGACAGCCGGCAAGCTGCCGACTCCCGCCGGACTCGGTCGCCAGGTTCGTCAGATCCTCGCCAACCGCGAGATCCGCGGCACCATCGCGGCCATCGAGGCTGCCGGCGGTGCTGCTCGCTACGTCTCCGTCGACGTCACCGATGCCGACGGACTCGCCAGCGCCATGACCGCGATTCGCACCGACTGGGGGCCGATCACCGGCATCATCCACGGTGCCGGTGTCATCAACGACAAGCTCATCGCGGAGAAGTCCGGCGAGGACTTCGACTGGGTGTTCCACACCAAGGTCGGCGGCCTCACCGCGCTGCTGTCCGCCACTGCGGACGACCCGCTCAAGGCGCTGGTGATGTTCTCTTCCGTCGCGGCCCGATGCGGTAACCGTGGTCAGGTCGACTACGCCATGGCAAACGAGGTCCTCAACAAGGTCGCACAGGCCGAGTCCGCTGCGCGCGGCATCGCGGTGCGCTCGCTGGGCTGGGGGCCATGGGAAGGCGGCATGGTCAGCCCACAGCTCAAGGCCCACTTCGAGGCGCTGGGGGTCACCCTCATTCCGCTGAAGGAAGGCGCAGACATGCTGGTCGATGAGCTGCGGGCTGACGCCGACCGCGTCGAGCTGGTCCTCGGCGGAGCCCCCCGCGCAGAGGCCCTGATCGCAGAGGGCGGTGCCGCCGAGCAGCGCATGGAGCTGCGCATCGACCGCGCCAGCCACCCCTACCTCATCGCACACGCCATCGACGGCACCCCGGTCGTCCCGGTCGTCCTGGTGGTGGAGTGGTTCGCTCGGGCAGCCTCCGGCTTCAAGCCCGGCCTCACCCTGACTGCGATCTCCGAGGTCAAGGTGCTCAGCGGAATCCGACTGAGCAACTTCGATGCCGGCGGCGACCGCTTCCAGCTCTCCTGCCGCCAGCTCTCCAACGGCGACGGCGCGACCGTCGCGCTGGAGCTTCGCGGCATCGACGGAAAGCTCCACTACACCGCCACAGCGGAGCTGGTCATCGACCGTGCTGCACCGAAGCACACGGCGCCGACGCTGAGCCTGGAGGACTGGGGAGGGAAGGCAATCTACGACAGCGATGTGCTGTTCCACGGTCCGGACTTCCAGGTCATCCGTGAGGTCGAGGGGCTGTCCGATGACGGCATCTCTGCGGCACTCGACGGCGTGAGCACGATCGGCTGGTCGGGCAAGAACTGGCGCACCGATCCGGCAGCGTTCGATGGCGGACTGCAGCTCGCGCTGCTCTGGTCGCAGCGGGTGCTCGGCGGAGCCAGCCTGCCGACGGGCATCGATGAGGTCCGAACCTGGACCGACACCCCCTCCACCGGCGCGCTGCGCTGCGTGCTCAAGGGCCGCACCGTCAGCCGTGGAAAGGCGGTCTCTGACCTCGCATTCCTCGACAGCGACGGAGTGCTCATCGCGGAGCTCAACGGGGTGGTCACCCACCTGCTGCCGAGCCGGGGCTGAGCGGAAACACCAGGGACTGACATGACCTCGTTCTCACCAATCGCCATCGTCGGGCGCGCTGCGGTGCTGCCAGGCGCCCTGTCCGTCGAGGCGCTGTGGGAGCAGGTCTCTCGCGGCGCGGACCTCACCTCAGATGCGCCTCCGGATCGCTGGGGCATCGCAGAAGCGGACATCCTCTGCGACGACCCTGACAACGCCGGAGACCGCTCCTGGAGCAAGCGCGGCGGCTACGTCCGAGGGTTCGAGGACATCTTCGACCCCGCGGGGTTTTCCTTGTCCGCTGCGGAGATTCAGCGTCTTGATCCGCTGTTTCAGTGGACCCTGCACACCGCACGCGCGGCCCTCAATGATGCCGGCGTCACCAGCGGCGAGCGGGTCGGCGCGATCTTCGGCAACCTCTCGTTCCCCTCCGCCGGACTCTCTCGATACGCCGAGTCCCAGTGGCTGGAGCGGGCGCTGTCTGTGGAGGCACAGGCACACCTCGGACACCCCGACGTCGATCCGCGCAACCGGTTCATGTCTGGACTCCCGGCGCTGCTCTTGCGGCGTGCCCTGTCGCTGACCGGAGAGTGCTTCACCCTCGATGCCGCCTGCGCCAGCTCCCTGTACGCCATCAAGATGGCCTGCGACCGACTCCACGACGGCGATACCGACGTCATGCTCGCTGGAGCGGTCAATTGCAGCGATGACCTGTTCATCCACGTCGGCTTCTGTGCGCTCAGCGCGATGAGCCGGACCGGGCAGAGCCGCCCCTTCCATGCTGATGCGGACGGCCTCGTTCCCGCAGAGGGTGCAGCGTTTGTCGCGCTGAAGCGACTGGAGGATGCCGAGCGCGACGGCGACACCATCCACGGCGTCATTCGCGGCATCGGACTCGCCAACGATGGCCGCGCACGCGGTCTGCTGGCTCCGGCTGAGGAAGGGCAGGTCCGCGCGATGCAGCAGGCCTACACGGTCAGCGGTGTCGACCCAGCGGACATCACCCTGCTGGAGTGTCACGCCACCGGAACCCCGGTCGGAGACGCCACCGAGGTCCGCAGCAGCGCGACGGTCTTCGCCGACAACCCTGGCCTCCCGCTGGGCTCGCTGAAGTCGAACACCGGCCACCTCATCACAGCGGCCGGAACTGCCGGCCTGCTCAAGGTCCTCGGCGCGATGGCCGCTGGCGTCCGCCCTCCGACCCTGCACGTCGCCGATCCCAACCCTGCGCTCTCCGGCACGCCGTTCCGGCTGCTGACCCGCGCAGAGCCCTGGGAAGGCCGCCGCATTGCCGGCGTCTCGGCTTTTGGGTTCGGCGGCAACAACGCCCACCTCATCGTCGAGCAGTACCCCCTCGCAGAGACCACCGAGCTGACCGCGCCCCTGGAGCGTCCAGAGATCGCCGTCGTCGCCATCGGGATCGCAGCGGGCAGCGTGCCCGATCAGCCGTCCTACGTCGACGCCATGCGCCGTGGATTTGCCGGCCATGGCTGCGCAGCCGATGAGATCACGCTCGATCTCAAGGGCATGAAGTTCCCGCCCAATGACCTCAAGCGGGCGCTGGGTCAGCAGCTCCTCATGATGCGGGTCGCCGACGAGGCCCTCGCACAGACCAGCGCCCTCCCCCGCGACACCACCGGCGTCCTGGTCGGCATGGGCGCAGATCCCGAGGTCGCGCGCTACGGTGCGCGCTGGCGGCTGTCGACCTGGGGGCGTCAGCTCTCCGCAGACGAGGCCTGGATCAGCGCGGCTCGAGATGGCTTCGTGCCGCTGCTGAAGTCCGCTGGTGTGCTCGGGACCATGCCGAACATTCCCGCCAACCGGCTCAACAGTCAATTCGATCTCGCGGGACCGAGCTGTGTGTTCTCCGCCGAGGAGCACTCCGGACTCGTCGCGCTCCAGGCGGCCGTTCGCGCGCTCCAGGTCGGCGAGCTGGATGCCGCCATGGTGGGAGCGGTGGATCTGAGCGTCGAGCCGGTCCACCAGGCCGCAGCCGCCTCGCTGCTGCGGGCCGACCAGCAGACCCCCGGCGACGCCGCGGTGGCCCTCATCCTCAAGCGGCTTCCCGATGCAGAGAAGGCCGGCGATCGCATCTTCGCGATCCTCGGCGGCCCCGGCGGCCCCGTGCTGCCAGCGCCCGCCATCGGCCATGCACATGCCGCCTCCGGCCTCCTGGAGGTCGCCACCGCCGCGCTGAGCCTCCACCATCGCGTCGATGCGGCCGGTGCGCCGATGTCGGTCGAGCGGGCCACAGTCACCGTGGATGCCATGGAGGGCAACCGCCAGACCTGGCACCTCAAGGCGCCGACAACCACAGCCCCAGAGCTGGTCGTCTACTCCGGTGCTGACCGCGACGGCGTCCTCGATGCCCTGCGCGCCGACCGACGCAGCAGCGAGGGTCCAGCCCGGCTGGTCCTGGTGGCGGAGAGCGCCGAGGAGCTGGCGGAGCGCACCCGCCGAGCAGAGCGCCACCTCGTCGGCGGTGCCCCTGCTGGCGAGGGCGTGCACTTCCGCGCCGCGCCGGTTCAGGGTGAGCTGGCCTTCATGTTCACTGGAGCGGGGCTGACCTACCCCGGTCTCGGGGCGGAGCTGCTGGACGCCCTCCCCGAGCTGGCAGAGCGTCTGGACTTCCCCCACCTCGCCGACGCACTCACCGTTCCCACAGACCCCACCCCGCTCCAGATGCTGTGGGGAGCCTCCGCGCTCTGCCAGCTCCATGCACAGCTCAGCAAGGGCATCCTCGGGCTCACTCCCGATGCGGTGATCGGCTACTCATCAGGCGAGACCAACGCCCTGCTCGCCAGCGGTGCCTGGCGCGACCTCACCGCCCTGTACACCGACACCCACACCTCAGGGCTGTTCTCCGAGGCCCTCGCTGGCAACTTCACCGCCGTCGCCGACGCCTGGGGAGTGGATCAGGTCGACTGGTCCGTGTGGAGCGTGATGGTCGATGAAGACGAGCTCGCCCCGCTGCTGGAGCAGGAGCCGCGCGTCCACCTCGCCATCCGGCACACCGCCAGGGATCTGGTCATTGCCGGAGAGACCGCGAGCTGCCAGCGCATCCTCCGTGCCCTGCCCGGTCGGCGCTACCGTCCGCTGGACTACAACCTCGCAGTCCACGTCCCCGAGCTGTCCGAGGTCTCCGCGCAGTGGCTCGCGCTGCACCGCCGCGAGACCTACCCCGTCGAGGGCGTGCGGTTCTACGCCACCGCCACCGCCACCGCCTACACCCCGGACACCGCGTCTGCCGCCCAAGCCATCCACGCTCAGGCACTCACCACCCTCGACCTCCCTGGCGTCATCGAGCGCGCCTGGGCAGACGGGGTGCGGGTGTTCGTCGAGCACGGCCCGCAGGCGATCTGTGCGAGCTGGATCCGACGCATTCTCGGCGAGCGAGAGGCCGTGGTGGTCTCTCTGGACCGCCGGGGCCGGGGAGTGCGACAGGTCTTCGAGGCCGTGGCTGCCCTGCGCGCCGCTGGCGTCACCGTAGATGTCGATGCCCTGACCGCTCGCTTCGTCCGCTCGACCACACCGACGCCGGTATCCCGGCCTGCACCGGCCATTCCCCTTCGCTTTTCCGCACACCTCGACCCCGTGTCGCTGCCCGCCCTGTCGGTGCCCGCGCCCCGGGTCACGACGCCACATCCCCGGCCCGCGTCGATCCGCGCCCCCAGGGCACCGATCCCGGCCCCCAGACCTGCTGAGGTTTCCATGAAGTCCACCGACGGCCTTCAGGCCATGGCCCCTGCCCCTGCGCTGCCTTCCGCCTTCGACGATGCCCCGGTCGCGCCGCTCCCGGCGTCCCTGGTGGTGCCCATCGCACAGCACACCGCACCAGCCCCGAGGCCCGCCGCAGCGGCCCCAGCCCCGAGGCCCGTCGCACAGCCGCGCGCGGCCGCAGCGGTGACTCCCGCAGACCCAATGGGTGGGATCTACGCGCGCCATCAGGCCCATGTCGCGCAGCTCGCGGGCATGCACCAGGAGTTCCTCGCGACCCAGGCGCAGCTCCACCAGCAGTTCATGCAGACCCGCCAGAACATGATGATGGCGCTCCTCCACCAGCACGCACAGCCCACCGCACCAGCACAGCCGTTCGTTCACGCCCGTCCGGCAGCGTCGCAGCCCGCACCGGTCGCAGCAAGGCCCGCCGCACGGCCGGCCCTGAAGCCCGTCGCAGCGAAGCCCGTCGCGCCAAAGCCTGTCGCGTCGAGGCCCGTCGCAGCGAAGCCTGTCGCGTCGAAGCCCGTCGCAGCGAAGCCTGTCGCGTCGAAGCCTGTCGCGTCGAAGCCCGTCGCAGCGAAGCCTGTCGCAGCCCGTCCTGGTCACACCCCCGGCCACGTCGTGCCCGCTCGCGGACCTGCGCCCACCGGCCTGACCCTGGATCGCCAGCAGCTCGGTGTCCACTCCTCCGGCAACATCTCCGAGATCTTCGGCCCCCTGTTCGCGCAGCAGGATGGCTACGCGGTCCAGGTCCGCATGCCGGAGCCGCCGCTGCTGCTTGCCGACCGGATGACCGGCATCGACGCCGAGCCCGGCTCGATGAAGCGCGGAACCATCTGGACAGAGACCGACGTCACCTGGGACTCCTGGTGGCTCAACGCCGGACGCATGCCCGCCGGCATCATGATCGAGTCGGGTCAGGCTGACCTGATGCTCATCAGCTACCTCGGCATCGACTTCCTCAACCAGGGCGAGCGTTCGTACCGACTGCTGGGCTGCGAGCTGACCTATCACCGCGACCTGCCCGCCCCCGGCGAGACCCTCTGCTACGACATCCACGTCGACGGTCACGCCAACCAGGGGCCGATCCGGCTGTTCTTCTTCCACTACGACTGCCGGATCAACGGCCAGCCCGCCATCTCGGTCCGCCAGGGACAGGCCGGCTTCTTCACCGTCGAGGAGCTCGCGGAGTCTGCCGGCGTGCTCTGGACCCCCGAGGAGCAAGAGATCCGCGCCGATGCCCGGATGGATGCCCCCGAGGCCCTCACGGCAGCCCGCAGCTTCACGGTCGAGGAAGTCCGCGCGTTCTCCGAGGGACGCCCCTGGGAGTGCTTCGGAGAGACCCACTTCTGGACGATGACCCACACCCGGACCCCGTCGATCCAGTCCGGCGACATGCTGTTCCTCCAGGACATCACCACCTTCGATCCGCAGGGCGGTCCCTGGAAGCGCGGCTACCTGAAGATCGAGGTCGACATCTCATCGGATGACTGGTTCTTTGAGGGCCACTTCAAGAACGACCCCTGCATGCCCGGCACCCTGATGTTCGAGGGCTGCCTGCAGGCGATGGCGTTCTACCTCGCCGCACTCGGCTTCACGACCGACCGAGATGGCTGGCGCTTCCAGCCCGTCGCCGGGGTCGCCTATCCCCTCCGCTGTCGGGGGCAGGTCACCCCGACCAGCAAGAAGCTCACCTACGAGATCTTCGTCGAGGAGGTCATCGGTGGCCCGACCCCGACCCTGTTCGCCGACCTCCTCTGCACCGTCGACGGCCTCAAGGCCTTCCACGCACGCGGCATGGGCCTGGAGCTGGTGCCGGACTGGCCGATGAGCAGCGATCCGAAGCTGCTCGCCGAGATCGCCGCGATCGACGCCGCAGCCGGCCCGGTCGCCACCGACGCCGAGGGCTTCCCGTTCGACTACGCCTCGCTCATGGCCTGCGCCTGGGGCAAGCCGTCGCAGGCCTTCGGCAGCATGTACGAGCCGTTCGACGGGCACCGCCGGGTCGCCCGCCTGCCCGGTCCGCCGTACCACTTCATGTCTCGGGTCACCCGCATCGACGGTGCGCTCAACGCCTTCAAGCCCGGCGTGACCATCGAGCTGGAGTACGACATTCCCCCGGATGCCTGGTACTTCGAGAACAACGGGCACCCGACCATGCCGTTCTGCGTGCTGCTGGAGGCTGCGCTTCAGCCCTGCGGCTGGCTGGCGAGCGCCGTGGGCAGCGCGCTGAACGTGGACCGCGATCTGTCGTTTCGAAACCTCGACGGCACCGGCACCATGCACGTCGAGCTGGTCCCGACCTCCGGCACGTTCCGCACGGAAGTCACCATCACCAACATCTCCAACTCCGCTGGGATGATCATCGAGTCGTTCGAGGTCCGCTGCTCTGTGGGCGACACCCTGGTCTATGACCTCAAGACCGTCTTCGGCTTCTTCCCCGAGGAGGCCTTGAAGAACCAGATCGGCCTGTCCACCACCGACGCGCAGCGCGGCTGGCTGACCACGGAGAGCGACTTCGCCGTCGACCTCACCGCCCGTCCGGAGAAGTACTGCGGCGGCTCTGGCGCGAAGCTGGCGAAGCCGATGATGCTGATGCTCGACCGGGTGACCGGCTACTGGCCGGAGGCCGGAGAGGCCGGCCTGGGCATCCTGCGCGGCGAGAAGGACGTGGATCCAGCCGAGTGGTTCTTCAAGGCCCACTTCTTCCAGGACCCCGTCCAGCCCGGCTCGCTGGGGCTGGAGGCGATGATCCAGCTCCTCCAGTTCTACATGCTGGAGACCGGCATGGCTGACGGCATGGAGCACCCCCACTTCGAGCCCCTCGCCCTGCACCGCCCGATGACCTGGAAGTACCGCGGCCAGGTCACCCCGAACAACACCCTCATCGCCTCCACCATCGAGGTGGTCGAGGTCGGAGACGACGCGCACGGTCGGTACGCCATCGCCAAGGGCTCCCTGTGGGTCGACGGCAAGCGCATCTACGAGTCGCCGGACTTCGGCATGCGGCTGGTCTCTGGCGAGCCGACCCCAGCCGATGAAGACGACGACGAGGACCCGGGCACGTCCATCACCCTCGATCCCCAGTCCGACACCTGGCTGGCGGACCACTGCCCGACCTTCAACCGACCCGCCCTGCCGATGATGTCGATGGTTGACCTGCTCGCCGCTGCGGCGGAGGAAGACGCCGGCCAGCCGATCATCGGCCTGAAGAACGTCCGGGTTCACCGCTGGGTCGACTTCGACGGTGCGCGCACCCTCCGGGCTCAGGTCGATGGCGCGAAGGTCTCGCTGCTCGACGGCGAGACCGTGATCGCCACCGCGCAGGCTGCCACCGGGGCCTACCGCATCCCACCGCAGCCCCTTCCGCCCCTCGAGGCCCCCGCCCGGGAGCTGCCCTACGACACCGGCGAGCTGTTCCATGGGCCGGCGTTCCAGCTGATGCGGCGCTGGGTGCTCAGCGACGACGGCGCCAGCAGCATCCTCGATGCCGCGGCCTCCGGCCTCCCCCCCGGCACGCTCAGCCCCGGCCTCCTCGACGCCGCCACCCACGCCATTCCCCACGACGCCCTGCACCGCTGGGATGAAGCGCTGTCCGAGGAGAAGGTTGCCTACCCCGCCCTCATCACCGAGCTGACCCTCCACGGCCCCACACCGCGCACCGGAGAGGTCCGCTGCGAGATCCGCTACAAGGGCACGCTGGGCAGCGCCGACTACCCGATGTTCACCGTGCAGCTCATCGCCGCTGGGCAGGTCTGGGCGAGCATGACCCTGGTGGAGGCCTGCTTCCCCAAGGGGCCCCTCGGCTCTGCGCCGCCAGCTGCTCGGCGGGACTTCCTCCAGCACCACCGCTACGTACCCGGCCTGCGACTCTCCGATGACCTCGGCGATCATGCCGTCCTGCACATCGCCGATGTCGCCGCGACCGACTGGCTGCCGGGCACTGTCGCGGGCATCTACGGCACCACCGACCCCGAGCAGATCGCCATCAAGGAGCACGACGCCGCGCGGACAGGCATCCACCCCTTTCGCCTCCCTGAGGCGCTGCCGATGTCGATCCTCCCCGTCTCCGTCACCCACAGCGACGACCAGATCACCGTGCGCAGCGACGGCCCTGAGGAGCTGGATCTCACCGACATCCGCGACTACTGGACCGATCACTTTGACCGCGCCCCGTGGCCGGTCGAGGACCTCTACTACGGCCTCATCCAGCGGTTCGTCCGGCGGGTGGTGCTGGAGGACCCAGCGGCGATGGCCGCAGTCAAGGGCCGCAGCGTGGTCTACCTGGGCAACCACCAGACCGGCATCGAGTCGCTGCTGTTCTCGATCATGGCCTCCGCGCTCGGCAACGTCCCGACCGTCACCCTCGCCAAGATCGAGCACCAGCACACCTGGCTGGGCCAGCTCATCCAGCTCTGCTTCTCCTACCCCGGCATCGCGGATCCCCGCGTGATTGCCTTCTTCGATCGCACCGACAAGGCCAGCCTCCCCCGGATCATCGGCGAGCTGGCTGCCGAGATGATCAGCCCCGGGCGCAGCGTGATGGTCCACGTCGAGGGCACCCGCTCGATGAGCTGTCGGGCACCGGTGCAGAAGATGTCCGGCGCGTTCATCGACATGGCGATGAAGGTCAACGCCCCGATCGTGCCGGTGCGGTTCACGGGCGGGCTGCCCATCGCAGATCTGACCCAGCGCATTGAGTTTCCCACTGGTATGGGCCGGCAGGACTACTGGTTCGGCCGCCCCATTCTCCCCGAGGAGCTGGCTGGCATTCCCTACGGTGACCGCAAGAAGAAGGTCATCGCCGCGATCAACAGCCTCGGTCCGGACAACGCCGTCGAGCAGCCCATCGCCGGAGATCCCGCGTTCGCGAGCCACGTCGAGTCCTGGCAGCAGGCCGCCGGCGTCAGCCACGAGCACGCCACCCTGCTGCGCATCCTCCAGGCGTGTCCCTCGCCCTGTCCGCAGACCGCTACGCTGCTGAATGCGGCGATCAACCCGCCGCTTCAGGTCACCGATGGCCCCGCGGGCGCATGGCTGGCAGAGCTTGGGGCGCGTCTGCTGGGCAAGCGGACCGGCTGAGCAACACTCAGTACGGCCAGACCACACCCTGCGGGACCTGCTGCGTGATGCAGTGGATCCCGCCGCCCGCCTGGCCCAGCGTGTTCGCCTCGACCCCGACGACCACGCGATCGGGGTGCAGGTCCGCCAGGATCCCCAGCGGCACATCGTCTGCTGAGGCGCGTCCTTCGATGGGCACGATGATCGCGCCGTTGGCGGTGTAGAAGTTGATGTGAAACGCCGTCCAGCTCGTCGCCGGCAGGCGCACGACCTCGATCCCGGCGGCCTCCAGCCGCTCGCGCGCGCTCTCCAGGATGGCGTGGTTGGTGGGGTCTTCGGACTGTGCGATCGAATTGAGCACCACCCTCCCCGGCGCAATGTAGGCCACAATGCCGTCGACGTGGCCGTTGGTGAGGTCGTCGGGCACCCAGCCGTTCTCCAGCCAGATGATGGTGTGGACCCCGAGCATGTCCTTGAGGATCTGCTCCTGCTCCTTCTGGGAGAGGTGGGGGTTGCGGGTCTTGTGCAGCAGGCACTCCTCGGTGGTGATGAGGGTGCCGGCCCCATCCACAATCACTGCTCCCCCCTCCAGGATCATCGGGTGGTCATCGGTCGGGATGCCGAGGTCTTCCGCCATCTCCCACTTGATCAGCGCATCCTGCTCGTGGCTGTAGCTGTCGCCCCAGCCGTTGAACCCAAAGCACCGCGCCCGGATGACTCCGCTGCTGTTCTTCACCAGCAGCGGTCCGGTGTCGCGGCTCCAGCCATCGTCCATCAGCGCCTCGACCACCGTCACCGCGCTGCTGCACTGCTTGCGGGCGAGCTTGGCGTCGTCGGGGGTGGCGTACATCACGACCGGCTCGTGCTCGGCGATGGCGCTGGCGACCGCTGCCCACTCCGTCCGGGCCTTCTCGATGAGGGTGCAGTCCGTGGTGCCAGGTCCGCAGTAGTGCCCTGGGGGTGGGAACTGCATGATGCAGCCGGCATGCGGGGCCCACTCCGCCGGCAGCACAAAGGCATCGGCGGTGTCTACAGACCCCGTATCGTTCGGGCCAGTGTCAGTACTGGAGTCGGGCGTGCCGGTCTCGTCAGAGCCTGAAGAGCCGCCCGAGCGACCACCGGTGCAGCCGACGACCCCTGCGGCAAGCATGCTGCCGACCACATCCCGGCGCGTGTAGCGCATTGCTTCATCTCCCCTCACAGGGTAGCGCCCATATCTGAGGTATCTGCCGAATATCCTGATGATAGTCTGTCAAAGATGAACATTGTGTTCCATGCCCAGCCCAGCAGCGCCTACCCACTGGTCACCTGGGAGACCGGCAGGTACACCGCACCATGGCGAGACGAGGCGGTGCTCGCAGCGCTGCCGGCAGGAAGCTGGGATGGTCCCGTCGTCCGGCTGGTGCGCTACGAGGCAGAGACGCCCGAGCATCATGCCACTCTCGTCCTCCAGCGGGCTCAGTACTTTGACTACATCGGCACCAACCTCTCCCCGAGCGACTGCGAGCGGACCGATGCCCTCGGCATCTCCGCGCTCCTGTTCACTGCCGATGGCAAGTTCATCCTCCAGCGTCGTGCACCGGATCTCGCGATCTGTCCGGGCCTGCTCGGCCCGAGCATGTCTGGTGCCGTGGAGCCTGGAGACTTCAAAGACGCGACAGACCTCTCGCAGCTCGACGCCCGCCGGGAGATTCGCGAAGAGCTGGGGGTGATCAACGCCGAGATCCCTGACCTCCGCTTGATGGGGCTCATCCGGAATCCTCAGCGAGCCGGATCACCCGAGCTGATGTACCGGGGCACCCTCAGCTTGACCGCCAAGGCGCTCTCTACGCGGTGCTGCACAGAGGGTTCGCTGCTGTTTGTCGATGGGAGAGAGGTCTACAGTCTCCCCGATCGCACCGCGTCGATCGACAACCTCATGTCGCTGCTCAGCCGCGAGGACATGAGCCACTAGTCTGTCCTCACCCCCCGGCCCCCCAGCGTCGGTGCTGCGCAACGTCTCTCCGCTCAGCGAAGCCAATGCGCACCGTCGGAGCGGATGTGTTGGCTCGCAATGCGTCACGGCGGCGATACAACAGCGTAGACAGCGCACTGGCAGCGGCAACGATGCTGCCTGAGGACTCCGACGGAGCACAGCGCCCTGAAACACTCCCTGAGAGAGACCATGCTCAAGACCACACTCCCCTTTATAGGCCTGCTTGCAGCCGGATGCAGCGATGGACTCTTCTACATCGAGGTCGAGGAGTCCGCCGAGGTCACCGTTCCTGGCGGCACCCTGCTCGAGGAGCTCCTCGGAGACCTGGGCTTCGAGGAGTTTGTGACCATGGACATCACGGCGTCGGATGAGCTGGTCAACCAAGGTGTCGAGCCCGGCGACATCGTCAACGTCGCGCTGACCGCGTTCGACCTCGAGGTCACCGCGCCCGCAGACGGCGACATGGCCTTCCTCGAGGAGATGTCGGTGTTCGTCAACGGAGACGGTCTCCCCCGCGTCCGGCTCGCCAGCCTCGATGCGTTCCCCGAGGGGCAGCAGCGCGTCAGCTTCGAGCGCGACGAAGTGGACCTCACGCCCTACGTCGTCGGGACTGCCATGGGCATCGAGACCGAGGTCACCGGGCGCTCTCCGGATGAAGACACCACCATCAAGGCATACTTTGTGGTGGAGGTCGGGGTGACCTCGCAGGGCGTCAAGAACCAGCTGCGGTCCAGCGACGACTGAGGACGCGACCGGCTTCAGAACTCAATGACCAGGCCGACACGGGCCGGCGTCGATCGCTCCTCCGCCGTCGGCAGCCGGTACACCGGCGCTGCCAGCACCCCGACGACACACTCCCGCTGCGCCCGGCTCAGCTCTGCGCTCGCCAGGGTCGGCTCCAGGTCGTGCTCTGAGACCTGCCCGGACGCCGGCTCCACCGACGTCGTCCACCGCAGCGCTCCGGGCTGCTCGATGCCCGTGAAGCACTCCGCCAGCCGGGGACTTCGGGCGGCGACCTGCATCCGGAATTCCGCCAGCCATGGAAGCGTCTCTGGGGTCTCAGCCTGGTAGCGCGGACGTCCCTTCCGACCAATCCGACCGGGTGGAATCAGGGCCTCCTCGGGCACCGTCTCGGCAGACTCGACCGGCAAGGGCAGCGCGGAGACCGGCTCGGGCTCAGGTGTCTTGCAGCTGCAGTCCTTGAGCAGCAGCAGCAGGAGCAGGAGCAGGAGCAGCAACACAGCCAGCAGCCGCCGCCGCGGACGATGCCTGGCGTTGAGTGCGCGGCGCCTCTCGGCGAGCTGCTTCTTCATCGCCTTGCGCTGGGCAGCCAGCTGACGCTGGATCGTGCGGCGCTCTGATCGCGACATGCGACGACTCACCCGTCAATTCTCCAGCCGAACACCCGCGCACCGTCCTCGTCTCGCCACTCCTGAGGAGTGAGGTTGATCGGCGTGAAGATCGACGGAGCAGGGACATCGACGGCGCGGAACGGCCAGGGCAGCGCATCGGCAGGGGCGAGCCGAACGCTACCGGCGAACACCGCTCCGTCCGGCGCCAGGGAGCGGGCCCGGTCTCGCGCGCTGGCCTCCTCCGTGAGCCCTTCCAGCCCCTCCGTGATCGCCTGAATTCGGACGAGCAGCGCACGGGCCGTGCGGGACTGTCGACCGGCATCGTCAGACACTGCCAGCGGCGTGAGCTGCCCGCGCAGCCTCGCGAGGGTCGGGAGGTGGCTGCTGCGGATGGCGGCGTCCTCCACCTCCAGGCGCTGCACGAGCTGATCGAGGAGCCGGAGGGTCTCGCTGGGAGCATCCCGAAGCCCGCTGCGGACGTCTCGGGTAAACCGTCCCAGGTCGCCGCGCGCCAGCGGGTAGAGCAGCTCGACCCTCCGGCCCAGCGCACCTCGTCCCCGCTGGGCATCAATTCCGCGCTCAAACGAGGTGAGGTCGGCATGGAACGCCGCACGCCACAGCAGATCCTCAAGGATGATGCTGTACTCTCGACGGGGAACCAGCTCCTGGAGCATCACCAGCAGCGCATCGGTGATCTCAAACTGACCGGCAACATACGACAGCCAGCGGCGACTCAGCGGCTGGATCGTCTCGGCAGCCCTGGACTCCATGGAGAACTGCATCGCATAGGCCATCGCACGCAGCGCCTCGGGCTGCTCGCCCCGCTCCAGGTGGTCGATCCCACGGTGGAGGGCAATCACCGCGCGCTCGGTGAAGCCGCTGTCGCGATCCAGCGCCAGGATCGACTGTCCCCGCGCGCCGCTCCAGATCGCGGCGTGCCCCGTGCTGCCGGTCACGACATCACGATGGGCGATCCACTTGTCGACCTCAGCGCCCGCTCCCGCCGCGATCAGCACGTCGATGATGTCCAGCGCGACGGCATCCAGCGCGGCAGGATCGCCCCCATGGCTCCGGGCATGAGCGAAGAGAAACAGCCGCCGCTCTGGGGAGAGCGTCATCCACTCTGCAGTGCTCCAGCCCACCGCCGCCCGCAGGATCCGGTCTGACTCGAAGGTGTAGCCTGACGCATCCCGCCGTATGGCGCTGGTGGACTCCGGAGACAGCCCCAGGAGTCGGCCGAGCGCAGCTTCCTGGCGCGACTGCTGGCGAGCCTTCTGAGCCGCAAGAGCGGCGAGCTGGAGGCTGATGTCGAACAGCCGGGCCTCGATCACAGCCGCTCCATAGACCCGCTCATTCGCAAGGGTATTCCGGGACTGCCTCAGCAGATCCGCCAACAATCGGGCCGCGATCTGGCGCTCTGAGAGGTCCGCAAGCGGCCACTCTCCAGCCATCAGCAGCGCCTCCCGCTGCCGCATGCACTTGCCACGGCTGAACCGGACCGTCTCCAGCTCCTGAAAGCCCAGGACGTCTCCAATCGCCACGAATCGCTGCTGGCGGTTGACCTGAAAGGCATCGAACGGACGAAGGTTGGCGGAGCGGTTTCGGCGGGTCATGTTTCGGATGACCCAGTTGTGCATCGCGATCGGCCACAGACCGGCGCCGTCTGAATCTCGGGGCAGCCCATCCGGGCACAGCCCCAGCTCCCCCAGCGCAGCCCAGGTCACCGAGTGGAAGTCTGGATCATGGGCCGAGACCTCGCCGGTGACCTCCTCCAAGGCGTTGCGCAGCAGCCACAGCTTCAGCGCCTCGACCGGGGTCCCCTCCCGCAGCGCCATCCGGGCGTTGTAGTAGATGAGCGTGTGATCGGTCGGCGGTGCCCCCGCGACGGCCAGCGCGGCAAGGAGCATCCCGATCACAGCGCCACCCCGATCGCCAGGGAGAAGTCCGCCCAGAACAAGAGCTGGGAGCCCGAGACCGGCGCGAGCAGCGGAACGGAGAACATGGCTCGGGGCGAGATGAACAGCCCCTGCTTGAAGTAGATGTCGTTTCCAAAGCCGGCCATCAGACCGTAGCGCCCGGGATCAACCTGCATCGCATCGAGCCGCTGGTCCTCGAGGTTCTCAAGCTCCGCCGCCGACAGCGCCGGAGCGATCAGCGCCGCACCGACCTCCCGGATCTTCAGCCCCTGGAAGCCGGTCGGGTAGACGAGGTAGTGGATCCCGCCGTAGGCGTTGAGCACGAGCTGAGCGGCGGGAAAGAACCGGGGGAAGGTGGTCACCACGCCCTCCGCCAGCGGCACGCCGACGTTGAAGTCCACCTCGACGCGCTTGGGACGTCCGGGCTGCCGGTAAGGGGTCAGCGCGAGCAGCTCGCTGGAGGGGGTGTCCCAGACCCACGCCCGACTCAGTCCGACCTCAAAGAGGAGGCCGTTGCTCTCGAAGCGCGCCATCCCCCCGCCCCGGATGGTGTTGAAGTTGTTCAGCTCGAAGTAGTGATCACCCGTCACGGCGAGCATCACCCGGCTCCGACGCCAGCTGAACTCGACCGGGGTAGAGGCCGTGCCGATGGTGCGCTCCGCGAGCACGTCGAACGGGGTCCGGAACCGAGAGAGGTCGTCTTCCGGCTCGGCATCGTCCGAGCCGGCGTCCCCAGCCCCGTCGGCAGGCACGTCGTCGTCCTGGGCGTGCGCAGAGGCGAGCAGCAAGAGGGCGGTGAGGGCGATGCTAGGGGTCAAGGGGGTACCCCGAGTCACCCGGAACGGGGTAGTCCGGCTGATAACAGCTCGTGGCGTAGGTGGTCCGGAACGGGGAGCTGATGTTGTAGACCCCGGCAGAGTCGAAGGTCGGGTGGCTGCAGAACCGTCGGCACTGGGTCAGCGTCTCCTCCAGCGAGAACGACTCGCTCTCCCACATCACCGAGCCGTAGTAGCTCTCCACGTCGGAGGCGATCCCGAACGGAACGCTGACCCCGAAGGCGGTCGCAGCGCCCGCCGCGATGGCCTCGTACTCCATCTGAAGCAAGAACGGAAAGTCCCAGAAGATGCCCAGCTCGTAGGTCTCCTCGCCAAACAGGCTGTGCCAGTCGTTGATAAACGACAGCGGCAGCAGCCCCAGCGCAGCGAAGCTGCAGAATTCGTCTCCGAGTCCGAACTCGTCGCACTTCTTGTCGATGAGCTGCTCGAACAGCTCGGTCTGCATGAACCCTGTTCGGAATGCATAGAACTGAGCGGTGTCGTCGACACAGTAGGAGAACGAGTCGGCGGGCTCGGCGCTGATCAGCTCGTTGTTGAGGAAGGTCACCACACCGTAGTCCCCGAAGTCGATGTGATCGGAGGTGACAGCGAACTCAGGCGTCTTGTAGCTGAGGGTCTGGACGGTGCCGGCCTGGGAGTCGGAGTAGTCGTCGATGAATTCGAGGTACTGCTGGCGTGAGGTGAGGATCGGCAGGCCGCCAAACGACAGCGGGCCGAGATCAAGGCTCGGGTTGTCTGCCAGGATCGCACAGTTGAGGCTCGCGACGCTGATGACCTCATCGGGATCGAAGGTGGAGGGCAGCGATGCCGGGCACCACAGCGTGGAGGTCAGCAGCTCGGGCAGGGTCAGCTGGCGGGCATAGCTGTCGAACACAAACGCACCGGCCAGGCGCGGCGTGCTGCGGTGTCGCTCATCGGGGAGGATCTGGACGAGGGCATCCTCCAGCATCTCCGAGACGCCATCCTCGGCGTCGTGGTGGAGTCCGATGACGAGCACCATGTCCTCGCCGTCAGGGCGGCTGGCCTCCAGGGTGTCGGTGAACACCTCCGCGAGGGTGTCGGCGAAGTTCTCCGAGGCCCACCCGTCGATGCAGGTCGTCGGGACGTCCTCCATCTGGAGCCGCTGGCGCTGCATCTCCTCGTGCGCATCCGAGATGACGCGGTTGCAGGGGGCGAGAAAGAACGGCAAGACCCGCGCATCGTGGACCGGGCTTCGAAGCGATGGAAATGCAGGTCGGACCTCAGGATTCTTCTTGGCGAGAGCGCCAGTGGTGAAGCCTCCGGTGCCATCCTGGACGGTGGCCTGGGCGCAGACCATGGAGGCCGAGGCGGCATCGCTGGGGAGATCCTCTTCGTTGAACACCGCCCGCTCGGAGGTCTCCGTGAGCGACAGTCCGGCGTCGATGAAGCTGCTGGGGCAGCTCTCTCCGTAGCCATATGGGTTCTCGCTGGAGCCGAGCAGAGCGGTCCCGTAGGTCTGCTCCTCGATCCGAATCTGCCGCCGCAGCCCGAGCGCCTGTGCCTGCTGGTTTCGCACGGTGGGGAACTGGTGCCGGCCGCGCCACTGGACGCGCTGGTTGGTCTCCTCGAACACCCCATAGACGATGAGGCTGCGGTTGGCGTGCGGTGCCCCCTCGTCGACGACGTTGAACACTGTGTTTGGCTCCAGCGCCAGCTCACCGTCGACGTGGTATCGCAGCCGGATCTGGACCTCACGGGGCTCGCTGGGCACGTGCAGACTGGTGCTGCCGCAGCGGGCATCGCTCCCGCAGTCGACGTCGACGTGGGGGTGGACTGCGGGCAGGGTGGTGATGTCTGTCCAGGGAACCCGCTCCTCGTCGGTTGCATAGGTGACCTCGATGACCGTGGGATCACCGATGCCCTGGTCAGCAGCAGCTTCATAGAAGATGAAGAGGGTCTCTTCCTCGGCGAACCAGGCAGCGTCCGCGAGGGTAAAGCCAGCAGCCACGTCGAAGATCGGCACCTTGCCGCAGGATGTTCCCGCCAGCGCAAGCCCAGCGGCGACCAGTCCCCTCACAGGCTGACCACAGGACGCACGATCTGCTCAAACGGCACCCCAGCCTGAGAGAGGTGGCGCTGGAAGCTGCGGGAGAGGGCATCGCGCCCCTGGCGGGCGAGGGTGAGCTGCTGGGCACGAGAGGCGAAGCCGGAGACGGAGCCCACTGAGGCGCGCAGGGAATTTGGCAGCCCGGCGAGCAGGTCCGCGCGGACCTCGGCGTCCTGAGTGGACATCCACGCCGCGAGGGTCTCGATGTCGATCTCCAGCAGGAGGTCGGCCCGGGACTCTGGCGAGAGGGTCAGGAGCATGTCGGCGGTGAAGATGCCCCGGTACCAGTCCGGCAGGCTGCCGTTGAGCCGCTGCAGCGCGGCCGCGAACAGCCCGACACGCACCGCAGCAGGGATCTTCGGCAGCAGGACCGAGAGGGCAGAGGCCGCGTCAACGGCAGAGCCACGATCGAGCACCATGCCAGCGTTGGGAGCCGGGGGCAGCGGAGCGTCTCCACGCGCGGCACGGAGGACCTCGAAGATGTAGTCGGCCTCGACCGGATCCATGCGATCGCTTCGCAGCAGCTCCTCAGACAGGTCCGCAGCCTGATGGGCAGAGAAGAGCTGGACCATCTCGTGCTGCTTGTCGACCGGTGCGAGGGCGAACAGCAGTGCACCCGGGCGGGCGGGGAGGTCGGCGATGAACGACACGAGGCCGGCGGCGCCGAAGTCTTCCCGCAGGCTGCGCACGATCTGGGCGTCGGACTGCGTGGTGAGGGCAGCGGACAGCGCGTGGCGGTTGAGGGACTCGAAGAAGGCATCGTCTTCTGGCAGCGCGGAGACATCGACAGTCTTGAGGTAGTCGGCCAGCGCCAGCTTCGCGGCCGCGACCTCACCGCCTGTGGGGAAGGCTGCGGGGAAGTGTCGGGGGAAGGTCAGCACCGCCTTGGCGAGCAGCGGCATGTCACCGGAGCGCAGCAGCTCGTAGATGAGCGCCTCCAGCTCTGCCTCGTCCGAGCCATCCGCCGCCATCCCAGACAGCCGCTGGCGCCACGCGAGGTCCTGCTGGGCGACGAACTCCGAGACGTCGTCCGACACCTCGCCCACCACCGCCTCCGCGCTGTCGGCCGGCACATCGTCGCGGCCTCCGGTGAGCTGGGCGAGCATGAGCTGCTCCTCCAGGGAGTCCCGCCCGACCCGACGCCACGACCAGATCAGCACCATGCCCGCGAGCGAGATCAGCCCGATGGCGATCATCCAGAAGAAGTGGGGCAGCAGGGTGTGCCACAGCTCACGACCCGCGATCGGCATGGTCAGCCACGCGTCGGGCTCAGCCTCGACGACGGCCTCCAGCTCGGGCTCTGGCTCGGGGGTGCTGTCGGCAGAGGGCGGCTGGCGGAGGTAGTCGGGGATCGGCTGGAGGGCCTGGTTGTCCACCGACACCACCGTCCAGCTCGTCGAGACCTTGGACTGCAGGCGGCGGACGAGGGCCTGGATGTCGCTGGCGTCCTCGGAGGGCTCGTGGGCGAAGCTACAGGTGGCCTGGGTGAGGAACTCCTGAGAGTCGACACTGCCGGGGCCTGGATCGAGCCCGAAGCCCGGCATGGAGGTCGACCGAGGCTGATCGATCACAGCATGATCGCCGTAGGTGCAGCCGCGCGAGAAGCACCGCTCGGCATCGCAGTCGGCGTACAGGGCCAGCTCAAACCGGCTCTCCAGCCGGGCCAGCTCCGCGAGCACTGCGGGCGGGATCTGCCGCCGGGGAAGCTGGGCAGAGGCATCTGGGGTCAGGCCAGCGAGGGCAAGAAAGGCAACCATTTAGTAGATCCTCACAACAACCCGGCGGTGCCGGGCAAGGCGCTCCGAGACCGACAGCCCCTCCAGGGACTCCTCCGGCAGCGGCACGGTGTCTGCGTAGCCCTCGACCCGGATGCGCCCCTGCTCGATCCCGACCGTCTCCAGGCGGGCTCGGACGGCGTTGGCACGGTCTGCGGACAGCTCCCAGTTGGAGCGATAGGCCGACCCGGATCCGATGGGATTGGAGTCGGTGTGTCCCTCGACGGCGAAGCCATAGCGATCCGCGTACGGAACGAGCGTCTGGAGCATGCTGTCGAGGGTGGGCGCCTGCTCGGAGCGGATCAGCGCCTGCCCGGAGTCGAACATCAGCCCGGAGTTCAGGGACAGCTTCAGGCCGATGTCCGTCAGGTCTGTCTGGATCATCTCCTCCAGCCCAGCCTCCGCGATCTGGGCGTCGATCTCCTCCTGGATCGACGAGAGGCTCGCGGGCTGCTCGATGCCCGAGATGCCCTCCGCGATCTGCTGCATCTTCGACTTGCTGACATCCGCGGCCGCCAGCATCATCACGAAGAAGATGAGGAGGTTGGTGATCAGGTCTGCGTAGGAGAGCAGCCAGCCCTCGTCGCTGGTGTGGGATCGTCGCTGCACGCCCTACCCCCTCACGGCTTCGCGGCCCGAGCGCGCGATGAGCCCGCTGACCGACTGCTCGCACCGCTCCAGGGCACCGAGGCGCTCGTCGAGGAGGTTGCGGAGATAGTGGCCGATCGGACCGGCGACACCAGCACCAAATGCCACCCCGTACAGGGTCGCCAGCAGGGCCAGCGAGATCGCCGAGCCGAGGTTCATGCTGTCTGCGCCCATGTTGCGAAACAGCTGGATCATGCCGGTGATGGTGCCGACCATGCCAAACGACGGCGCCAGCTTCGCCAGCAGCTCCCAATTGCCGATCGCCGGCTGCCAGCGACTCATCTCGGCGTGGCGCAGCTCGGTGAAGGCCGCGCGGGTCGCTTCCTCGGGCGCACGATGCAGCACCAGCTCCAGCATCCGTGCCATCACCGGAAACCGACTTCGCTCCGCCAGCTCAACGGCCTGGGCACGCTTTCCATCGAGCCACAGCGCGGAGAGCTGCACCCGCTCAGCCTCCAGGGCCTCGGTGTCCTTCGAGAGCACGCCGAGGCCCGGCACGATCTCCCGGAGGCAGGTGAAGGTCCGCAGCGCGGTCTGGGTGGAGGAGGAGACCATCACCGCCGCGAACGAGCCGCCGAGCACCATCACCGCCGCGTGGGCATCGAAGGCGGAGATGACCGCGCCGGTGCGGTCCTGGAAGCCGTACTGGACCACGAAAGCGAGGAGAATCAAGCCAATAATCTGCACGTCTATACTCCTAATTCGCCTGACGCTGGAGCTCTTCCAGCTTGCGTCGGACCGCGGGATCCGTCTCGATCTCTTCCACCGCCTCGTACACCTCGATCGCCTTCTCCCGCTCGCCGAGCATCAGGAGGATCGAGCCCTTGGCACGGAGCGTCTCGGGGTGGCTGGGGTAGCGTGCGAGGACCAGCTCGCACCACTCCAGGGCCAGCTGATAGTTGCCCGCCGACAGCGCCTCCTGCATCAGCGTGCGGCCACGCGTGATGCTGACCTCGGGGGCGTCGGGGTTCACCTGGAGGCCCCGCTCTCGGTAGGCAGCGTCCAGCGTGCCGTCGGCCATCGAGGGCGGCGGGGGGACGAGGCGGGTCGCCGGGATGGTCTCAACGTCGGTGGCCGAGGCGGTGTGCTCAATGACGATGCGCTGGCCGCTGGCGAGCATCGGGATCTCCACCTCGGTGATCACCGTGCCGTCGTTCCAGCTCACCTTCATCGCAGTGGTCGAGCCGAAGGCCATCGGGCGCAGCTGGGTGCCCTCCTCGTCCGCCAGCGCCGGGTTCGTCTCCGGAGCCGGCTCGATGAGGTAGTGCGTGTAGTTGCGGGCCGCGCAGCCGCTGGCGAGCAGCAGGGGCAAGAGAAGGCGGGTGGTCATGGCAGCACCGGAAGGAGGCTGATGTTCATTAGAGAGATCCCGAGTCCGATCTGGCCGTTGGTCGAGACGCTGAGGACGCCCCCATAGTTGGAGCCGCCAAACGGGACCCGCACGATGCCCACAGCGGTCAGCCGTGGATCGAGGACGTCGCCGATCTCACCGAAGCTCGCCACCAGGGCCGTGGGAATGCTCACGATGAGCTTTCCGCCGACCAGGATGTCGAAGAAGTCGACGGCGCGGTAGTGGGAGGCACCCAGGCCGAAGACCGGGTCGAACAGCGAGATGGTGATGCCCGACATCTGGGCGTTGCTCTTGCCCCACTGCTCGGTCCAGTCCAGGGAGATGTGCTGGCCGGGGTAGATGGCGACGTCGACGAACGCCTGGGTGATGGCGTCTCCGCGCGACCGGCGCTCCAGCTCCTCGCTGAGCCTGTAGACGCGCTCGGTGTTGGAGACCTCGATGAGATCCGGGTCGATGTTCTGGGCATAGAGCACCCGCCCGGTCCGCAGGTCGACGATGCGAACCGCGACCCCGCCGCGATGCTCGTCGATCCAGACCGCAGATCGTGCCGCTGTCGCGGTCCCGCGACTGAGGTCGTCGAGGCGAACGATCTCGTCGAGGCTGATGGGACCAGCCTGGTAGCGCATGCTGCCCTCTGCGACGTGCGTCCGGGGGGCCATGCAGGCCTCACACAGCCGCAGCCCGCTGGAACCGAAGGCCCCCTGGAGAGCCTCGATGGCGCGGACGGAGAACCAGCTCAGAGAGTCCTCGTAGCGGGGCTGCGCGCTGACCAGGATCGCCGGCAGGACCGCGTCGGGCGACAGGGTGCCGTCCTCGACCCGCAGCTCCAGGATCTCCTCGAGCCGATCGAGGGCATCCCGAGTGGTCGCCGGGCCGGCCTGTGCGACCCCGGAGAGGACGCTGAGCAGCGCGAGGATCAGAACCAAAACGTCACCTCCGTGCCGAACGACTGGAAGCTGACGCCGCCGACGTAGAGGTACTCGCCGAGGTTGGCGGAGTTGCGCAGGTAGGGAAGGGTCTCCAGAAAGCCCGACATGCCGATGCGGTTGCCGACGCGGAGGTCGAGGCCGAAGTGGAAGGCGCCGAGCGTGTTGCGGGGGTCGTCGCCGTCGGCGTTGGCGAGCAGCTCAGCAGTGGTCAGCGCCTCCTCTCGAAACGCCGCGGTCGCCGGCCCCCAGACGGTCATCGCCCCGACCCCGAAGAAGCCGTAGAGGTCCGGCCGGGTCAGGGAGCGGGAGCGTCCCGTCAGCAGGCGGCTGACCCGCGACTGGACCATGATGCCCTGGTAGGCCTGGGGAACGAAGCTGTAGCCGAGGAGGATGCTGGAGGTCCACAGCCGCGCATCGGTGGTGCCCAGCTCCACTCCGGTCTGGAGCCAGAAGAACGGCGGGGGCGCGAGCCCAGCGTCACCGCCGCGGGCATACGCGCGCACCGCCACCCGAAGCGGCACGATGATCGCACCCCGGCTGCGCAGGACGTCGAGGTACTCCTGGCGGGCCTCTGCCGCCGACTTCAGGCCCGATGACTCCCGCAGCAGCGCCGCAGTCGAGCCGGAGGAGGAGATGGTGTGGCTCCAGACAATCGGCAGCTCGGGGGTGAGCCGGGTGAGCCGGGCGCGCAGGACCAGGAAGGCACCCTCAGCCTCCACGTCGATGAACAGCGCGTGGCGATCGATGCCGCTGATGCGCTCCAGGACGTCGGGGTTGTCCAGTCCCCGAGAGACCACGGTGCCCTCAGGGCCGGAGTGGACCACGACCGCAGTGCACTCTGGACAGTGAACAAGCTGGACGTTGGTGATCGGGTTGGCGACGAGGACCGAGGCGATGTGGTTCTCGACGAGGGCCTGCATTCCGGTGCCCAGTCCGACCGGCACGGTGACACCAGCGAGCACGACCGGAGTGGCAGTGGCAAACACCGGCTCCTGGGTCCAGCCGTAGACCAGCTCGTCGATGAGGTCGAAGGTGACGAGGTGGACCTCGTCAGCGATCTCTCGGCGCGCACGCTCCAGCTCCGCCCGCATCGTGGACTCTTCGGGGCTCTCCGCCCACGCCGGAGCCGCAGCCACCAAGACCGCCCACACCAGGATCAGCAGCACCCTCACTGAAGCCATGCCCAGCCACCGTCGGTGCAGAGTCCAGCGTGCAGGATCGTCTCGCGGGGATCGCGGATGACCATCGCGAGCAGGGCATCTTCGGGACCGACGCTGCCGTTGGCGATGTAGCGCTCACAGGCGGCCGGCCAGGCATCCGCTGGCGCCAGCCGCGTGATGATGCCGACGTCTCCGACCGCGAGCCTCGGCGCACGATCGGTCACGGAGAGTCCCTGGCGGACCAGGGCGTTCTTGGTGGCGAAGCTGATCTTCGCAGAGACCTCAGCGTCCGGGTAGTGCGTCTCGACCAGCCAGCGCCGCGCAGAGAGCTCTGGATGCAAGGCATCCGCGAGATCCGCCACCTGCGCAGTGCGGTCATCGAGGGAGGAGAGGATGGCCTCATCCAGCGCAGGGCGACTGCCCGGGGCCATCAGGCGCTCCTGGCAGAGGACCGCGCTGCGCTCGACGTACTCCCCGCGCGGCGCATCGGCGCGGACCCGGCCGGGGTAGCGACGACTGGCAGTGGTGACGCTCTCCCGCTGGCAGTCATACAGGCGGGACGATGCCCGGCTGTGGACCAGTCCTGGTGAGGGGTCATCGGGCAGGATGAACGGCAGGATCGCCAGAGAGATGAGCAGGGTGAGGCCTATCTCCACGTCGCCCCCTCCGGGGTCGCTTCCTGGAGCACCTGCTGCTGCATCTTTGCGTTGAACACCAGCTGGCTGAGCTGGCTGTACATGTCATCGGAGAGGTCGCGGTTGGCGGCCTCCTTGGAGAGCTTCTCTTCATCCTCGCGCCACAGCCAGTCCAGCAGCTTGTTGCCCGCCCAGACCGAGATCCCGAACCGGCGGATCAGCCGCCCCTGGAGGGTATCGGTGAGCAGGAGGAAGCCCTCCCCGTCTCGGATGGTGACGTCCTGAGCGAAGGAGAACTCAGTGACCGCAGGGACGAAGGTGAAGGTCGAGTAGCACAGCAGCCACAGCAGCGGGTCGTTCGACTCATGGATCCGCCGCGACCGAAGCTCAACGATCAGCTCCGCGCCGTCGCTGCGGTCCTCCGTAGTGTCCAGACCATCGAGGGCATCGCCGACCCGAAGAGTCTTCTCAGAGACGGTGCGCACCTGAGCCCCCTGGTTGGAGAACAGCGCGCCGACGTTGCGGCAGAGGCGGGCGGCGTCCTGGGGGCCGAGCTGATCGCCCGGAACACAGTGAACGATCACCGCCATGTTCACGAGGTTCGCCGCCTTGGTGTCGACCACGATCGGTCGATGCAGACCGCTCATCGGCTGGTAGGTCTGAACGCAGCCGGTCGCCAGGAGGCCCAGCACCGGGAGGCACCGCGTGATCAGCCGACCTCGGAGGTCGCGGGCCTTGTCAGAGGCGGAGGGCTTCGGGATGAGGATGGGGAGTATCCAGGTGTTCGATGAGAGCAGTCAGGAGAGACTCAGGCTGACGATAGTAGCTGAGGACGTCGTGATGTGCTGGTGATGCCCATCACACGATTGAAAGTGTAGGGGGAAGGAGCGGACAGGCCCAAGCGAGCACCCGAACGGCAGCACACTACGGACACTCTGCCCAATTGTCCGACCACTGCTCCCAGCCCGCCGGAACGCAGCCACCGAAGGAGTAGACATCGCCTGGATTCGCGGGGTCATAGCCAAAGCTCATCGCAGCATCGCAGGCATCGTCAGACGACATACACCCAAGGTCCATGCCCGAGGCGGAGTAGTCGGCGCAGACTCCGTCGGCGGTCTCCTCGGTCGGGTAGCCCTCGATGGTGGTGCAGGAGTCATCGCTGGCACACTCTCCGGGGGTCAGCGACGCGCAGTCGACAGCGCCGCCGGTCTCCTTCTCAGCATCCCCGCATCCCGTCGCAAGCAGCAGCAGCCATCGCATATCCATCTCCTCTGGTTCTACGGTCATAAAGCAAGATCTGTTCCAAAGGAAGAACGCCAACGATGCTCACCATGCCCACAAGACCGGGGCAGACATGTCGGGGTCTCATGGCGCGAGCACGCGGGCTCTCCGCAGCCTCGCTGCCGATGAACCGTCCCCCGTGTCGCGACTAAAACAGTCAGCATTGACGGTTTACTCCGACTCAGCTAAAACAGTCACCACTGACTGTTTCGGAGCACCATGTCACGCCAACCTCGCGCAGAGGCCACCCGAGCCCGCCTCCTCAGCGCAACCCTGGAGTCTCTCCACGAGCGCGGCTACTCCGGCACCTCCACCCAGGAGGTCTGCCGTCGGGCCGGCGTCTCGCGCGGCACCCTGCTCCACCACTTCCCCACCCGCATCGATCTGCTCGTCGCCGCCCTGGACACCATCCTCAGCGAGCGGGTCGCAGGGTTCGTGGATGCACACCAGGGCGCGTCCATGCCGCTCCCGATCCTTCTCCGCCGCCTCTGGGGCCAGTGGGAAGGGCCGGTGTACGCCGCCTGGCTGGAGCTGGCGGTCGCCGCGCGCACCGAGCCGGCACTTCAGGCGCCGATGCGCAGCGTCATGGCCCGGTTCGATGCCGATATCCTCGCCGCATTTCAGACCCTTGTCGACACCGATGGTCTGCCTCCGCAGGTCGCTGCGGTGATCCCATTCCTGACGTTTGCGGTATTTAACGGCCTCGCAGTAGGGTGGGGCTACAACGACTCGGGGCAGGAAGAGCCTGTCCTGGAGCTTCTGGAGCGGCTCGCCGGGCTGCTGCCGATCCTGAGAGGTGTTCTGTGACCGAGCTTCAGATGCTGGCGGTTGGCTATGTCTTCTTCGTCCTGCTCATCGGAGTGGAGATCGCTGTCAGTCTCTACCGTCGCGACGGGGTCTACCGACTGGGTGAGATGATCGTCAACGTCGGACACGGCGTGCTCTACCAGATCGTCGACCACTTCACCGCGGCCCTCATCGCCCTGCCGGCGATCGCCCTCGCTGGGCTGGTGACCTGGCCGCTGCTGCCGGTGGATGCCTGGTGGGGCTGGCTCATCGGGCTCATCCTGTTCGACCTGAGCACCTACTGGGTCCACCGCCACCACCACGAGATCCACCTGCTGTGGGCGATCCACGGCACCCACCACGCCGCAGAGGACTTCAACCTCGCCGCAGCGCTGCGGCAGCCGGCCTTCCAGCGCGCCTTCGGGTGGCTCTGGCGGCTTCCCCTGGCGCTGGTCATGCCGGCGGAGATGATCATCGGCGTCGTGGTGTTCGACTTCCTCTACCAGTTCCTCCAGCACACCCGGTACGTGCCCTCCCTCGGCCCCATCGGGTGGGTCTTCAACACCCCCTCCCATCACCGGGTCCACCACGGCCGGGAGGCGAAGTACCTCGACAAGAACTACGGCGGGATCCTCATCATCTGGGATCGCCTCTTTGGAACCTTCAAGGCTGAGGAGGAGGAGCCGACCTACGGCATCACCCGCCCCATCGGCAGCATCAACGCCGCCTGGGGCAACCTCGCGATGTTCGTCGATCTGCACCGTGCCGCTGCGCCGCTGTCGGTCCGAGACACCCTCTCCGCGTGGCTGTCCGGTCCCGAGCGGCTCTCCCAGCTCCGCCCTGACCTGCCCGCGCTCCCGCTGGATGGCTGGTCTGATGCAGACACCCCCCGCGCTGTCCGGGCCTACGTCATCATCACAGCGCCCATCGCGACGCCGCTGCTGGGCTGGATGCTGATGTCCGGCAGCGCCCTGAGCCTGTCGCTCCAGCTCCTCGCAACCTCCATCCTGGTGCTCTCGGTGGTCTGCGCTGGCGGACTGCTGGAGCGGAAGTGGTGGGCTGCTGGTGCGGAGGCTGGGCGCATCCTGCTGGCCGCCGTCGGCAGCAGCTTCTTGCTGACCACCCCGTGGCCTCTGGTGGCTGGCGCGGTGCTGCTGGCGGGGCTCGCCGCCTCCCAGCTCACTGCGAGCCGCGCGGGGCCTTCACCGGCCATCGCGAATTAGCCAGGAGCACACACTCATTGCTCCCAGCAGCCCCAAAAAGAACGCAGAGACGTGTTGGCATGCCCACGGACAGCGCTACGTAATTCATGCAAGCGAGACATGAACAGAACAGCAAACGAGGCGTTCCATGATACTTCTCTCTCTTACACTCATGGGTACCCCTGTGGAAGAAGCTCCTCAGCAGAGCACGCCAGCCATGGTCCAGCAGGAGTCAGTTCGTGAGGGACTGATCCGCCGCAGCAGCAGCCCCCAGACCCCCCTCCTCAGCCGCAGCCGCTGGTCTCCCCGCCGGCTCATCCCCCGCAACCACGTGGCCGATGCGCTGTTCTCTGGGGACACCCCCAGCGAGGTTCCCGGAGACCGCGCCGGCGGGATCAACCCGTAGCGGCCCGCGCCGGGATTCTCCTGCGGCATGCCGCAGTCGCGGTAGAGGACTCCATGCCCTCCACGCTCCTCATGCTCTTCCTCCTCGGCTGCCAAGCCGGTGCCCAGCCCTCGGAGATCGCCCGCTCACAGGCCCCCGATGGGTTCTGGGATCACTGGGGGGATGGCGCTGCGGAGGTCTCTGGATACCAGCTGACTCAGCCCCGCTACGGCGAGTCGCGGTCGGGAGAAGTGGTCATGGTCTTCGTGACCGAGACGCTCACCCACGCACAGCGGGTCAAGTCTGACGGCGGGCACCGCGACGAGTATACGGTCCTCAAGCTCAACGAGGTCCGCGACTTTCAGACCGGCATCTACGACTACAACACGATGATCAGCGTCTTTGTCCCGCTCTCCGGGATCCTGCCGCGCGGGCTGGTCAGCCGGCTGAGCTTCTCGATGCAGGAGTGGTGCGGCCACATGTATGCCGACCTCGTCGCAGAGCACGACCTCGGCTCCGATCCCGACACCCTGCGCCTGACGGGGCGGGGCTACTTCGACGGCGAGTCCAGCGAGGACCGCGCGCTGGATGCTCCCGACGGCGGGGTGGTCGCAGAGGCGCTGCCCGTGCTGGTCCGCGGACTGGTCGGAGAGCTGCTCCCGCCAGGAACCTCCCGCACGGTGCCCTACCTCCCCCGCCTGCTCGACAGCCGGCTGCTGCACGATCGCCTGGACTGGACCACCGCGACCCTCACCCGCAGCGCACAGCCAGCTCCCCTCACCGTGCCCGCTGGCGACTTCACCGCCTGGCGCATCACCGTGTCACCCGCACGCGGCGCCGCGACGACCTGGCATGTCGAGCAGGCTCCCCCCCACCGGCTGCTCGGCTGGCAGAGCGAGACCGGTGAGGCCGCCTGGATGACCGGGAGCATGCGGACCCGGTACTGGCAGCACAGCCGAGAGGGCGACGAGTCGCTTCGGAGCGCGCTGGGGCTGCCGGAGTGAGACTGCCGGAGTGAGACTGCCGGATGGACTACAGCTTCAGCTGCTCGGCGTGGGCCTCTGCTCGTCGGTACTGGTTCTCTGCGCTCGCCAGCGACTCCCACAGCGCCGCGACCGGTGCCTGGTTGGCCTTCTTGACCCGGTGCGCAGAGGCGCGGGTGTTGGTCTCGGCGAGGACCTTCTGGATGTTGGCGGCCACCTTCTCGCGGATGATGTTGTGGACCTTCTCGTCGAGCACCTCGTGGGCGATGGTGCCCGCCCGAAGCTCAGCGCGGCTGTACCACTCCGCCCAGCAGCCCCACACGCCGCCGCAGTTGACGATGAAGTCCGGGAAGATCACCACTCCGTGCTCTGACAGCCACGTCTCGGCACCTGCTGAGCACGGCGCGTTGGCCCCCTGGAGGACCGCCTTGACTCCACTGGCGGCGTGCCACGACTGAACCGCGACAGCATCAGCGCTCTCGGTCTCCTCTTCAGCCAGCTTGACCACGCCGGTCCGGGCCGCCGGGACGAGCAGGTCGCAGGGGAGGGTCCAGAGGTGGTCGGGATCCTCGACCCAGGAGAGGTCTGCATGGCCGATGGCGAATTCCTTGATCGCGCGGTCGGGTGACGCGCTGGTCGACCACACCTCGAACAGCTGCTCGACGGGCATGCCGGCGGCGGCAAATGCGGTGCCGTAGCGGTTGGAGAGGGCCACGAGCTTGACGTGGGGATGGTGCCTGAGGAGCGCCTTTGCTGCCCAGGCGCCGACAGCACCGAAGCCCTGAATCGCAGCGGTCTTCAGTCCTGCGGTCCCGTCCCAGCCGCTCAGCGCGCCGACCAGGGCACGGCCGGTGTAGCCGGTGGAGTCGATGGCCAGACCACCGGCAGCGGTTGAGAGTCCGGTGACGTGATCGAGCAGCCCGTCGGTGCCAGAGAGGACATCCTGGACCTCCTCGCCGACGTTCATGTCCGGTCCAAAGATCGCGCCAGGCTCGGCCGTCAGGACGACCCGGTAGTGCTCGGCGAGCAGGCGCGCCTTGCCTTCAGCATCCGAGGGCATGTCCGCCCACAGGGCCACGGTCTTCTGGCCGCTCGCCGGGATCCCAGCGCCGGGGTTCTTCGAGGACATCCCGGACGCCAGCTTGATCGCCTCTGTGGCGGTGCCCTCGACCGTGCCGGTCCGCACAATGCGGCTGCCGCCGACGCTCCGGGTGAACACCGGGCTGCTCTCGACAAACGCGGAGATCGCAACCTGCCCGCCGGCGTGGTGCGTGGTCACCAGGGTTCGGACCGGCGTGGTGAACCCGTCGCTGGCGGTGTGCTGAAAGTTTGTCCTGATGTCATGGCGGACGACACCGACCTCTGCTGCGCTCATGTGAACTCCCGGAATTTCGACAATCTGGATGACTCCCGGAGAGCCTATCGAGTGGGACGGGGGAGCGCAGCCCACTCGGCACTCGGATATACAGCCGGGTGTCAAGATGTGACCCATCCTCCCGCAAGGCTCGCGTGATGTTCGCCCGTTCTCTGGGGGTCGTCATCCTCGCTCTGGGCGCATGCCTGCTGTGCCCGCCCGCAGCTGCCGCCCCCCTCTCGCCGCAGGCTGCCGTCTCGCTGGCGCTGTCTGTTCACCCACAGCTCCGCACCGCAGAGGCCCAGCTCGCCCAGGCCACCGCAGCCCACGCCCGCACCACCACTCCGGGCTACAACCCCACTCTCCGCGCAGATGTGGCGCTCAGCGGTGATCGCCTCGGGCTCTCGCTCGCCCAGCCGATCACCCTCACCGGCCAGCGACGGCTCCAGCGTCAGCAGACCCGCGCCGCCCTCGATGCCGCGATCGCCCAGCGGGACCGTGCCCTGCTGACCGTCGCCGTCGCAGCCCGCTCGGCCTATGTGGAGGCTGCGGTCGCCGCGACGATCGCACAGGTCGCACGAGAGGCCGTCGCGCTCAGCGCAGCGCTGGAAGCAGCAGCCCGACTCCGCCACGAAGCCGGCGATGCATCGCTGCTGGACCTCCGCCTGGCCCGGCTCTCTCGGGCCCGTTCAGCCTCCTGGCTCCTCGACGCCAGCGCACAGGAGAGCACATCGCTGGCAGACCTCTCTGCAATGCTCGGTCAGTCCGTCTCAGCCGCCGACCTCACCGCCGACCCACTCGCGGCCGCCCCCCGCCCCGCCGAGGCCGTCGCCGGCCCCCGCAGCGACGTCCGCGCCGCTGCCGCCCGACTCCAGGCCGCCGAGCACGACCGCCGCCAGCAGCAGGCCGCCGCGCTCGCGCCGCTGTCAGTGGGGGTGTTCATCGAGCAGGAAGACGCCGAGCAGTTCATCGGCCCGTCTCTCGGCGTCACGCTGCCGCTGTTCTCCCGCAACCAGGTCGGCCGAGCGGAAGCAGCCGCTGCGATCCAGGTCGCTGCCGCAGCACAGCGCGCCGTCACCGCCCGTGCAGAGACCGAGCTCACCACCGCCCTCACCCGCCACGCGGAGGCTGAGGCGCTGCTGATCGAGCTCGGTGCGGACCTGTCCGTCGCGGCAGAGGAGGCCCTCGCGGGCATCGCGCTCTCCTATGAGACCGGCCAGAGCGACCTGCTCAACACCATCCTCCTCCAGTCCGAGGTGATGCAGGGGCAGGCCGCGCTCATCGCGCTCCAGGGACAGCTCGCCGATGCCAGGCTCGCGCTCTTGCTCGCGCAAGACAGCGACGTCCTCCTCGACAGCACTCCGTGATCGCAGGCCGGGAGGGCGGTGCTCACAGAGCGATGCCCTTAGAGCGCGTGGGGGCGCAGGGCGCATCTTCCACCAGCGGCAGCCTCCGCCAGCAAGGAGCGTACAGCACCCTCTCCTGCCGTTATGTTGGGAACAGACCGCCACTGGAGACGCCATGATCCCCGCCGCACTCCTCGCCAGCCTCACCGGCTGCGCCGAGCTCCAGCCCGACACCATCGGGCAGGTTCTAAGCGACCACACCCTCGCCGACGTCAACGCCTCCTCCGCGACGTTCGACACCGACGTCACCGTCTCCACCTTCCAGGGCCAGGTCTCTGCCT